>CAVRSH010000047.1:0-243277 GCA_963723815.1 uncultured Actinomycetota bacterium | reverse complement strand
TCCGGCGCGCGAACGATGCCGCGAATATCGCCGCGGCGGTCGCCTTCCTCGCCTCCGGTGATGCGAGTTTCGTCACCGGCACCGCGCTCGACGTCGACGGCGGCTTCCTGGCCCACTAGAGTCTTGCTAAAGCCTGAAGCTTGAGCTGAACCCGCCGATCAAGGCTTTACCCGGGGTGTGATCGTCCGGGACGATGAATTCATGACTGGGGCGCGATACTGCATCATCGGTGCGGGCGCGGCGGGTCTGGCGGCGATGAAGGTGTTGCGCGATCGCGGCTTGGATGTGGACTGCTTCGAGCGTTCGGACAAGGTCGGCGGTCACTGGCACGCCGACTACGAGTCGCTGCATCTGATCACCTCGCGCGACGTGTCCGGGTTCGGCGGGTTTCCCATGCCGGCGGACTATCCGGTCTATCCGGAGCCGCAACCAGATGCGCGACTACCTGGAGAGTTTCGCCCGTCAGTTCGGGTTGTACGAGCACATCGCGTTCGGCACCGAGGTGGCCGAGGTGACACCGCGGGGCGAGCGGGGGCGCGGCGGGTGGACGGTGCGGACGGCCGACGGTCAGGTTCGGGCGTACGCCGCGGTGCTGATCGCCAACGGGCACCTGACCGACCCTTACGTGCCGGCGATCGCTGCCGACTTTACGGGCAAGTCGATGCATTCCCACGACTACACCAACATCGGTGACGTCGAGGGTGACCGGGTCCTGGTCGTGGGCGTCGGCAATTCGGGTTGCGATCTGGTCGTCGACGCAGCCAACGCCCGGCTGGATGCCCATATCTCGATCCGGCACGGCCAGATCTTTCAGCCGAAGGCGATCTTCGGCCGCACGCGCGCGGAACTGACGTGGATGGCCAAGCTGCCGCCCATGCTGCAGGAGCGGATCACCCGGTCACTGATTCGCATCGTTATCGGCCCGATCGAGGCCTACCGCGGCTTGCCTGTTCCGGTGACCCGCAACCTGAACGAGCAGAAGCCGGTCGTCAACAACCTGCTCGACCGGATCCACCATGGCCGGATCGCCGCCCGCCCCGGCATCAGTCGGATCGACGGTCGCACCGTGCATTTCGCCGACGGCACCAGCACCGAGTTCGACACCGTCGTTGGGGCCACCGGGTTCAAAAGCTCATTGCCGTTCCTGGATCCGACGCTACTGACCTACGAACACCACCACCCGGTACGCGTCGGCGGGGGCCTGACGGTGCCGGTCGGACTGGAGCGGCTCTACCTCATCGGCCTCGCCGCCCCCCGTGGACCGCAGCTTCCGGTCTACTCCGCGCAGGCCGAACTGGTGGCTGAGTTCCACCATGATCGAGACCCGGCGTTTGCGCTCGGCCTACCTGGCCGCCCGACAGCCGCACGACAGCCGGATCGACATCCTGCGCCATCAGTGGCACCAGCAGATGGACCGCACCCATCTGGAGGTCGCCCGGTTGACCAGGTCGCCAAGCTCCCGACCGACGCTCCGGCCGCGCCGGCGCTGACCGCGGTGTCGTAGTGTCCAGCGGCCAGCCGACCGTGCAGCAGCTCGTCCACCTCCCTTGCGTCGGTCGAGCAGAAGTCGTTCGCCGCCGCAGCGCAGAGTCTCTACATCGCCCAGCCCAGCCTGTCCGACCAGATCAAACGGCTGGAGAACACCCTGGGCGTGGTGCTGTTCACTCGCACGAACCGCACCCTCCAGCTCACCGACGCCGGGCGGATGCTGGTGCCCTGGGCGGAGAAGGTCCTCACCGACGTCCGGGAGCTGTCCGCCGCCGTACGCGATGTGCGCCAACTCGCGGGCGGCACCGTGGCGTTTGGCACCTTCAGCAGCGCCCACCTCTACCTGCTTCCGGCGCTGGCCTCTGAGTTCCACGGGCTCTACCCCGGCGTGCTCATCCGGGTGTTGGGGTTGAACTCCGCCGAGGTGGCCGATGCCATCCGGGCCGGCGACCTCGAGGCCGGGCTCGTCCAGCTGCCGATAGACGACCGCGGCCTGTGGGTCAGCGCACCCGTACTCACGGACACGGTCGTTTACGTCAGCGCCGATCCCAGCCACACCAACCGACCCATGACGATCGAAGAGCTGGCGGAAGCTCCGCTAATCCTGTCCGAGGCGCGATGGGCCAAGGACGACCCGCTCCGCCGAGCCCTGACCGAACGGGCCCAGCGGGCCGGCGTCACGCTGCGTCCGACCTTCGAAGTCGAGTTCCAGACCGCCGCGGCTCGAGATGGCCGCGCACGGGGTCGGCGACTCTCTCCGGCTCGGTACCTGGTCACTCAATGGCAGGGCTATCCGCGGCAGCTGCACTGGTCGCCGCTGGAGCCGGCCTTCTACGAGCACTTCGCACTGATCACCCGGCAAAGCGGGTCACTCTGCCGGCTACCCGGGCGTTCATGGCCCTGGCCGAGCAGCATATCCGCGCGCTCCAGGTCGTCGCCGATGCCGGTCGTGCCCGAGCCTGCACCGACTGTTTTCCCGACTCGGAGGTTCGTCAACCGTGACCAATCGACCATGAACAACACCGTCGTCATCACCGGCGCCGCGAGCGGCATGGGGCTTGCGACCGCTCGGCGCTTCGCGGCCGAGGGCTGGCGGTCGTGGCCGTCGACCGCGACGCCCAGGCTCTTGAGCGGGCGGCGCGCGAGTTCGATCCAGCGGCTACGGGCCGGTGACCGCCGACGTCACCGATCGAGCTGCGTTAGACGCCCGCTTGGGCGCGACCCTCGCCGACCGCACGCTCAAGGCGGTGATCAACGCCGCCGGCATCTACCCGCCGACCACGCTGGGCGACTCACTGCGGAGATCTACCGCCGCATCTTCGACGTCAACGTCCTCGGCACGCTCAATCGTGTGCCGCGGCGCCGGCTCAAGGCCTCGGGACGGCGCGGGATCGTCAACTTCGCCTCCGTCGACGCACTCGCCGTCTCACCAGGCAGCTCATCTACAGCGCCTCGAAGGCCGCGGTCATGTCGGTGACCCGCTCTCTGGCCCTCGAGCTCGCGCCCCCACCCGGATCACGGTCAACGGCGTCGCGCCTGGCTGGGTGGACACCCCCGGCAATGCCGACACGGGCCGGATGGACGGCGTCGTCGCATCCATCCCCCTGGGCCGGGTCGCCGATCCGGACGAGATAGCCCACTGGGTCTTCCAATCGGCCCAGGGCACCTACGTCACCGGCGAGACCCTGGTCATCAGCGGCGGAAGCCTCATCCGCTGACTCACCGAACCACCATCCATCGAAGGGACAGGATTTCCCGGCGATTCTTCGCGTCCCGGGTTTGAAGCCGCTCGAGCCCGCAGACCAAGCCGGTCGAGCCCCGGTTCGGCAGGCGCCCGGGCACTTCCGACCGACCGGGACGGCACGCTTGACGAAGTCGCTCCTTGGAGGGAGATAGTTCCACGGTTAAGGGCACTGCTCAGCGAGCTGCAGGCAAATGCGGGCGAGCGTCGGGTAGCACACGCCTGTTCAAACGGAACCGCCCGGAAACGACACGCTTTTCGTCGTTTTCGGGCGGTTCGGTTTGAACGGTTAAGTCTGCTGCGCGAGTCCGCAGATCAATTAAATCAGTGTCCGCCGAGGTAGGCGGCGGTGACTTACGGGGTCCTCGAGCGAGTTCGGCTGCTGGTCCTTGCAGCTTGAGCGCGCCGGACTCCAGCACGTAGGCCCGGTCGGCCACCCGCAGCGCGGCCAGCGCGTTCTGCTCGACCAGCAGGATCGTGGTGCCCTGCTCGCGGATCGTGCCGATGGTGTCGAAGATCAGGTCCACCAGCACCGGCGCCAGGCCCATCGACGGCTCGTCGAGCAGCAGCAGCTTCGGCCGGGCCATCAGCGCCCGGGCCACCGCCAGCATCTGCTGCTCGCCGCCGGACATCGTGCCCGCCTTCTGGGCGATCCGCTCCCGCAGCCGGGGGAACAGCTCCAGCACGTTCTCCCGGTCCTCGGCGATGCCCGCCTTGTCCTTGCGCAGGAACGCGCCCAGGTCGAGGTTCTCGGTCGACGGTCATCCGCGGGAAGATCCGCCGGCCCTCGGGCGACTGGGCGATGCCGCAGCCTCACGACCTCGTGGCCGGCGATGCCGGTCGATCCGCTGCCCTTGAACGTCGACCGTGCCCTTGCGCGGCCGCAGCAGGCCCGGAGATGGTGCGCAGCGTGGTCGACTTGCCGGCGCCGTTGGAGCCGAGCAGGGTGACGATCTCGCCCTGCGTCGACCGTGAAGCGACAGGCCCTTCACGGCGGCGATGTTGCCGTAGTAGACGTGGATGTCGTCGACGCTCCAGCATCGGCTCGCCCGTGCGCCGGCCGGCCTGTCGCCGCCGGCGTCGCGTCGACGCGTCATCGTGCGCTCCCTCTCCGTCCCGGACTTGCCGAGGTAGGCCTCGATCGACCCGCTCGTTGGTGCGGATGTCGTCCGGCGCGCCCTCGGCGATCTTCTCGCCGCGGTCCAGCACGGTGATCCGTTCGCGACACCCGCATGACCACGCTCATGTCGTGCTCGATGAGCAGGACCGACACCTTCTTCTCGTCCCGCACCCGGTGCACGAAGTCGGTGAAGATGCGCCGACTCCCGCGGGTTCATGCCGGCCGTCGGCTCGTCCAGCAGCAGCACCTTGGGCCGCAGCGCGAGCGCCCGGGCCACCTCCAGCCGCCGCTGGTCGCCGTAGGACAGGTTGCGCGCGTACTCGTCCGGCGGTCTTGCCGATGCCGACGAACTCGAGCAGCTCGCAGCGCCGTCTCGTGCGCCTCCCGCTCCTCGCGGCGCTGCCACGGCGTGCCGCAGGATGGTGCCGAACACGCCCGACTTCAGGTGCGCGTGCATGGCCACCTTCACGTTCTCCTCGGCCGTCATCAGGCCGAAGAGCCGGATGTTCTGGAACGTCCGGGCCATGCCCAGAGCCGCGATCTTGTGCGGCGGCATGCCGGTGATGTCCTGCTCGCCGAGGACGACCTGCCCTCGGCCAGCCTGTACAGCCCGGTGAGCGCGTTGAAGAACGTCGTCTTGCCGGCGCCGTTGGGCCCGATCAGGCTGACGATGCCGACCGGCGGGATGGCGAAGCGACCCGGTTGACCGCGACCAGACCGCCGAACCGGACCGTGATGTCCGTCGGCGTTCAGCGCGGCCGGCGCCGTGGTGCCGGGGACCGCGCAGGGCGTGCGTCGGCGTGGTCATCGGCCGTCGCGTAGCCGTGGGTCGTCGAGCGGCTCGCTCATCGGCCTCGCGTCGGTGGGCGACCGGATCGGCCGCCGGCCGGACTCCAGCTCGGGGCTCGAGCTCGGCTCGGCTCCTCCATGTCGGCGCCGAGCGCCTCGGCCTCGGTCCGGCCCGGCTCGCGCAGCACCAGCCGGGTCCGGGGCTCGGGGATCAGGCCCTCCCGGCGGAACAGCATCATCAGCACCAGGAGCAGGCCGAAGATGAGGAAGTTGAAGCGCGGCAAGCTGGCCAGCAGGTCGGTGCCGAACCAGCGCGTCGATCTGGACGCCGATCTGCTTCAGACCGTTGCTGTTCATCCAGGCCAGCATGAAGCGCGCCGACCGTGACGCCCCAGACGTTGCCCATGCCGCCGAGCACGACCATCGCCAGCAGCGTGATCGAGATGTCGAACCGGAACCGGTCCGGCAGCACCGCCGCTGACGTGGACGGCGAACGCGACGCCGGCGATGCCGCCGGCGACCGCGCCGATGGCGTACGCGAGCAGCTTGGTCCGCATCAGCGGCACGCCCATCATGCTCGCCGCCAGCTCGTCCTCGCGGATGGCCAGCCAGGCCCGGCCGAGCCGGCCCTCGCGGATCCGCAGCGAGGCGAACATGACCAGCGCGGCGAGGACGCAGAAGATGAGGAACTTCGCAGACGTTTCGAACGGCCGAGTCGCTCCAGGCAGCTCGCCGGTCCGGTCGAACGCCGAGGAACCGCATCGGGTCGACCGGCGTGATGCCCTGGGTGCCGTTGGTGACGTTCTGCCCGGCGATGTTGTCGCCGTTGTGGAAGACCTCGGGATGATCTCGCCGAAGCCGAGCGTGACCAGGGCCAGGTAGTCGCTGCGCAGCCGCAGCGTCGGGGCGCCGATGATGATGCCGAGCAGCGCGCACAGCATGCCGGCGATGACGCAGCACCAACCAGAAGTTGATGTGGATGCCGGGCGCTCTGGCGCGGGACCGGCGACAGCAGGTGGAAGTTGAGGGTCCAGTTGAACGGGTACGGCCATCAGCCAGCCCGCGGTGTAGCCACCGATCGCCCAGAACGCCACGATAGCCGAGGTCGAGCAGTCCGGCGTAGCCGACCACGACGTTGAGCCCGAGCGCCATGATCGCCCACATCAGGCACTCGTTGATGGTGGCGACGCGGCAGCCAGCGCGGATGAAGTCGGCGCCGTCACCGCGTTGACCAGACTGGGCAGGATGTACTGCGTAGAGCAGAAGAAGAAGACGATCACGCGGCGACAGTAGCCGAGCGGCCAGCGCGTGCCGGTGAGCAGAGTCGCGCGCAGCCGCGACGGGGAGCCTGACGGTTGCCGTCGTCGACATCGTCACACCTTCTCCGTGGTCGGACTGTCCGAGCAGGCCTTCAGGTTTGAACACCATCAGCAGGATCAGGATGATGAAGACCACCGTCTGGGACCACGTCGTCCCAGGCCGAGGCGCCACCTTCGTTGATGCCCTTGATCAGGCCGATCAGGACAGCCGCCGAGCACGGCGCCGGTCAGGTTGCCGATGCCGCCGAGCACGGCCGCGGTGAACGCGATCAGGCCGAACTGGAAGCCGGGGTCGTACTGGGTGGTGCCGGCACCGGAAGTACAGCAGGCCGGCCGCGCCGGCCAGCGCGCCGCCGAGGGCGAACGTGAACGAGATGGTCCGGTTGACGTTGATGCCCATCAGCCGGGCCGCGTCCTGATCCTGGGCCACCGCCCGCATCGCCTTGCCCGTCCGGGTGCGGGTGACGATCTAGGTCATCAGCAGCAGCAGCGGCACGGTCACCGCGATCACCATCAAGAGCTTGTAGATCGAACACACCCTCCGAGGATCGGGCCACCCCAGGAGCACGCGCCCAGTTCTTCTGGGCCGAGCCGTTCATGTAGTCCAGCGGGCGATGCACGGAAGACGAAGCTCATACCGACCGCGGTGATCAGCGGGGCCAGCTTCGGCGCCGACGCAACCGCCGGTAGGCGACGAACTCGGTCGACACGTTGACCAGGGCGCCGAACGCCATGCAGACGATCAGGGCCACGATCAGCGGCAGAATGCTGGCCGCGCTCAGGGCGCCGACTCCCGAACACCGGTGACCATGAAGGCCGCGGCGACGATGGTCGACAGCATGAACAGGTCACCGTGGGCGAAGTTGATCAGCTCGATGATGCCGTAGACCAGGGTGTAGCCCAGCGCGACCAGCGCGTACAGCGTCGCCGTTCTGCAGGCCCGACCACGCCGAGCTCAGGAACAGGGTCGGGTTCGGCGACGAAGTTGGCCGACCAGCCAGATCGCGACGCCGAGCACGATCAGGACCCCGAGCCGAGGACCTGGTCACCAAGGGACCGATCCGCGACCTGGGCTTGCGCTCAGTTCCTGGCCGCCGCGCAGCGTGGCTGTCGCCATGGGTCGTGGTGCTCCTCGGTCAGCTGAAACGGACTGGCGCGGCACCGGCTGGTCGAGCTGGGAGCCTGAGCCGCCGGGCCCGCCGACACCGGGCCCGTGCGTGTCTGATCAGGTCAGTCGACCGGCCAGGCCTTGAAGAAGGTCTCCGTCGCCGTCCTTGACGATCTCGATCGTGATGTCCTTCGCGTTGACGTCACCGGTCGCCGGGTCGATCTTGATCTCCTTGCCGATGACCGACTCGTCGGCCGGGATCGTGATGCCGGCGCCGCTCGAAGACCGCGTCGCGGCACGCCCTTGCGGGTGCCGTCGGACTTCGCGATCGCGGCCAGGATGACCTGCAGCGCCTGCACGCCGTAGAGCGGCGTAGCTGCCGTCGCGGGTCCTTGCCGTACTTGGCCTTGTAGTCGTCGAGGAACTTGGCGCGCAGCGCCGCCGGCCTTCCAGCGGGTCGGTCGACAGACCGGCGAAGGTCAGGTACTGCCCGTCGGACTCGGGCAGCTTCAGCAAGTCCGGGTAGCCGGTGAAGCCGTCCGGGCGCGATCAGCTTGACGCGCCGTGTTGTCACCGAGCACGGCGACCTTGTCCTTGATCAGCTGGCCACCGTTGTTGTCGTAGATGCCGCCGAAGAAGACCAGTCCGCGCCGGAGGCCTTGACCGCCTGGAAGAGCGCGGTGTAGTTGGGCTGCTTGGCTTCCCAGGCCTGTTCGCCGACGACCTCGATGCCCTGCCTTGGCCGTCGGTCGCGAACGTCTTGGCCACGCCCTGGCCGTAGGTCTCGTTGTCGTTGAGGACGAAGCACTTCTTGACCTTCGAGGTCCTTGGCGGCGAACTGCGCGGCGGCCGGGCCCTGGAAGTCGTCGGTGGTCACCACGCGGGCGTAGTTGCGCTTGCCGGTCGGGAAGTACTTGTCCGGCTCGCCGGTGTCCCAGGTCTTGGTCAGACCGGGGTTGGTGTTGGCGTGCGACACCATCAGCATCGGGCCGTTGGTGTCCTGGTTGAGGACCGGCACCTCGATCTTCGCGCAGCCCGAGTTGAAGGTGCCCATGACGGCGACCTCGTTCGTCGTTGGCCACGTGGTCGGTCGCGTTCTTGGCGCAGGTCGCGTCGTCCCAGGCGCCCTTGGCGGCGGTCGAGTCGTCGTAGGTCTTGAGCGTGATCTTGTAGTTGCCGGCCTTGCCGCCGACCTGCTCCAGGTAGAGCTGGATCAGCTTGTTCGTCGAGTCCGACTGGGTGGCGCTCGAACCCTGGAGCGGAAGGTCGGTGGAGATGACCAGGTCCTTGCTGCCTGCGCCACTCCACCGCCCCCCGAGTCACTGTTGTTGGCGCACGCCGTGAGCGTCAGCGCTGCTGCCGCCATGACGGCGACCAGGCGATTGATTGATCGTGCGGGCAAAACTCCTCCTCCATACGCGGTCGAACGCACTGTGCGCGGACCGGGCTACTGTTTCACGGGATCAGCCGGAAGCTCGCTCGTGACATGCTGTACGAGCATTTCCGCCTCCTCGCCCGAAGCCGGCTGACGTGTAACTCATGCAGCCTGGCCTACGCATATAACCACAGTGTTAATGAATCGTTAAGGAAAACTCAGAAGATTTTATGGGAACGTTGCGTTCACTCTGCGGCGTCATGCCCGCGTCGCGTCCACTGCCGATCTGTCCAGTGAGGTGCCGCGGTGCACGCCACCTTGGCACCCGCCCGCTGCCGCGAAGTTCACGCCCACCCCGGGGCGGCGCGATCAATCTCGGCTCGACGCAGAATCGGCCGGCGACTCGTCCAGCTGAAGGGCGGCCCACAGCTCGGCGCGATCGCCGAAGCGTTCCAGGTCGAGGCCGAGCACCTGCTCGAGTACGGTGATCCGGTTGCGCAAGGTATGCCGGTGGACGCCGAGTTGCTTGGCCGCCCGATCCCACGCCCCGTTGTTCTCCAGCCACGCGGTGGCTGACTCGATGAGCATCGTGCGCTCGGCCGGCGGGCGAGCCTGCAGCGGCTGCAGGATCCGGTGCGCCACCGCCGGTCCGCCGGAGGCCTCGAGCAGGGCCAGCATCCCTTCCGAGACCAGTTCATCGAACTGGACGAAGGGCCGCTCCGATCCGGCGCGGCCGGCGGCCCGGCGCGCCTCGCCGAGGCCGACGCTTAGCTCGGACCACTCGACCGGGGTCGAGCAGCCCGCCGCTACCCGGTTACGGTGCAGGATCCGCCGTACGTCGGCCAGGTCGGCTTCACAGACGATGATCACGATGCGCTCGCGGTGATCGGCGAAGAACAGCCCGCCGGCGTGCCGCTCGGCGTACTGTTCGAGCTCCGCGATCAACGACCGCCCGGGGCGAGCGGTGGCCAGGCTGCAGACCCGCACCGGCGACGGCGGGAGTCGCCAACCCAGCTGTTCGGCCGTCTCCTGGGCGACGGCGAACGAATCGGACAGGACGAGTTGCAGCAGGACGGCGCGGAGATGGTGTCGGGCGTTCTCGATCGTCCGGCTCTGGTCGAGCGCGATGCCCGCGAGCGCGATGACACCGGCCGCCAAGTCGTGCTCCGCGGCATCCAACCGGGTTCGGGTGCCGACGGCCAGCACGCCCTGCAGCGCAGCGGGCCGGCCGAGCGTCTGCAACTGGATGTCCGAGCCGGCCGTGCTGAGCCGTACGCCGCCGCCCGTCCCCCGGTCCAGGGCGGCGCGCACCGCTTCCCCGACTTCCGCCTCGACGTCCGGCGGGACGGGCAGCCGGGTGGCCGACGGTACTCGGCACCCCGCAGCGTCGAACAACGCCACCCAGCACTGCAGTTGTCGTTCCAGCTCCTGCAACACGGCGTTCAAGCCGTCCGGCCGCAGCGCGGCCCTGGCGACAGCGCGTTGGGCGCTCAACGACCACTCCAGCCGCTCCCGCTGCTCGCTTGCGGCGGCCTCGTTGACGAAGGCGATGATGGCCATGAACGGAGCGCCGTCGGCGACCTCCAACAAGGCGAGGTTCCGCCGCTCACACGCCTCGACCAGACGCTCAGGCACCTCCGCGTGCACGACCTGAGTGGCCAATCCCAGAGCCGCGACACCGCAATCGGCCAACCGGCCGACGTACCTGTCGGCCCAGGCGGCCTCCCCGGCGACGTCGAACTGCGTTCCGTCGGTCAGCAGAAGCCCGCCCTCGGGTCAGCCACGGGGTCGGATCCTCGAGGTCGGAGCTGTACGCCCAGCGGAGCGGATCGGACAGCACGCCGCTGTCCGGCTGCCGTCAGGAGGCGCAGGTGGAAGGTGGGTTGCTCGAGCAACAGGCGCAGCGTGGGCGGCACGAAAGGTCATCCTGCCAAATTGTCGAACTCGATGCCCGCGGCGCGACACAACGGTCAGCGGTGGCCAGGCGTCTGCACGGCGACGACGCTCGGATCACGCGCCGGGGTCGGCGAAGATCGTCCGGTGCCACCCCTTGCGGGCGATGCCGGTGATGTCGTACATCACGTGCTTGACCACCGTGTAGTCCTCGAAGCTGTAGCTCGACATGTCCTTGCCGAAGCCGGACTCCTTCATCCCGCCGTGCGGCATCTCGCTGATGATCGGGATGTGGTCGTTGATCCAGACGCAGCCCGGCGCGGATCTCCCGGGTCGCCCGCAGCGCGCGGTAGACGTCGCGGGTCCAGGCCGAGGCGGCCAGCCCGTACGGGGTGTCGTTGGCCAGCGTGATCGCCTCGTCGTCGGAGTCGAACGGCATCGCGCACGAGCACCGGACCGAAGACCTCGTCCCGGATCACCTCGCTGGTCTTGCCGGCGTCGGCGATCAAGGTCGGGTGGTAGTAGGAGCCGCGCGGCCAGGTCACCGCCGGGGATCTCGCCGCCGGTGACGATCCGCGCGTACGACGCGGGCGCGGTCGACCATGCCGGCCACCTTGTCCCGGTGGGCCATCGAGATCAGCGGACCCAGGTCGGTGGCCGGATCGCCGGTCGGTCCGAGCCGCACCGAGGCCATCAGGTCGGCGACCCCGTCGACGAATTCGGCGTAGCGGGAGCGGTGCACGATCGCCCGGGTGGCGGCGGTGCAGTCCTGACCGGCGTTGATCAGGCTCGCCGGCCACCGCGCCGTGGATGGCGGCCTCGAGGTCGGCGTCGTCGAAGACCACGAACGGCGCCTTGCCGCCGAGTTCGAGGTGGACCCGCTTGGCGGTGGTCGCGGCCGCCTCCAGCACGGTCCGCCCGACGCGGGTCGAGCCGGTGAAGGACACCATGTCCACCTCCCGGTGCCGCAGCAGCACCGAGCCGCAGTCGGCTCCGGTCCCGGTGAGCACGTTGACCACGCCGGGCGGGATGCCGGCCTCGGTGGCGATCTCAGCGAACAGCAGGGAGCTGAGCGGGGTCAGCTCCGACGGCTTGAGCACGATGGTGTTGCCCGCGGCGATGGCCGGCAGGATCTTCCAGGCCGCCATCTGCAGCGGATAGTTCCACGGCGAGATCGAGCCGACCACGCCGACCGGTTCGCGCCGGATCGAGGACGTGTGGTCGCCGGAGTACTCCGCGGTCGCCTTGCCCTCAAGGTTGCGGGCGGCACCGGCGAAGAAGGCGACGTTGTCGATGGTGCCGGGAACGTCGAACTCCCGGGCCAGCCGGATCGGCTTGCCGGCGATCCGGCTCTCCAATGAGGCGATCTCCTCGGCCCGCTCGCCCAGCAGCCGGGCAAAATTGGTCAACGCGGTCGACCGGTCGACCGGGGTGGCGGTGGACCAGGCGGGGAATGCGGCCCGGGCCGCCTGCACCGCCCGATCGACGTCCTCGGGTCCGGCCAGGGTGATCTCCTCGACGATCTCGCCGGTGCTCGGGTCGCGGACGACGTCGGTCTGGCCGGACAGCGCCTCGCAGCGTTTCCCGTCGATGAACTGGCTCACGATGTTTCTCCTTGCCGTGGGGCTGGATGGAACGGAGCGGTGGGGGCGGGCCGATGGGCCTGGGGGCCCCAGATGTCGCCGATGGTGTAGCCGGCGGGGAAGGGGTCGGTCTCGTCGAGCACCCAGCGGGAGTGGCCGGTCACCCACGCGCTGCCGGTGATGGTGGGCAGCACGGCGGCGTACGGGCCGATCGTCGTGATGCCGGTCAACTCGCCGACGAACTCGGTGCCGATGATGCTGCGGTGGCTGAACTTCTCGCCGATCGCCAGCTGACCGCGGGCGTACAGCGCGGCCATCCGGGCACAGGTGCCGGTGCCGCAGGGGGAGCGGTCCAGGGCGCCGGTCCAGGTGGTCGGGTCGTCGGCCCGCAGTACGCCGTTCGACATCACCACCGTGTTGCGGTCCTGCTGGCCCGGCACCCGGTCGCCGCTGTGCAGCATGATCAGGTTGACCGCGTTGACGGCCGGGTTGACCGGATGGCGGAGGTCGAGCTGGGTCGAGGGCGGCCAGCTTCAGCAGCGCGCCGGCCCGGACGAGTTCGCGGCCCCGGTCGGGGTCGAGGGTGAGGCCGAGGTCGGCGGCCCGGGCCTGGACGAAGAACTGGCCCCCGAAGACCACGTCCACCGGCACGGTGCCGAGTTCCGGCACGACCAGGGGCACGTCGAGCCCGACGACGAAGGCGGGCACGTTGCTCACGGTGACGCTCAGCACCTTGCCGTCGCGAACCGCGGCCGCCGCCTCGACGACCCCGACCGCCGTGTCGATCCGTACCGTCGTCACCGGCTCGACCATCGGCAGCCGACCCGACTCGAGCATCGCCGTGACCGCGCACATGGTGTTGCTGCCCGACATCGGGGTGAAGCCGGCCTGCTCGAGCACGATCATCGCCGAAGTCGGAGCCGGCGTTGACGGCGGGCAGGATGAACACGGCGCAGAGTCCGGGGTAGCCGCGCGGCTCGTGCAGGATCAACTGGCGCAGCCCGTCCAGGTGCGACCGGCAGTACGCGAACCGCTCGGCCATCGTGTCGCCCCGGACCAGCCCGGCTGCCGAGGTGATCACCCGGCCGGGTTCGCCCTCGGCGTGGACCTCGATCGCCTCCAGCTCGATGCCGAGCGCTCATTCCGACACGACGGCGAGGCCTGCCTGCTTCAGGATTCGCGCGAACCTCTCCCGGTCGGCGACCGGCAGCGGCTGGATCGGCCGCCGCGGCGGTCCGACCGGATGGCCGAGCAGGTCCAGCCCGGCCTTGATGCCGGCGACGTAGTTGACCGACTCCAGGAAGTCGCTGATCGCCCATAGATCCCGCCATAGCTCGCGCGCGCCGACCAGATCCCCCTTCTCGGCCAGGGTTTCCCAGAGCTCGACGGCCAGTTCGGGCACGACGCCGGCCGCGCCCCACACCGACGCCTCGGCCCCGCTGGCGATGCCGAAGAAGGTCAGGGTGTCCCAGCCGTTGAACGCCTTGATCTTGTCGGCCCGATTGACGATCAGGTCGGTCAGGGTCACCGCGTCTCCGGAGGTGTCCTTGAGGTAGTCGACGCCGTCGATCTCGCCCAGCTCGGCGATCTGGTCGGCAGTCAGCCGGATCCCGGTGGCGCCCGGCACGTTGTAGTAGACGATCGGCAGCGAGATCGCGCCCGCGACGTCGGAGAGGAACGCCTTCAGGGCCTCGAAACTCAGCGGGTCGTAGAACGGCGGAACCAGCATGATCGCGTCGGCGCCGACCCGCTCGGCGTGTTGGGCCAGCTCGATCGCGCCGGCGGTGGACAGCGCGCCGATGCCGGCCACCACCGGGACCCGCCCGTCGGCGGCGGCGACGTACAACTCGATCACCCGGCGGTACTCCTCGGGGCTGAGCGTGGTGAATTCACCGGTGGTGCCACACGGCACCAGGCCGTGCACGCCGGCGGCGATCAGCCGGTCGACCTGGGCGACGAGGATCGGCTCGTCGACGGCGGACGCGTCGGCGGTGAACGGCGTGCTGGCGGCGACCAGGATGCCCTTGCAGGGTCACTGACTTACGAGGCACGGCTCTCTTCCTGTCTATATATATTGGCGGTCTATCTATCGGCGGGCGGTCAGCGGGCTGCGGCCGGCTGCGGGAGACTTGCGGACGGCCGCCCGGGTGAACCGGGCCGGAGCGAAGGGGAGCAGCACGTCGGGCGCCTCGCCCCGCAACACCAGTGCGGTCAGGCCCAGCGCCGAGCCCGGGCCCAGAGTGATGCCCTGCATGCCGTGCCCGGTGGACACGTACGCGTTGCCCAGGTCCCCGAGCCGGCCGATGATCGGCAGGCCGTCGGGGGTCATCGGGCGGATGCCCGCTCGGGGCGTGATCGTGTCCGGTGCCGGCGGGGTCCAGCCGCGGAAGTAGACGGCCGGCGCGCGCAGGATGGCGGCGATCCGGATCTGGTTCAGCTCCTCGTCCAGACCACCGAACTCCATCGTTCCGGCCAGCCGCAGGTTGCGGGTCAGCGGCGTGACCGCGACCTTGGCGTCGGACAGGTTGGTGGAGCTCCGCAGCGCGAACGGGTCGACGTCGATGCTGTAGCCCTTGCCGGGACGGACCGGCAACGGAGCTCCCATCAGCCGGGAGAGCGGCCCGGTCCAGGCGCCGGCGGCGAGCACGTACGCGTCGGCGGTCAGCCGTTCGGAGCCGGCGGTGATCTCGGTGATCCGGTCACGCTCGGTCCGGACGCCGGCCAGCGGGGCGTTCTCCAGGATGCGGACGCCACCCTCGACCAGCCGACGGTGCAGCGACCGCATCAAGCGCGTGGGGATCGACGTGCTGTTCCTTGGGGAAGAAGATGCCGCCGTAGACCCGGTCGGACAGCAGCGGCTCGTGATTGCGGACGTCGTCACCGATCAGCACCTGCGGGTCGCGGTCGAAGCGTTCGGCCAGATCGAGGAGTTGGCGATGGTGGTCGAGGTTCTCCCGATCGGTGAAGGCCATCAGCAGCCCGTCGTGCCGGAGTTCGAAGTCGATCCCGTCGGCCCGGTAGTCCTCGTACGCCTCGATCGTGCCCTGGGCCAGCCGCAGGTGCGCCTCGAAACCGGCGCGCTGCATCGGCCCGTTCGAGCTCTGCCACATGCCGAGCATGAACTTGACGAAGCCGAGACTCGGCTCGGGCCGGATGTAGAGCGGGCTGTCGCGATGCAGCATCCACTTCAGCGACTTGCTGATCATGCCCGGCCCGGGGACCGGAGCCGACTCGGCCGGGCAGATCCAGCCGGCGTTGACCTCGGCCGCCCCGCGCCCGGTCTGGCGGGCATCGATCAGGGTGACGTCGGCACCCTCGCGGTGCAGGTGGTACGCGGTGATCAGGCCGACGGCACCGCCGCCGATGACGACGACGCTGGTCCCCGCTCCGGTCATGGCCCGTCGAGCGCGTAGACCTGACCGGTCTGCACGCCCTCCACCATTTTCACGAACGCCTGGCCCACGGCCGCGGCCGTCACCTGGGTGAAGCCGGGGAAGGACGGGTGGTGACTGGTCGCCTCGACGAGCACGGTCGGGCTGACGGTGTTGATCCGGATGCCGCGGGGCAACTCGACCGCGGCCGCCATGGTGAAGGCCGTCAGTGCGCCGTTGGCGGTCGAGGAGGCGGTCCCGGTGCGAATCGGTTCCCGGTCCAAGACGCCGGTGGTCAAGGTGAACGAACCGCCGTCGGCCACGTACGGGGTGCCGATCTGCACGATGTCGATTTGAGGGAGAGTCTTGTTGAGCAGCCCGGCCAGGAAGTCGTCGTGGCTGAGCTCGGCCAGCGGTTTGAACGGCGCGGAGCCGAGCGCGGTGACCACCGCATCCACCGTTCCGACCGAGGCGAAGAGCCGGGCGATCGACTCGCGCATCGGTGGCGTCGACCGCGTGGGCCGACGAGCGCGACGCCCGGATCACCTCGTGTCCCCGCTCGGTGAGCGCATCGACGGCCGCGCCGCCGACCAGCCCGGTGCCGATGACCAGGATTTTCACGTTTGTTTCCTTCCGCCGTCGTTGGGCACGGTGTCGGGCCGGCCGTCCTGGTCACCGCTGTGACACAGGTCGATCAGTCGTTCGCGGTGGCGACCGTGTGGGCCTGTAGCGCTGCCTCGATCCGATCGAGGTCCCGGTCGACGATGGCCATGATCAGCGCGGCGTGGATGCGTCGGGAGCGGTCCGGGTTGGGCCGGGCCCGTTGATCCTCGGCCAGGGCGATCGTCATGTGCGCCTCGACTACCGGCCACAGTTGGTCCAGCAGCACGTTCTCCGAGGCGGACCAGATGGCGTGATGAAAGGTCAGATGGGCGTCGTGCCGGTGGACCGGATCCGGGTCGGAGATCTGGGCGTCGAACACCTCCCAGGCGGTGGTCAGCGCGGCCATCCGGGCGCCGCTCGGGTCGGCCAGGATCGCCTCGATGGCCATCCGGTCCAGCGCGACCCGTGTCGCGGCCAGGTCCCGGAGAGCGGCGGCGTCGAGCTCGGCCACCCGCAGGCCCCGATACGGCTCGAAGGTCAGCAGGCCCTCCCGGCCGAGTTGGCCGAGCGCCTCGCGAACGGTGGCCCGGCTGACCCGGAGCGAGGCGGCCAAAGCGACTTCGGTCAGCTTCTCGCCCGGCCGCAGCGCGCCGAGCACAATGCCGCGCCGGATCTCGGTGATCACCGCTTCCCGACGGGTGATCGAGGAGACCGGCTCCAACTGTGCCTGACTCATGGCCTGACCCTATCGCGCAGATTGTCAGACAATCAACCTACGCTCTCCTCCGGCCGCACCGCGGGACTAGTCACCCTATGTCGCGATGGCCCGGACTCGCGAGATTGGAACGGGTTGTCATCCGTGTTCAGCTGCCGCGCCTCAACCCGGTGACTTCGGCCGCGACTGGATGCGGTCAAATTCACCGGGTCGGCGCAGAGTGAGTCGTACGGGACACGTATGAACTAGGGTGGAGGGGTGACTGCGGCCCCGGAGAGCGTTGACCGAACCGCACTCGCCGTCGGCGCGGAAGCGGCTCCGGGATCTGGGGCGACGAGACCGAGATCGCCACCCAGGCGGTGATGTTGGCGGCCAGTCGGATCAGCAAGCATTCCGATCCGAAGACCACCGCCCGGCCGGCGTCGGAACTCGCCGCTGCGGCCGGCGAGACGATCACCCGGCACGGGCTCGGTGGCACCGAGGTGCTGCGAATCTTCGAGGACGTCATCGCCCCGGCGACCCGCGCCCAGGACGATCCGATGAACCTGGCCTACATCCCGGCCGCGCCCACCCGGGCCGCCCTCGCGTTCGACGCTGTGGTCAGCACCTACAACATCTACGGCGGCGCCTGGGAGGCGGGCGCTGGTGCGATCTTTGCCGAGAACCAGGCACTCGCCTGGCTGGTGCAACTGCTCGGCTGGCCGGACACGGGCGGCGGATGCTTCGTCTCCGGTGGCACCACCGGAAATCTGTCCGCCCTGGTCGCCGCTCGGCAGACCCTCCGCCGACGCCGCGGGCAGCATCCAGCCGGCCAGTGGCAGCTGGCCTGCACCGCTCAGGCCCACTCCTCGGTGCAGGCGGCCGCCTCGGTGCTGGACGCCGAGGTGGTGCTGGTGCCGGAGGCCGCTGACGGCCGGCTCACCGGGGATGCCCTGCGCGCGGCCCTGTCCGAGGCCCCCGACGTCTTCGCAGTGGTGGCGTCGGCGGGTACCACCAATGCGGGAATCGTCGACGACCTGACCTCCGTGGCTGACGTCTGCGAGGAGTTCGGCGTCTGGCTGCACGTCGACGGCGCGTACGGCGGAGCAGCGCTCGCGGCACCGAGCGTGCGGCCGCTGTTCGCCGGCATCGAGCGAGCCGACAGCTTCATCGTCGACCCGCACAAGTGGCTGTTCGCCCCGTACGACTGCTGCGCGCTGGTCTATCGCCAGCCGGAGCTGGCCCGGGCCGCCCACGCCCAGCACGCCAGCTACCTCGACGCCGTCGATCGGGAGGTCTGGAACCCCTGGGACCTGGCCGTCCATCTGTCCCGGCGATGCCGCGGTCTGCCGTTCTGGTTCAGTCTCGCCGTGCATGGCACCGACCGCTATACGGCCGCCATCGAACACACGCTGGAAACGGCCCGCGCGGTGGCGGACGGCATTGCGCAGACCCCGCAACTGAAGCTGATCCTGCCGCCGACCCTGTCGGTGATCCTCTTCGAGCGGCCGGGCTGGAGCGACGCCGACTACCACGAGTGGTCGGCCGAGTTGTCCCACGAGGGCGTCATCCTCTGCGTCCCGACCCGGTGGCAGGGCCGGACGGTCCTCCGCCTCGCGTTCGTCAATCCGGCGACCGATCCTGATCACGTCCTCGAAGTCCTCCGAACGACCACCAGCTAGCCGACCGGTCGGCGCGATCCGGGGTGTCACCAGGCGCGGATAGAGTCGCCATGTGTCGACCACCAGCCCGCCAACCCGTCCCAAACTGCTGCTGATCGACGGCCATTCGATCGCGTACCGGGCGTTCTTCGCACTACCGGTGGAGAACTTCTCCACCCAGACCGGCCAGCACACCAACGGTGTCTTCGGCTTCACCTCGATGCTGATCAACGTGCTCCGCGACGAGGCGCCGACCCACCTCGCGGTGGCCTTCGACGTGTCCCGGCAGACGTTCCGATCCGAGATCTACTCCGAATACAAGGCCAACCGATCCAAGACCCCGGACGAGTTCAAGGGTCAGCTCGACCTGGTCAAGGAGGTGCTCAACGCGCTCAACATCGTCTTCGTGGAGAAGCCGGGGTACGAGGCGGACGACGTGATCGGCACGCTCGCGACCCAGGCCGAGGCGGCCGGCTTCGACGTGCTGATCTGCACCGGCGACCGGGACGCGTTCCAGTTGGTGACCGACAACGTCACCGTGCTGTATCCCCGGAAGGGCGTCTCCGACCTGGCCCGGATGACGCCGGCGGCGGTCGAGGCGAAGTACTTCGCCACCCCCGGGCGCTACCCGGAACTGGCGGCTCTGGTGGGGGAGTCCAGCGACAACCTCCCCGGCGTGCCGGGTGTCGGCCCGAAGACCGCGGCCAAGTGGTTGGAGCAGTACGGCGGACTGGAAAACCTCGCGGCCCACGCCGGAGAGCTGAAGGGCAAGGCGGCCGAGGCCTTCCAGGAGCGGATCGACGACGTGCTGCGCAACCGGCAGATCAATGCGCTGGTCCTCGACCTGGACCTGCCGCTGGGCATCGACGACTTCCAGCGCCGCCCGTGGAACCGGGAGGCGACCCACCAACTCTTCGACGGCCTGGAGTTCCGGGTGCTCCGCGACCGGCTCCTCGAAGCGCTGCCGAACGAGGACGAGGTCAAGACCGAGGGCGGTTTTGAACTCGTCGGCACGGTGCTCGAGCCCGGCCAGCTGGAGGGGTGGCTGACCGAGCACGCGACGGGTGAGCGGACCGGCGTCGACGTCATCGGGCACTGGGGGTCGGGGACGGGTGACATCGTCGCGCTCGCGCTGGCCGCGGGCGACGGGGCGGCGGCGTACGTGGCGGTCACCGAGCTGGACGCGGCGGAGGACAAGGCGCTCGCCGCCTGGCTGGCCGACCCGGCCAGACACAAGGCCATGCACGACGCGAAGGGCCCACTGCTGGCGGTCTGGGCCCGGGGCTGGGACCTGAACGGTTTGACTTCTGACACCCAGCTGGCCGCGTACCTCACCCGACCTGACCAGCGGACGTTCGATCTGGCCGATCTGACCATCCGGTATCTCAAGCGTGAATTGAAGGTCGAGGGCGCTCCCGAGCTGACCGACTCGGACCAGCTGTCGCTGGACTTCGGTGACGACGACTCCGGTGCCCAGATGGCGGCCCAGGCGTCCATGGTCCGGGCCAGCGCGGTGATCGACCTGGCTGACGCGCTGGATGTCGAGATCGAGCAGCGCAACGGCACCAGCCTGCTCTACGGCGTCGAGCTGCCGCTGCTGCGCACGCTCGCCCGGATGGAGCAAACCGGCGTCGCGGTCGACATCGACCACCTCGAGGCGCTGGAGTCCGAGTTCGGCGCGAAGGTCAACCAGGCGGCCAGCGACGCCTACGGGGTGCTCGGCAAGCAGATCAACCTCGGGTCGCCGAAGCAGTTGCAGGTGGTGTTGTTCGACGAGCTCGGGATGCCGAAGACGCGGCGGACCCGCACCGGTTACACCACCGACGCCGACGCGCTGCAGGCCCTGTACGTGAAGACCGAGCACCCGTTCCTGGCCCACCTGCTGGTGCACCGGGACGCCATCCGGCTGAAGCAGACCGTCGAGGGCCTGCTCAAGTCGGTGGCCGACGACGGCCGGATCCACACCACCTACGTGCAGACCATCGCCGCCACCGGCCGGCTGTCCAGCACCGATCCCAACCTGCAGAACATCCCGATCCGCACCGAGGAGGGTCGCCGGATCCGCGAGGCCTTCGTGGTCGGGCCGGGCTACGACGCGCTGATGTCGGCCGACTACTCCCAGATCGAGATGCGCATCATGGCGCACGCCAGCGAGGACGAGAGCCTGATCGAGGCCTTCAAGTCCGGGATGGACTTCCACACCGTCACCGCCTCCCGGGTCTTCGGCGTCGAGCCGACCAAGGTCAGTCCCGGTGAGCGGGCCAAGATCAAGGCGATGAACTACGGGCTGGCGTACGGGCTGAGCGCGTACGGCCTCAGCCAGCAACTGACCATCGAGGTGTCGGAGGCGAAGGCCTTGATGGACGAGTACTTCGAGCGGTTCGGCGGTGTCCGCGACTACCTGCGGTCACTCGTCGTCGACGCCCGGCGGACGGAGTACACCGAGACCATCCTCGGCCGCCGCCGCTATCTTCCCGACCTGATGAGCGACAACCGGCAGCGCCGGGAGATGGCCGAGCGGATGGCGCTGAACGCGCCGATCCAGGGCTCGGCGGCCGACATCATCAAGGTCGCCATGCTCGACGTCGAGAAGGCGCTCGACGACGCCGGAATGCGGAGCCGGATGCTGCTGCAGGTCCACGACGAACTGGTCTTCGAGATCGGACCCGGCGAGCGGGAGGCGCTGGAGCAACTGGTCCGGGACAAGATGGGCAACGCCGTCGACATCAACGTGCCCCTGGACGTCTCGGTGGGCGTTGGGCGCTCCTGGCACGACGCCGCTCACTGATGCATGGTGCGAAGGTGCGGACGACGATCACTCTTGACCCGGAAAGGCTGCCCTCGTCGAGAAGGCGATGAAGCAGCGCGGACTCTCCTTCAAGCAGGTAGTCAACGAGGCCATCATCCGCGGGCTCGTCACGTCTGACCCTCGGGAGCCGTTCCGAACCAAGACCCGGAGCATGGGCAAGGCGCGGATCAGTCTGGACAAGGCAACTCAGATCGCTGGAGCGCTGGAGGATGAGGAGATTCTGCGAAAGATGTCGCTCGGCAAATGACCTGGTCGCTGGCCAGATGCGAGACCTGCTCGGCTACCGGCGCGGGCGAAAACCTGGTCAGCGACGCCCACCTCGCCGCCTTGGCCATGCAGTACGACGCAACCGTCAGCAGCTACGACAATGACTTCAGCCGGTTCCCTGGCGTACGGTGGCAACGCCCGACGACTCCCGCGAATTGACCCTGTTAACGCGCGAAGGATAACCTGGCATGTCGCTGTGGCCTGCGCGACTTCAGACGGAGTAGGTCACGCTCGTACGGGTTCGGATGTTGGTCAGTCTTGCGGTTGTCGTCAGCTGTGGTTGAGCTTCTTCGTGGTGTACGGATCGGGCCGCAGCACACCATTACTCATCATCCATCCCGGAGCCCTACTACATGACGTCCTCTCTCGAGGCACCACCTCAGGTCGCAATCGACGACCTCGGCTCGCCCGAAGCATTTCTCGCGGCCATCGACGCAACGATCAAGTATTTCAACGACGGCGATATCGTCACCGGCACCGTGGTCAAGGTCGACCGTGACGAGGTCCTGCTCGACATCGGTTACAAGACCGAAGGTGTCATCCCTTCCAAAGAGCTCTCCATCAAGCACGACGTCGACCCTTTCGATGTGGTCAGCGTCGGCGACGAGATCGAGGCCCTGGTCCAGCAGAAGGAGGACAAGGAAGGTCGGCTGATCCTGTCCAAGAAGCGGGCTCAGTACGAGCGCGCCTGGGGCACGATCGAAAAGATCAAGGAAGAGGACGGCGTCGTCACCGGTAGCGTGATCGAGGTCGTCAAGGGCGGCTTGATCATCGACATCGGCCTGCGCGGCTTCCTGCCCGCATCGCTGGTCGAGATGCGCCGCGTTCGTGATCTTCAGCCCTACGTCGGGATGGAGCTCGAGGCCAAGATCATCGAGTTGGACAAGAACCGCAACAACGTCGTGCTGTCCCGCCGCGCCTGGCTCGAGCAGACGCAGTCCGAGGTGCGGCAGAGCTTCCTCACCCAGTTGCAGGCCGGCCAGATCCGCAAGGGTGTGGTCTCCTCGATCGTCAACTTCGGCGCCTTCGTTGATCTTGGTGGCGTGGACGGCCTGGTGCACGTGTCCGAGCTGTCCTGGAAGCACATCGATCACCCGTCCGAGGTGGTCGAGGTGGGCCAGGAGGTCACGGTCGAGGTACTGAGCGTCGAGCTTGATCGCGAGCGGGTCTCCCTGTCGCTCAAGGCGACGCAGGAGGATCCGTGGCAGGCCTTCGCCCGGACCCACCAGATCGGTCAGATCGTGCCCGGCAAGGTCACCAAGCTGGTGCCGTTCGGTGCGTTCGTCCGGGTCGAGGAGGGCATCGAGGGTCTGGTGCACGTCTCCGAGCTGGCCGAACGCCACGTGGAGATCCCCGAGCAGGTCGTCCAGGTCAACGACGATGTGATGGTCAAGATCATCGACATCGACCTCGAGCGCCGGCGCATCTCGCTGTCGCTGAAGCAGGCCAACGAGGGTGTCGATGCCGGAGCCGACGACTTCGACCCGACGCTCTACGGCATGGCCGCGTCCTACGACGACCAGGGCAACTACCTCTACCCCGAGGGCTTCGACCCGGAGACGGGCGAGTGGCTCCCCGGCTACGAGGAGCAGCGGCACGCCTGGGAGCAGCAGTACGCCGAGGCGCACGCCCGTTGGGAAGCCCACAAGAAGCAGGTCGAGGACGCCGAAAGTGGCGAGAGCGCACCGACGGCGGCGCCGACCACCTACTCGTCCAGCTCCGAGTCGAGCGTTCCGGCGGCTCCGACCGCTCCGGAAGGCTCGCTGGCTTCGGACGAGGCACTGCAGAAGCTGCGCGAGAAGCTCACCGGCGGCAGCTGACCTGAGAAGCACGTCAGTCGAGGCCCTCTCACCTTCGGGTGGGAGGGCCTCGTCTTTTCTCAGGCCCGAGCACCAACTCCCGTACGCTCCTCCCCATGTTGAGAGTGGGGCTAACGGGCGGCATCGCATCGGGCAAGAGCATGGTGGCCGATGAACTCGCCCGGTACGGGGCCGTGGTGATCGACGCCGACGTGCTCGCGCGTGAGGTGGTCGAGCCGGGGACCCCCGGCCTGGCCGCGATCGAGAAACGCTTCGGCGACGACGTGCTGAGCAACGGCCGGCTGGATCGCGCCGCCCTGGGCAAGATCATCTTCTCCGATCCGGAGGCTCGTGGTGATCTTGAGCGGATCGTTCATCCAGCCGTACGCGCGCGTGCGACCGAGCTCGAACGAGCCGCGGCCGGCGACGCCATCGTGGTTCACGTGATCCCGCTGCTGGTGGAAACCGGTCAGCAGAACGGATTCGACGTGGTGGTGGTGGTCGATGTTGATCAAGAAACCCAGGTCCGGCGGTTGCTCGACCGCAACGGGCTCAGCACCGAAGAGGCCCTAGCCCGGATCGCGGCCCAGGCGAGCCGGGAGGCCCGGCTCGCCGCTGCCGATCTCGTGCTGCACAACGAAGGCAGCGTTACCCAACTGAAAGGTCGGATAGCAGATCTGTGGGACGAACTCCTGACCCGTGGCGCGCTCGGATGACATACTCGCAGTGCTTCGGGTTGGTGGCCGCTCACGGTCCTCCGAGACGAATCACTGTGTTGACGTCGGGCGCTGCCGGCCCGACAGTTCTAGGAGGTTAAGCGTTGGAGTGCCCACGTTGTCGGGCTGAGCTTCCCCCGGTCGCCCACTTCTGCCACGTGTGTGGGCAGGATCAGCGTTCCGCGGATCTCGCCCGACGGAGGTCTTTTGCGGCCAAGCCCGACGAACCGGTCGCCTCGTTCGCGTTGATCTCGTCGATCATGCCGCGCGGTGCGGGCGAGCGTCCTCAGACCTACCGGATCGCCCTCACCATCGCGCTCGTCGTCGCGCTGATCGCCGCGATCTTCGGCGCCATGCCGATCGCCGTGCTGGTCGCCGCCTTCGCCGTCCCGATCGTCTACATCGTCTACATCTACGACATGAACCTCTGGGAGGACGAACCCATCCCGGTCGTGGGCCTGGCGTTCGCGCTGACCGGGGTGCTCACGATCGGCTTCACCATCTTGTGGACCTTCCTCCGCGGTCCGGTGCCGTTCGGCACTCAGACCTACGAGAGCGGGCTCAGTGCGGCGCCGACCGTGGGAACGTTCCTGCTCGTCGCGGTTGTGGTGCCGATCGTCGGCGAGGTGATCCGTGAGGTGGGGCCGGTGCTGCTGGCCAGCCGGCCGGAGTTCGACGACCTGATGGACGGACTGACGTTCGGTGTCGTCAGCGGCGTCTCCTATTCCTGCTTCGACACCATCGTGCGGCACTGGGAGTTGATGACCGGGGGCCTGCAGGGTCAGGATCCGGGCCTGTGGGTCTCATTGATCTTCCTCGAGGGCTTCGTCAAGCCGTTGATCATCGGCACGGCCACCGGCATCGCCTGCGCCGAGTTCTCCGGTCTCGGACGCGGATACGACGGATTCACCCCGCGCTACTTCCGCGGAGTGGCCGCGGCCATCCTCGCCAACATCGCCTACCAGTCGGGTACCTACCTGTTCTCCTTCGTCGGCGACGCGACGCTCGCTGTGGTCCTGAGCATCGTCTGGGGGCTGGTCATCCTGGCCATTCTCATCCTGCGGGTCCGCAACGTGCTGCACGTTGGTCTGATGGAGGCGGCTCTCGAGCGTTCGGCGCGGGACGGCGGCATCGGCCAGGACGGTGACCTGCAGTTCTGCGCACAGTGTGAGATGCCGCTGCTCGATCACGCGGCCTTCTGCAACGCCTGCGGGACGACGGTCCGCGTGCAGTCCAAGGTCTCCCGACCGAAGGTTCCGGTCATGTCCACCGCAGCCTCCGGTGCGTCGATCGTGCCCGGCTTCGACAGCCCGGTTGCCGGCGAGGAGTCCGGGCTCAGCGAGGCGGACAGCCCGCCGCCGTCCGGTGAGACGTCAGCCGGTGTGGTGCAGCAGCCCGACGCCGATCAGGGCCAGGCCGCACCTACCCGCCCCGAAGACGCCGCTCGTGACCGCTTCTACGACGACGAGGAGGGCCGGGCATGACCCAGAACCCCGGCCAGTGGGGCCCCCAAGGCGGATACCCCCCGCAGCAAGGTGGCCCGGGCCAGGGCGGATACCCCCCGCAGCAAGGTGGCCCGGGCCAGGGCGGCTTCCCGCCGCAGCAAGGTCCAGGTCAGGGGGGCTATCCCCCGCAACAAGGCCCACCGCAGGGCGGATTCCCGCCGCAACCGGGTCAGGGTGGCTACCCACCGCAACAACCACCACCCGGATACGGCCAGCCGGCCCCCGGCGGCTACAACCCGCAGGGCGGGTACCCACCGCAGGGCGGCCAGCCGGGATACCCGCCACAGGGCGGGCGGCTACGGCCCCCAGGGTCCGCCCGGTGGTGGCTTCCGACCGCCGGGACCGCCGGCCAAGAAGAGCCGCGGCCTGATCATCGGCATCGTCGTCGCCGCTGTCGTGCTGTTGATGGCCATCGGCGGCATCATCATCGTGCTGAATCGGGGCGGCGAGGACGAACCCAGTCCGGTGTCGATCACCCCGAGCCAGCCGGTTCCGCCGCACCGAGCAGCCCACGAACGAGCCGACCGAGCAGCCGACGGGCAAGCCGACGACCGAGGAGCCGACGCCCGGTCCGACCGAGACCTCGGAGCCGCCGAGCGGCAACGCTATCGATCTCGGGAACGGGATCACGTTGACCCCGGCCGACGGTTGGCAGGTCAAGAAGACCGGCAAAGGCGTCGCTCAGTTGTCCGACGGCAAGAACATCTTCCTCGGCCAGTCCATCAAGGTCGAGCCGAGCACCAATCCCGGCCAGTTGTGCACCGCCTGGCACAAGCAGGTCACCGAGGGCACGTCGGGCGGCAAGTTCCAGGAACCGAAGCAGGTCAACCTCGGCACGTCGAAGCTGAAGGCCGCCACCTGCCTGGCGCAGACCACGGTATCCAGCGGCCAGGGCTCGGCGACCATCTTCCTGTTCTCCCTGGTCTCCGTCCGGCCGAGTGACGGCGTGACGGTGATCGGGACGGTGTACTTCACCCAGGCCGCCAATGCCGAGCAGCTGAACAAGGACTTCGCCACGATGATCAACTCGATGTTGAAGGGCCAGGTCAAGGGCGGCTAGCCGGTTCGGCGAGCGGGTGTTCGATCTGCGGTGACGTACGCCTTCTGTCAGACCGAGTGCATAGGCTCGCCGCATGCGTCCGATCACAGACCTTCAACGCACGGTGGCCCCGTTCAAGGTCGAGAGCGACTTCTCACCTTCGGGTGACCAACCGACGGCGATCGCCGAGCTGGAGCGGCGGGTCCAGAGCGGCGAACAGGACATGGTGCTGCTCGGCGCGACCGGCACCGGCAAGACGGCGACAGTCGCCTGGCTGGCCGAGCGGTTGCAGCGCCCCATGCTGGTGATGCAGCCCAACAAGACCCTCGCCGCGCAGTTCGCGAACGAGCTGCGGCAGTTCTTCCCACGCAACGCCGTGGAGTACTTCGTTTCCTACTACGACTACTACCAGCCCGAGGCCTACGTCCCGCAGACCGACACCTACATCGAGAAGGACTCCTCGCTCAACGAGGAGGTCGAGCGGCTCCGGCACTCGGCCACCAACTCCCTGCTGACCAGGCGCGACGTGATCGTCGTCGCCACCGTGTCGGCGATCTACGGGCTCGGCACACCGCAGGAGTACGTGGGCCGGATGATCAAGCTCAAGGTCGGGGACGAGGTCGAGCGGGATGCGCTGCTCCGTCGCCTGGTCGGTGTCCAGTACGCCCGCAACGATCTGGCCGGGACCCGCGGCACCTTCCGGGTTCGCGGTGACACCCTCGAGGTCTTCCCGATGTATGAGGAACTCGCGGTCCGGGTGGAGTTCTTCGGCGACGAGATCGAGAAGCTCAGCACCCTCCATCCGCTGACCGGTGAGGTGGTGACCGAGGACGAGGAGATCTACCTGTTCCCGGCGAGCCATTACGTGGCCGGGCCCGAGCGGATGGAGCGGGCGATCGGCGGCATCGAGGCGGAGCTGGGTGACCGGCTGGCTGAGCTGGAGCGTCAGCAGAAGCTGTTGGAGGCGCAGCGGTTGCGGATGCGGACCAGCTACGACATCGAGATGATGCGGCAGATCGGCACCTGCTCCGGCATCGAGAACTACTCCCGGCACATCGACGGCCGCGGCCCGGGCAGCCCACCGAACTGCCTGCTCGACTACTTCCCGGAGGACTTCCTGCTCGTGATCGACGAGTCCCATGTCAGCGTGCCGCAGATCGGCGGCATGTACGAGGGGGACATGTCGCGCAAGCGGACGCTGGTCGACCACGGGTTCCGGCTGCCGAGTGCCATGGACAACCGCCCGCTCCGATTCGAGGAGTTCGTCGAGCGGATCGGTCAGACGGTCTATCTGTCGGCCACACCCGGCAACTACGAGCTGGCCAAGTCCAATGGCTTCGTCGAGCAGTTGATCAGGCCGACGGGACTGGTCGATCCCCAGGTGATCGTCAAGCCGACCCACGGCCAGATCGACGACCTGATGGGGGAGATCCGGCTCCGCAGCGAGCGCGGCGAACGCATTCTGGTCACCACGTTGACCAAGAAGATGGCCGAGGACCTCACCGACTACCTGCTGGAGAACGGCATCCGGACCCGCTATCTGCACTCCGAGGTCGACACGTTGCAGCGGATCCAGCTGCTGCGAGAGCTTCGGATGGGGGAGTACGACGTGCTGGTGGGCATCAACCTGCTGCGCGAAGGCCTTGACCTCCCCGAGGTGTCGCTGGTGGCCATCCTCGACGCCGACAAGGAGGGCTTCCTGCGGAGTGCGAAGAGCCTGATCCAGACGATCGGTCGCGCCGCGCGGAACGTCTCCGGTGAGGTGCACATGTACGCCGACTCGGTCACCGACTCGATGGCGGCGGCGATCGACGAGACGAACCGGCGGCGGGAGAAGCAGGTCGCGTACAACGTCGCCAACGGCGTCGACCCGCAACCGATCCGGAAGAAGATCGCCGACATCACCGACATGCTCGCGCGCGAGGACGCCGACACCGACGAGCTGCTGGGCGGGCGGCAGCGCGGCAAGGGCAAATCCCCGGTTCCGGCGCTCAGCGGTCGGGCGGCCAGTGCCCAGGCCCGGAAGCTCGCCGGCATGCCGGCCGGAGACCTCGCGGACCTGGTCCAGGAGCTCACGGCGCAGATGCACGCCGCCGCCGCCGACCTGCAGTTCGAGGTGGCCGCCCGGTTGCGGGACGAGATCTCAGATCTGAAGAAGGAGCTTCGCCAGATGGTCGAGGCCAACCGCTAGCGCTCAGCGCTGGTTCGTCCGATCAGGGACGACCCTGACATACTTGTCGCCTGGAGGGGAGTATTCCCTCGCGTCGGCATCGTCATCACGGATCCCATTGCACCTCGGTGTTCTGGTCACCCCGGTGCCTCGGCCAGTCTGACTGGCGGAAGAGACCTCCGAGACCGCTGTGTTCGCTCTAACCCTGTGTGCTGAACTCGTCTCGGAAGGACCTCGTCTTGGACGTCCATACCTACGCCTGGGTCATCACCGTGGTGGTGATGGTGGCCATCCTGGCGATCGACGTGTTCATCATCGGCCGAAGGCCCCATGAGCCCTCGATGAAGGAGGCCGGCGCCTTCATCGGCATCTTCATCGGCCTGGCCGTGATCTTCGGTCTCGGGATCTGGTGGATCTCCGGTCCGCGCTACGCCGGTGAGTTCTTCGCCGGCTGGCTGACCGAGTACAGCCTGTCGATCGACAACCTGTTCATCTTCATCATCATCATGGGCAAGCTGAAGGTGCCGCGACAGCTGCAGCAGTTCGCGTTGCTCGTCGGCATCATCCTGGCGCTGATCTTCCGCGGCATCTTCATCGCCGTCGGGGCCGCGGCGATCGCCGCTTCAGCTGGGTCTTCTTCGCTCTTCGGCGCGTTCTTGATCTACACCGCGATCAAGCTGGTGATCGACTACCGCCACCACGACGAACACGAGGATGACGCTCCGGACAACCCCGCGCTGCGCTTCGTCAAGAAGCGCTTCCCTGCCACCGAGGACTTCCAGGGCACCAAGCTGTTCGTGATCGAGAACGGCAAGCGGTTGATGACGCCGATGCTGATCGTGATCATCGCGCTGGGCAGCACCGACCTGCTCTTCGCGCTGGACTCGATCCCGGCCATCTACGGGCTGACCAGCGAGCCGTACCTGGTGTTCACCGCGAACGTGTTCGCGCTGATGGGTCTGCGCCAGCTCTACTTCCTGATCGGCGGCCTGCTGAAGCGACTGGTCTACCTCTCGCTGGGGCTCTCGGTGATCTTGGCGTTCATCGGCGTCAAGTTGATCTTCCACGCCCTGCACGAGTACCACCTGGCCGACTGGGCCCCGTTCGGTGGCGAGGTCCCGATCTGGCTGTCGCTGTGCGTGATCATCGGAACGCTGACCATCACCACGGTGGCCAGCCTGGTCAAGTCGCGCTACGACGAGGACACCGCCGCGGCGCGCGAGGCGCAGGCGCCGATCGCGCGCCGCGGGCTGAGGAGGAGTGAGGGAACGCGTTTTTGTTCGCGATCGACGACGAAGTCGGTGGCGACCGGCGCGACGCGGAGCGTCGCCATGTTACGGCCCCGCGCGATCGAGGGCACGTGCGACGCGTATCGTCGCCGTGCCACCATCGCTAGGCGGCGGCGGTCACCGGGGCCACGGCCGGCTCGATCGCCGAGCCACCAGGTCGGCGACGTCAGTCGTGAGAACCACCTCGATGGCGTCCAGCACGTCGGCCGGGACCTCGTCGAGATCGGGCTCGTTCCGCTTGGGCAGGAACACCGTCGTCAGTCCGGCCCGCTGCGCGGCCAGCAGCTTCTGCTTGGCGCCACCGATCGGCAGCACCCGGCCGTTCAGCGTGACCTCGCCGGTCATCCCGACGTCGGACCGCACCGGGCGACCCAGGGCCATCGAGGTCAGGGCCGTCACCATGGTGACGCCGGCCGACGGACCGTCCTTCGGCACCGCTCCGGCCGGCACGTGGATGTGGATGTGGCCGATCCAGCACGGTCGGGTCGTCGATCCCGAGCTCGGCGGCGTGGGCTCGGACGTAGGACAGGGCGATCTGCGCCGACTCCTTCATCACGTCACCCAGCTGCCCGGTCAGCGTCAGCGTCCCGCGGCCTGCGCAGTTCCTCGCGCCCTGAACCAACCCCCTCGCGCCCTGAGCCTGTCGAAGGGCGTCGACCGCACTCGCCTCGATGAACAGCACGTCACCACCCAGACCGGTGACGGCGAGGCCGGTGGCGACGCCGGGCACCGAGGTCCGCTCGTGCGCCTCCGGGGTGAACCGCGGCCGGCCCAGGATAGTCGCGCAGGTTGCCGCCGCATCGATGATCAACTTCTGCTCGTCACCGGTACCGACCAGCTTCGTCACCGCCTTGCGCAATGCCTTGGCCAGCAGGCGTTCCAGCTGGCGTACGCCGGGCTCGCGGGTGTAGTTCGGCCGCGATCTCCCGGAGGGCGTCCTCGCCGAAGGTCACCTCGTCGGTGGTCAGCGCGGCGCGTTCGAGCTGTCGGGGGAGCAGGAAGTCGCGCGCGATCGCGATCTTGTCGTCCTCGGTGTAGCCGTCGAGGGTGACCAGCTCCATCCGGTCCAGCAGGGCCTGCGGGATGGTCTCGACCACGTTGGCCGTGGCCAGGAAGAGCACGTCGGACAGGTCAAGATCAACTTCGAGGTAGTGGTCGCGGAACGTGTGGTTCTGCGCCGGGTCGAGCACCTCGAGCAGGGCGGCCGCGGGATCTCCGCGATAGTCCGAGCCGACCTTGTCGATCTCGTCCAGCAGCACGACCGGGTTCATCGAACCGGCTTCGGTCATGGCCCGCACGATGCGGCCCGGCAGGGCACCGACATAGGTGCGCCGGTGGCCGCGGATCTCGGCCTCGTCGCGGACGCCGCCGAGCGCGACCCGGACGAACTTCCGGCCCAGGGCCCGGGCGACGGACTCACCCAGCGAGGTCTTGCCCACCCCGGGAGGGCCGACCAGCGCCATCACCGCACCGGAGCCGCGTCCGCCGACCACCTCCATGCCGCGCTGGGCGCGCCGGGAGCGAATCGCCAGATACTCCACGATCCGGTCCTTGACGTCGTCCAGGCCGTGGTGATCGGCGTCGAGCACCTCGCGGGCCGCGACGATGTCGGTGAGTCGGTGGTCTTGGTGCTCAACGGCAGTTCGAGGATCGTGTCCAGCCACGTTCGGAGATAGCCGGCTTCCGGGCTCTGATCGCTGCCGCGCTCGAGCTTGGCGACCTCACGCAGCGCCGCCTTACGGATGTCCTCGGGGAGGTTGGCCTCTTCGACGCGGGTCCGGTAGTCCTGCGCACCGTCGGGTTCGTCCTCGCCGAGTTCCTTGCGGATGGCGTTCAACTGCTGCCGGAGCAGGAACTCACGCTGACTCTTCTCCATCCCCTCCCGGACGTCGTCGGCGATCTTGTCGTTGACCTCGGTCTCGGCCAGGTGCGCCTTGCTCCACTCCACCAGGGCGGTCAGCCGCTCCGCGACGTCGGGGGTCTCCAGCAGTTGGCGTTTCTGCGCATCGGTGAGCCAGGACGCGTAACCGGCGAGATCCGCCAGTGTCGACGGGTCGGTGACCTTGTTGACGGTGTCGATGACCTGCCAGGCGTCGCGCCGCTGCAGGGTCGCGATGACCAGCGACTTGTACTCGGCCGCGAGCTTGTGCACCCTTTCGCTGTCGACCTCGGGCTCGGCCAGTTCCTCGGCCTCCACCCAGAGGGCGGTGCCGGGTCCGGAAACGCCGGAACCGATCTTGACCCGGCGCTCGGCCTTGATGACCGCGGCGGACTCGCCGCTCTGCAGTCGGCCGAGTTGCACGATCGACGCCTCGACCCCGTACGAGGCGTAGCGGTCCTCGAGTCGGGGCGCGACCAGCAGCACGCCGTCGCTGTGGGACCGCGCGGCATCGACCGCGGAGCGGGCCGCATCGTCGAGCTCGATCGGCACGACCATGCCGGGAAGGACGACGAGATCGGTCAGGAAGAGGACCGGGAGATTGGTGGACATGAGTACTTGAGCCTCCGATTCGGGTCGCTCGGCAGAGTTGAGCGATATCGACTCAAGGCTGACGGCGGCTCGTTTCTTCCGGCTGTTCTCCCACGGCGAACACCGGTGGTGCCCGTAGGTTCCTGGCTAAGCGATGAACTGCCCGCTCCTAGTGCGTGAGCACTAGATTGCGTGGGGTGAACCTTTCGCATCTCGGCGCGCCGATCGGGCCGATGATCCGCGTCCACGGCGGGTTCGCCAACCGGATGTACCGACTCGACACCGACCAGGGGTCGTTCGCGGTGAAGGAGTTGAACCTCGCCGACCGCCGCTGGACCTACCACGTCGAGGACGTGTTCAGGTTCGAGCGGGCGGCCTTCGCCGCCGGCATCCCGTTGCCAGAGCCGATCTCGGCCAGCCACCACACGCTCGTCCACCGGTGGGTCGAGGGAGAGAGGATGCCCGAAGCACCGGTGCCCGCGGCGTACGCGTTGGAGATCGGTGAGATCCTCGCCCGCATCCACGCGCTCGACGTCGCGTGGACCCCCGGGTTGATCGAGGATCGAGCGTCACGGGACTGGCCCGAGCTCGCCGAGCGGGCGGCGGCGACCGGACAGCCGTGGGCCGATGAACTCGCCTCCCAGGTCGACACGTTGCTCGCGATTGCCGAGTTCGTCGACACCTGCGAACGGCCAGGGCCCGTCGTGCTGACCCACAAGGACATCCAGCCGTGGAACCTGCTCGCTCGTGAGGGTCGGCCGGTGGTGCTCGATTGGGAGCTCTCGGGCCTGCTCGACCTGTCCGGTGAACTCGGCTCGACCGCGCTGAGCCTCGCGAAGGGACCTGGCTTGGATGACATCAAGCCCGCCATCTTCCGCTCGGTCCTCGACGGCTACGTCGGAGGCGGCGGAGCGCTGCCGCCGTCGGGTCCAAGCTGGTTCGTGTTCATGATCGGCGGCTGGTTGGGGCACACGAGGTGGAACATTCTTCGTTGCCTCGCCGGTGTCGAGGCGAGCACCGGCCCTGACCTCACGCTGTCGCATGCGGTCGTGCGCAACGGCGTGCGCGGCCTGCCCGACCTGTTCGGCCGCCTTCCGGAGCTCGAGGCGTTGCTGGTGTGACAAGTGAGCTGACGGGGCAGATCCGCAGCGTCGACGACTTCGCCGACGACGACTGGCGCAAGACCAACCCGCGTTTCACCGGGGAGAACTTCCGCCGCAACCTCGCCATCGTCGACGAGGTCCAGGCGATCGGCGCCGAGATCGGAGCCTCGCCCGCACAGACCGCCCTGGCCTGGCTGCTCACCCGCGGCGACGACATCGCGCCGATTCCGGGCACCCGACGCGTGTCCCGAGTCGAGGAGAACATTGCTGCTGACGCCGTCGAGCTCAGTCGCCGCACAGCTTGACCGGCTGAACACGCTGCAGCCCGCCGCCGGCGAGCGCCACGACGAAGCGAACATGGCCAGCATCGAGCGCTGACCCACCAGCAGGTGGACCCAAACCGCGCTTCAAGCGGGCATCTGTCAGAGGCGCACTGCAGCCTGGTGGCATGACACGACAGTTTCAGGTGACGTTCGACTGTGCCGATCCCGCCGCGATCGCTGCCTTCTGGGCCGAGGTGCTCGGCTACGAGGTCCAGTCCCCACCGGAGGGCTTCGACTCCTGGCCCGCGGCTCTCGCGGCGTTCGGGGTGCCCGAATCGGAGTGGAACTCCCGCTCGGCGATCCTGCCCAGCGACGGAGTCGGGCCACGGGTGTTCTTCCAGCGGGTTCCAGAGGGCAAGTCGGTCAAGAACCGAGTCCATCTCGACGTCCGGGTCGCCACGGAGCTCCGCGGCGACGAACGGATGACCGCGCTCGAGACTGAGGCGGATCGCCTCCAGGGCCTCGGTGCCACCCGGGCCTACCGGGTGGAGCCCGCCCCGCCGATGGAGCTGGGCTTCATCACAATGCGCGACCCGGAGGGTAACGAGTTCTGCCTCGACTGATCTTCGACGCGCTCGGGGCGGGTCTGACCTGAGAAGAACCTCGCCGACGGCTGGCTCCTGACCCCCTGGGCGCCAGCTTGGGGCTCACGTCTCGGGTGGGTCACAGCGCGAGGATGCGTTGCTCGGCGGCTTCATCGAGCCCGACCGCGGCCCGCGGATGGTCGCCGGTGGACCGGCCCTCGCGCTGCAGCCAGGCCCAGGTGTCGCTCACCGTGGCGGTGATCGGACGGCAGGTCAGGCCGTGCGCCAGAGCGGCCGTGACATCGACATCGTGCAGCGCGGCCAACTCGCCGGTCGGCGGCGCCCAGATCGGGAGCTCCGTCCACCCGGAGACGCCGGCCGCGGCGACGGTCTCCGGTGACACCCAGACCAGTTCGGCCGGACCGCCGACGATCTCGGTGCAGCCACGTCGAGCAGCTCGCCGATCGAGGTGTGTCCTGGCCGGCTGACCGAGTTGAAGGCACCGGCGAGTCCGCGATCGGCCGCCGGACAACATCCACCCGGCCAGGTCGCGGGCGTCGATGAGCTGAAGCGGCCGGTTCCGCGGTCCGGGCGCGACGACCCGGCCGCCCCGGGCCAGTCGCTGCAACCACCACGGCAACCGGCCGACGTTCTCGTACGGCCCGAGGATCAGGCCGGCCCGGGCCAGCAGCGCACGGTCGGGGAAGTGGTCGAGCACGGCCAGTTCGGCTCCGCGCTTGCTGGCGGCGTAGTCCCGTCGTCCGCAGTTCCTTCGGGGTCGGCATCGACGGTCGGGGCCGTCTCGTCCGCGCCGGCCGGCATGGGCCATCGGTACACCGACGCCGACGACACGTACCCGTAGTGCCCGACCGTGTCGCTCAGCAGCCTGCTACTGACCCGCGACGACAGCCGGGGCGCCGGACCACGTGTCGATCACCGCATCCCAGGTCCGGCCGCTGAGGCAGGCTTCGAGTTCCTCCCGATCGGTGCGATCGGCGCGCAGCGCTTCGACACCCGGGCGTCCGGACCGCCGAGGCCCCGGTTGACCGTCGTCACGTTGTCGCCGCGGGCCAGAGCCGTCTCCACCACGGCACGGCCGACGAAATGGGTACCGCCGAGAACGAGCAGTTGCACAGGTCGATTCTGCCTTTCGGTCCGGCTGCGGGGAATCGGGCTCCTGATGGCTCAGTCGAGCCGGGCGTCGGCCAGGATCTCCTCCACGGTGCGGCGTGCCGAAGCGACGAAGCCGGGGTTCGTCTCCCGGTAGTACGGGATGATGAGGGCCGCCTGGTGCAGCGCGAACCCGCGCGCCCGGTTCCACGAACCATCGTCGACGTCGAGGGCAGCCCGGAAGGAACTTCGCCCGGTCGAGCCGAACACGCTCCAGGCGGCGATCAGATCAGCGGCCGGGTCGCCCACTCCGGCGCCGCCGAAGTCGATCACCGCGGAGATCCGGCCGTCGCGGACCAACACGTTGGGTCGGAGCAGATCGGTGTGGATCCACACCGGCGTACCCGTCCATGGCGGTGCTTCCAAGGCCCGGTCCCACGCCGCAGCAGCCGCCTCGCTGTCGATGACACCGTGGGCCGAGCCGATCATCTCCCGAGTGACGGCGTCGAGTTCGCGGAGCGGCCGGCGACCCGCGGCCGGAGCGCCGGTGGTGTCGATGCGGCGCAACTCGGTCACGAACCGGGCCAGATCAGCGGCTGCGCGATGCTCATCGTCGACAAGATCATCGGCGTACGGCCGGCCGTCGATCCACTCGTAGATGGCCCAGAAGAACGGGTACGAGTGGTCCGGCCGGCCCAGCTCCACCGGCACCGGGACGGGCAGCGACAGGCGCGGGCCCAGATACGGCAACCACCGCAACTCCCGCCGCAGATCCTCGGCCCAGGTCTCCATCCGCGGCAGCCGAGCACAGAGATCGTCACCGATGCGGAAGATGGCATTGACGGTCCCGGTCGATCGGACCCGTCGGATCGGCCGATCAGCCAGTCGAGGGAACTGCGTCGCGACCAGGTTGCCGACGAGCTCGGCGTCTAGGTCAAGCTCCCCGTCGTGCATCTTCACCGGGCGCGCTGTTGCTTCGCGGTCCGTACCGCCCGTCGACACTTCTGGTCACGACCACAGGGGTGTGAGCGCATCCAGCAGGGCGGTCGGCCGGACCTGCTCGTCGCTGTCGGCCCAGGTGCCTTCGAACTCGGCGACCTCGACTCCGATGATCTTGTTCCGGCCGAGCATCGCCGCGACCGCATGAAGATCGTCGAGGGTCAGGCCGTCGGGCACGGTGTAGTCCGTTGGCACGATGCCGGGCTCAAGCACGTCGCAGTCGAGATGGAAATAGACCGCCCGATCAGCCACGGCGTCAGCAAGATCATCAACGAGCGTCGGGCCCACGGGAACGTGCCGGATCACGCCGTTGTCGATCAGGTCCTGTTCGGGCGGGTCGATGTCGCGCGCGCCGACGAGCACGATGTCGTCGGTGTCCAGGTCGGTCCCGAGGCCCGAGTCCCAGAGGCCGGTGGCGCCGCTCAGCGGCAGACCACCCAGGAAGCCGGTGGTGGAATTGGCCGGCGTGTTCAGGTCGGCGTGCGCGTCGAGCCAGACCACGGCGGCGTGTGGATGGTGGCGGGCGACCACGGGAAGGGTGGCCAGTGCGGCAGCGCACCTCCCGAGTGCTGTCACCGGCAACCGCCCGGCGCGGTAGATCTGCTCGTACCGCGCCTGCAGCCGGCGTAAGCCGGGCATTCCCGCAGCAAGTTCTACGTCCCAGTTCGCGTTCAGCGGCGGTTCGGGTGTGCCGACCATGTCGGGATCGATCTCCAACCTTGCCTGCAGTTCCGCCCCGATCAGGCGAGCGCCGAGCATGGCCCGCTCGTTGTGATCACCCGCCCGTCCGTTGAAGACGGTCACTGCCCACGATGCTGTCACGCCCTCATGCTCTCAGCCGGCTTGCGTAGGGTCTGACCGACCAGCCACCTGACCGACGGAGGGAGTGATCATGTGCGCAGCGTGCGGTTCGCCTTCGCACGTGCCCGATCTCGCACATCGTTTCCATGATCATTCTCGGTGGCCTCGGATCGTTCTTCATCGGCGCGTCACTGCAGTCGGCGATGCCGGTCTTCGCCGCCGAGGTCGGCGCGCGTGAGGTGGCCACGGCGTACGGCGTGCTGCTGTTCGCCACCGGTGCGGGCGGCGTGGTGGGTGGCCTGCTGCTCGAGGCGACCGGTCGGATCAGGCCCAACGTCAAGGCTGCACTGGTCAGCACATCGATCTACGGCTTGGCCATCCTCGGCTTCGCGATCACCCGCAGCTATCTGCTGGCCGTGACCTTGCTGCTGATCGCTGCGTGGCGAACCTGGCCTCGATGTCCATCGGCCAGACGATCGTTCAGCTCGAAGCCCCGGCCGCCGAACGTGTACGCGCTCCGCGGGCCCGGAACCAGTGCGGATCAGGCCCGCCGAGGTTCCGGCTGGCCGAGCATGACATGGGTGCGTCGCATCCGGACGATGCGCCAGGATGGCCTACGAACCGAACTGCCCGACGAACCGACCTGAGGAGCGACCTTGAACGAGACCGGCGCAACCGCCTGGGATTCCGACCGTACGATCATCCGCTTTCCCGATCCGGCCGTCGAGATCGTCGACGAGCGCTTCCGCGCCCTCGTCGTCGGCCAGGAGATCGTCGAGCGGCTCTGGACCGGCGGCCGCTGGCTTGAGGGACCGGTCTGGTTCGGGGACGGGCGCTACCTGCTGTTCTCCGACATCCCCAATGATCGGATGATGCGCTGGAGCGAGGAAACCGGCGAGGTGACGGTGTTCCGGAAGCCGTCCAACAACAGCAACGGCAACACCCGGGACCGGCAGGGCCGGCTGATCACCTGCGAGCATCTCAGCCGCCGGGTCACCCGGACCGAGCACGACGGCGCCATCACCGTGCTGATGGACAGTTTCGAGGGCAAGCCGCTGAACGCTCCCAACGATGTGGCCGTGCACTCCGACGGCTCGGTGTGGTTCACCGATCCCGGCTACGGGATAGACGGCAACTACGAGGGGAACAAGGCCGAGACGATGCTGCCGCGATCGGTCTACCGGCTCGACGCTGAGAGCGGCGAGGCTGTTCCGGTGATCACCGGCATGGACCGGCCGAACGGCATCTGCTTCTCGCCCGACGAATCCCGGGTCTACGTCGTCGACGTCGGCCACATCCGGGTGTTCGACCTGGACGGGACTCGCCCGGTCAACGGACGGATCTTTGTCGACATGGCTCCCGGAGGCTCTGATGGGATCCGCACCGATCGGGACGGCAACCTGTGGGCGTCGGCGGGAAACGGCGGGGCCGGGCTTCGACGGCGTGCACTGCTACGACCCCGACGGCACGCTGCTCGGCCAGATCCACCTGCCCGAGATCGTGCGCCAACTTCTGCTTCGGCGGCGTGAAGAAGAACCGATTGTTCATCACGGCCACGAGGTCGCTGTACAGCGTGTACGTCGAGGCCCAGGGCGCCCAGTCACCCTGACCTGGGTACGGTGTTCTGCGTGCCCACCGAAACCCCCAAAGAAATCCTGCACCGCTATCTGCGCCGGCACCGCGAGTCGTTGCTCGGCAAGCTCGACGGACTGAGCGAACGGGACATCCGCTGGCCGATGGTGCCGACCGGAACCAATCTGCTCGGGTTGGTGAAACACACCGCCAGCATGGAACTCGGCTACTTCGGCGAGGTGTTCGGTCGTCCCTCCGACACGCCGACGCCGTGGCTGGACGACGGGGCCGAGCCGAACGCCGACATGTGGGCCACCGCCGACGAGACCCGCGAGCAGATCGTCGCCCTTCATCACACCGCGGCGGCGCACGCCGATGCCACCATCGCGGCCCTCGAACTCGACTCCCGTGGGGTCGTGCCATGGTGGAGGCCCGACACCCAGGAGGTGACCCTGCTGCAGATCCTGGCGCACATGATCGCCGAGACGGCTCGGCACGCCGGTCACGCCGACATCCTGCGTGAGCTCATCGACGGTCAGACGGGAATGCGGCCCGGCGACCCGAACCTGCCCGACCAGACGGCTGACGAGTGGACCGCCTATCGAGCCCGACTGGAGCAGGCGGCGGAGGTCGCGGCGGCTCGAGCCGCGCCGTAACCACGTCAAGACCGCTGCCGGAAATTCTGGGTGCTTGTCATCGCTCATTTGCGGCAGGTAAATAGCTCTGCGATCCAATCGTCGTTCTTTTTCGACGGCCCCGAACCCGGAACCTGGTTCAAGTGAGAGGATTTTGTTTGAGAATCGAATTACCGGGTAGATAGTCCGTGTAAGACTCACTGAACGTCGGAATTCACTCCTGTCAAAATGCAGTGCTGCGAAACAGCCGCCCGGGCTATTCGCCTCGTGATCGAGTCGTCCAAGTCTGGACTTGCCAATGGTTTCTGCTCAACACTCATCCAATTCTCGGGAGAAGCCCGCGCCCGCCGCCGATGAACCGACGCCGGACTGGTACGCCCGGACGTCGGACCGGGTCAGCGTCGAACAGCCGTCCGACGAGGCGCCTGAGGTGCTCGACACGCGTCAGCGCCTTTCTCGTCTGATATCGGCGAACATGGAGATTGCCGGGGATCTTTCCATGCCTTTGGTCATTCGGCGCGTCTTGGAATCCGCCTGCGAGTTGGTCGACGCACACTACGGGGCGCTCGCCGTCTTCGATGCCGACGGCTCGCCAGAGCACTTTCTCCGTGTCGGCGCGGAGACGGCGGCCGTGGAGGCTATCGGCGATCTGCCCCCAGGTAACGACTTCGAAGCCTTGAGCAAGGGCCCGCGCCCACCCCGGATACCTCAAATCGCCGACGACGATCGATCGCCCGGTCGGGACCAGCATTCGTCGACAGGCGCTTCCCTCGGACTACCCATTCGGTCCAGGAACAAGATCCTGGCCAGTCTGTATCTGTCCGATCGTGACCAGGGGAGTTTCACGGCGGCGGACGAGGAACTGCTGACTGCCTTCGCCGCCGCAGCGGGTCTGGCCATTGAAGACGCCCAACTGTACGAGCAGGCTCAGGACGGGCAGCGCCGGCTGGAGGCGTCAGCAGAGATCAGTGGAATCCTGCTCTCCGACGACTCCGGCTCGGACCCTCTTCAAGTCATCGTCGAGAAGATCTGCGATCTGGTCGACGCCGACCTGGGCACGCTGGTCGTCCCGGCGCCGGAACCAGACCAGTTGGAGGTCGCCGTCGCAACCGGGTTCGGCGCAGACACGCTGCGGGGGATGACCTACCCCGCCCCCAACAGCATCGTTCGGCTCGCCATGGACAGTGCGCGGGGGATCCGGGTGGCCTCAGTCGGTCAGCAGCACCGCTTCCAGGTCCACCTGAGCCGCGTCGTCGAATTGGGGCCGGTCATTGCCGTCCCGCTGTCGGGTCGGAGCGGACCTCAGGGCGCTCTTGTCGTCGGCCGGCGAGTCGGTCGCCAACCCTTCAGCGCGGCCGACCTCGATCTTGCGGCGGCGTTCGCCGTCCACGCGGCCATTGCGCGGGAACTGGCCGCCGCGCGCGCTGATCAGCAGCGGCTGGCCCTGCTGAAGAGTCGCGCCCAGGTCGCCCGGGATCTGCACGACCAGGTCATTCAGCGGCTGTTCGCGGCCGGACTGACCATGCAGAGTGTGGCGGTCACCGCAGCGACACCGGAGCTCACCGACCGGCTGGAAGGCGTCATCGAGAATCTGAACGAGACCATTCGTCAGATCCGCACCTCGATCTTCCAGCTGCAGAGCAGTGATGCGGCCCCATCCGGTATCCGGCCGATCGTGGTCGAGATCATCGACCAGCTGGCCCCGGACCTCGGTTTCGTACCGACGGTCCGATTCAGTGGTCCCATCGACACCGTCGTCGCGGCCGCCGAGCTGGACGCCGTCGCCGCAGTCGTCCGAGAGGCCGTCACCAATGTCGCCAAACACGCCCAGGCCACCCGACTCGACGTCGAGCTGACCGTAGATCTCAATCAGATCTCCGTTGACGTCTCCGACAATGGAGTCGGACTCGGACACATCGACAGTCCGCGTCGAAGTGGCCTCGACAACCTGAGCCGACGCGCCGACATCTGGGGTGGCACATTGACCCTGACCGCGAACGAGCCTCACGGCACTCGGCTCGTCTGGACCATTCCGATCCAGTAGGAGATCGCCGCTGGTCCCGGAGGCTGATCGGTGTGTCGCCGGCTGGCTCGACCTCGCTACCAGCCCCGGGCCCGCCACTCGGCCAGCCGCGGGCGCTCGGCCCCGAGCGTCGTGTCGTCACCGTGACCGGGATGCACCACGGTGTCGTCGTCGAACCGGCCGAAGATCTTGGTCTCGAGGTCGTTCATCAGTGACGCGAAGTCATTGGGGCTGGTCGTCCGGCCGGGCCCACCGGGGAACAGGCTGTCGCCGGTGAACAGGTGGGTCGGACCACCGCCGGAGTACGCCAGCGTGATCGAGCCCGGAGTGTGGCCGACCAGCCCGATGACCTCGAGGCGCTCACTGCCGAGTTCGATCGTGTCCCCGTCCCAGACCGGGTCCGGTGGATCGACCCCGGCGCCGTCGGTGATGGCGTCGACGTCCGGTCGGCCGGCGACCAGCCGCGCCCCGGTGGCCGCGGCGATCGAGGGCAGCGCCTGCCAGTGATCACCGTGCCGGTGCGTGGTGGCGATCACCGCGACCGGCTGGTCGTCGATCACCGTCAGAAGTCGATCATGGTCGTTGGCCGCGTCGATCAAGATGCTCGACCCGGTACGCGGTTGCAGCAGATAGGCGTTGTTGTCCATCGGTCCGACGCTGATCTTGATCATGATCACGGCCGGTGACAGCTGCGTGACCAGAGGCCGGCCGCCCGGCTCGACGTGTCCGAGTCCGTCCATGATCAACTTCTCACCACCATCTGTTCTCCTTAAAATCCGGGCAATTGGAGGCCTTCGTCGCCGCGTACCGCGGAGGCGTCGACCCGGTTCATCAGCCAGCCGAGCAGATTGGGACTCGTGCCACTGATCGGGATGGGTTCGCCGGCGCTGCCGACCATGATCGAGAAGCCCGAATCGGATCGCAGCTCGAGCTTGGGGAACTCGACCCGGTTCCGTAGCCGGAAGGAGCACCACTCCAGCAGCCACTCGGCCGTCTGGGGATCGAGATCGGAGATCTCGTAGCCGATGTCGAGATCGACGTGGTGGATCGCGACCTCGAGCAGGCGGGCCAGGGGCAGCAGCCGGGCCGGCACCTGCAGCCCGCCGCGCATCTCGACCACCGCGTCCCAGGCGCCCTCCAGCTCGAGCAACTCCCATGCCTCCTCCAGCCGCTCGGCCGAGGTGTCGAGATCGATCTGCAGGGCGAGGCCGGACCGCCTGGAGCCTTCCTCGATCTCGATGGACCGGTGTTCGGGCGAGGGGTACATCTCCTGCCGCTGGCCGGTCCGGGCCCACGAGGTCAGCCGGCAGATCGCGTCGGCCTGCCGGGCGATATGGGATGCGACGTGCCCACGACTCCATTCCGGCAGCCGGCTCGGCGCCCGCCAGTCCTCGTCGCTGACCGAGATCGTGTCCCCGAGCAGTCGCTGGGTGGCCACCGTCACCAGTCGGCGAAGCCGGTCCAACTCCTCGGCCGCGGCATCGTCCGTCGCATTCATGGGCTTACGTTATGCCCTCGACCGGCGATCGTTCTGGGTGACGCACTCGCCGAATTACGAAACTGTCAGTGAGCGCACATACCATGACCACCGTGACTGACCGGCTCGTCGTTCGTGGTGCCCGCGAGCACAACCTGCGGAATATCTCCCTCGATCTGCCGCGCGATGCGCTGATCGTGTTCACCGGTCTGTCCGGATCCGGCAAGTCGAGCCTGGCCTTCGACACGATCTTCGCCGAAGGGCAGCGACGCTATGTCGAGTCGCTGTCGGCGTACGCGCGCCAATTCCTCGGTCAGATGGACAAGCCCGACGTCGATTTCATCGAAGGTCTGTCGCCGGCCGTGTCCATCGACCAGAAGTCCACCAGCCGCAACCCGCGATCCACGGTCGGCACCATCACCGAGGTCTACGACTACCTGAGGCTGCTGTTCGCCCGCGCCGGCCGGCCGCACTGCCCGATCTGCGGCGAGCGGATCAGCCGCCAGTCGCCCCAGCAGATCGTCGACCGGCTGCTGGCACTGCCGGAGGGCACCCGGTTCCAGGTGCTCGCTCCGGTGGTCCGCGGTCGCAAGGGTGAGTACGTCGGACGTCTTCAAGCAGTTGGCCGCGGCGGGGTACAGCCGGGCCCGGGTCGACGGCGAGGTCATCCAACTCGTCGACCCGCCGACTCTTGACAAGAAGTACAAGCACTCGATCGACGTGATCGTCGACCGCCTGGCGGTCAAGCCGAGCTCGAAGCAGCGGCTGACCGATTCGGTCGAGACCGCGCTCGGTCTCGCGCAGGGCGTGGTGTCGATCGACTTCGTGGACCTCGACCCGAAAGACCAGCTGCGCGAGCGGCGGTACTCGGAGAGGATGGCCTGCCCGAACGATCACGACATCGCGATCGAGGAGCTCGAGCCGCGCCAGTTCTCGTTCAACGGCCCGTGGGGTGCCTGCCCCGAGTGCTCCGGACTCGGCACCCGGATGGAGGTCGATCCGGAGCTGGTCGTCCCCGACGACGAGAAGAGCCTGTCCGAAGGGGCCATCGCACCGTGGGCGTCGGCGCATGTCGCCGACTACTTCATCCGGCTGATCGATGCGCTCGCCGAGAGCGCCGGTTTCAGTACCACGGTGCCGTGGCATCGGCTGCCGGCCGCCGCCCAGAAGCTGCTGCTGTACGGCGTGCCCGGGCAGGTGCACGTGACGTACAAGAATCGCTACGGCCGGACCCGCAGCTACAACGCCAAGTACGAGGGCGTCGTCTCCTACATCGAGCGTCGGCACTCCGAGGCCGAGACCGACACGTCCCGCGAGCGGTTCGCCGGCTACATGCGTGAGGTGCCGTGTCACACCTGCCACGGAGCCCGGCTCAAGCCGACCTCGCTCGCGGTGACGGTGGGCGACCGGAACATCGCCGAGATCGCCGCGATGTCGATCGATGAGGCCGCCGCCTTCCTCCGCCAGTTGGAGCTCACCGATCGCGAGCACCAGATCGCCGAGCGGGTGCTGAAGGAGATCAACGAGCGACTCAAGTTCCTCCTCGACGTCGGCCTCGACTACCTCTCGCTGAGCCGGCCGACGGGGAGTCTCTCCGGCGGCGAGGCCCAGCGGATCCGCCTCGCGACCCAGATCGGCTCCGGGCTGGTCGGGGTGCTGTACGTGCTGGACGAGCCGCAGCATCGGACTCCATCAGCGCGACAACCGGCGGCTGATCGAGACCCTGATCCGGCTCCGCGACCTCGGCAACACGCTGATCGTCGTCGAGCACGACGAAGACACGATCATGACGGCGGACTGGGCGGTCGACATCGGTCCGGGCGCCGGCGAGCACGGCGGACACGTGGTGCACTCGGGGACCGTCAAGGACCTGCTGGCCCATCCGGATTCGCTGACCGGCGCGTACCTGTCGGGGCGACGCTCGATTCCGCTGCCCGCCGCCCGCCGGCCGCAGACCAAGGGCCGCGAGGTCACCGTGAACAACGCGGTCGAACACAACCTGCGCAACGTCACCGTCTCGTTCCCGCTGGGTCAGCTGATCGCCGTCACCGGGGTCTCCGGATCCGGGAAGTCGACCCTGGTCAACAGCATCCTCTACACAGCGCTGGCCAAACGGATCTACAACGCCCGCGAGGTGCCCGGCCGGCACCGCTCGATCACCGGCGCCGACGACATCGACAAGATCATCCACGTCGACCAGTCGCCGATCGGCCGTACGCCGCGGTCCAACCCCGCGACCTACACCGGGGTGTTCGACCACATGCGCAAGCTGTTCGCCGAGACCCCGGAGGCGAAGGTCCGCGGCTACCAGCAGGGCCGGTTCTCCTTCAACGTCAAGGGCGGTCGCTGCGAGAACTGCACCGGCGACGGCACGATCAAGATCGAGATGAACTTCCTGCCCGACGTGTACGTGCCGTGCGAGGTCTGCCACGGTGCCCGGTACAACCGGGAGACGCTCGAGGTGCACTACAAGGGCAAGTCGATCTCAGACATCCTCGACATGCCGATCGAGGAGGCGGCCGAGTTCTTCACCGCCATCCCGGCGATCTCCCGGCACCTGAAGACGCTGGTCGAAGTCGGTCTCGGCTACGTCCGGCTCGGCCAGCCGGCGCCGACCCTGTCGGGCGGTGAGGCCCAGCGGGTCAAGCTCGCCAGCGAGCTGCAGAAGCGCTCGACCGGCCGCACCCTCTACGTCCTCGACGAGCCGACGACCGGGCTGCACTTCGAGGACATCCGCAAACTGCTCGGCGTGCTCGGCCGGCTCGTCGACGCCGGCAACACCGTCGTCGTGATCGAGCACAACCTCGACGTGATCAAGACCGCCGACTGGGTGATCGACATGGGACCGGAGGGCGGTTCCCGGGGCGGCATGGTGATCGCCGAGGGCACCCCCGAGCAGATCGCCAGAAACGGCGACTCCTACACCGGCGTCTACCTGAAGCCCATCCTCGACGGTCGCTCCGTGCCGGTGGGGTCGATCCAACCGGAGTTGCTGCCGCCGCCGGCGGCGCCGACCCGGAAAGGGTGCCGCGCGGAAGGCGACGGCGAAGACGGTTGCCGCCAAGACGATTGAAGGAAGGCAACCGCAGAGAAGGCGCCGCGGAGGGCCGCGGCCAAGAAGACGACTGCGCGGGCGCCGGCCCGCAAGGCGAGCTGAACCCACGCCCGTTGGGCTCCGTCTGAACGGTTGACTTGGCGGAGGGTGACACTGCGCCCCGCTGAGTTCGTCTGTGCCAACGAGCTCGGTTCCTGGGGCGCAGCGCCGGCGTGCCCGTCCGCCGGGTCACCCTCCGCCGGGTCTCCGGCCGCCAGGACCCCGATCGACGGCTGCGGAGAAGTCCCCGTTCACCAAGCCAACCACGGCGGCCAAGTCACCCAGGCGGCCCAAGGTCTATGTCGTGAGCTGACGCCATGTCCGGGGCGCCGCCTACGCTGTGAACCGTGGCACCGCTGACCCGTCGACCCGGCCTGGACTATCGCCCGGCGTCCGGTTCGATCCCCGACGAGCCAGGCGTCTACCGGTTCTCCGACGGGCAGGGCCGGGTCATCTACGTTGGCAAGGCCAAGAGTCTCCGATCCCGGCTGAACTCCTACTTCGCCGATCCCAATTCGCTGCTGAGCCGCGACCCGCTCCATGGTCACGCACGGCGACCAAGGTCGACTGGACGGTGGTCCAGACCGAGGTCGAGGCCCTGCAATTGGAGTATTCCTGGATCAAGGAGTTCGACCCGCGATTCAACATCAAGTACCGCGACGACAAGTCCTACCCCTGGCTGGCCGTCACCATGGCGGAGGAGTTCCCGCGGGTGATGGTGGGCCGCGGGGCCGAAGCGGAAGGGCACCCGCTACTTCGGGCCCTACTCCCACGCCTGGGCGATCCGCGAGACCGTCGACCTGCTGCTCCGGGTCTTCCCGATGCGGTCCTGCCGGCCCGGCGTGTTCAAGAACCACAAGCAGCTCGGCCGCCCGTGCCTGCTCGGCTACATCGGCAAGTGCTCGGCGCCGTGCATCGGCCGGGTCAGCCCGGAGGAGCACCGGGCGATCGTCGAGGACTTCTGCCAGTTCGTCTCCGGCCAGGCCGCGCCGATGATCAAGAAGCTGCAGCGCGAGATGAAGGCGGCCAGCGACGCGATGGAGTACGAGCGGGCGGCCCGGCTGCGGGACGACATCACCGCCCTGCAACGGGCCATGGAGCAGAATGCGATCGTCTTCCGCGACGCCACCGATGCCGACGTGATCGCCCTCGCGGAGGACCCGCTGGAGGTGGCCGTCCAGATCTTCCACGTCCGCGGCGGCCGGGTCCGCGGTCAGCGGGGCTGGGTCGCCGACCGGTTCGACGAGAGTGGCAGCGAGGAGTTGATCGAGCAGTTCCTGCTCCAGCTCTACGCCGACACCGAGACGACCGATCGGGACGCGTTGCCGAAGGAGATCCTGGTTCCCGTGCTGCCGCCGTCGACGGAGTCCCTCAGCCGGATGCTCACCGAACGCCGGGGCTCCGCCGTGTCGATCAGAGTCCCGCAGCGCGGCGACAAGCGGGCGCTGATGGAGACGGTCGGCCGTAACGCGAGCGAGACGTTGATCAAGCACAAGACCACCCGGGCCAGCGATCTGTCGACCCGGAACCGTGCCCTGGAAGAGATCCAGGAAGCGCTGGAGCTCGACGTGGTGCCACTGCGGATCGAGTGCTTCGACATCTCCAACCTGCAGGGCACCGAGGTGGTCGCCTCGATGGTGGTCTTCGAGGACGGCCTGCCGCGGAAGAGCGAATACCGGCGGTTCGTGATCAGGCACGTCGACGGCCAGAACGACGTCGCCGCCATGCACGAGGTGATCACCCGTCGCTTCCGGCGGCTGATCGACGACCGGTCGGCCATGAGCCAGCAGATCGAGGATCGGCCGAGGAGGGCCCGTTGCTGATCGACCCGATCACCGGCGCGCCGCGGAAGTTCGCGTACGCACCTTCGCTGGTGGTCGTCGACGGCGGCCCGCCGCAGGTTGCGGCGGCGGCCAAGGCGCTGGACGAGTTGGGCATCTCGGACGTGGCGCTCTGCGGGCTCGCCAAGCGGCTGGAGGAGGTCTGGCTGCCCGACTCCGACGACCCGGTGATCCTGCCGCGGACCAGCGAAGGGCTCTATCTGCTGCAGCGGTTGCGCGACGAGGCGCACCGGTTCGCGATCACCCATCATCGCTCCCGGCGCAGCAAGTCGATGGTCGAATCGCTTCTTGATCAAGTCCCGGGTCTCGGTGAGGTCCGCCGCAAGGCGCTTGATCACCTACTTCGGTTCGCTGAAGAAGGTGCGCGCCGCCACGGTCGAGGAGATCGCCGCGGTTCCCGGCTTCGGACCCAAGCTGGCCCTGGCGATCAAGGAGGCTCTCGACTCCGCTCCGCAGGGGGAGGCCGTCAACATGGCGACCGGCGAGGTGATCAGCAACTGATGGTCGCTGAGATGATTGGCCGGTGACCAGCGAGCCTTCCCATCCCCGGACGAGATCGGAAACCTCGCCACCGAAGCCGTTGCGGCTCGTGGTCGTCACCGGGATGTCCGGTGCCGGCCGGTCGACGGCAGCGAACACGCTGGAGGATCTGGGCTGGTACGTGGTGGACAATCTGCCGCCGACCGTGCTGCCCGAGGTCTGCGAGCAGGCCAGGAACATCAACCTGACCCGACTGGCGGTGGTGCTGGACGTCCGTACCCGTGGCTTCTTCGAGCAGCTGCCGACGATGTTCGCCGATCTCAGCGCCACCGGGACCCTGCCGGAGATCCTGTTCCTGGAAGCCGGCGACGACGTCATCGTCCGGCGGCAGGAGTCTGTCCGCCGCCCGCACCCGCTGCAGGGCGACGGCCGGTTGCTGGACGGCATCGTCCGGGAGCGCGAGACCCTGGCCACGCTGCGGGCCGCGGCCGACCTCGTGATCGACACGTCGTCGCTGAACGTCCATCAGCTCGCCTCCCGGGTGACCCACGCGTACGGCGGGATCGACGATGATCAACTTCGGGTGACCTGCCTGTCCTTCGGCTTCAAGAACGGGGTGCCGGTCGACGCCGACATGGTCTTTGACGTGCGCTTCCTGCCCAATCCGCACTGGATTCCCGAACTGCGGCCGCAGACCGGGCTGAGCAAGCCGGTGAGTGAGTACGTGTTGCGCCAACCAGGCGCCGAGGCCTTCTTGGACAACCTGCAGGAGTTGCTGGCCGTGGTGTCGGTCGGATACATCAACGAAGGCAAGCGCTTCGCCACGATCGCCATCGGATGCACCGGCGGCAAGCACCGCAGCACGGCCATGGCCGAGGAGTTCGCCCGCCGGTTGCGCGCCGACGGCATCGCGACCACCGTCCTCCACCGCGATCTGGGCCGCGAATGAGCGCCCGCGAGCGGAGCACGTTCTGGCCGTCCGTCCTGCCCGGGCCGAGTCTGCCGTCGGTGGTCGCCTTCGGCGGCGGCCACGGACTCTCCTCCTCGCTGACCGCCCTGCGGCGGATCACCGACCAGTTGACCGCGATCGTCACCGTCGCCGACGACGGCGGATCGTCGGGCCGGCTGCGGGCCGAACTCAACTGCCTGCCGCCCGGAGATCTGCGGATGGCGCTGGCGGCATTGTGCGGCGACGACGAATCCGGCCGCACCTGGGCCGACGTGCTGCAGTACCGGTTCAACAGTGCCGGTCCGCTGGCTGATCATGCGATCGGCAATTTGTTGATCGCCGGGCTCTGGGAGCGCCTCGGCGATCCGGTCGCCGGCCTGGACATGGTGGCCCGGCTGCTGGGCGCCAAGGGTCGGGTGTTGCCCATGGCATCGGTGCCGCTGGACATCGAGGCCGACGTGATCGGTCTCGATCCCGACAAGCCCGACGAGCGCTCGGAGGTCCGCGGTCAGGCGACGGTCGCCAAGACGTCCGGTGAGGTGATCTCCGTCCGGCTCAAGCCGGCCGATCCGCCGGCCTGTCCGGAGTCCGTCGGCGTGGTGCTCGAGGCCGACTGGATCGTGCTCGGTCCGGGTTCCTGGTTCACCTCGGTGATCCCCCACCTACTCGTCCCCGAGCTGGCCAAGGCCATCTACACCACGCGGGCCTCGCGGATCCTCACCCTCAATCTGGAACCGTCCGGCGAGACCGCCGGATTCTCCGCGGCCAAGCACATCGAGTTGTTGGCCGACCACGCTCCGGATCTGCGGCTCGATGTCGTGCTCGCCGACAGCGGCTTCGCCTCGGACGACCCGCATCTGGCCGCCTGGGCCGACTCGCTCGGCGCCCAGGTGGTGGTGGCCGACCTCGCCGCACGCGACGGCTCACCACGGCATGACCCGCTGCGGCTGGCCTCGGCCTATGCGGAGATCATGGGCATCTAGCCGAGATCGGGCGCGGGGTTGCTTCCAGTCCGTGGCATCATGCACGAATGGCCATGACCGCACAGGTGAAGGCGGAGCTGGCGACCATCAAGGTCACGAAGCCCTGCTGCCGCAAGTCGGAAGTCGCCGCGACGCTGAGGTTTGCCGGGGGGCTGCACATCGTCAGCGGACGAATTGTGATCGAAGCGGAACTCGACACAGGCGCTGCCGCGCGCCGGTTGCGGACCGACATCAGCGAGGTTTTCGGACACCCCAGTGAGCTGGTGATCGTCAACGGTGCCGGGATCCGGCGCAGTACTCGCTACGTGGTGCGGGTGATCAAGGACGGCGAGGCTCTCGCCCGGCAGACCGGATTGATCGACTCCCGAGGTCGCCCGGCCCGCGGCCTGCCGGCCCAGGTGGTGAGCGGTGGCCTGTGCGACTGCATCGCGGCCTGGCGTGGAGCATTTCTCGCGCACGGCTCGCTCACCGAGCCGGGTCGGTCGATGGCGCTCGAGGTGACCTGTCCCGGCCCTGAGGCGGCATTGGCCCTGGTGGGTGCGGCGCGCCGGCTCGGCATCTCCTCAAAGGCCCGGGAGGTCCGCAACATCGATCGGGTCGTGATCCGAGACGGTGACGCGATCGGCGCGCTGCTCACCCGGCTCGGTGCGCACGAGTCGCTGCTGGCCTGGGAGGAGCGCCGGATGCGCCGTGAGGTCCGCGCGTCGGCCAACCGGCTCGCCAACTTCGACGACGCCAACCTGCGCCGATCGGCTCGCGCGGCCGTCGCCGCCGGGGCGCGGGTGGAGCGGGCGCTGGAGATCCTGGGCGAGGACGTCCCCGAACATCTCCGGGCGGCCGGCGTGCTCCGGGTGCAGAACAAGCAGGCGAGCCTCGAGGAGCTGGGCCAGCTCCACGACCCGCCGCTGACCAAGGACGCCGTTGCCGGCCGCATCCGACGGCTGCTGGCTACCGCCGACAAGCGCGCGAGCGACCTGGGGGTGCCCAATACCGAGGCCAGCCTCAGCGCCGACATGCTGGACGAGTGAAACAACCCTGTAACCAGGGGCGAAGTGGTTTCATACCAGCAGGAAAAGCGGTCGTAACGCGGATGGGCGAAGTTCGTTAAGGTGTCTGTGGCCCCGCCGACTCGGGGCCCTCACGCACCGAAGGAGATCACCTTTATGACCGTACGTGTCGGAATCAACGGCTTCGGCCGGATCGGCCGCAACTTCTATCGCGCCCTGATCGCCTCGGGGGCCGACGTGGAGGTCGTCGCTTTCAACGACCTCGTCGATCACGCCACCCAGGCCCATCTGCTCAAGTACGACTCAATACTCGGCCGGCTGGGTCAGGACGTCTCGGTCGTCGACGGCGGCATCCAGATCGGTGACAAGGTGATCAAGTCCTACGCCGAGCGCGATCCGGCCGCCCTGCCGTGGGGCGAGATCGGTGCCGATGTGGTCATCGAGTCCACCGGCTTCTTCACCGACGGCACCAAGGCCAAGGCGCACCTCGACGGCGGGGCCAAGAAGGTGATCATCTCCGCACCGGCGAAGAACGACGACTTCACCGTGGTGATGGGCGTGAACGACGGTGACTACGACCCGGCGAGCCACAACATCATCTCCAACGCGTCCTGCACCACCAACTGCCTCGCGCCGATGGCCAAGGTTCTCGACCAGGAGTTCGGCATCGTCAAGGGTCTGATGACCACCATCCACGCCTACACCCAGGATCAGAACCTGCAGGACGGCCCGCACTCCGACCTGCGCCGGGCCCGGGGGGCGGCCATCAACATCGTGCCGACCTCGACCGGTGCCGCGAAGGCGATCGGCCTGGTGCTGCCGCAGCTCAAGGGCAAGCTCGACGGCTACGCGCTGCGGGTGCCGGTGCCGACCGGTTCGGCCACCGACCTGACCATCGAGGCCGGCCGGGAGACCTCTGTCGAAGAGGTCAACGCCGCCGTCAAGGCTGCGGCCACCGGTGACTTCGGGAAATACCTGCTGTACACCGAGGACCCGATCGTCTCCAGCGACATCGTGACCGATCCGCACTCGTGCATCTTCGACGCCGGCCTCACCAAGGTGATCGGCAACCAGATCAAGGTCGTCGGCTGGTACGACAACGAGTGGGGCTACTCGAACCGCCTGGTCGACCTCGTCGCGCTGGTCGGCGAGTCCCTCTGACGGCTCGTTCTGGGGTTGCCGGTTTCCCACGTTGCGTGGGAAACCGGCACTGTACCCGGGAAGTTCTCCTGGGTACAGCGTCAGTTTTCCGGGTACCGCGTGACCGCCTGAAAGGACTGTGCAGTGAAGTCAGTTTCTGATCTTGGTGATCTCTCGGGCCAGCGGGTGTTGATCCGCTGCGACCTGAACGTGCCGCTGGACGGCGACACGATCACCGACGACGGCCGGATCCGGGCGTCACTGCCCACCCTCAACCAGCTCCGCGAGGCCGGTGCCAAGGTGATCGTGCTCGCTCACCTCGGCCGGCCGAAGGGCAAGGTCGACCCGAAGTTCTCGCTGGCGCCGGCGGCCAAGCGGCTCGGCGAACTGCTCGGCAGCGAGGTCAAGCTGGCCCAAGACGTGGTGGGGGACTCGGCCGAGTCGATCGTCGCCGGACTCGCCGACGGCGAGATCGCGATGCTGGAGAACGTCCGGTACGAGCCCGGCGAGGAGTCCAAGGATGAGGCCGAGCGGGGAGCGCTGGCCGACAAGTACGCCGCCCTCGGCGACGTCTTCGTCTCCGACGGCTTCGGCGTCGTGCACCGCAAACAGGCCAGCGTCTACGACATCGCCTCCCGGTTGCCCAGTGCGGCCGGCGGCCTGGTCAAGGCGGAGGTCGAGGTGCTCAAGCGGCTCACCGAAGACCCGGCCCGCCCGTACGTGGTCGTCCTCGGCGGCGCCAAGGTGTCGGACAAGCTCGCGGTGATCGCCAACTTGATCAAGACCGCCGACACGCTGGTGATCGGCGGCGGGATGCTCTTCACGTTCCTCGCGGCCCAAGGGCATGAGGTGGGCAAGAGCCTGCTCGAGAAAGATCAACTCGACGCCGTGACGGGCTATCTGGAGGAGGCTGCGGCCACCGGGAAACAGATCCTGCTGCCGACCGACATCGTCGTGGCGCCGGAGTTCAAGGCCGACTCCCCGCCCACCGTGGTTGCGGCCGACGCCATTCCCCGTGACCAACTTGGTCTGGACATCGGTCCGGAATCAGCGAAGGCGTTCGCCGATGTCATCGCCGGGGCGAGGACGGTTTTCTGGAACGGACCGATGGGTGTCGCGGAGTGGGAGAGCTTCGCGGGTGGCACCCGGGCCGTGGCCCAGGCGCTCACCGACGTCGACGGGCTCTCGGTGGTCGGCGGCGGCGACTCCGCGGCTGCGGTCCGCGACCTCGGGTTCCCCGACGACGCCTTCGGGCACATCTCGACCGGCGGCGGTGCCAGCCTGGAATATCTGGAGGGCAAGACCCTGCCCGGTCTGTCCGTACTCGACGAGAAGGCGTAGACGATCATGGCCCGTAAGCCCCTGATGGCCGGCAACTGGAAGATGAACCTCAACCACGTTGAGGCGGTCGGTCTGGTGCAGAAGCTGGCCTGGACGCTCGACGACAAGCGGCACGACCCGAGCAAGTCCGAGGTCGTGGTGCTCCCGCCGTTCACCGACCTGCGGACCGTCCAGACCCTGGTCGACGGCGATCGGCTGGAACTCGGCTACGGCGCCCAGGATGTCTCGCCCCACGACAACGGCGCGTACACCGGGGAGATCTCGGTGGAGATGCTGGCCAAGTTGAAGTGCGCGTACGTGACGGTCGGACACTCCGAGCGTCGGCAGTACCACAACGAGGACGACGCCCTGGTCAACGCCAAGGCCAAGAAGGCACTGAGTGGCGGCGTGGTCCCGATCATCTGCGTCGGCGAGGGGCTGGAGATCCGGCAGGCGGGGCAGCACGTGCCGCACTGCCTGGCCCAGGTCGACGGGGCGCTGGCGGGGATCAGTGCGGCCGACGTCCGCACCCTGGTTATCGCGTACGAGCCGGTGTGGGCGATCGGCACCGGTGAGGTGGCGACACCGGAGGACGCGCAGGAGGTCTGCGCGGCGATCCGGGCCCGGATCGGCGAACTCTATTCGCCCGAGGACGCCGACGAGGTGCGTGTGCTCTACGGCGGATCGGTCAAATCAGGCAACGTGGGGGCCATCATGGCTCAGCCGGATGTCGACGGATGCCTGGTTGGTGGCGCCAGTCTGGTCATCGAGGAGTTCTCTGCGATAGCACGGTTCTACGACCTGCCCGCGCTCTGATCCGGCTTGCGGATTTCGCGAAACTCTGAGTTAGGCTACCTCCGTGCCCAGCGTCCCCCTGATGACTGTTCCAATCCTGATCTTCTCGATCGTGTTGGTGATCACGAGCGTCGCGCTCGCGTTGTTCGTCTTGATGCACAAGGGACGCGGCGGCGGCCTGTCGGATCTTTTCGGTGGTGGGATTTCCTCGTCGATGGGCGGAACGTCGGTCGCCGAGCGCAATCTCGATCGTCTCACGATCATCATCGGAGTGATCTGGCTGGCGGCCATCGTGGCGCTCAACCTGCTGTACAAACTGGGCGCCTGATCCGCTCATCGCACTTGATCAACAAGAAACAACACTCATCGCACGTGGGACGAGGGGAGAACTAACGTGGCTGGTGGCAGTGCCATTCGTGGCAGTCGGGTGGGCGCCGGACCGATGGGAGAGGCGGAGCGCGGTGACGCGGCTCCCCGACTGTATGTGTCCTATTTCTGTGCCCAGGGGCACGAGACCCGTCCGGCCTTCGCGGCGGATGCCTCGATCCCGGACGCCTGGGATTGCCCGCGCTGCGGGTTGCCGGCCAATCTCGATTCGCTGAATCCGCCACCGCCGCCCAAGATCGAGCCGTACAAAACCCATCTCGCGTACGTGAAGGAACGGCGCTCGGACTCCGAAGCCGCGGACATTCTCACCGATGCGCTCAATGCGCTCCGCGATCGTCGCGCCCGCGGCGAGGTCATCTACTAGCGCATTTTTTGGTCGGTCTGCTCGCACGATCGCGCTGATTCGACTCATTTGATCTGTCTGCTCGCACGATCGCGCTGATTCGACCTGCCTTCCTCCCTCGTTCGACGACGGAAAAGCGTGTCGTCTCGCTCGGTCGTCCAGGCAGGCCGGCGCGATCTGACGATGCTCGCAGACTCGCTACTGTGGGCTTGTTGGTTAAAAGACCGCGGGGGGAAAGAGATCGCGGGGCAACTCGGCCGCCGCGGCTCGGTCCAGCAGCCAGAGGGTCCGCTCGCGACCAGAGACGCCGCCGGCCGGGACCTGAACCGGCCCGGCACCCAGCAGCGCCATCTTGGCGGCGGCAGCTTTGTCGGTGCCACTGACCAGGAACCAGACCTCGTGTGACCGGTTGATCACCGGCAGGGTCAGGCTGATCCGCTCCGGCGGCGGCTTGGGTGAGGCGCGAACGGCGATCACGTCGCCGGCGGCGTAGGACGACGGGTGTTCGGGGAAGATCGAGGCCACGTGACCGTCCGGACCCATGCCGAGCAGGCAGATGTCGAACGCGGTGGAGCCCAGTTCGCGGGCATAGCCGTCGGCCGCTTGATCGAGGTCGACGCCGGCATCGGCCGCCGGCATCCGGTGGATGCGGGTCGGTGTCAGGTGGAGCGGCACGGCCAGCAGGTCGAGGGTCGGCTCGGCGTTGCGCTCGTCGTCGTCGGCGGCGACGAAGCGCTCGTCACTCCACCAGAACTCCACCCGGGACCAGTCCACGGCCGAGTGCGGGCCTTCCTCGGCCAACCGCTGGTAGGCCTTGGTGGCGATGCGGCCGCCGGTCATGGCGACCTGCGGCACCCGGAAATCCCGCTGGATCTCGACCAGCCGGGCCATCAGCCGCGCGGCGAGCGCCTCGGCCACGTCGTCGGGACCGGCGTGCACGATCAACTCAGGACTGGTCACGGAGCTGGGCGTTTCGCCGTGGTCGCGCTCTGAGCGTTGCGTTTGGCCGCCTTCTTCGCCGACGTCGCCTTCTTGGCCGCGGTGGTCTTGGCTGTCTGTGGTGCCAGCGCCCGGAGGGCCCGCTCGAACACGTCGTCGGCATCCATCCGGCGCAGTTCCTCGGAGATCAGTTCGGTGAAGTCGCGGCGCTTCAGCGCGACGAGCCGCTCGGGCTGACCGGGCACGGCGTAGGACGCCAGCCGTCCGTCCGCCCGGGTGATCGCGATGTCACCGGCGGCCGTGCCGAGCCGGACCGCCGTGATTCCGGGACCGTCGCTGGTCTTGCGCGTGATCTCGACCTTGAGCCTCGATTGCAGCCAGGCCGCCAGCAGGTCGGCGGAAGGGTTGCCCCGCTCGGCCTCCACCGTCGCGGCCTTGATCTTGGCCGGGTACTGGTCCAGGGCAGCCGCCAGCAGCGCACGCCAGGGCGTCAGCCGGGTCCAGCTGAGATCGGTGTCCCCGGGGCTGTAGTCACGCGCTCGCGCCTTCAGCGCCAGCAACGGCCGGGGTGCCGATGCGGCGTCGGTCAGCCGGCGCATCGAGAGCTGGCCGAGCTCGTCGGCCGCCCGGTTGCTCGGCACCTTTCCCGGCCACCAGATCACCACCGGCGAGTCGGGAAGCAGCAGCGGCCTGATCACCGAGGCCGGGTGCGCGGCGACAGCGCCGCGCATCCTGATCACCACCACCTCGCCCGGGGTGCCCTCGCCGATGTGCACCTCGGCGTCCAGCGATGCCGTCCGGCCCTGGCCGGTCACCACGAGCAGGATCCGGGACGGGTGCTCGCGACCGGCGGCCATACCGGCCTCCATCGCCTCGGCGTACTCCGACTCGTCGCAGACGATGATCAAGGTCAGCACCATGCCCTGCGCGGGGCTGCCGGCCGTCCGGCGGGCCCGAAGCAAGGCGCTCGAGATCTTCGCGGAGTTGGTGGCCTCGAGCTTGATGATCACTGGTCTCTCCCGGTGATGATGCTGCGCATCGGTGCTTCCTGGCTGATGCTCCGCATCAAGGCCTCCTCCAGGTGAAGCCGTCCCGAGCGAGCATCTCGTCGGAACCCTTCGGCCCCCACGATCCCGGCGCGTACGGCTCTGGCTGGTTCGGCAGGCCCGCCCAGTAGTCGAGGATGGGATCCAGGATCTCCCAGGAGAGCTCGACCTCCTCGTGCTGGGGGAACAGCGGCGGATCCCCGAGTAGCACGTCCAGGATCAACCGCTCGTACGCCTCGGGCGAGGACTCGGTGAATGACCCGCCGTAGGCGAAGTCCATGTTCACCTCGCGGATCTCCATCTGGGTGCCGGGCACCTTGGCGCCGAAGCGCAGCGTCACGCCCTCGTCGGGCTGGATCCGCAGCACGATCGAGTTGTAGCCGAGCTCCTCGGTGTCGGTCTCGGTGAACGGCAGGTGCGGTGCCCGCTTGAAGCCGAGGGCGATCTCGGTGACCCGGCGAGCGAGCCGTTTGCCGGTCCGCAGATAGAAGGGCACGCCGGCCCAGCGGCGGTTGTCGATGTCCACCCGGATCGCTGCGTACGTCTCGGTCTTCGAGGTCTTCGGGATCCGCTCCTCCTCGAGGTAGCCCTTGACCTTCTCCCCGCCGGCCCAGCCACCCGCGTACGCGCCCCGCGCCGTGTGCAGATCCATTCGTTTGGGCGGTCGCGCGGCGGCCAGCACCTTCTGCTTCTCGGCGCGGAGCTGCCGGGCCTCGAACGACGTCGGCTCCTCCATGGCGGTGAGCGCGAGCAGTTGCAGCAGGTGGTTCTGGATCACGTCTCTCGCGATCCCGATCCCGTCGAAGTACCCGGCCCGACCACCGATTCCGATGTCCTCCGCCATGGTGATCTGCACGTGATCGACGTACTTGTTGTTCCACACCGGCTCGAACAGCTGATTGGCGAACCGCAGCGCCATCATGTTCTGGACGGTCTCCTTGCCCAGATAGTGATCGATGCGGAACACCGAGTGCGAGGGAAAGACGCTGGACACGATCCGGTTCAGCTCCCGCGCGCTGGCCAGGTCGTGGCCGAACGGCTTCTCGATCACCACCCGGCTCCAGCGACCCGGCTGCTCCTCGGCCAGCCCGTGCGAGCGCAGTTGATCGACGACGGTCTGGAACAGGCCCGGCGGGATGGACAGGTAGAAGGCGTGATTGCCGCCGGTGCCGCGGGCCTCGTCGAGGTCGACGATGGTCTCGGCCAGGCGGGCGAACGACTCGTCGTTGCCGATCTCACCCGGCACGAAGCGGATGCCTTCCGACAACTGCTGCCAGACCTCTTCGCGGAACGGCGTCCGCGCGTTCTGCTTGACCGCGGCGTGCACGATCTTGGCGAAGTCCTGGTGCTCCCAGTCCCGCCGGGCGAAGCCCACCAGAGCGAAGCCGGGAGGCAGCAGCCCGCGGTTGGCCAGATCGTAGACGGCCGGCATCAACTTCTTGGTGGACAGATCACCGGTGACGCCGAAGATGACCAATACGCACGGACCGGCGATCCGCGGGAGACGTCGGTCCTGCAGATCGCGTAGCGGGTTCGGTCGGTCGGTAACGCTCACTCGACGTCGTCATCGGGCGTGGGGTCGGCGCCCTGACCCGGGCTGTCCGCGCCGGCCTTGGCCTCGTCGAGCGCCGTCTGCACGGTTTCGACCAGTTCCGCCCAGGAGGCGTCGAACTTCTCGATCCCCTCGCGCTCCAGGACCTCCACCACCTCGTCGTACGAGACGCCGACCCTGGCCAGATCGTCCAGCGTCCGCTGAGCCTCTTCCTCGGTGCCGCTCACCGTGTCGCCGTGCAGCTCACCGTGATCAGCGAACGCCTGCATCGTCTTCTCCGGCATGGTGTTCACCGTGTTCGCGACGACCAGTTCGGTGACGTACATCGTGTCGGAATAGGCCGGATCCTTGACGCCGGTCGATGCCCACAGCGGACGCTGCCGGTGCGCCCCCTTCGCCTCCAGCGGAGCGAACCGCTCGGAGCTGAACTCCTCCTCGTAACAGCGCGTACGCCAGTCGGGCGTTGGCGATGGCGGCCTTGCCCTTGAGCGCCTTGGCCTCATCGGAGCCGATGGCATCGAGGCGCTTGTCGACCTCGCTGTCGACCCGGGAGACGAAGAACGACGCGACGGACTGGATCTTGCTCAGGTCGTGGCCGTTGGCCGCAGCCTGCTCCAGACCACTCAGGTACGCGTCGATCACCCCGCGGTAGCGCTCGAGCGAGAAGATCAGGGTCACGTTGACGCTGATGCCCTCGGCGATCGACGCGGTGATGGCCGGCAGCCCGGGCTTGGTCGCCGGGATCTTGATCAACACGTTGGGCCGGTCGACGATCTTCCACAGATCCGCCGCCTGACCGATGGTCGCGTCGGTGTCCAGCGCCAGGCCCGGCTCGACCTCGATCGACACCCGGCCGTCGATACCGCCGGTGGCGGCGTACGTGGCGGCGAAGATGTCGCAGGCGTTCCGCACGTCGTCGCTGGTCAGTGCCTTGATGGTGTCGTCGACATTCGAATCGACCGCCGCCAGTTCCTTGATCTGCTCGTCGTACAGGTGGCCCTTGGACAGGGCGGCGGCGAAGATCGTCGGGTTGGTGGTCACGCCGCTGACGTGGGAGTCGGTGATCAGCTCGGACAGATTGCCCGAATTGATCCGATCACGCGACAGGTCGTCCAGCCAGATGGAGACCCCGGCGTCCGCCAGGGCCTTGAGTCGTTCGCTCACGATGTTCCTCCTCGATCTCGGATGGAAATGCTCAGCTGATCGGGTCAGCTGATGGTGCCGGTGGGATGGCCGTCGATGTCGACTGGGCCCTTCGGTCCCGCCGCCGCCGGGTGGGTCGGCGACAATGTCGACTCCGCGTCGGCGATGCTCTCCTTCGCGGCCTCCACCACCTTGTCGGCGGTGAAGCCGAACTCCTCGAACAGTTTGGCGCCCGCCGCGCTCGCGCCGTACTGGTTGATGCTGAGAATGCGGCCGTGGTCGCCCACTTCGTCGCGCCAGCCCGTGCTCACGCCGGCCTCGACGCTCACCCGGGCCTTGATGTTGGGCGGGATCACCGAATCGCGGTACGCCTGGTCCTGCTCGTCGAACCATTCGCGGCAGGGCATCGACACGACCCGGGCGCCGATCCCCTCGGCGGCCAGTTGCTCCTGCGCGGCCACCGCGTACTGCACCTCGGACCCGGTGCCGATCAAGATCACGTCCGGCGTGCCCTCGGCGTCCTTGAGGATGTAGCCGCCCTTGGCGACCTCGGAGGCCTCGGCGAAGCCGTCCTCACCGCGCGGCACGATCGGCAGGTTCTGCCGGCTCAGCAACAGCGCCGCCGGTCGGTCCTTGTTGTTCAGGATGGCGGCCCAGCAGGCGGCGGTCTCGTTGGCGTCGGACGGGCGGACCACGTCCAGCCCGGGAATCACCCGCAGTGCGGCGATGTGCTCGATCGGCTGGTGGGTCGGTCCGTCCTCGCCGAGGCCGATCGAGTCGTGGGTCCAGACGTAGATCACCGGGAGCCGCATCAGTGCCGACAGCCGGACCGCTCCGCGCATGTAGTCGCTGAACGTGAGGAAGGTGCCACCGTACGGGCGGGTTCCGCCGTGCGCCTTGATGCCGTTCAGGATCGCGCCCATGGCGTGCTCCCGGATACCGAAGTGCAGGACCCGGCCGTAGGGACTGCCCGGCCAGGCCTTCGTCTGCCGATCGGCGGGCAGAAAGCTGGGCTCACCCTCGGGAGTGGTGTTGTTCGACTCGGCGAGGTCGGCCGAGCCACCCCACAGCTCGGGCATCTTGGGCGCGATCGCGGTGAGCACCTTGCCCGAAGCGGCGCGGGTGGCGATGCCCTTGGGGTCGGCGTCCCAGCTGGGCAGGGCATCCTGCCAGCCGGGGCTGAGTTCGTTGGTGACGAACCGGTCGTAGAGGGCCTTGCCTTCCGGATTGGCCTCGGCCCAGCTGTTGCAGGCGATCTCCCACTCGTCCTGAGCCTGCTGGCCCCTCTCGAGCAGCTTCCGGGTGTGCGCGATGACCTCGTCGGAGACCTCGAAGGTCTGTTCCGGATCGAAGCCCAGCACCTCCTTGATCGCGGCGACCTCGTCCGCGCCCAGCGCTGAGCCGTGCGCCTTCCCGGTGCCCTGCAGCTTGGGCGCGGGCCAGGCGATGATCGTCCGCAATTCGATGAAGCTGGGCTGGTCGGTCACCGCCCGGGCGGCCTCGATCGCGTCGAGGAGAGCGGTGACGTTCTCCTCGTACTGGGTGTCACCGTTGGTCCAGTCGACCGTCTGGACATGCCAGCCGTACGCGGCGTAGCGGGCCGCCGTGTCCTCGGTCAGCGCGATGTTGGTGTCGTCTTCGATGGAGATCCGGTTGCTGTCGTAGATCAGCGTGAGGTTGCCGAGGCGCTGGGTACCGGCCAGCGAGGACGCCTCCGAGGAGATGCCCTCCTCGATGTCGCCGTCGGAGGCGAGGCAGTAGATCTGATGGTCGAAGATCGACTCGCCGGGGGCGGCGTCGGGGTCAAGCAGACCGCGCTCCCGGCGGGCGGCCATGGCCATGCCAACGGCATTGGCGATGCCCTGGCCCAGTGGGCCGGTGGTGATCTCCACGCCCGGCGTGTGGCCGTACTCGGGATGGCCCGGCGTCTTGGAGTTCCAGGTCCGCAGCGACTTGAGGTCGTCAAGTTCCAGGCCGAACCCGCCGAGGTAGAGCTGGATGTACAGCGTCAGGCTGGAGTGGCCGCAGGACAGCACGAACCGATCCCGACCCGGCCAGTGCGGGTCGGCCGGATTGTGCCGCATGACCTTCTGGAACAGCAGGTACGCGACGGGAGCCAGGCTCATGGCGGTGCCGGGGTGTCCGTTGCCAACCTTCTGGACAGCATCGGCGGCCAGCACCCGTACGGTGTCGACGGCCCGCGAATCGAGGTCGGTCCAACCGTCGGGTAGGGCGCTGGAGGCTTGGGTTTCAGTCACGGTGAAAGGCATCCTTCCGAGAGCACGGCGCGGTCAGTTGGAGCCTATCGGGGTCGAACGGTCCGCATCACTTGGTCCCCCGGAAGTCCGGTCAGAGGAGCATCGAACGTCGTCATCGACCAGCTCCGGCCACGTCTTTCCCAATCGACAAGGGATCAAAGAGGCATGCCCTAGACTCACCTCTCGTGACAAGCATCGACGTGCCGGGGCGGATGGCGACCGACGATCGCATGACCCGGGTCGACGTCGATCTGATCAGTCCGCGAGCCGCGCGTTCCGCTGTCGGCATCAAGGATGTGGTCTCGGCCTACGTCGGCCTGACCAAGCCGCGGATCATCGAACTCTTGTTGGTGACGACCGTCCCCGCGATGTTCCTGGCCGCGGGCGGCGTACCGCCGCTGATGCTGGTGGTGAACACCATGGTGGGCGGATGTCTGGCCGCGGCCAGCGCGAACGCCCTGAATTGTGTGCTCGATCGCGACATCGACGAGCGGATGCGACGGACCCGGCGCCGCCCCTTGCCGCGCCACGCCGTCGGACCGTGGGCCGCGACAATCTTCGCGGTGATCCTGGGGATCGCCGCCACGCTGTGGCTCGGCACCTTCGTCAACTGGCTCTCGGCCGGGCTCGCGCTGGGGGCCAACGCGTTCTACATCCTCGTCTACACCCTGTGGCTCAAGCGGCGGACTCCGCAGAACATCGTCTGGGGCGGTATCGCCGGCTGCTTCCCGCCGCTGATCGGCTGGACAGCGGTGACCAACTCGATCTCCATGGTGCCGCTGGTGCTCTTCCTGATCGTCTTCCTGTGGACGCCGCCCCACACCTGGGCGCTGGCCATGCGCTACCGGGAGGACTATGCGGCGGCCGACGTGCCGATGCTGCCGGTGGTCCGGTCCGCTCCGGTGGTAGCTCGCCAGATCATGATCTATTCGGTGCTGACGGTGCTGGCCTCACTCGCACTGTGGCCGATCGCCCAGATGACCTGGCTGTATCCAGTCGTCGCCGGAGTCGTCGGCGCGGCACTGCTCTGGGAGGCGGCCCAACTGTGGATCCGAGCCAGCCGCGGACTGCGGGACGCCGCGCTGAAGCCGATGCGGCTGTTCCACTGGTCCAACTCCTACCTGGCGTTGATCTTCGTCGCCGCCGCCGTGGATCCGTTGCTGCACTGAGAATCCGGTGGCACAGTCGATCGAGTTGATCTTGGACCCGGTCACCGAGGCTGCGATCACCGCGCAGTGGCAGGCTCTGGCCGACGCGGGGCTGCCGACGTCCCTGCGGCCGGAGCCGGATCAACACCATCGCCCGCACCTCACGCTGTACGCCGCCGATGCCCTGCCCGACGGGGTGGAGGACGGGTTGCCGGCGGTGGTCGCCGACCTCGATCTGCGGGTCCGGGTCGGTTCCTTGATGATCTTCGGGCCGCGCCGCGGCAGCTGCGTGCTGACCCGCCAGGTCGTGCCGTCGATCGAGCTGCTCGACCTGCAGGCGCGGGTCGCTCGACTGTGCCGGGCCGACCGCTCGGGTTCGTTCGGTCCTGGCCGCTGGAGCCCGCACATCACCATCGCGCGCCGGATGCCGGTCACGCAGATCGGGGCCGCCGTCGCCGCGCTCGCAGATTCGGGCCGTGAGCTCGACTCGCGCGTCCGCCAGTGTCGTCGGTGGGACGGTCATCGGCGGACGGCGTGGTGGGTCGCACCACCGCGCCCTGAGCCTGTCGATGGGCCTGAACTCAGTCTGGGGTGAGGCTCATGTCGCGGTGCCGGCCCATTTGGGCGTACAACTCCGGCGAGCGGCTGCGCAGCACGAGAGCGGCTCCGACGCCCGCTGCGGCCGCGAGCACGATGAGTCCGGGCAGGGCCCAGCGCAGCGGGCTCTCCGGATTCCCGATCAGCAGGCCGAACTGCGACGCTGCGTAGATCGCCACCGCCGTCATGGCAAGGCCGCCGACGATCGGCGCCACGGTGGTCCGCAGGGGGTTGTTGTCGAGACCACGGTTGGCGGCGAAGAAGGCGACGACGGCGAACGAGGCGATGGCCATCAGGGCGATGATCGCCAGGGTGCCGAGCTGGGTGAGCCAGGTGAACAGGGCGAGCACCGGGTCCTGGCCGGTGATCACGAAGAGCAGCACGATGATCACCGCCAGGGCGGTCTGGCTGAGGGAACCGACGTGCGGGCTGAGATGAACCCGATGGGTCCGCCCGAGGGCCGCCGGAACGAGGCCCTCCCGACCGAGGGCGTACAGGTAGCGGGCCACCGCATTGTGGAAGGCCAGCAGTGCGGCGAAGACGCTGGAGATGAACAGCAGCGACATCACGGTGGTCAACGGCCTACCGATGTAGGTGGCGCTCAGTTCGAAGAGGAACGCGGTCGGATCCGGTGTGAGGCCGGCGATGTACTCCTGGAGACCGGCCGCCCCCTGACCTTCGACCATCAGCCAGGTGGTGAGCGTGTAGAAGAAGCCGATCGTCAGGACGGCGAGGAACGTCGCGCGTGGCACCGTACGCTTCGGGTCCTTCGCCTCCTCGCTGTAGATGGTGGTCGCCTCGAACCCGATGAACGAGGCGAAGTTGAACAACAGCGCGATGGCGACTGAGCCGCTGAGGAAACTGGCGGGCGTGAACGGGGTGGCCGTGAGCGGCGCACCGCCGCCTTCGCCGCCCTTGATCAAGATCGCCACGTCGAGCACCAGAACGATCAAGAACTCGAGGCTGACCAGGACCGCCAAGATCTTGGCCGACAGATCGACCTGGCGATAGCCGCAGACGCCGATGATCGCCATGGCGACGAAGACGAACACCCACCACGGCACGTTCAGTCCGAGCACGTCCCCGAAGAAGCCCGATGCGGCCGCGCCGAACAACCCGTACAGACCGATCTGCATGGCGTTGTATCCCAGCAGCGCGATGATCGCCGCGGCGCCGCCGGCCGGCTGCTTGAGTCCCCGGGCGACATAGGAGTAGAAGGCCCCGGTGCTGGTGTGATGCCGGGCCATCGCGGTGTAGCCGACGGAGAAGATGATCAAGATCAGGCTGACCACCACGTACGCGGCCGGAATGCCGGGACCGTTGCCCAGCAGCATCGCCACCGGCGCGCCACCGGCCATGGCGGTCAGCGGGGCGGCGGCCGAGACCACGAAGAACGCGACACCCAGGACGCCGAGCGTGCCCCGGCGCAACTGGTGGGAATCGCGCTCGGGCGATGTCTGAGCTCGGAGGGGCCGGCTGCTCACTCATGGTGCTCCGCTCCTAGGGCCTCTTGCCGCCGAGGTCATCCGGATCCGAAACGAAAATGTGGGTGTTAGGCCGGAGAAACCGCCGGTGCCGCGACCGTTTCGTCCGTCGTGCGCGGACGACGGCCGGGATCTCGGGCTCCCGAAGGGGTCTCTGCGTCCGTGTGCGCGGCGAGACGGCCCAGGAGGCCGGGATCCGGCTCGCCGTCAGCGTGTCTGCGGACAGGTTGGGGCTTGCGGAGGCTCCGACGGAACTCCCAGTCGCCCCCCTGGGCGGTGGACAGCACTTCCTCGCTCTCGGTCGGCTGGGCGCCGACATCGCTGCGGATCGGCGGTTGGTCCCTCGACGATGCGGTTGCGCAAGGTGCCCAGCCCTTCGACCTCGACCTCGACCACGTCGCCGGGATAGACCGTCCGCGAGATGGCCGGGGTGCCCGAGAGCAAGATGTCTCCCGGCGGCAAGGTGATCGTCCGGGCGATGTCGGCGACGAGATAGTGCATGTTCCACTGCATCTCGTCGGTGTTCCCGTCCTGCCGGACCTCGCCGTTGACCAGAGTGCGGATCTGCTTGTGCCGGAAGTCCCAGCCCTCGACCAGTCCGGGTCCGACCGGGCAGAGCGTGTCCGCGCCCTTGACCCGCAGCATCGACCCGGAGTCGGTATCCCGGAAGTCGTGCAGCCCGTAGTCGTTCCCGATCGAGTAGCCGCGGATGTAGTCGCCGGCGTCGTCGGGGGAGATGTTCTTCGCGGTCCGCCCGATCACGATGGCGATCTCGCCCTCGTAGTTCAGCCATTTGCAGCCAGCCGGCCGGATCACGGCCGACTGGTGCGCGTTCAGTGCCGACACCGGCTTGTGGAAGTAGGTCGGCGCCGGCGGCAGGGTGGTCATCATCTCCGCTACCCGCGAGGCGTAGTTGAGATGGACGCAGATGATCTTGGACGGCAGCACCGGCGCGAGGTGGACCGCCTCGTCGACGCCGACCGTGCGGCCGTCCCCGGCGACCAACTCATCGCCGTGGCGGACCACGTCGACGACGTTGCCGTCCAGCAGGATCCGGCGGTATTCGATCATGAACCGGACACCGCCGCGTCATCGCGAGCCGATGCACCGAATCCCACCTCGTGCTGCCGGCTGCTCGGCGGTCAGTGGTCGGAGATGCGTACGCCGCGGCCGCGGGAAGCCGTCATCCGGACGATCGAACCAGTAGTGCACCTGGCCGGTGCCGATCGAGTTCTCGTACTCGCCGTAGCGCCGGCCGGTCGCGGTGCAGTCGCCCTCGCCGAGCGCGCCCATCATCATCAGGTAGTGGCCGAACCGGGCTTCCGGCCGGTAGCGGTAGAACTCCGGCATCGTCTCCAGCACCCGAGCATGATCACCATGCTCGAACCAGGTCATCCGATCATGATCAGCCGCAGCCGCCTCGGCGGTGAAGATGTGCTCGACCCCGGCGGCTTCGTGCTTGCGCAGTTCACGCAGCGGCCAGAAGGTGTGGCTCAACGCACCGGAGGCGATCAACATCACCTTGCGGTCGCTCTCGGCGATCGCATCGCCGAGGGCGCGTCCCAGACGCAGGTTGTCCTCGGTGTCGGCGGTCTGGCAGACCCCGATCGAGATCCACTTCTTGTCGGGCAGGCCGTCGCCGAGGAACTCCCACAGGTTCGTGGTGGCGTAGAAGATCGGCAGATGATCATCTTCGATCGCGGTGATCCAGGTTCCATGATCATCGGCCTTGCCGGCGATCAGGTGGGCGAGCTCGGGATCGCCGGGGAAGTCGTAGGGCCGCTGGCTCATCCCGCGGGGCAGCTCCTCCGAGGTGAACAGGCCGGGGCGACGCTCCTGCGCGGTGACCACGTACTCCACCGTGGTCGCCCAGTGCGAGTCGAGCACCACGACGGTGTCGTAGTCGACGGTGTCGAAGACCTCGCGGCGCAGCTGCTGCAGGCCCGACGACCAGCGTCGAGTCCTCGCCGTTGTTGAGCTCCCGGCGGATCTCCTCCGGCAGCACGATGGTCGGGACGTGCGCGAGCAGTCCCGCGCCCACCACCTCACCCATCATTCTCTTCCCGCTCGCGTCCTCGCGCGTGCGAGTCTGCGTTCCTGATCGGGTTCCAGCCGTTGGGCGAGAACACGGTGTTCTTGATGTCGGTGTAGAAGTCGAACGAGTAGCCGGCCACCCTCGCGGCCGATGCCGGACTTGCCCGTTGCCGCCGAACGGTGCGCCGAGGTCGCGGACGAAGAAGCAGTTGACCCAGACGGTGCCGGCATTGAGCCGGGCGCTGACCCGTTCGGCGCGGTCCGGGTCGCCGGTGACCAGGGTGGCGGCCAGGCCGAACCGGGTGTTGTTGGCCATCTCGACCGCCTGCTCCTCGCCGGCGAAGGTCTGCACGGTCAGCACCGGGCCGAACACCTCCTCGGTCAGGATCTCGCTGCCCGGCTCGGCGTCGACCAGGATGGTCGGCCGGTAGTACAGGCGACCGAGATCATCATTGGCCGACCCGCCGAGCACGGCGCGGGCGCCGGCGGCGATCGCCCGCTGCACGAAGCCGTCGACCTTCTCGAAGTGCGGACGGCTGATCAGGCAGGACATGTCGGTGGCCTCGTCCCGCGGATCGCCCTGGACGATGGTTTGGCCTCGTCCACCACGGCCGCGAGGAACCGGTCGGCGATCGAGTCCTCGACCAGGATCCGGAAGGCCCCGAGGCAGACCTGGCCGGAGTTGTCGAACTGCTCGACGGCCAGGCTGACGGCGAGTTCGAAGTCGGAGTCGGCGAAGACGACCAGCGGGGACTTGCCGCCCAGTTCGAAGGACAGCGGGACGATGTTCGGCGCGGCCGCCTTGGCGATCACGCCGGCGGTCGGCACCGAGCCGGTGAAGGACAGCCGGTTGATGCCCGGGTGGGCCGTCAGCGGCGCGCCGGCCTGGGCGCCGGTGCCCTGGACGACGTTGAACACACCGGCCGGCAGGCCGGCCTCGTGGGTGATGTCGGCCAGCAGCGAGGCGGTCAGCGGCGCCCATTCCGGCGGCTTGGCCACCACGGTGTTGCCGGCGGCCAGCGCCGGGCCGATCCGCCAGGTGGCGAGCATCAGCGGTGCGTTCCACGGGGTGATGATCGGCGACGACGCCGGCCGGATCGTAGGTCACCCGTTCCCGGTGGCCGCGGATCTCTCCGTCGGGCATGGTCGAGCCGCTCGAGGTAGTCGGCGAAGAACCGGAAGTTCATCCCGACCCGCGGCATCACGCCGCGTCGGTGGGAGCGCAGCAGGGATCCGTTGTCCCGGGTCTCGACCCGGGCCAGGTCCTCGGCGCGGGCGTCGATGCCGTCGGCGACCCTGCGCAGCACGTCGGCGCGCTCGGCCCGCGGCAGTGCCGCCCAGGCCGGGAACGCGCGCCGGGCGGCCGGCACGGCGGCGTCCACCTCGGCCTCGCCGCCGGCGGAGATCTGCAGCGATCGGCTGCTCGTCGATGGGGGAGACATCGGTGAAGGTTTCGGCCGACGCGACCCGTTCACCACCGATCCAGTGCCGGGTGTCGACGGTGACGCCTTCGACTGTCGCCCCGATCTCTGGGCTTCCGCCATCGCCAACCCCATCTCGCCGTCATCGCCGGATTCCGCTATCGTTAGGGCCCAAACGTATTAGCCCGACCAGCGGTTGGTCAACTCGGGAAAGGAAGCTGGATGACGGCTCCGACGACAGATCCGGTATCGACGACCGACTGGCGCGAGCGCGCTGCGCAGGCCGAGATCGGGGCCGGATTGCTGGTCGGCGGCGAGTTCCGGGCGGCGAGTCGATGGGGCCACCCGGGCCATCCACTCGGCCCGCGACGGCTCCGTCCTGGTCGACCTCGCCTGGGCTCAGCCGGCCGACGCGGACGCCGCGGTGGCGGCGGCCCGAGAGGCCTTCGACCGGGGCCGGTGGCCGCGGATGCACGCCCGCGAGCGCGGTGAGATCCTGCAGGAGTTCGCCCGCCTGGTCGAGGCCCACCGGGACGAGATCGCCCTGTTGATCAGCCTCGAGATGGGCAAGCCGATCCGCACCGCGTACGAGATCGAACTCCGGGCGCTGATCCGCTGCCTGCGCTTCTACGGCGAACTCGCCGACAAGGAGTCCGGCGACATCCCGCACACCACCGAAGGCGAACTGGCCCTGGTCACCCGCGAGCCGGCCGGCGTGGTCGCCGCGGTGGTGCCCTGGAACTTCCCGTTGACGCTCGGCGGCTGGAAGTTCGCGCCAGCGCTGGCCGCCGGCTGCACGGTCGTGCTGAAGACCGCCGAGCAAGTCGCCGCTGTCGATGCAGCGGGTGGCCGAACTGGAGTGCCGGGCCGGCCTCCCGGCCGGGGTGTTCAACGTGCTGAGCGGAGACGGGGCCACGGTCGGTCGGCGACTCGGCGAGCATCCAGATGTCGATGTGCTGACCTTCACCGGATCCACCGACGTCGGTCGGCACTTCCTCCGGTACGCGGCCGACAGCAACCTCAAGCGGGTCTATCTCGAACTGGGCGGCAAGTCGCCGAATCTGATCTTCCCCGATGCTCCTGACCTGGATGCGGCCGCCGACTCGGCCGCCTGGGCGATCTTCTTCAACTCCGGCGAGATGTGTACGGCGGGATCCCGGCTCGTGGTGCACGCCGACGTCGCCGAGCAGGTCGTCCAGCGGATCGTCGACACGGCGGCGCAGTGGTTCCCGGCCGATCCGTTGCTGCCGGAGACCAAGATGGGTCCGCTGGTGGACCAGCGCCGTCTGGAGCGGGTGCTCGGCGCATCTCCAGCGAGGGCTTGGTCAGGGAGCACAGCTGCGGACCGGCGGACAGCAGGTCCTGACCGACACCGGCGGCGCCTACCTGGAGCCGACCGTGGTCACCGGCGCCGGCGCCGGACAACGTGCTGGTCCGGGACGAGATCTTCGGTCCGGTGCTGACCGTGCAGACCGTCGGCGACGAAGCCGAGGCCGTCGCGGGTCGCCGGGGACACGCCGTACGGATTGGCGGCGGCGGTCTGGACCCGAGATCTCGGCAAGGCCCACCGGATCTCGCGCGCGCTCCGAGCCGGGACGGTGTGGGTCAACTGCTACGAGGAGGGGGACATGAACGTCCCCTTCGGCGGGGTGAAGCTGTCCGGGTTCGGCCGGGACAAGTCGCGGCACGCGCTGGCTGAGTACACCGACCTGAAGACGACCTGGATCAACTATGGCTAGCTCACGCGGCGCGACGGCGGCCGCTGATCGCCCTGCCGGCCCGCTTCTCCGAGCACGCCACCGCGCTGCGCTACGCGGCCGAGGTGACGGCCCGGGCCCTGTGCGACGCGGTGTTCGCCGCGGGCGGTGAACCGGTGATGCTCCATCCGTACGCGCCGGGCGCCGTCGTCGATGTCGATGCGGCCCGGGAGCGGCTCTGGTTCGCCGACGGCGTGCTGCTGCCCGGTGGCGGCGACGTCGCGGCCCGCTGGTCGGGTCAGCGGCCGCATCCGACGCAGTACGGCGTGGACGAGGAGCAGGACGCCTTCGACCTGGCCGTGGCCAGGGTCGCCCTGGCCGACCGGCTGCCGCTGCTGGCGATCTGCCGCGGCACCCAGTTGGTCAACGTCGCGCTGGGCGGCGATCTGGTGCAGGACATGGACGACACCGTCGGCCACCACCAGAACCGGATCCACGACCTGGACGGTCGCCGAGGACTCCCCGCTCGGCGCGATCGTCGGCTCCCGGACCGAGATCTCGTGCTATCACCACCAGTGCATCGCCACGCTGGGCGCCGGCCTGACGGCGGCCGCGTACGCCGCCGACGGGGTGATCGAGGCGGTCACCCTGGCCGATCACGACGGCTGGTACCTCGGCGTCCAATGGCATCCGGAGGACTCGGCCGGCACCGATCCCGTCCAGGCCAAGATCTTCGAGCGCTTCGTCACCGCCGCCGCTGATCGCCGTGATCGGGCTGCGGTCTCACTCGCGCCCGAGCTTGTCGAGAGCCAGGTGCCCGGCGAAGTCGATCCTGCCCTTCGCCGGCTCAGGGCGCGTTCACTGGCTCGATTATTCGTGGATCTCGCCGTCGAGGTCGGTGACGATCTGCCGCAGGCTGTCGGTGAGAACAGTGAGGTTCTGGTCCGACAGGGAGGCGACGACCTCGGCCTCGGCAGCATTGAAGACGGGATAGAGCGTGGTCATCAGCTCGGTGCCCGCGTCGCTCAGTTCCAAGATCACCAGCCGGCGATCGGTCCCGCTCACCCGCCGGGTCAGCAGGCCGCGGGCTTCGAGGGTCTTGACCACCCCGGTGAGCGTCGCCTTGGAGATCGCCGCGCTCTCGGCGGCCCGCCGGGTCTCCATGCCGTCCCAGATCCACACCACCCAGAGCACGACGAAGCCGGTCCAGGTCAGGCCGTGCTGGCGGAGCACGGTGTTGGTCAGATGCACGCGCACGGCGTTGGCCGCCCGATAGAGGCTCGACACCGCCGCGGAGGCCTCGAAGTTCAGCGGCAGACTCTGCAGGTGAAGGCTCATGGCCCGCTCGGTCTCGGCGAGGGTGTGGCGGTCAGGCATGGCGCCATCGTAGGGTCCCCCACCGCCGCGGAAGGATCATGAGCTGAGCGTCTCCAACGAGGCGCCGCCGTTCCAGACCACCCCGACCTGGCGGTAGTAGCCGCCGATCACCTCGTCGACGCGCAGCCGGTCCAGTTCCTCGGTCGGGGAGGGGAACAGCCGCAGATCGACGTCCCCCTTCCAGGCCTGGCCGCCCTCGAACTCGCTGGCGCCGGAGGAGATCAGCTCCGCGTACGCGTCCGGGGCGCCGGAAGCGATGCCCGGGAAGACTCGGTGATGCGCCATCGGGTGCGCCGTTCACGAACCCGTTGGTCTCGGATTTCTCCCGCAACGTCAGCACCGCCTCCGCGAGCCGCCGGTCGTTGGCGGCCAGGGTGGCGCCGAACACTCCGCCGGCCTGGATCTGCGGCGCGGCCTGGGCGAAGGGATGCGGCCGCGTCTGCCACATCGACCCCAGCTTCTTCGGATAGCCCTGGTGCATGCCGCGGCCGATGGCGAAGTCCTTGTCCACCCAGATGAACACGCAGCGGGAATACGTCCGGCCCTGGTAGCGAGCAACGGACGACCACGAAGGCCTCCTTGTACTGCGACCGGACCGGGTCCAGCAGTTCCTGCCGCGAGGACGAGCACGACTGCCAGTCGGCCCAGATCAGTGCGACCGCGCCGGGATCCTCCTCGGCCAGCGCGAGCGGCGCCGGCAGCAGTTCGGCGACCCGGGCCGGGTCCGTGCGGTACTCAACGGTGAGCAGGTCGCCGGAGTAGAACCACGGCGGTGAAGGAATCAGCGACGACCGGCCGCTGGCCGTCCGGGGGTAGAAGAAGCCCTTCACGTCGGTCATCGCCGGCTCCCTGTCGCGTGCTCTGGTCGGAGTTCGTTTGGACCCGTACGGTACCGCCTGCGACCGGTCCTTGGCAATCCCAGCCCACGGCGGCGGGTCACTTGTCATCGCCTCCGCATCGCGATACTGTTCGGGCCCAAATGACTGCTCAGATTCGGGCGGCGATGGACCAAGCAACGGTGCGGAGGTTTCGGGTGGCTCATTTCGATACGACCGGGCTCGAGGATGCAGCAGCGGATCTGGTCACCCAGGGCATCGACGTGGTTCGCATCGGCTACTCCGATCTCATCGGCACCGAACGCGGCCGCGATGTGCTGGTCAACCGCTTCGCCCGCACGGTCGGCGACGGCGTCGCGTTCTGCCGCTCCGTCTACGGCACCACGCCGATGGGCGACGTGGTCGAGATCCAGGGCGGCATCGAGGCCGGCCTGCCGGACGTGCTCGCCTTCCCCGACATCACCACGCTGCAACCGGTGCCGTGGGAGCCGGGGGTCGCGCACTGCATCGCCGACCTGTTCAATCCGGACGGCTCGCCGTCGGCCGAGAGCCCGCGGCTGGTCCTGAAGCGGGTGATCGAGCAGTTCGCCGAGGTCGGGATGAAGCCGATCGTCGGACCGGAGCTGGAGTTCTACGTGCTGGAGCGCACCGACAAGAACCCGACCGGTTGGCAGCGCTACGGCGAGGCGACCGGCAACGTGTACGTGTCCGGGCTGAAGGGCGATCCGGAGAACGTCCTGCTCCGGACGCTGCGGCAGCTTTCCGCGTACGGGCTGGAGGTCGTGGCGGCGAATCACGAGTTCTCCAGCGGCCAGTTCGAGATCAACCTCTGGCACTCCGACGCGCTCGACGCGGCCGATCGGGCGTTCCGGTTCAAGGCGGCGATCCAGGAACTGGCACGCCAGGAGGACAAGCTCGCCACGTTCATGGCCAAGCCGTTCAACGACGAGGGCGGCTCGGGCTTCCACGTCCACTTCTCGACCTCCGACGACGACGGCACGCCGATCTTCGACGATCCGTCCGCCGACGACGGGCTGTCTGCGGTCGGCAAGTCGGCCATCGCCGGCGTCCTGGCCCACGCCCCGGCCCTGGCCGCGCTATGCAACCCGACGATCAACTCCTACAAGCGATTCGGCCCGGACACCCTGGCGCCCTGGTTGATCGACTGGGGGCTGGACAACCGCAGCGCCATGATCAGGATCCCGCCGGAGCGCGGCCGGGCGTCGCGGCTGGAGCTGCGGCTCGGCGATGCCAGCGGCAACCCGTACCTGGTGATCGCCGGTCTGCTGGCCAGCGCGTACCTCGGCATCCGCGACCAGCTGAAGCCGCCGGCGGCGCTCGAGGGCTACGGCTACGACCCGAGCAAGGCCGACCGGCTGCCCGGCGACCTGGCCACCGCGCTGAGCGCGCTGGAGGCCGACACCGAACTCGCCGACATCCTCGGTGAGCCGTTCGTCTCGATGTTCTGCACCTACAAGCGGCACGAACTCGAACGCTTCAACCACTGGGTGACCGACTGGGAGTTCCGCGAGTACGCCTACCACTTGTGATCGTGAAAGACCCTGAATTCACGCAGACCGAAGGAGAGACCGTGTCACAGCCCACGCCCGTTCCGCTCGATGAGGTCGACCTGGCCGACCTCGACCGCTTTGCGCGCAACGAGGGCTGGGGCCAGTTCGACACGCTGCGCCGGGAGGACCCGGTGCACTGGACCCCGGAGTCCGACGGCCGCGGCTTCTGGGCGGTGACCCGGCACGCGGACATCTGCGCGGTCGACAAGGATCCGGAGACCTTCACCTCGACCAGGTTCGTCAATCTGGAAGACGTCGACGACGACCTGATGGACATCCGGCGGTCGATGCTGGAGACCGACGGCGTACGCCACCGGGCGCTGCGGAAGTTGATCGCCCGCGAGTTCGCCCAGGGGCCGCTGACCCGCAAGTACGAGGACTTCCTCCGCGGGCTGACCAAGGACACCGTCGATCGGGCTCTGCAGCACGAGGAGTTCGACTTCGTCGAGAAGATCAGCGCCGACTTCCCGATCCAGGTGCTGGTCCGGCTGCTCGACGTGCCGGTGGAGGACACCGGGCTGCTGATCGACTGGGGCAACCAGATGATCGGCAACACCGATCCCGACTACTCCGAACATCTGTTGTCCGACCCGGATTCCCATCTCTACAAGCATCTGCCGTTCCGCTCGCCGGCGGCGCTGGAGGTCTTCGAGTACGGCCGGGCGCTGGCCCGGGAGCGCAAGGGCGGCGACGGCACCGACCTGATCAGCCTGCTGGTCAACCGGACGCCCGAGGACGGCGAGCCGCTGACGGCGACCGACTTCGACAACTACTTCCTGCTGCTCGTGGTGGCCGGCAACGAGACCACCCGGCACACCATCAGCCAGTCGATGCTCGCGCTGATCGAGAATCCCGAGCAGATCAAGATCCTGCAGGAGCGGCCGGAACTGATCCCGGGCGCCGTCGAGGAGTTCCTGCGCTGGGCGTCACCGGTCTACCACTTCCGGCGCACCGCGACCCGCGACGTCGAACTCGGCGGCCAGCAGGTCAAGGAGGGCGACAAGGTGGTCATGTGGTTCGCGTCCGGCAACCGGGACGACGCAGTGTTCGAGGATCCGTACCGCCTGGACGTCACCCGGACCGACATCGACCACGTCACCTTCGGCAAGGGCAGCCCGCACACCTGCCTGGGCAACATGCTGGCCCGGATGGAGATCCGGCTGATGTTCACCGAGCTGTTGCCGCGGCTGAAGAGCATCGAGCTCAACGGCGAGGTCACCCGGGTGCGGAGCAACTTCGTGAACGGGATCAAGAAGTTCCCGGTCCGCGTGAGCGCCGCCTGACCTCGACGGGATGACCGCCGAGCCGTTACGGGCGCCGTCGGTCACGCTCGACCCGCTGACGGTCGAACACGCCGAGGCGATGGCCCCGGTACTGGCTGATCCGGCGCTCTACGTGGTCACCGGCGGCGATCCGCCGACGACCGAGGAACTTCGGGCTCGCTATGCCCGCCAGGTTCGCGGGAGGTCGCCCGACGGCACGCGAGGGATGGCTGAACTGGATCGTGGTCGACGCGCTGAGCGGCCAGCCGGCCGGCTATCTCCAGGTCACGATCCGATCCGACGACGGTCATGATGAGGCTGAGCTGGCCTGGGTGATCGGTACCCGGTGGCAGGGCCGCGGATTCGCCACCGAGGCGGCGCGGGCGGTCGCCGACTGGCTCGCCCGGCAGGGCATCAGCACTCTGATCGCCCACATCCGCCCCGGGCACCGGCCCTCGGAACGGGTGGCGGAATCGGTCGGCCTGCAGCCGTCATCGATCGTCGTCGACGGCGAGATCCGCTGGATGAATTGAGCTATCGCGCCCTGAGCTTGTCGAAGGCAAGCTCGGCCTGAGCTTTCGACGGGTCAGCATGGCGGTCCTACGACAGGCTCAGGACATGCGAATTCCCACGCGCCCTGGATTCGGCGACAGGGCCCGCGTCAGGACCTCAGTCGAGCGCCCGGTGCCCTCGTCGGAGACCATGTTGCGGAGGATCTTCCGGACCTGAAGAGCCGCCGCGTCGGCGCTGACGTGGACCTCCTTGCGGGGGCCTTCGCCGTCCAGCACGGTCTGCATGGTCTCCAGGATGGTCTGCACCCGGCGGTAGTAGTCGGTGAAGATCGCCAGCAGGATCTTGCTGGCCTGCTCGCCGCGGGCGAAGTTGCGGCTCACCCGCCAGACGTGCCGGGTCCGGTCCGCGGAGATCGGGGTCACCGCGTGGCTGAAGATGAACGTGACCGGCTGATCGCCGTCGCTCTCCGCCTGCACCTCCCAGCGGTCCACCCACAGACCGGGGGTGACGAAGGCGCCGCTCTCCCGTTGCGCGTGCTCGGCATCGGTCGGCAGTCCGAGGAGTTCGGCATGCCAGGCGGCGATCGGCGCCGGCGGGTAGTCCCGGGAGAACGACACCGTGGTCTCGGTGACCTCCACCTCCAGCGGCGGTGGCGAGCCGCTCAGCACCGGCGGAGCGATGAACGGATCCACCACGGCGACATGGGTGATGTCGGCGAAGTTCTCGAGCAGCAGGGCGGCGTGGGCCCCGGTCTCCCAGGCGTCTCCGACCGTCGTCCAGCCCGCGTCGCTTGAGCCAGCCGACCGACGGCGGAGGCCGCAGCCCGGACCGGGCCGGATCGCCGAGCCAGCACCAGACGAAGACACCGTCCTCGTGCACCGGGTACGCGGGCACCCGCGCGCCGACCGGGATCTCGTCCTGGGTCGGCACATGGACGCAGCGCCCGCTGGCGTCGTACGCGAAGCCGGAATAGCCCGAGACGATCGTGTCGCCGTCGACCCGCCCGAGACTGAGCGGATACGGCTTGTGGGCGTCGCGGTCCTCCAACGCGACGCGGTGCCGTCAGTGGTGCGGAACAGCACGATCGGCACGCCGAGGGCGCGCCGGGCCAGCGGCGCGTCGCCCACCTCGTCGCTGGTGGCCAGCACGTACCAGGCGTTGCGCGGATAGTCGGTCGACCGGCTGGCCCGGAGGTTGGTCGCTCGGCTCATCTGCGGCGGTCCTTTCGTTGCCATCGCGGTCACGGTTCAGCGTGCGGTCGGTCAGAGATCCAGGGTCAGGCAGGGCGATTTGCAGCGCGAGACGCAGATCATCATGAACTCGTTCGTCGCCTTCTCCTCATCGTTCAGCACCGAGTCGCGGTGGTCGACGTCGCCGTCGATGACCTCGGTCTCGCAGGTGCCGCAGACGCCTTCCAGGCAGGAGGCCAGCACGCTGACCCCGGCCTCCTTGACCACCTCGTACACCGACTTGTCCGGCGGCACGGTCAAGGTCAGGCCGGACCGCTCCAGCACCAGTTGGAAGCTCGATTCGGCCGCGCCGTCAGGCTCGACCGGCTTGGGTGCGAAGCGCTCGACATGCAGTGCGCCCGGCGGCCAATCGGCGCAGAACTCCTCGACGGCGGCCAGCAGACCTTCCGGCCCGCAGCAGTAGACCAGGGTGCCCGACTGCGGCTTGCCCAGCGCGGCGGCGAGGTCGAGCGGGCCGGATTCGTTCTGGGGCGCCACCGTGACCCGGTCCCCGTACTGGCCAAGTTCGTCGAGAAAGGCCATCGTGGCCCGTTCGCGACCGCCGTACAGCAGCCGCCAGTCGGCGCCGGCGGCCTCCGCCTCGGCGATCATCGGCAGGATCGGGGTGATCCCGATGCCGCCGGCGATGAACAGGTAGCGCGGGCTGGCCACGAGTGGGAAGTGGTTGCGCGGTCCGCGGATCCGAACCCTCGCACCTTCGGCCAGGCCGTGAACCAGTTTCGAGCCGCCCCGGCTCTCGGCCGTTCGGAGCACACCGACCCGCCAACGGCCGGGATCGGCGGGGTTGCTGCACAGCGAGTACTGCCGGGTGGTGGTGTCGTTCAGAATCAGGTCGATATGCGCGCCCGGGGTCCAGGGCGGCAGGCCGGACCCATCCGGAGCGGCGAGGGTGAGAGCGACGACGCCGTCAGCGGCGGTGTGCACGTCGCGTACGACAAGATCGGCCTCGTGTTCGCGAACGATCGTCTTGGTGGTGGTCACGCTGACGCGTCCTCCGATCGATGCGTGATGCGCTCAAGGGTGATTGTTCGGATACGAACGATAGCGCCACCGGCGGTTGCACGACAAGCCCGACACCATCGAGGACGACAATCATTCGGGCCCGAACTAGACTCCCACGAATGCGAGCACTGCTGATCCAGCATGATCATCTGTGCCTTCCCGGGTTCGTGGGAGAACGGCTCGGCGAGCGTGGGTACTCGATCGAGGCCCACCAGGTGGTGCCGGAGGACCGATTCCACTCTCCGGCGGTCGACACCGAGTTCCCCGATCCCGCCGACTTCGACGTCGTGGTGGCCCTCGGTGCGGCATGGTCGGCGTACGACGACACCCTCCACAGCTGGCTGCTGCCCGAACTCCAACTGCTTCGTGATGCGCACCGGGCGCAGGTCCCCGTGCTCGGTGTCTGCTTCGGCGGCCAGTTGCTGGCCGCCGCGCACGGGGGCTCGGTCGCGCTGGCCGCGCAGCCGGAGATCGGTTGGTACGACGTGCAGTCCGACGACGATCTCGTGCCGGGCGGACGCTGGTTCCAGTGGCACTACGACCGCTGGCAGCTACCCGCGGGGGCGATTGAGATCGCCCGCAATCCGCGGGCCTCCCAGGCCTTCGTGCTCGACCGCAACCTCGCGGTCCAGTTCCACCCGGAGATCGACGAGAAGATCCTGCTCGGCTGGCTGGCCAACGGCGGCGACGACGAAGCCCGCAAGGTCGGCGTCGACCCGGACGCGCTGGTCGCCGACACCCGCCGGCATACGGTCGACAGCCGCGTGCGCGCACACCGACTCGTCGACGCATTCCTGGATCGGGTGGCCCCGGCTGAGCGACCTGACCCATGAATGATTGGGGCCATGAGCGACGGGGTGGAGGGGCCGGGGCACGAGTTCCGGCAGGCTGCGGGCCGGTTCGCCTCGGGCGTGACCGTGGTGACCACCGATGCGGACGAAGGCCCGTACGGGATCACCGTCTCGTCGTTCGCGTCGCTGTCCCTCAACCCGCTGCTGGTCACGGTCTCGGTCAGCCGGACCAGTCAGCTTATCGGCTACGTCCGGTCCCGCCGGGCCTTTGCGGTCAGCGTGCTGGCCAGCGGCCAGCAGCAGGTGGCGGCCCACTTCGCCCGCAGCGGCCGACGGCCGGAGCCGGGCGGCTTCCACTCCGTCGCGGCCGGCGCCCAGCAGACCGGGGTGCCGGTGATCGAGGGGTGTCTCAGTTGGTTCGACTGCGAACTGGAGGACGTGCTCCCCGGCGGCGACCATGAGATCCTCGTCGGCCGGGTCGTGGCCGCCGGTGGCCGGGGCGGCGAGCCCCTGGTCTACTGGGCCGGCGGCTATCGAGCCCTCCGGGCCGACGAACCGGCGTCCGACCGGCTGGCTGACGCGGCGGACGGGCTGTCGGTCGCCCTGCTCCTGCTCGACGTCGGGGTGGCCGAGATGCTCGACGCGCAGCGCAACGTCGAGCCCGCGTTGGCCGGACTGGCCGCCGTCCACGGCACGGCCGAGCACTGGGATCGACTCGACCGGCTCATCACCGAGTCCGCGGCGGCGGTGGACGAGCCCGACCGGTTCAACGAGTTGGCTCTGGCCACCCATGACCTGATCGCCGGCGCGGCCGGCAACCGCGTCCTGTACGCGACCCTGATCAGCCTGCGGCAGGTCCAGGCCCGGCATTACCGCGAACTGGGCAGCCCCCAAACGGCGCGGGCTGCGGTGACCGATCATCGGGACCTGCTGGCCGCGCTGCGCCGGGGAAGCGCCGAGGACGCCACCCGTTCGATGCAGGAGCATCTGGAAGCCGTGCGTCGGAATCTCGACGCCTGATCCCGCGGGCCGTTTGCGCGCACAACGGACCAGACGGCCCCCATCGGGCCGCATCCAGGGGCCGTTTGCGCGCACAACGGACGAAACGGCCCGAGCGGACGTCGCCGCAATAAGCCGTGCCCTGAGGTGGCAGAGTGGACATCGTCGCGCCCGACGTGCCCACATCCGACGTGTCCCGCGGCGGTCGATGGGCCGAGACTGGACGGTATCCACGACGAAGAACGCCCACGAGAAGGAGTAGTGCGATGTCCCTCACCGCTGAGAGCCCGACCATCGTCTCGGAGTTGCCCCAGGAGCGCCGGATCGTCACCGAGTTGCCGGGTCCGCGCTCCCGCGAGCTCTTTGCCGCTCGCAACGCCGCGGTCTCAGCCGGGGTCGGAACCACCTTCCCGGTGTTCATCGCCCGGGCCGGCGGCGGCGTCCTGGTCGACGTCGATGGCAACTCACTGATCGACTTCGGCTCGGGCATCGCTGTGACCAGCGTGGGCAACGCCGCGCCGCACGTCGTCGCCGGGGTCACCGAGCAGGTGGCGGCCTTCACCCACACCTGCTTCATGGTCACGCCGTACGAGGGCTATGTCCGGGTCTGCGAGGAACTGGCGAGACTCACCCCCGGTGATCATGCCAAGAAGTCCGCCCTGTTCAACTCCGGATCCGAGGCGGTGGAGAACGCGGTCAAGATCGCCCGGCACGCCACCGGACGCACGGCGATCGTCGCCTTCGACCACGCCTACCACGGGCGCACCAACCTGACCATGGCGCTGACGGCGAAGAACATGCCTTACAAACAAGGGTTCGGCCCGTTCGCGACCGAGATCTACCGGGCGCCGATGTCCTATCCGTTCCGCGACGGCGGGCTCACTGGGCAGCAGGCCGCCGACCGGGCGATCGAGATGATCACCACCCAGGTCGGTGGACAGAACGTCGCGGCGGTGATCATCGAACCGATCCAGGGCGAGGGCGGATTCGTCGTGCCGGCGCCGGGCTTCCTGTCGGCGATCGCCGACTGGTGCGCGGCCAACGGCGCGCTGCTGATCGCTGACGAGATCCAGAGCGGGTTCTGCCGCACCGGCGAGTGGTTCGCCTGTGATCATGAAGGCGTGGTGCCGGACCTGGTCACCACCGCCAAGGGCATGGCCGGCGGGCTGCCGCTCGCCGCGGTCACCGGCCGGGCCGAGGTGATGGACGCCGTGCATCCGGGCGGGCTGGGCGGCACCTACGGCGGTAACCCGGTCGCCTGCGCGGCCGCGCTGGGCGCCATCACAGACGATGCGCGAACTCGATCTTCCGGCCGCCGCCAAAGCCATCGAGTCGATCATGGTCGACCGGCTGCGAGCGCTGCAGATCCGGCATCCGGCGATCGGCGATGTGCGCGGCCGGGGCGCGATGATCGCCATCGAACTGGTCACACCGGGTACCCGGGGACCCGATGCCGCGCTGGCCGGCCAGATCGCCCGAGCCTGCCACGCCGAGGGACTCGTCGTGCTGACCGCCGGCACCTACGGCAATGTGCTTCGTTTCCTGCCCCCGCTGGTCATCGGCCATGACCTGCTGAACGAAGGCCTCGATATCATCGAGGCCGCCATTGACGCTCTCACCGAAGGAAGTTGATCATGAGTGTTTCGTCTGCGGATGTTGCCCGGGTGCTTGATGGGGTGCCGAAGGGGTTGTTGATCAACGGTAAGCAGGTCCAGACCGACGGCGGGGTGAAGGTCGAGGATCCCTCGACCGGTGAGGTGTTGGCGGAGGTGGCGGATGCGTCGCCGGAGCAGGGTGTTGAGGCGTTGGATGCGGCGGTCGCGGCGCAGGGTGCGTGGGCGGCGACCGATCCGCGGGAGCGCGGGGAGATTCTTCGTCGGGCGTTCGATCTGGTGGTGTCCGCGGGCGGACGATGTGGCGTTGTTGATGACGTTGGAGATGGGTAAGCCGCTGGCCGAGGCGCGGGCGGAGGTCAGCTATGGGGCGGAGTTCCTGCGCTGGTTCTCCGAGGAGGCGGTGCGGATCTCCGGCCGGTATTCGATCGCGCCCAGTGGCGGGACGCGGTTGTTGACGATGAAGCAGCCGGTGGGGCCGGTGTATGCGATCACGCCGTGGAACTTTCCGTTGGCGATGGGGACCCGCAAGATCGGTCCGGCGTTGGCGGCGGGGTGCACGGTGGTGATCAAGCCGGCCGCGTTGACGCCGCTGACCACGTTGGCGTTGGCCGGGATTTTGGCGGAGGCGGGGTTGCCGGATGGGGTGCTGAATGTGATCACCACGTCGTCGTCGGGGAAGGTGTCGGGTCCGATCATCGCCGATCCGCGGTTGCGGAAGCTGACGTTCACCGGGTCGACCAGTGTCGGGCAGGGGTTGATCCGGCAGTCGGCGGAGCAGGTGTTGAAGATTTCGATGGAGTTGGGGGGGAATGCCCCGTTCCTGGTCTTCGGCGACGCGGATCTGGAGGCGGCGGTGGAGGGGGCGATGTTGGCGAAGATGCGCAACATCGGTGAGGCGTGCACGGCGGCGAACCGGTTCATCGTGCATGAGTCGGTGGCGGCGGAGTTCTCGGCCCGGTTCGCGGCGAAGATGGGTGAGTTGAGCATCGGGCGGGGGATCGAGGACGGGGTGAAGGTGGGTCCGTTGATCGACCAGGCGGCGATCGACAAGGTGACCGAACTGGTCGCCGACGCGGTCGATCATGGCGCCGAAGTGCTGACCGGCGGGAAGGTGTTGGACCGGCCCGGGCACTTCTACACCCCGACCGTGCTCGGCGACGTGCCGACGAAGGCCCGGATTTTCCGGGAGGAGATCTTCGGCCCGGTCGCCCCGGTCAGCACGTTCGGCGACGACGAGGAGGGTCTGGCCATGGCCAACGACACCGAGTTCGGACTGGTCGCGTACGCGTTCACCCAGAACCTGTCCCGGGCCATCCGGGTCGCCGAAGGCCTGCAGACCGGCATGGTCGGCGATCAACCAGGGCATCGTGTCCAACCCGGCCGCACCGTTCGGCGGCGTCAAAGCCTCCGGACTGGGCCGCGAAGGCGGCGCCGAAGGCATCGAGGAGTACCTGGAGACCAAGTACGTCGGCATCAAACTCTGACCGCCATGGACTCGACGCCGGCCGGCGACCTGACCGACCGCCTGGCCGCGTCGATCGAGGCACTGAACGGCTGGATGGCCGAGTTCGGGGCGTACCAGGCCCATCCGTCGATGCAGGTCGCCCCGGAACAGTTCGAGGCCAAGCAGGCCGAACTGCTGCAGCGACTGCAGGACAACTACCCGTTCTTCCATCCGCGCTACATCGGCCAGATGCTGAAGCCGCCCCACCCGGCCGCGATCGTCGGCTACCTGTCGGCGATGTTGATCAACCCCAACAACCACGCCCTCGACGGCGGTCCGGCGACCGCCGCGGATGGAGAAGGAGGTGGTCGCCGATCTGGCCCGGATGTTCGGCTACCCGACGCACCTCGGCCACCTGACCAGCAGCGGCACCATCGCCAACCTCGAAGCGCTGTTCATCGCCCGGGAAAGCCATCCGGGCAAGGGAATCGCGTACAGCGCCGACGCCCACTACACGCACAGCCGGATGAGCCACCTGCTCGGGATGAGCTCGACCGCCGTGCCCACCGACGCGCGGCGGCCGGATGGACCTCGACGCGCTGGAGGACCTGCTGAAGGCAGGCACGGTCGGCACCGTCGTGTTGACCGCGGGCACCACCGGTCTCGGGGCGGTCGACCCCATCGCACCTGGCCCTGCCGCTCTGCCGAAGCTACGGCGTCCGGGTCCATGTCGACGCCGCCTACGGCGGCTTCTTCACCCTGATCGCCGACGACACGGCGCAGGGAGTGGCTCGGGCCCTGTACGCCGCGATCGCCGAGAGCGACTCGGTGGTGATCGATCCGCACAAGCACGGGCTGCAGCCGTACGGCTGTGGTGCGGTGCATCTTCCGCGACCCCGGCGTGGCCCGGCACTACCTGCACGACTCGCCCTACACCTACTTCACCTCTGACGAGTTGCACCTCGGGGAGATCTCGATCGAGTGCTCGCGGGCCGGCGCGGCGGCGGCCGCGCTGTGGCTGACCTTCCAGCTTCTGCCGCCGACCGAAGTGGGTCTCGGCCAGGTACTGCGGCCCGGCCGCCGGGCCGCCCTGGCCTGGTCGGAGTTGATCAAGGACTCCGACGTGCTCGATCTCTACCAACCGCCTGAGCTGGACATCGTCAGCTACTTCCCTGCCGCACTTGCCCTTTCCGACGTCGATCGGCTGTCGAGGCGGGTGCTCGACACCGGGATGGCAGCGCCGCCCGCCGAGGCGATCTTCGTCGCGACCTACACCGTGAGCAGTGCCGCGCTCGAGTCGCGCGGGCACACGATCGCGTCCGACATCGAAGCCGGCCGGATCCTGCGCAGCGTGCTGATGAAGCCCGAGTCGGAGTTGATCGTTCCGCAACTGCACGCCGGTATCGAGGCGCTGGTCACGGCCGGCGCCACCGGCTGAGGTGCTCCAGGATCGCGGTCCGCACTGCGTCGGGATGTTCCAGATGTGGGGAGTGGCCGCAGTTCTCCAGCGCCACCTCGCGGTAATGGCCGCCGTTGGCCGCGTACGCGTCCAGCACGGCTCGGGTCTGGCCGATCATCGGCTGCGGCGGTGCCACGTCCGCGCCCGGCCAGCCCGGGACGGCGCCGAGTTGGCCGAGGAAGTTCAGGTCGAAGTACGAGGTGTCGGAGACGATCACGTCGTCCACTCCGCGAATCCAGAGCACCGGCGGCTTCGTCGGCAGGTCGACGATGCCGGTCAGATCGAAATGGGTCGGCGCCATCGTGTTGAGCACGCCGCGGTTCCCGGCGCGAAGCCCGGCCAGTGCTCGCTCGGGGCGGAATCCCCCGGATAGTTGTCCACGCCCATGGCGGTGGTCAGCATGGACTCGACCCAGAGATCCTCGTGCTCGGAGACGAACCCGGGCTTCACGTACGCCGTGGCGTACACCGATCGCGGAGAGGTCGGGGCCTCACTGCTCCGGTCGCCGGCCCGTAGCCGCTCGATGAAGTCCGGATTGACCCCACCGCCGCCGGTGCCCGCGGCATCGGCGTTCAGCAGACTGCCGTCCGCGGCGGTGCCACCGAAGCCGTACGGGGAGATCGGAGAGACGAGTGTCATCGTCTGCACCGGATGGTCGAGTGCGTACTGCATGACCACGCCGGCGCCCATGCTCCAGCCGACCAGGTGCGCCGGCTCCAGGTCGAGTTCGGCGAGCACCTCGGCGAGGTCGTCGCTGAAGTCCCGGATGCCGCGGGTGCCGTCGACCGGCGCGACCTCGCTGTCGCCGTAGCCCCGCAGGTCGACGGCCACCGCGTTGATCTCCCGCGGCAGGGCGAGCATCAGCGGCTCCCAGAACAGCGACGAGGACACGTTCCCGTGCACGAAGACGAGCGGCACGGTGCCGGCCGGCCCATCGGTGCGATAGAGGACGTTGCTCCGCAGTCGCGAGGTCTGAACGGTCTTGGCGGCGATGCCGGGCAGGTGACTCATACAGTGAGGCTAGTGCTCGCGCCGAGAAGCACTAGCGGTGCGGCACCGGCACCCCGGGAAAGGACATGATGATGACCGAGCGGTCCCTGAGCCTCCACGGACGATCCGCGTTGATCACCGGCGGCGCCAGCGGGATCGGTGCCGCGATCGCCCGGCATCTCGCCGGCCGCGGTGCCGCCGTGCGGATCGCCGACGTCGACGGCGACGGTGCCCAGGCGCTGGCCGCCGAACTCGACGGTGAGGCCTGGACGCTCGATCTCACTGACCGGGAATCCCTCGTGGGGTTGCCGATCAGCACCGACATCTTGATCAACAACGCCGGTATCCAGCACGTCAGCCCGATCCCGGACTTCGATCCGGAGATCTTCCGGCGAATTCTGATGATCATGGTCGAAGCGCCGTTCCTGTTGATCAGGGCGGCATTGCCGGGCATGTACGAGCGAGGTTTCGGCCGGATCGTGAACATCTCGTCGGTGCACGGGCTCCGCGCCTCAGAGTACAAATCCGCCTATGTCACGGCCAAGCACGCTTTGGAGGGACTGTCCAAGGTGACCGCTCTGGAAGCCGCGCCGCACGGTGTGACCAGCAACTGCATCAACCCCGGCTACGTCCGGACACCGCTGGTGGAGAAGCAGATCGCCGACCAGGCCAGGACCCACGGCATCGACGAGTCCGAGGTGGTGGAGAAGGTCATGCTGGCCCACTCGGCGATCAAGCGGCTCGTCGAACCCGAGGAGGTCGCATCGCTGGTCGGCTGGCTGGTCGGCCCCGATGCCGGTATGGTGACCGCCGCCGCCTACACCATGGACGGCGGTTGGACCGCGCAATGAGTGAGCGTGCGGTGAACAGCCGACCCGGACGCTACAAGACGGTGGACGTCGAGGTCCGGGGCGGGCCGCTGCGGGTCGGCGTCTGGGGGGCCGATGCCGGTGCTCCGGTGCTGGCCGTGCACGGCATCACGGCGAACCATCTCGCCTGGCGGTTGGTCGCCGACGCGTTGCCCGACTTCCGCATCGTCGCGCCCGACCTGCGCGGCCGCGGCCGCAGCAGCGGGCTTCCAGCCCCGTACGGAATGGCTCAGCACGCCGATGATCTGGCTCAGCTGGTCGATCAGCTCGGCGTCGCGCCGGTGCCGGTCGTCGGCCATTCGATGGGTGGCTTCGTCGCGGTGGCCGCTGCGCACCGCCATCCGGAGCTGATCAGCGGGGTGCTCTTGCTGGACGGCGGACTGCCGTTCGTGGTCGGCCCCGAAGTTGATCTTGACCAGCTGGTCGCCGGCGCCCTGGGCCCGGCGCTGGAGCGACTCGATCTGAGCTTTGAGAGTGTCGAGGCCTACCGGGCCTTCTGGCGCGGACATCCGGCGCTGGCCGAAGCGTGGGGTCCGGCCCTGATCGACTACGTCGACTACGACCTGACCGGCGAAGCGCCGAGCCTGCACTCGACGGTCTCCGTCGAGGCGGTCCGTACCGACGCCCGGCAGCAGTTTGCCACCAGCGTTGATGATCTGGTGCTGGCGCCGCTGAACCGGCCGATGACCATGATCACGGCGCCGCGCGGCTTGCTGGGCGTCGCGCCGGGGTTGTACCCGACGGAGGTGATGGACCAGTGGCGCGCGGTACTGCCTGACCTCGAGGTCGCCGAACTCGACGACGTCAATCACTACACGATGCTGATGACGGCCGCCGGGGTCGCCCAGATCGCCCCGCGGATCGCCGATTTCGTCGAGAGGTGGTAGCACGCTAGTACTGAAGACGATTGCCTTTAGTCCGCGCCGCCGCCGAGGCTCCTAGCAAGAACCGACGACAACTGGAGGCAAAGATCAACCCAAGACCCTCGGGTCGCCAAGGCGCTGCTGCCGTCGGCCGGTGCCGCGGCCCTGCCGGAGCTGAGCCCGCCTGAACGCGAGGTGCTGTCCCTGGTCAGCGAAGGAATGGCGGACAAGCAGATCGGCCGGGCACTGGGCATCACCGAGCGGACGGTGACGGTGCACCTGGTCAACGTCTTTCGGCGTATCGGGGTCTCTGATCGGACGAGCGCCGCTCTGTGGGCCCGGGAGCATCTGACCTGACCGACAGCATCAGGTTGGTGGCCGCGGCGACGGCGAGGCAGGCACCGAGCAGGTGCAGGGCGACCAGACCGATGGGCAGGCCCAGCCGGTACTGGGTGATGCCGATCCCGGCCTGGACGATCTCCACCAGCAATAGCAGCACGGCCGCGCGGCTCCGCAGCAGGACCACGCAGATCACCGTGACGCCAACGGCGGAGTACACCGCGTACGAGTGCAGATCGGTGACCAGACCGCCGGGCAGGCCGTTGCGCGGAGCATGATCGTCGCCGGCGTGCGGGCCGCTGCCGGTCACCGTCGTGCCGAGCCAGACCGTGACCCAGATCAACCCGTACGCCACCCGGGCCGCGATCACCGAAGGGCCGGCGGCGGGAGCCGCAGCGAGCCCTCGGGTCTTGCGCACCAGCCAGACCGCGAGCGAGATCAAGATCATCGACAGCACCAGGTGCAGGGCGACCAGGTACGGGTTGAGCTGGGTCAGTACCGTGATGCCACCGATCACGCCCTGGAAGGGAATTCCGAGAGCCATCCCGGCGGTCAGCCAGCGGAGGTCGCGGCGCGGCCGCCCGTCCTCGCGATAGAGCAGCGCGCTGACGAAGGTGAGCACGGCGGCGATGATCAGGACGAAAGTGAGCAGCCGGTTGCCGAATTCGATCGCCCCGTGCACTCCGAGCGCCGGATGAGCTACGTACGACTCGTCGGTGCACTTCGGCCAGGTCGGGCAGCCCAGTCCGGAGCCGGTCAGCCGGACCAGCCCGCCGGTCACCACGATCACCATGTTCATGATCAGCGAGACGACGGCCCACCGGCGCAGCGCTGACCGCCCGCGCACCACGCTCAGGACGTCCATCGGAAGAACCTCCAAGCCGCCAGTCCGGCGAGGATCAGCCAGATCGCCATCACGACGAGCGGCCAGCCGAGCACCACACCGGACGCGGCCGCTCGCAGCCCCTCGCCGAGCGCGCCGGTGGGCAGTGCCGAGACGACGGGTCGAACTGCGGGAATGTAGCGGTCCACGGGCACCAGCAGGCCGCCCCCGGCCAGCAACACCAGATAGATCAGGTTCGCGACCGCGAGGATGATCTCCGCGCGGAGCAGTCCGGCCAGCAGCAGCCCGAAACAGACGAAGGTCGCCGAGGCCAGGACGGCCAGCAGCAACGCGACGAGCAACGAAGCGACGGTGAAGGCCGGTCGCCAGCCGATGATCAACGCGGCGACGACCAGGATCAGCAGTTGGCCGAGCAGGATGACCGTGATCGCCAGGGCCTTCCCCGCCAGTAGGCCCGACTTGCCGAGGGGGGTCGCAGCCAGCCGCTCCAGTACGCCGTACCGGCGTTCGAATCCGGTGGTGATGGCGACCGAGGTGAATGCCGAGGACCACACCGCCAGACCGAGCACCGAGGGAACGAGGCTGTCGAGATCGCCGAACCGGCCGCCGAAGAAGCGGCCGCCCAGCAGGATGCCCAGCGGGATCACCAGGGCCAGCAGTAACTGCTCACCGTTGCGCACCAGCAGGCTGGCCTCGGTGGTCGCATGGCGGACGATTCGGGTGCTGGCCGGCGCCGCTCCGGGCGCCGGCGAGAAGTCGATGGCGCTCACTACGCGGCCCCCGGCCGGGTCTGGCTCAGGAAGACGTCTTCGAGAGTGTCGCCGGACGCGGTGAGCTCGGCCACGGTGCCGCACACCTTCACGGCGCCGGCGTCCACGATGAACACCTGGTCGGCCAGGGTCTCGGCCTCGTCCATGGCATGAGTGGTGAGCACGATGCTCACCCCCGAAGCCCGCAGTTCGCGGAGAAGATCCCACGTCGCGCGGCGGGCGTGTGGGTCCATACCCGCCGTCGGCTCGTCCAGGAACACCAGTTCCGGGCGGCCGATCAGGGCGCCGGCCAGGTTGACCGCCTGTTGCTGGCCGCCCGAGAGTCGGCGGTAGGGGGTTCTCGCGTAGCCGCCGATGCCGAGCCGCTCGACAATGGCCGGCACCGCCAACGGGTGCGCATACAGGCTCGCGAGATAGCTGAGCAGCTCGACGGCCCGGATTCCGGACCAGGCGCCGGTGCTCTGGGGCATCAGGCCGACGCGGGCGGCGTTGGCCGGAGATCCCGGACGCTCGCCGAGCACCTGGAGTGCGCCGGACTCGGGCTTCAGCAGCCCGGTGCAGCAGCGGATCAGCGTGGTCTTGCCGGCCCCGTTGGGGCCGAGGACCGCGGTCAACGCCCCGGTGTCGGCACGCAGGCTCAGGCTGTCGAGGACCGGGCGTCCGTCGAACCGCACCACGAGACCGTCGACCAGCAGGGCGGGCGCGCGGCTGGACACCGGGGCAGTCTAGGTGGTCGGACTCAGCTGCTCAGAATCGTGCGCGACACCAGGCCGGTGCGGAAGACGCCGTTCGGGTCGTACCGCTGCGCGAGCGACCGGAAGTCGCCCAGGCGGGGATAGAGCGCGGCCCAGTCGAAGCCGTCGCCGAAGACCTTGGCCCAGTGCGGCCGGGGGCTGAACTGGCTCAAGGCCTGCTCGATCTCCGCCACCGCAGACGTGACCGCGGCGGCATCCGGCTGCCAGGTGAAGTGCACCCCGAAGATGTCGCGCTGGTACGCCGGGCTGAGCCAGAGGTCGTCCGCGGCCACGGTGCGGATCTCGGCGCTCTTGACCAGCGGCGCGATGACTCCGCCGAGACCGCGCAGCGCCTCGACCACAGCCGGTCCGTGAACCCGGTCCATCAGGTACTCACTCTGGATCTCCGCTCCACTGCTCGGCGTGAACTCCAGCAGGAAATGGGCCAGCCGATCCGACCAGGGACCGACTTCGCCGAGTTGCGGGGTGCAGAACCGCGGGTCGTTGCCGCGGGTCATGTGCAGCTTCTCCGTCGCCGCCGTCGCCCCGAACAGCGTGGCCGGCATGTCACCTCCGGTCCCTGAGCCGGTCGAATCGCGCCCTGAGCCTGTTGAAGGGCCCACCCGGGTCTTCACCCACAACAGATCAAGATCATCACCGGCGAAGTCGGTGATCGCGCTGACGCTGTACCCCGCGCCGAGCACGTCCTCGAACGAATCCCTGAGCTGGTCCCACGGCAGGTGCTGGTAGACGTCCTGGCGTACGTCGAAGGTGGGTTCGATGGCCAGCGTCAGTTCAGTGACCACGCCGAGCGCACCCAGATGGACGACCGCACCCGGGAAGTCGGGGTGGCCGCGGCCGACGGCGACCAGCTCACCGGTCCCGTTGATCAAGGTCATGCCCGTGACGGCCGCCGCCAACGTCTGGTTGCGGTTGCCCGAGCCGTGGGTCGCCGTCGCCACCGATCCGGCCACCGAGATGTGCGGCAGCGAGGCGAGATTGCCGAGCGCCCAACCGGCCGACTGCAGCCGGGCGGCCAGGTCCCCGTAACGGGTGGCGGCCGGCACCCGGACGGTGCGGGCCACCTCGTCGATGATCATCTCGCCCGGGAGGTCGGCAACCGAGATCAGCGCGGCGCCGTCGGCCACGTCGTTGAAGGAATGCCGGGTGCCGACGGCGTGCAGCTGACGACCACTGCCGACGAGGTCCTGCAGTTCCTCCATCGTCCGCGGTCGGTGGAGGGCGCCCGCCCGATAGGTGTAGGTGCCGCTCCAATTCGTCCCGATCATCAGGTGATCATGCAGCACGGCCGGTGCCGGGCCAGAATGGGGCACATGCAGCTGCCTGTGATGCCGCCCGTCGCGCCGATGCTGGCCAAGGCGGTGAAGGATATCCCCGAGGGCGACTTCAGCTACGAGCCCAAGTGGGACGGCTTCCGGTCGATCATCTTCCGCGACGGCGACGAGGTGGAGATCGGCAGCCGCAACGAGAAGCCGATGACCCGCTACTTCCCCGAGGTGGTCGAAGCGGTCCGGGCCAACTTCCCGGAGCGGGCGGTGATCGACGGGGAGATCATCGTGATCGGCGAGTCCGGCGACCGGCTCGAGTTCGAGACGCTGCAGCAGCGGATCCACCCGGCGGTCAGTCGGGTGACCATGCTGTCGAAGAAGACTCCGGCCCGGTTCGTGGCCTTCGATCTGCTGGCCCTCGGCGACGACGATCTGACCAGGCAGCCGTTCGGCGAACGTCGCGCCGCCCTGGAGCGGGCCCTGGCCGACGCGCAGGCACCCATCCATCTCACGGCGGTGACCGGCGACCCGGCGGTCGCCAAGAAGTGGTTCGAGCAGTTCGAGGGCGCCGGGCTCGACGGAGTGGTGGCCAAACCGAACAAGATCAACTATCAGCCCGACAAGCGGGTGATGTTCAAGATCAAGCACGAGCGCACCGCGGACTGTGTGGTGGCCGGCTATCGGGTGCACAAGAGCGGGCCGGACAGCATCGGCTCGCTGCTGCTCGGTCTGTACAACGACGACGGGGACCTGATGTCGGTCGGCGTGATCGGCGCCTTCCCGCTGGCCCGGCGCAAGGAGCTGTTCGCCGAGCTGCAGCCCATGGTGACGACCTTCGATGATCATCCGTGGGCCTGGGCCAAACAGGAGGCGGGTCTCCGCACCCCGCAGAACTCCGTCGGCAGTCGCTGGAACAACGGCAAGGACCTGTCCTTCGTGCCGTTGCGCCCGGAGCTGGTCGTCGAGGTCCGCTACGAGCACATGGAAGGGATCCGGTTCCGGCATACGGCCCAGTTCAACCGCTGGCGCCCTGACCGCGACCCGCGCTCGTGCACGTACGAACAGCTGGAGGAACCCGTCAAGTTCGACCTCGCCGAGGTCCTCGACTCCTGACTGCTCGTTCGGTTGAACACGGACCGTGCTAAACGGTCGCTCACCGGGCCAGATTTGATGCGGTCAGCGACAAGTTGGTGGGGTAAGCGGCCGCTCACCGCCGCGTGAGGACGTCGCGCCAGGTCGAGCTCTCACTCCTTGATCAGGTGCGGGCCGATCACCGTCACCGCGTGCGCGACGTCGCCCTCGTCGTTGGCCAGGTGGAAGGACAACCGGAGCCGGCCGGCCCGGGACGCCGCGGCGATGTCGGCGACCCGCAGAGCGTCGGGCGTCCGGTCGTCGACGGCCAGGCTCACGATGGCCGAATCGCCGGGCGCCATACCGAGCCCGGCACGGAACTGGTTCGCCAATCCGACGCTGTGGTCACGCACGGCGGTGCGGTCGATCTCGGCCAGCAGTTCCAGCGCCGGAGCCGCGGCGACCCAGGAATGCCAGGCCGGGGAGAGGTCGAAGCGGCGCGCGTCGGCGGCGAGTCGCAGCGGGCCGCCGTAGATCGTCTGCCACCGATCGTCACCGGCGTACCAACCGGCGTGCAGCGGGAGCAGGGCGTCCATCAGCGCGGGGTGCACGGTGAGGTACGCGGTGCCGCGCGGAGTGAGCAGCCACTTGTAGCCGCTGCACACGGTGTAGTCGACGGTGCCCGCACCGACCGGGAGCCAGCCGGCCGCCTGGGTGATGTCGAGCAGGATCCGGCTTCCGGTGCGGTCCGCTGCCTCGCGAAGTCGGGGTAGGTCGAGGAGCCGACCATCGGCCGACTGGACCAGGGACACCGCGACCAGAGCGGTGCGGTCGGTGACCGATCCGGCGATCTCGTCCAGCGGCGCCTCGCGCACGCTCAGGCCGCGGGCCTGCTGGACATGGAACGGGAAGAGCAGGCTGGTGAAATCACCGGTCGCCGTCAGTACTTCGCTGCCGGCCGGCAGGCTCGCGGCGATCAGCCCGACGAAACTCGACACCTGGTTGCCGACGGCCACCTGCGCCACGTCGATGTCGACCAGCCGGGCGAAGGCCGATCGCGCCCGCTGCACCGATCGGTCATAGCTCTGCGGGTCCACCCGGCCCGCCCGGTACGCGGCCTGCGCGCCCTCCAACTCAGCCCAACTGCGACGCGGCGGCAACCCGTAGGTCGCCGTGTTCAGATAGGTCACGGTCTGATCGAACTCAGCGCGGGCGCCTCGGGCGGTCATGACTTCGGACTGCACATCCGCACCGTACGCCCCGGCTAAGGCATGCCTTATTTGAACCTCTCCTCCGAATAAGAGCACACTGGTGTTGTGAAAAACTCTGAGCGCGCCACCGGTGTCGCTGGAGTGACCCCGAACGGCGACCTCGACGCCTCCACCCGGCGCCGGGTGCTCAGCTCGATCCTGGAACACGGACCGTCCACCGCAGCCGAGTTGTCGGGCCGACTGGGGCTCACCCCGGCCGGCATCCGCCGACACCTCGACGTGCTGCTCGCGTACGGCCACGTCGAGGCCCGCGAGCAGCGCATCTACGGTGCGCGCGGCCGCGGCCGACCGGCCAAGGACTTCGTACTCACCGACGCCGGCCGGGCTGTCTTCTACACCGCGTACGACGACCTGGCGGTCTCGGCGCTCGGCTTCCTGGCCGAAGCAGCCGGCCCGGAGGCGGTGGCCCGGTTCGCCGAGTCGCGGATCGCCGCCGTCGAGCAGCGGTATCGCGCCAAGGTCGCCGACGCAGATTCCCAGACGTCGCCGGCCCAGGCGCTGGCCGCTGCCCTCAGCGACGACGGCTATGTCGCCTCCACCCTCCCGTCGGCGCTCGGCGAGCAACTGTGTCAACACCACTGCCCGGTGGCCCATGTCGCCGAGAAGTTTCCGCAACTGTGCGAGGCTGAAACCGAAGCCTTCTCCCGGGTGCTGGGCGTTCACGTCCAGCGGCTCGCCACCATCGCTCACGGCGACGGTGTCTGCACGACCCACATCCCGCGTTCCCACGACCAGCGTGCCTCCGGCACGACCCACATTCCGCGTGCCTCCTCAGGCACGAGTCCCATTGCCCCAGACAAGACTGATAGCGAAAGGTCGCGACCATGACCCAGATCCAGGATCCGGCGCTCACCCGACCGGTTGGCACCGGCCAGACCCAAGATGAGCATCTCGCCGCGCTCGGTCGTTACAAGTTCGGCTGGTCCGATACCGATGTCGCGGGCGCCACGGCCCAACGCGGCCTCACCCCTGAGATCGTCGCCAACATCTCGGCACTGAAGAGCGAGCCGCAGTGGATGCTCGACCTGCGCCTCAAGGGCCACCGACTGTTCGGTCGCAAGCCGATGCCGACCTGGGGGGCCGAGCTCGACGGGATCGACTTCGACAACATCAAGTACTTCGTCCGCTCGACCGAGAAGCAGGCGACCAGCTGGGACGATCTGCCGGCCGACATCAAGAACACCTACGACAAGCTCGGCATCCCGGAGGCGGAGAAGGCCCGCCTGGTCTCCGGAGTGGCCGCCCAGTACGAGTCCGAGGTCGTCTACCACAAGATCAACGACGAGCTCGAGAAGCAGGGCGTGATCTTCCTCGACACCGATACGGCGCTCAAGGAGTACCCGGAACTCTTCCAGGAGTACTTCGGCACCGTGATCCCGGTCGGCGACAACAAGTTCGCCGCGCTGAACACCGCGGTGTGGTCCGGCGGCTCGTTCATCTACGTGCCGAAGGGCGTGCATGTCGAGATCCCGCTGCAGGCCTACTTCCGGATCAACACCGAGAACATGGGCCAGTTCGAGCGGACCTTGATCATCGTCGACGAGGGCGCGTACGTGCACTACGTCGAGGGCTGCACGGCGCCGATCTACAGCAGCGACTCTCTGCACTCCGCGGTGGTCGAGATCATCGTCAAGAAGGGCGCCCGCTGCCGCTACACGACGATCCAGAATTGGTCGAACAACGTCTACAACCTGGTGACCAAGCGCGCGACCTGCGAGGCCGGCGCGACCATGGAATGGATCGACGGCAACATCGGTTCCAAGGTGACCATGAAGTACCCGGCGGTCTACCTGATGGGCGAGCATGCACGCGGCGAGACGCTGTCCATCGCCTTCGCCGGCGAAGGCCAGCACCAGGATGCCGGCTCCAAGATGGTGCACTGTGCGCCGCACACCTCGTCCTCGATCATCTCCAAGTCGGTCGCCCGGGGCGGCGGTCGGACCTCGTACCGCGGACTGGTCCAGGTGCAGGAAGGCGCGCATCACTCCAAGTCGATCGTCAAGTGCGATGCCCTGCTGGTGGATCAGATCAGCCGCTCTGACACCTACCCGTACGTCGACGTCCGTGAGGACGACGTTTCGATGGCGCACGAGGCCACCGTCTCCAAGGTCAGTGATGATCAACTCTTCTACCTGATGAGTCGCGGGCTCGGGGAGGACGAGGCGATGGCCATGATCGTTCGCGGATTCGTCGAGCCGATCGCCCGCGAACTGCCGATGGAGTACGCGCTGGAGCTCAACCGACTGATCGAACTGCAGATGGAAGGGGCGGTCGGTTAGCCACGACCAGCCCCCGCCCACTTGCCCTGAGCCTTCCGATGGGCCAAGCCCAGAGAGAGACGTTGTGTCTATCGATACCGCTCCGCCCGCAGCGGCGCCGACCCCGAATGTCGCCGGCGCTGTCGAGACGGTCGCTTCCCACCTGCATCCGGTGGCGTCCTACGACCTCGCCGACCACCCCAAGCCGACCGGCCGTGAAGAGGTCTGGCGCTTCACCCCGCTCAAACGGCTCCGGGGTCTGCTCGACCCCGACGGCGTGGTCGGCGGCCCGTTGGAGTGGGTGGTCGACGCGCCCGACGGCGTGACGACGAGTCAGATCAGCACCGCGGACGCGGTCGCCCTCGGCGGCCCGGCCCCGGTGGACCGGATCTCCGCTCTTGCCGTCGCCCGGGCGGCCGGCGTGATCAAGATCGACATCCCCGCCGACGCCGAGCTGGACCGTCCGGTGATCATCACGCTCACCGGGTCCGGGATCGAACAACCCGTCTTCGGCCACTTGATCATCAACGTCGGCGCGTACGCCAAGGGCACGATCGTGCTGGAGCACCAGGGCTCCGCGACCTTCGCCAGTTCGGTGTCGGTCCTGGTCGGTGACGGCGCCCAGGTGGAGTTCGTCGGCCTGCAACTGTGGGCCGACGACACGGTGCACGCCGGGCAGGTGGCGATCAAGGTCGGACGGGACGCGCAGGTCCGCACCCTGGCGGCCACGCTGGGCGGCGACCTGGTGCGGCTGGTCGAGACCGTCGAGTACGCCGGACCCGGCGGATCGAGCGAACAGTTCGGTCTCTACTTCGCCGACGCCGGGCAGCACCTCGAGCACCGGCTGTTCGTCGATCACAACGCACCGCACACCCGGAGCAACGTCGACTACCGCGGGGCCCTGCAAGGCCGCGGCGCGCACTCGGTGTGGATCGGCGACGTGCTGATCCGCAAGGTGGCCGAGGGCATCGAGACCTACGAGTCGAACAAGAACCTGGTGCTCACCGACGGCTGCCGGGCCGACTCCGTGCCCAACCTGGAGATCGAGACCGGCGAGATCGCCGGCGCCGGCCACGCCTCGACCACCGGGCGCTTCGACGACGAGCAGCTCTTCTACCTCCGCAGCCGCGGCATCGACGAGGCCGAGGCGCGGCGCCTGGTGGTGCACGGCTTCTTCGCCGACATCATCCGCCGCGTCGGCGTCCCGTCCATCGAGCAGCGGTTGATGGACGCCGTCGAGGCCGAGCTGGCCGTGAACGTCGGGCTGCCGGCTGAGGCTGGGGTGCCGGCCTGATGACGCTGTTCCGAGCCTGCGCGCTGGCTGATGTCGCACCGGAGTCGGCCATCCCGGTCGAGGTCGACGGCACCGAGATCGCCATCGTGAATTCGGGTGGCGCCTTCTACGCGATCGCCGACGAGTGTTCGCACGCCGCCATTCCGCTGTCCGAAGGCGATGTCGGCGACGGTGAGATCGAGTGCTACCTGCACGGGTCGCGCTTCGATCTTCGCACCGGCGAGCCGCTCGGGCTCCCGGCCACCGAGCCGGTCGCCATCTACCGCTGCGTGGTGGACGGGGCCGATCTGCTCGTCGACCCCCGACCGCTTCAACTCTCAGAAATCCAGGAGTCCTGATCTTCATGTCAACTCTCGAAATCCGCGATCTGCACGTCTCCGTCGACACCGACTCGGGTGCCAAGGAGATCCTCAAGGGCGTCGACCTGACCATCCGCAGCGGCGAGACGCACGCGATCATGGGGCCGAATGGGTCCGGCAAGTCGACCCTGGCGTACTCCATCGCCGGCCACCCGAAGTACAAGATCACCCAGGGCAGCGTCACGCTGGACGGTGAGGATCTGCTGGCCCTGAGTGTCGACGCGCGCGCGCGGGCCGGGCTCTTCCTGGCCATGCAGTATCCGGTCGAGGTGCCGGGGGTCTCGGTCTCCAACTTCCTGCGGACGGCCAAGACGGCGCTCGACGGCCAGGCCCCCAAGCTGCGCACCTGGGTCAAGGACGTCAACGCGGCAATGGAGCGGGTGCACATGGACACCGAGTTCGCCACCCGCAACGTCAACGAGGGCTTCTCCGGCGGCGAGAAGAAGCGGCACGAGATCGTTCAGCTGGAGCTGCTCAATCCGCGGTTCGCGATCTTGGACGAGACCGATTCGGGCCTCGACATCGACGCCCTGCGGATCGTCTCCGAGGGAGTCAACCGCTTCTCCGCCCAGGGTGATCGCGGAGTGCTGTTGATCACCCACTACACGCGGATCCTGCGCTACATCAAGCCGGACTACGTGCACGTCTTCGTCGCCGGCCGGGTGGCCGAACAGGGCGGTCAGGAGCTGGCCGAGCAGCTCGAGGCCGAGGGTTACGACCGCTATGTCCGTGCCGCCGCCGCAGCTGGAGCGGAGTAGCCCATGTCAGTAAACGGTGGGCCGGAGTACCCGGCCACCACGGATATCGACCAGGTGACCCTGGCCGACCAGGTCGACGGACTGGACGGCTCCGACGAGCCGATCCCGTTCGACGTCGAGCACATCCGCACCGATTTCCCGATCTTGGAACGGACCGCCGGGGAGTGGCCCCTGGTCTACCTCGACAGCGCCAACACCTCGCAGAAGCCGCGGGTCGTGGTGGAGGCGATGGAAGATCATTACCTCAACCACAACGCGAACGTGGCCCGGGCGATGCACCTGCTCGGCGCCGAGGCGACCGAGGCGTTCGAAGGTGCCCGGGCCCAGCTCGCCCAGTTCGTCGGCGCGGACCGCTCCGAGGAGATCGTCTTCACCAAGAACGCGTCCGAGGCCCTGAACCTCTGCGCGCACACGGTCGGCGCCTCGCTGCGACCCGGCGACGAGATCGTCATCTCGGTGATGGAACACCACTCCAACATCGTGCCGTGGCAACTGCTGGCGCAGCGGACCGGCGCCACGCTGCGCTGGTTCGACGTCACCGACGAGGGCCGGCTCGACCTGGACCGCGCCGCGGCCGACGGGCTTGATCAACGAGCGGACCAAGATCATCTCGGTGGCCTACGTGTCGAACGTGCTGGGCACGGTCAACCCGATCAGCCAGATCGCCTCGCTCGGCCACGCCGTCGGCGCCACGGTGATCGTCGACGCCTCCCAGGCCGTGCCGCAGCTCCCGGTCGACCTGCTCCGCGCTCGGCGCCGATCTGGTCGCCTTCACCGGACACAAGATGGTCGGCCCCACCGGCATCGGCGTGCTCTGGGGACGCTACGACCTGCTGGCCGTCGCTGCCGCCGTTCCTCGGCGGCGGGGAGATGATCGAGGTCGTCACGATGGCCGGGTCGACGTACGCGCCGCCGCCGCACCGGTTCGAGGCCGGCACCCCGCCGATCGCCCAGGCGGTCGGCCTGGCGGCGGCCGCCCAGTACCTGAGCGCGCTGGGCATGGACCAGATCGCCGCGCACGAGCAGGAGATCACCGGCTACGCGCTGAAGGGCCTGCTCGGCCTGCCCGGGCTGACCGTTCTCGGGCCGAACGAGCCGGTGGATCGGGGCGGCGCGATCTCGTTCACGCTGACCGCCGACGGGCTGCCGATCCATCCGCACGACGTCAGCCAACTGCTGGACTCGCGGGGGATCGCCGTCCGCGGCGGACACCATTGCGCGCGACCGCTGCACGAGCGGTTCGGCGTGCAGTCCTCGACGCGGGCGTCGTTCTACCTGTACACGACCCATGCCGAGATCGACGCGTTGATCGACGGTCTGGAGTACGTGACGAACTTCTTCAGCCGCGGCTCCGCCGCCGGCCGGTTGGGAGGCAGCAAGTGAAGGTCGAGGACCTGTACCAGGAGATCATCCTTGATCACTACCGGGCCAAGCACCACAGCGGCCTGCGGGAGCCGTACGAGGCCGAGGTGCACCACGTCAATCCGACCTGTGGCGACGAGGTCACGCTGCGGGTGCACCTGGACGGCGGCACGGTGACCGACGTCTCGTACGAGGGGTTGGGCTGCTCGATCTCGCAGGCCTCGACCTCGGTGATGTCCGATCTGGTGATCGGTCACGACGTCGAGCACGGCCTCGGCCTGCACGACGAGTTCCTGGCCCTGATGCACGGCAAGGGTCAGATCGAGCCCGACGAAGATCGCCTGGAGGACGGGATCGCCTTCGCCGGCGTCGCCCGCTTTCCCGCGCGAGTGAAGTGTGCCCTGCTGGGCTGGTCGGCGTTCAGGGACGCCGCCCTCCAGGCCCAGGCCGAGAAGAATGAGGAAGACCGATGACTGAAACCCAAGCGCAGCGCCCATCCGAACTCGTGCAGGACGATCTGCCACCCGTCGAACTGGCCGGCCAGCCGTCGGCGCGGCCGGATCTGGAGGATCTCGAGGAGGCGCTCAAGGACGTCGTCGACCCCGAGCTCGGGATCAACGTGGTCGATCTGGGGCTGATCTACGGCCTGCACCTCGAGGACGACAACTCACTCACCATCGACATGACGCTGACCTCGGCCGCCTGCCCGCTGACCGACGTGATCGAGGACCAGACCCAGACCGCGCTCGAGGGGCTGGTGGAGCGGTTCGTGATCAACTGGGTGTGGATGCCCCCGTGGGGGATGGAGAAGATCACCGACGACGGGCGCGACCAGCTGCGCGCTCTCGGGTTCAACGTCTGATCTGATTTTGTGTGTTCGGCGCTGGTGGGGAGGCCGGCGGGCGGGCGCCCAAACGCTTGATTGAGTCCACCGATCGACCTGCGTTCGTTGGCGGTCGGGATTCAGGCATCTTAGGTTTGGACGCCCGCCCGCCGGCCTCTCCACCAGCGCCTCACGTGCGCTGGGCTTGTGAGCGCGCGGGTGGTCGCGCGGGGCGGCGGTGATCATCTCCGGGGGTCGCGGCTTGAAGAGAGAATACGTGCCCTGAGCTTGTCCGAAGGGTCGAGCAGGGTGAGGAAGAAGATTCAGGCCCGATGTTGGTCGTGAGGGATGTCGAGGTACGTGCGGGTGCGCGTCTGTTGCTGGAGCATGCCTCATTTCCAGGTGGCGGCGGGCGACAAGATCGGGTTGGTCGGGCGCAACGGGGCGGGCAAGACGACGCTGACCAAGATCTTGGCGGGGGAGGCGACGCCGGCGTCGGGGACGATCACCCGCAGTGGTGAGGTCGGCTACCTGCCGCAGGACCCGCGGACCGGTGATCTTGATGTGGTTGCCAAGAATCGGATCCTCTCGGCGCGCGGGCTGGACTCGGTGGTGGAGCGGCTGCGCCGGGCCGAGCTGCAGATGGGTGAGGAATCCGTCGAGGTGCGGGACAAGGCGATGGCCGCGTACGCACGGGCCGAGGCCGAGCTGGCGGCAGCCGGCGGGTACGCGGCCGAGGCGGAGGCGGCCCGCATCGCCAGCAACCTCGGGCTGCGGCGAACGCGTGCTGCACCAGCCGATCAGCACCCTGTCCGGTGGCCAGCGGCGGCGGGTGGAACTGGCCCGGATCCTGTTCTCCGGCGCGCAGACCATGTTGCTCGACGAGCCGACCAACCACCTCGATGCCGACTCGATCGCCTGGCTGCGCAGCTTTCTGGCCAATCATTCCGGCGGGCTGCTGGTGATCAGCCACGATGTCGGGCTGCTGCAGCAGACCGTGAACAAGGTGTTCCATCTCGATGCGAATCGGGCCGAGCTCGACATCTATGCCATGGACTGGAAGCGCTATCTGCAGCAACGCGAGACCGACGAGAAGCGACGCAAGCGGGAACGGCAGAACGCGGAGCGCAAAGCCGATCAGTTGATGAGCCAGGCCGACAAGATGCGGGCGAAGGCGACGAAGGCCACGGCCGCACAGAACATGGCCAAGCGGGCGGAGCGACTGCTCGCCGGCCTCGAGGGCGAGCGCCGGCAGGACAAGGTGGCCAAGATCAGGTTCCCGGAACCGGCGGCCTGTGGCAAGACGCCACTGACCGCCGAGGACCTGAGCAAGAGCTACGGCTCGCTCGAGGTGTTCACCGGAGTCGATCTTGCCATCGACAAGGGCAGCCAGGTGGTGGTCCTCGGACTGAACGGCGCCGGAAAGACCACCCTGCTTCGGATTCTCGCCGGTCTGGAGGAGTCCGACACCGGTGCGGTGCTGCCCGGCCACGGCCTTCGGCTGGGCTACTACGCCCAGGAGCACGAGATGCTGGACACCGAACGATCGGTGTTGTCGAACATGAAGACCGCGGCGCCGCAGCTCAACGAGACTGATGTCCGCAAGGTGCTCGGCTCGTTCCTGTTCTCCGGCGACGACGTGGACAAACCGGCTCGGGTCCTGTCGGGCGGTGAGAAGACCCGGCTGGCCCTGGCGACGCTGGTGGTCTCCAGCGCCAACGTGCTGCTACTCGATGAGCCCACCAACAACCTCGACCCGGCATCGCGGGCCGAGGTGCTGTCGGCCATCAAGAACTACGCCGGAGCAGTGGTCCTGGTGACCCATGACGAGGGAGCGGTCGACGCCCTCGATCCCGATCGGGTGCTGTTGCTGCCCGATGGTGTCGAGGATCTGTGGAACCCCGAGTATGCGGATCTGATCGCTCTCGCCTGAGCTGTCGGAATTGATCAAGGCGGCGATGATCAATGAATTCAAAGATCAACTCGTCGGCCATTGCCCGGTTGATCACTGAGATTTGGTGATCAACGGAGCCGCCAATATTCCAAAAGCCACTCGAAACATGCTAGAAAGAGTTGATCATTGATCTTGGTAAGTCGATCATTGATCACGCAGCACGTCGTTGCTCGTCGGTGACGACCTCAGGACACAGGGAGGCGCAGTGGCCAAGGCACTGGCTAAGGGTTCACGGATCACTGGGGCACAGCGAGGAACGCTCGCAACCCAGTACGCCAAGCGGTACGCCGCCGGCGAGAGCATTCGCAAGATCGCCGAAGACGCCGGCCGGTCCTTCGGGTTCGTGCACGGCGTGCTCAAGGAAGCGGGGGTCGGGCTGCGCGGTCGTGGCGGCGCCACCCGCGGTGCGAAGAAGGCGTCCTCGGCCAGCCGGGAAGAAGGCCGCGGCATCGCCGGCCAAGAAGGCCGCGGTCAAGAAAGCTCCGGCGAAGGCGGCTCCGGCCAAGACCACGGCAGCGAAGAAGACCGCGAAGAAGGCTCCGGCCAAGGCGGCGGCGAAGAAGGCTCCGGCCAAGGCGGCGGCCACCAAGACCGCGGCCAAGAAGACCCCGGCCAAGGCGGCGGCGAAGAAGGCTCCGGCCAAGGCGGCGGCCACCAAGACCGCGGCCAAGAAGGCCCCCGCCAAGGCAGCGGCCAAGAAGACCCCGGCCAAGGCCACGACGAAGAAGGCCCCGGCCAAGGCGGCCGACCAAGACAGCGGCGAAGAAGGCTCCGGCCAGGGCTGCCGCGACCAAGAAGTCTCCGGCCAAGAAAGCGCCGGCCCGCAAGCGCTGATCAGAGTCGAGTTCGTGAATGAAGGCCCGGACGCCATTGGGGTCCGGGCCTTCCTCTGCCGTGAGCGCGGAATAGCCGACCGGCGCTGAGCGTTGCGGGCGCGGGAGGTTTCTATGTCTATGACGCGCGGAGCCAATTTCGGTCTGATGCGGCGTATGTCGCAGGACCCCGAGATGGCGCAGCACCAACTCACCAAGGGCGTGGTGCGCCGGATACTCCAGTTCGCCCGGCCCTACCGCGGCCTGATCACGATCTTCGTCGTGCTGGTGGTGCTCACCTCCGCTCTGGCCGTCGCGCCGCCGCTGCTGTTCAAGGAGATCATCGACGACGGAGTGCTCAAGGGAAATCAGCGGCTGTTGATCATCCTCGCCTGCTTGGTCGCCGCTCTCGCGCTCCTGCAGGCCGTACTCGGTCTGGTGCAGCGCTGGTGCTCGTCCAAGATCGGCGAGGGTCTGATCTTCGACCTGCGCACCCAGGTCTTCGACCACGTGGTCCGGATGCCGGTGGCCTTCTTCACCAGAACCCAGACGGGCAAGCTCGTCTCTCGGCTCAACTCCGACGTGATCGGCGCCCAGCAGGCCTTCACGTCCACGCTGTCCACCGTCCTGTCCAACCTGATCAGCCTGGTCCTGGTGCTGGTCGCGATGTTGGTGCTCAGCTGGCAGCTCACCGTGGCTGCCCTGATCATGCTGCCGATCTTCCTCATCCCGGCGAAGGTCGTCGGCCGCAAGCTGGCCGATCTCACCCGGCAGCAGATGCAACTGAACGGCGACATGTCGGCCAGCATGACCGAGCGGTTCAGTGTCAGTGGAGCCCTGCTGGTGAAGTTGTTCGGCCGGTTGACCGAGGAGCATGATCGATTCGCCGAGCGCGCCGGCGCCGTGCGCGACGTCTCGGTCAAGATCGCCATGAACGGCCGGTTCTTCATGACCTCGCTCGGCCTCGTCGCCGCCCTCGCCACCGCGCTGGTCTACGGCGTCGGCGGCTCCCTGGCCATCGAAGGCATGTTGACCGTCGGCACGCTGACCGCGCTGGCCGGCCTGCTCAGTCAGCTGTACGGCCCGCTCACCCAGCTCACCAACCTGCGGATCGACGTGATGAATGCGCTGGTGAGTTTCGACCGGGTCTTCGAGGTGCTCGACCTGGTGCCGATGATCCGGGACGCCGATGACGCGGTACCGGTGACCGGTCCGGCCTCGGTCGAGTTCGACCGGGTGTCGTTCAGCTATCCGAGCGCGTCCGATGTCTCGCTGGCCAGCCTGGAATCCATCGCCTCACTCGATCAGCGGCCCAACACCGAGGTCCTGCACGAGCTGAGCTTCAGCGTCGCCGCCGGCCAGACGGTCGCGCTGGTCGGTCGATCCGGTGGCGGGAAGACCACCATGACGCACCTGATCGCGCGGCTGTACGACGCGACGTCGGGCACCGTCTCGGTCGGCGGTCGGGACGTCCGCAGCGTCAAACTCGAGTCGCTCCGCGACATGGTCGGCTACGTCACCCAGGACGCCCACATGTTGCACGACACGATCCGCGCCAACCTGCGCTACGCCCGTCCGGACGTGGCCGAGGAACAGATGTGGCGGGTCCTGGCGGCGGCCCAGATCGACGAACTGATCCGCAGCCTGCCTGACGGCCTGGACACGGTCGTCGGTGAGCGCGGGTACCGGCTGTCCGGCGGTGAGCGGCAACGACTGGCGATCGCCCGGTTGTTGCTCAAGGCCCCGCCGATCGTCGTGCTGGACGAGGCGACCGCGCATCTCGATTCCGAGTCCGAGGCGGCCGTCCAGCGGGCGCTCGACCTGGCGATGGAGGGCCGGACGAGCATCGTCATCGCCCACCGGCTGTCGACGATCCGCAACGCCGACCTGATCCTGGTCGTCGACAAGGGACGGATCGTGCAGCGCGGGCGCCATGATCAACTGCTGGCCGACGGTGGCCTGTACGCCGAGCTCTACCGCACCCAGTTCGCCGGCCCGCTCACCGGCGACGCCGCGGTCGCCATGCACTGATTGCGACGGCAACGCTCACCTCGATCGGCTGGTCGAGCTCAGCGATCCGAGCGGCCAGCCGTCGATGATCATGATGGAAGGCGTTCGGCCCCATCGACACCAGGTCGATGACCGACTCCGGATCCAGGCGGATCCGATCGCGGTACTCGACCGACTCGACCGGGTCGAAGAGATCAGCCAGCGCCCGGGAGATCCGGCCCTGCTTGTCGGCCTCGAGGTCGAGCAGGCCGAGCGGCCCGCGCAACTCGATCAGATGATCGGGCAACGGCGCGGCGATCACCACTGCACCGTCTGGTCTGAGGATGCGGGCGAACTCGGCCGGATTGCGCGGGGCGAAGACGCAGAGCACCGCCTCGACGGCGGTCTCGCGGACCGGCAGCCGCCCCCACACATCAGCCACGACCGCGCCGAGTTGATCATGCGCTCGGGCCGCCCGGCGGCTGGCCGCCGGCGATACGTCGATGGCGACGCCCCGACCGCCGAGTCGCTGCAGCACGTACGCCAGGTAGTAGCCGGTGCCGGCGCCGACCTCCACCCACGGGCCGGCCGAGTGGCCACGGAGGATGGCCACCAGCCCGTCGGCCAAGCCCGCGTACCGGCCCCGGCTCAGGAAACGCTCCCGGGCCGCCACCATCTCCGCCGTGTCGGCATTGGCCGGAGCGGCCCGGCCGAGCAGGTTCAGGTAGCCCTGTCGCGCCAGATCGAAAGCGTGGCCGGCGGTGCAGATGACGGAGCCGTCCTGGCGGGTCAGGGCCTCGGCGCAGCGGGGGCAGCACAGCAGGTCGAGCACCCGGTCGATCGGCATGATCTCCGCGATCACAGGCCGCGCAGCGCGCCGCCCTCGACGGGGAAGACCGAGCCGGTGAGATAGGAGGCGGCGGGGGACAGCAGGAAGGCCGCCACCCGGCCGAACTCCGCCGGGTCGCCGTAGCGACGCAGCGGGATGGCGGCCTCGGATCGCGCTCGAGCGGCCGCGGGATCGTCGTCGAGCGAGTCGAGGTGCTGGACGCGTTCGGTTTCGATCCGTCCCGGCATCAGGCCGAGCACCCGGGTGCCCTCGGGTCCCAACTCGTCGGCCAGTTGCTTGATCAACATCGCCAGTCCCGGGCGCAGACCGTTGGAGGCCGCCAGGCCGGGGATCGGCGACTTCGCTGAGATGGACAGCACCCAGGCGATGGCCAGGTCCCCAGCGGTGCCGTGCCGGACCACTGCGTTGTTGACCCGGAGCCCGGCGAGGAAGACCGACTCGAACGCCGTCCGCCATTGATCCTCGGTGGTGCCGATCGCCGAACCGGCCGGCGGGCCGCCGACACTGATCAACGCCCCGTCCAACTGGCCGAACCGGCTCAGCGCCAGCGCGCAGGCCGCTTCCGCTGTGTCCGGGTCGGCCAGGTCCGCAGTCAGCGAGACGGCGTTGTTGTCACCGAGGGCGGTGACGGCCTCGGTCAGCACCGCCGCCCGCCGCGCCACCAGGACCACCCTGGCGCCCTCGCCCACCAATGCTTCGGCCGTGGCCCGACCCAGCCCGCTGCTGGCGGCGGTGACGATGAAGACGCGATCTGTGAGCCGGAGATCCATGGGTCAGATCATCACACGGGACTCCCGGCGGGCGCGCAGATCACCCCGGATGAAGACCACGATGCCGGCCACGCCGAGTCCGGTGAACATGAACCACTGCACCGCATACCAGAAGTGTGGTCCGTCGGAGATCTCCGGCAGCGGGATCGGCCGAAAGTCACCTTCCTGCTCGGGGGTGACCGTGACCAGTCCGATGTAGCCGTTCTTGACCGGATACGGCAGCGCGGTGGCGATCGCGTCCGAATTGATCAAGCGCACCTGCTGGTTGACGGGGGCGGTGGCGCCGCGCCGGCCCTGCTCGTTGCGGCGCACGTGACCGACCACCGTGACCTCGCCCGCCGGGGGCGCAGGCGCAGCAGTGGGGATCTTGACCCCGCTGGGCAGCGGGAGCAGGCCTCGGTCCACGAGCACCACGCCGCTGTCGGTATGCAGCGGAGTGATCACCTCGTAGCCTTTGAGGTCTCCGGCGCTCCGGTAGCGCGCGACGAACTGATGTTCGGCGTCGAAAGTGCCGTGCGCCTCGACCCGCTGCCACTGATCCGCGTCCTGGATCGGGTGGGTGAACACCTCCGCCGCCGGACGGACGGGATTCTTCTCGTTCGCCACCGTGGTGGCGTTCCGCGCCTGACGCTGGCTCAGCCGATCGAGCTGCCACTGGCCCAGGTTGATGAACACCGCCCCGAGCACGGCGACGAAGAGAATCAGCAGGGTCCAGCGGACCCAGAGGCGTTGCACGTGGTCAGGTTAGTCGCCCGGCGGCAGCAGGCTGGTCGCGCTCGTGGTCGCGCCGGTCACGGTCTGGCCCCGTCCGACGGCGACGCCGACCAGGAACGTGGTCAGCGGGGCGGCCGGCCGCTCGACGCCGTGCGCGGCGTCCCGGGCCAGGTCGAGCAGCACCTTGATCGTCTTGTGGTCGAGCTCCACGTCGTCGGTGCCGAGCTCCGCGGACAGCTGGGTCAACCAGTCGCTCAGCTCCATCGTCACCACTTCCTCAGGTCGGGCTCGTCGGCACCGCAGCTTGCCGCCGGTGTCAGGATGATGTCATGGGCCGAGTGACCCGCAGCCATCCGGTGCTGCGCGTAGGAAGCGAGACAGCGGTTCGCCGCGCCGACACGCTGGCGGTGGAAGAGCCGCTCGAGCTCCGGCTGAACGGCGACGTCATTCGTCGTCACCATGCGGACACCCGGCGACGACATCGATCTGGTCCACGGCCTGCTGCACAGCGAGGGAATCATCACCGGGCCGTCCGACGTCGTGCTGGCGCGCTACTGCGACGGGACCGGACCCGACGGGCTCAACACCTACAACGTCTTGGACGTGACGCTCGGTCCCGATGCCCAGGCCCCGGCGGCCGCGCTCCGGCGCAACGTGCTGACGACCAGTGCCTGCGGGATCTGCGGGACCGTCACCATCGACCACGTCGTCCACGCCTCGCGCTTCGTGCTCGATCACCAGGTCCGGGTGCCGGCCAAGCTGATCTTGTCGGCACCGGATCGGCTGCGGGAGCAGCAGCGCGCCTTCGACAAGACCGGTGGCCTGCACGCCGCCGGCCTGCTCGACCTCCAAGGCTCCCTGCTCTGCGTCCGCGAGGACGTCGGCCGGCACAACGCGGTGGACAAGGTGATCGGCTGGGCCATCCGGCAGGACCGGCTGCCGCTCCACCAGATGATCTTGGTCGTCTCCGGCCGGGCCTCGTTCGAACTGACCCAGAAGGCAGTGCTGGCCGGACTGCCGATCATGGTCGCGGTGTCCGCGCCCAGTTCGCTGGCCGCCGAACTCGCCACCGAGGCAGGACTGACCCTGGCCGCCTTCGTGCGAGGCGAGACGATGAACATCTACGCGCATCCCGATCGCATCATCACGACCGGCGCGGGGCAGATCTCCGCCTAGAATCAGGCCATGGCCACCATGCTCCCGACTCCCCGAATGAGGCCGTCCCATTCTGCACCTGCGGAGCTGATGAGCCATGACCAGTTGGCACTTGCGGACGGGTTCGGGCGGGTCGCCACTGATCTGCGAGTCTCGCTCACCGACCGCTGCAACCTGCGCTGCACCTACTGCATGCCGGCCGAAGGGCTGGACTGGATGCCGGGGGCGGAGGTGCTCACCGACGACGAGATCCTCCGGCTGATCGCCATCGGCGTCGAGCGGCTGGGCATCAGGACGGTCCGGTTGACCGGTGGCGAACCCCTGCTGCGCAAGAATCTGGAACTCCTGGTCGCCGACATCGCGGCGCTGTGCCCGGCGCCGGTGATCGCGCTGACCACGAACGGCATCGGTCTGGCGGCCCGGGCCGAAAAGCTCGCCGCGGCCGGGCTCGATCGAATCAACATCTCGCTGGACACCCTTGACCCGCAGACCTTCAAGCAGCTCACCCGGCGCCCGCGACTCGACGACGTGCTCGCCGGTGTCAGCGCGGCCCGCGCGGCGGGGCTGCACCCAGTCAAGATCAACTCCGTGCTGCTGCGGGGCGTCAATGATCATGAGGCGTTCGATCTGCTGCACTGGGCGATGGGTGAGGGAGTGCAGCTTCGCTTCATCGAGCAGATGCCGCTGGACGCTCAGCACGGTTGGCAGCGTGATGAGATGATCACCGCGGCGGAGATCCGTGCGCCGGCTCGGCGAACAGGTGGAACTGATCGAAGATCCCGACGACGCGCTCAGCCGCGGCAGCGCGCCGGCCGAACTCTTCCGGATTGTCGGCACCGACTACTCGGTGGGCATCATCGCGGCCGTGTCGAAGCCGTTCTGTGGCGCCTGTGACCGGGTGCGGCTCACCGCCGACGGTCAAATCCGCAATTGCCTGTTCGCCCGGGTGGAGTCCGATCTGCGCACCCCGCTACGGAGCGGGGCCGACGACGCCGAGATCGCTGAGTTGTGGGTTCGTGCGGTCGCCAGCAAGCAGCCCGGCCACGGCATCAACGACCCAAGCTTCCTGCAACCCGATCGCCCGATGTCCGCGATTGGTGGTTAGCGTCTGCTCGCGCAAATTGCGCTGTAGCCGCCTACTTCGTCGTCACTCGCGAGGAAACGCCTTCGCTCGTTCCTCCTCAGCACGGCGGCGCGCGATTTACCGGCGCTCGCAGACAGGCTCCGCAGATTCTGAATCCGTCACTCAAGGTGCAGGACATCGCGGAGGAAGCCGCGGGCGGACAGGAACTGGCTCAGCGAGTCCCGGTGCTCAGCGCAGGCCAGCCAATGCTTGCGGCGGTCCGGGGTATGGATCTTCGGGTTGTTCCACTGGAGGTCGTACGCGGCCGGTTCCCGGCAGCCCCGGGAGGAGCAGCGGAGCCCGTCCGGACCGGTCGGCAGCGGATCGACGCCGCTAGGCGACGTGCTTGTCACGGGTCTGGCGGCCTCCGGCGGGATCGGTCCCGTCGATGTCACCGCTGATCACCTCGGTCGGTTCGCCGGCGGTCAGTTGCGGGAGTTCGGTCGGCTCAGCATGCTCGACGCGTCCCCGGTTCGTCCGCTGGTTGGCCTGGTTAGCCACGATGACCGCCACGTAGGGCAGTGCGACCGCACACGCGAACAGAACCCATCGGAACGGACCGTGGACGAAGATCATGCTGATGAAGCACGCGGTGCGGAATGCCATCGTGATCGTGTAGCGCCGGATGCGCGACGACATCTCCTCACTGGTCCCCATTCGTGCGTCAGTGATCACCGCGGCGTTGCCTCGGCGACCCGTCTGGTACTCGCTGGGGGTATCGGTCACCGTGTCAGCGTACGCCTGCTCTGCGAGCAATCGGAGGACTCGGTAGCGTGACCATGTGAACGCATCCAGCACCGAGGAAACTGCCGAATCCTTCTCTGAGACCGGTACGCGCCGGGTGGTTCTGGTGACCGGCGGCAGCAAGGGAATCGGCTACGGCATCGCCGCGCGGCTGGCCGGGGCCGGCCACCGCGTGGCGGCCACCTACCGCAGCGGAGAGGTGCCGAACGGGGTACTCGGAGTGCAGTGCGACGTCACCGATCCGGCCCAGGTCGAGGCCGCGTTCGCCCAGGTCGAGGCCGGTCTGGGCAATGTCGAGGTGGTCGTCGCGAATGCCGGCATCACCCGCGACACGTTGCTGATGCGGATGTCCGACGAGGACTGGGATGCGGTGATCGCGACGAACCTGACCGGCGCCTTCCGGGTCGCCCGGCGCGCGGCCCGGCCGATGATGCGGGGCCGGTTCGGCCGGATCATCCTGATCTCCTCGGTCGTCGGACTGCTCGGCTCGGCCGGCCAGGTCAATTACGCGGCCTCCAAGTCGGGACTGGTCGGCATGGCCCGCTCGCTCGCCCGGGAACTCGGCTCCCGCGGCATCACCGCCAACGTGGTCGCGCCCGGCTTCATCGAGACCGACATGACCGCAGCGCTGAGCGAGGACCAGATAAAGAGCTACAACGACCAGATCCCGCTGAAGCGCCTCGGATCGGTCGACGACATCGCGGCGACCATCGAGTTCCTGGCCAGCGACGCCGCGGGGTACATCACCGGAGCCCTGATCCCGGTGGACGGCGGGCTCGGCATGGGCCACTGACCGCCGAGCGCTCGCGCTCGCACCCCATCAGACTCCGCCAGAGCAGACAAGGACTTCCCGTGGGCATCCTCGAAGGCAAGAACATCCTGGTCGCCGGTGTCACCCTGGACACCTCGATCGGGTTTCACGTGGCCAAGATCGCCCAGGCGGAGGGTGCCACGGTGATCGTGTCGAACTTCGGCCGGGCGATGAGCCTGACCGGCCGGGTGATCAAGAAGCTGGATCCCGTACCCCCGTTGCTCGAGGTGGACGTGACCAACGATGATCATCTCGCCGGACTCGCCGACCAGCTTCGCGCCCACGTCGACCGGCTCGACGGCGTCGTGCACTCGCTGGCCTTCGCCAACCCGGAGACGGCGTTGGGCGGGAAGTTTCTCAGTACGCCGTGGTCGGACGTGGCGACCGCGCTCCAGGTGTCGGCCTTCTCGCTGGCCTCGCTGACCATGGCCTGCAAGCCGCTGCTGGCCGAGTCGTCCTCGGTCGTCGGCCTGACGTTCGACGCCACCGTGTCCTGGCCGGTCTACGACTGGATGGGCGTCTCGAAGTCCGCACTGGAAAGCACCAGCCGCTACCTGGCCCGCTATCTCGGCCCGGACGGTGTCCGGGTGAACCTCGTTGCCGCGGGACCGCTGGAAACCCTGGCCAAGAAGGCCATCGGCGGCGCGGACGAGTTCAATCAGGTGTGGGGTTCGCGGGCGCCGATCGGCTGGGATCCGAAGGACATGACGCCGGCGGCCAAGGCGGTGGTCGCGTTGCTCAGCGACTTCTTCCCCAAGACCACCGGCGAGATGATCCACGTCGACGGCGGACTGCACTCCACCGGCGCCTGATGGCCCCGATGGAGTCTCAACCGCCACCGCACTCCCTGGTCGAGCTCCGGTTGCTCGACGGGCCCAACCTGTATTTTCCGCGGCCCGCAGCCAAGGTGACCCTCGACCTCGCCGCGCTGATGTCGCTCTCCGTTGAGCGCGCCGTCGAGATCGGTGCCGGGCTCGATCTCGGCCGGACTCGTCCCGGCCCGGCCGGGATCGGTGTTCCGGCAGCGCTTCGCCAGCCGGGTGGTGACCCAGCTCGTCCGCCGGCTCGCCAGGGCGAGCGGAGTCAGCCGACTCGCCGTCCGGACCCGAACCGGATCGCGGGTCGAGGAACTGGTGGTCGCCTACCCGTGGCGCAATTCCGGCCGAGCCGAAGGACTGGCGTACGGGCTGGCCCGGATTCTCGACGGCATCGCCGCGGGGCCGGCCGCCGTCGCCGAGATGATCGTCGACGAGGGCCGCGTGCTGGCCGCGAGCCCGCTGGGATCTCGGCCCCGGTTGCTCCGGCCCACCGTCCCGGTGGTGGCGATCACCGGGACCAACGGCAAGACGACCACCTCGAGGATGATCGGCCACATCGCCCAGCGGGCCGGGATGCTCGTGGGCTGGTCGAGCACCGACGGGGTCTACATCGACGGCAAGCTCGTCGAGGCCGGCGACTTCTCCGGACCGAGCGGCGCCGGTCAGGTGCTCCGCCATCCCGGAGTGCAGCTCGCCGTCACCGAGACGGCCCGCGGCGGCATCCTCCGGCGCGGCGTCGGGGTGGCCTACAACGACGTCTCGGTGGTCACCAACATCAGCGCCGATCATCTGGGCCTCGGCGGCATCGACACCCTCGATCAGCTCGCCGAGGTGAAGGCGGTGATCACCAAGATCACCAAGCCGGACGGCTGGTGTGTGCTGAACGCCGACGACCCTCGCACCTTCGCGATGCGGCTGGGTACCAAGGCTCAGGTCTGGGTGTTCAGCCGCGACCCGGACTCGCCGTCCGGCCGGATCGTGCTCGACGGCGGCGGCCGGCTCACCACGGTGCTGGACGGCTGGGTGTGCGTGCTCAGTTCCGGCACCGACCCGCTGCCGGTGGTGCCGGTCGTCGACGTGCCGATGACCCTGGCCGGGTTGAGCCGGGTGAACGTCGAGAACACGCTCGCGGTGACCTCGGCCGCACTGGCGCTCGGCTTCACCCCCGAGCAGGTGGCGGACGGGCTCAGCACGTTCCTGCCGGGGGAGAACAACCCGGGCCGGATGAACATCTGGACGCTGCCGATCGACGGCGCCGGATCGGTCAGCGTGGTGATCGACCTGGCGCACAACGAGGCCGGCCTCGAAGCGCTGCTGGAGATCATGAACGGCATCAAGCCGTCCGGCGGCCGGCTGCTGCTCGGCGTCGGGACCGCCGGTGACCGCGGCGACGACGTCTTCGTCCGGCTGGGGGAACTGGCTGCGGTCGGCGCCGACGTGGTGGAGATCGCCCACAAGGACGAGTACCTGCGCGGCAAGGACGTCGACCAGCTCGGGCGGTTGATCATCGAAGGTGCGGCGCACGCCGGAATGGAGATCACCCGGCAGCATCGATCCGAACTACCCTGCCTGATCTCGCTGGTCAGCCAGGCCCGCGACGGCGACGTGGTGGCACTGATGACCCACCAGGATCGCGAGCAGGTGGACGACTGGCTGCTCGATCAAGGCGCCACCCGGGACGATCCCGAGACGCTGCGCGCGAAGGTGCTCCGGTCCGCCTCGCAACACGCGCCCTGAGCTTGTCGAAGGGTGATCGTCAGGGCGGCGCTCGTGACCAGGGCCGACCCGAGTAAACCACGACGACTGATAGTCTGAAGTTGAAGTAATTCGTCATGATCACCATGAGACCGTTCCGGCCTCGTGGCCGGATCAGCAGCGACTACTGCACTGGGGTGGCCGGGCTACGCCTCGCCCTCATTGGGCGGGCGCGAAGTCCGGGTCGCCGACCGCATTGTTGAACTCGCTGACCTCCCGATGGGCTCCGGGCTGGGCCTGGTGGCCGTAGGACTCCAACTGCGCCATCACCGCCGGGTGCTGATCGACGCAGATCACCACGAGGTCACCGGGATTGGACCGAGACATCGCGTGCCGGATGCTGGCCAGTTCGTCCAGCACGATCTCCACCTGCTTGCACCGCGCGCCCGCGGCCATCGCCTCCCGGACTCCGGCCGCGACCAGGTCGGCCACCTCCCCGGGTACCCGACCGCGGGGGTTGGCGTCCTCGCTGACGACGATCACGTCGAAGTGCTGCGCCGCCACCTGCCCGAGCTCGCGCATGTCCGCGTCCCGCCGGTCGCCGGCCGTGGCGATCACCCCGATCCGGGAGATGTGTCCGAGGTCGCTGGTGTTGTCCAGAGCGTCCCCGGTCTTGTCCACGAAGTCACCGAGCATCAGCATGGCCGGCACGTTGTGGCAGTAGTCCACGATCACCGTGCGGCCCTCGACACTGACCTCGTTCAGCCGGCCGGGGGCGAGGTAGTAGTTGGTCGAGAACGTCCGCAGGCCTTGGCGGATGTCGTGCAGCGAGGCCCCGGCGGCGAAGGCGGCCGCGGCCGCGGCCATCGCGTTCTGGACGTTCATCATGGCCCGGCCGCCGAACGTGGACGGCAGCAGGTGGGTCCAGGCCAGCTGCATCGAGCGGCGGCCCTCCTTGACCACGATCATGTCGCCCAGGTCGCTGTGCTCCAGCACGACGGCGCGCCCGCCGCGCCGGCAATGATCATCGACGGAGTCCCGGATCTCGCTACCCGGCTCGGCCAGGGTGAACCAGACCACCCGTCCCGAGCACCGGTTGCGCATCTTGCGGACCAGCGGGTCGTCGGCGTTCAGCACGGCGAACCCGTTGCGGGGCACGGCTTCGACGACCACGGCCTTGACGTCGGCCAACTGCTCGACCGTGTCGATCCCGCGCAGTCCGAGGTGGTCGGCCTGGACGTTCAGCACCACGCCGACGTCGTTGCGCTCGTATCCGAGGCCCTCGCGGAGGATGCCGCCCCGGGCCACTTCGAAGACCGCGAAGTCGACCCGCGGGTTCTGCAGCACCATCTTCGCCGAACGCGGACCCGAGGCGTCCGCCCTGATCACCAGTCGCTCGTCGATCACCACGCCGTCGGTGGAGGTCATCCCGACCCGCTTGCCGATCCCCTTGAAGATGTGGGCGACCATCCGCGAGGTGGTGGTCTTGCCGTTGGTGCCGGTGATCGCGACGATCGGGATCCGGCTCGGCGCCGCCGGCGGGAAGAGCAGGTCGACGACCGGCTTGGCCACGTACTGCGGATCGCCGACCGTCGGGTGGGTGTGCATCCGGAAGCCGGGCGCGGCGTTCACCTCGCAGATGCCGCCGCCGGTCTCCCGGACGGGCTGGGTGATGTCGGGGGCGATGAAATCGATTCCGGCGATGTCCAGCCCGACCACCCGGGCGGCCTCCTCCGCGATCTCGATGTTCTCCGGATGCGCTTCGAAGGTCCGGTCGATCGAGATGCCGCCGGTCGACATGTTGCCGGTGAGCGTCAGCTTGATCGTGGTGTCGGCGGGCGGCACGTCGTCCAGCTCGTAGCCCTGGGACTGCACCAGTTCGATCGCCGCCTGGTCGACCTTGATCCGGGTCAGCACCTTCTCGTGGCCCACACCGCGTCGCGGATCGGCGTTGGTGGTGTCCACCAACTGCCGGATGGTCGAGCGGCCGTCGCCGACCACGTGCGCGGGCACCCGCTCGGCGATCGCCGCGATCTTGCCGCCGATCACCAGGCAGCGGTAGTCCCGGCCGGTCACGAACGTCTCGACGATGACCAGTCCGCCGCGCGATTCCGACTTGGCGGTGTCGAAGGCCCTCCGGACGTCGTCGTCGTTGCGCAGGTCGAGCATCACGCCACGACCGTGATTGCCGTCCAGCGGCTTCAGCACCACCGGGTATCCGGTCCGGTTGGCCAGCCGGACGGCGTCCTCGACGGTCCGCACCGACGCCGACTTGGGCACCGGCAGTCCGGCCGCCGACAGCAGCGACAAGGTGAGCTCCTTGTTGCTGGCGATGTCGACCGCCACCGAGGAGGTCTGCGACGTCATGGTGGCCCGGATCCGCTTCTGGTGGACGCCCTGCCCGAGCTGGACCAGGGAGGCCGTGTTCAGCCTCAGGTACGGGATGTCGCGGCTGACCGCCTCGTCGACGATGGCCTGGGTCGACGGACCGAACGCGGTCCGTTCGCCGCGGACGATGAACCGCTCCAGCTCCTCCTCGAAGTCGAAGTCCGGGTCCGGGCTGATGAGGTGGTTGACCAGCTTGACGGCCAGCTCGCCGGCGGCGAGTCCGACCGACTCGTCGTAGTAGGCGTAGATGACGTTGTAGCGTCCGCGTACGCCCTTGACCTGCCGGGTCTTGCCGCGCCGCATGTCGTGGCCCACCGACTGCTGCAGTTGCAGGGCCACGTGCTCGGCCACGTGCCCGACCCAGGTGCCCTCGTGCAGCCGTTCGACGAGCCCGCCCCGCCGACCGCGGCTGCAACTGTGATTCTGCAGCCCGGGCAGCCGCTCGACCAGGCCATCGGCGAATCCGGGCAACTTGTTGGTCGGGAAGTCCTCCAGCACGCCGAGATCGACCACCAGCTGGATCGCCGGCTCGTAGTGCCAGACGTTGGGTCCGCGGTAGACCCGGCTGGAGATGATCCGGAGGTCTGGCTTCGGCGTGGGAGCATCGGTTTCGGGCGAAGGGCTCTCAGGCACGGGGCTCTCGGGCACAGGCTCTCCTTCGACATGGTCGGAACCCGGGCGTGACACTGTGCGGTTCGGTCCAGGCGCCGCGCCCGCGAGGGTGCAAGGGAGTCGTTTCCCTTGCGCTGGTTCAGGTCGATCCTTGCACCACAGCGCCGAGCTGGCGCAGCAGACCCGACTCGTCCGCGATCGCCCAGCCGCCGCTGATCCTGCCGTCCTGCAGGGTGAGCAGATCCAACCCACGGAGCTCGAAGTCGCGGCCGGTCGCCTCGACCGGGCCGAGCGCGCTGGCGTAGGTGCCGGTGTGCCGGCCGCGCCGGATGAAGGCGAAGGCCAGGACGCTGTCCGTCTGGTGCACCTGCAGGAGTTCGGAGCTCTGCTCGCTGAAGGCGCCGGCTGTTCTGACGGCGAACGCCACCAGGTCCGACAGCGCCATGGTCGCCCCGTTCAAGGTCAGGGGGTCGGTGTAGATCGCCCGCAACTCCCTCTCCAGCACCTCGAGATCCTCGGGCGGGTGGGTCCACACCGCGAGCAGCCGGTCGACGATCTCCGACTCAGCCACCGATCGCTCCGAGCTGGCGGAGCAGACCGAGATCATCGGCATTGACCCAGATGCGGGAGATCTTGCCGGCGGTCAGGGTCAGCACGTCGATCGTCCGGATCGCGACCTCGATTCCAGTGGCCGGGACCACTCCGAAGGGCCGGGGTAGTCGCCGGTGTGGCGGCCGCGCATCACGAAGGCGATCGCGAGACTGCTGTCGCCCTCGACGACCTGCAGGATGTCGGCCTTCAGTCCGGCCAGAGCACCCTGCAGCGTCCGAGCCCGGACGACCAGATCGGCCAACGCCATCTCGTTGCCGTTGACGATCACCGGATCGCAATAGACCTCGGCGAAGGCGGCGTACGCCTCAGGCCCCTCGATCGGGTCCTGCCAAAGGTCGAACAGGGCGTCAACGACGGTCATCGGCGCCTCCTGACGTGCCGAGCGTAATTGGCCGGGGATACGCCCTCGGCGGCGATGTCACCGGCAAGCTTGCGCAGGTCGGCCTCCGCGGCCCGGGCATCCAGCACCTCGTGGTCGGGCACCGGCGTCTGGTGGGCGATCAGCGAACGCGACTCGAGATCGAACTGGGCACCCGCCGGCAGCACGTGCACGATGGCGTTGGACATCAGCAGTGGCGCGGTGCGGTGCGCGGCGAAGGCATTGGAGATCAGCTGCCGGCCGTCGACGATGGTCACCGCACCCCGACCGACCACCTCGATCCGGCTACCCTCGCGAATCACCGCGGCCGTGTCCTCGTCGATTCCCATGCCCAGTAACGACGGCGACTGGGCCACCAGGGACATCAGCCGCCCGTAGCGATTGCGCTGCTCGAAGTGCTGGTCGACGACGACGCCCTTGATCAATCCCAACCCGACCGAGAGCTGGCTCATCCGCTGCTTCGGCGTCGAGCCGCCGGAGCCGAACGCGATCATGTGCTCAGCCAGGATGCTCGCCCCGGCGGACGTCCCGCCGACCACGGCGCCGCGTTCGTAGGCCTCGTGAATGGCGTCGCCGAACGGCGTGCCGGTGATGAAGGAGCTCAACTTGAGCTGGTTGCCGCCGGTCATGAAGATCGCGCTGACCTTGCCGAGCTGCTCGACCAGGTCCGCGTCCTGGGCATCGGCGCGACTCTCCGGCCGCAACGCGATCACCTCCCGGGCACCCAGTGAGCCGAACACGGCCTGATAGACCTCGACCACCTCGACACCGAGGGAGGAGGCGCTCGGCACCACGGCGATCCGGGCATCAGCGCCGCCGGCCGCCGCCACGAAGGCGCGCAACACGCTCCGTCGCCGGAGCTTGGCCTCGGCTCCGCCGATGGCGAAGAGGGGCCCGGGGGTGCTCGGAGGCATGCGCTCAGAATACGAACGCAGCCCGCGGGCGGGCATGCGCGTCACTTTACGAGCCAGCTGACCGCCGAGGTCAAGCCGCGACGCGGGCGGCCGCCCGGGCTGGCGGAGTTCGCGGCCCCGGCGCTCGATCTCGTAGGCCGAGATGCTGCCGCCCTCGTCGGCCAGGGCGGCGTCGCAGACGGCGATCAGCCGGGCGGCCCGCTCCGCGGTGGCCAACTGGCGGCGGCTGTAGCCGGGCGCCAGGGCGACATCCGGATGCCCGCCCGGCCGGGTGCCGGCGGCGACATCCAGCCGGGCCAGCGCCGACGCTGCGGCCAGCACCGTCTCGTTCAGCAGCCGCTCCGCCTCGTACGGGGTGTCCGGTGCGAACGGCCGATTGGCCTCGAACACCCGCCACTGGATGGCGGCGCCGACGCGGATCGGCACCAGGCCGAGGCCGGCGGTACTGGCGACCACGGCCTCGCCGTGCTCCAGCGCTGCCTGATTCAGGGCGGCCGGACCGCGTAACGGCGCCAGCACACCGGGTGCCGGCAGACACAGGAACCAGGCCGCACGCTCGGCGGCCCTGAGCGCGTCCAGCGCCTCGTCGAGGGGGGAGGCGCTCAGCGGGTCCAGCCCCAGCAGACCGACCGGGTCGACGACGTGGTGAGCGACCTCGAAACCAGCGATGGCCCGTTCGGCCTGCTCCAGGGTCTGACGGCCGGTGATCATGGAGTTGAGATTGGCCGTGAGGCGCAGCGACGGCAGCGCTTGCATCGTCACACCGTACGTGGGCGGTAGGTTTTTCCCATGGCGGCTGTCGTTGATCTCGCAGGGGTGACCATCGTCCGCGGCTCCGCGACGCTGCTCGACGACATCGACTGGACCGTCGACGAAGCGGACCGGTGGGTGATCATCGGACCCAACGGCGCCGGCAAGACGACCCTGCTGCAGGTCATCTCAGCGCAGATCCATCCCTCCAGCGGCGTCGCCGGCCTGCTGGGCGAGGTCCTCGGCACCGTCGACGTCTTCGACCTCCGGCCCCGGATCGGGCTCACCTCCGCGGCCCTCGCCGAACGGATCCCGCGCGGCGAACGGGTCCACGACGTGGTGGTCTCGGCTTCGTACGCGGTGGTCGGCCGGTGGCGTGAGGAGTACGACGAACTCGATCATGAACGAGCCGACCAGTTGCTGGCCCAGATGCGGATCGGTTCCCTGGCCGAGCGCACCTTCGGCACGCTGAGCGAGGGGGAGCGCAAGCGGGTCCAGATCGCCCGCGCGCTGATGACCGACCCGGAGCTGCTGCTGCTCGACGAGCCCGCGGCCGGGCTCGACCTCTCCGGCCGGGAGTCGCTGGTCCGCACCCTCAGTGAGCTGGCCCTGGACGAGTACGCGCCGGCATCGGTGCTGGTCACCCACCATGTCGAGGAGATCCCGGCGGGCATCACCCACGCGCTGCTGCTGAAGCAGGGTCGCATCGTCGCGGCCGGGCCGCTGCCCGAAGCGCTCACCGCCGCGAACCTGAGCGCCACCTTCGACCTCGACCTCGACCTCAGCCACACCGACGGCCGCTGGTCGGCCCGGGCCCTTTAGGCGGCTGGCAGTATGGAATCAGCACGTGCCGATAACTCCGAGAGTTGGAAGAACCGGACCGCGAGTGTCGGGTATCGCGCGCCGGTGAGGGAGGAGCGATGAACAAGCAGCGCTTCTCCGAAGCCGCCACCACCTGTCCGCGAGCGTCGGGTACGGCGCGCTGGTGAAGGGAGGAACGATGAGCGAACACGCTTTTCCGTTCGCGAAGAGTGACGAATCTCACCAGCTATCAGCGCCGTGCGCGAGCGGAGAGAACTGAACAGCATGCCAGACAACTTGACCGACTGGCTGGGCGACAACGCCTGGGCTCTCTGGGTCGGCTTTGCATTTCTGCTGGCCGTCGCCGAGATCATGTCGCTCGACCTGGTGCTGATCATGCTGGCCGTCGGTGCACTCGCCGGCGCCGGTGTCTCGCTGATCGCGCCCGATCTGTGGTGGTTGCAGATCCTGGTCGCTTCCGGCGTCAGCGTCGGCATGTTGCTGCTGCTGCGACCCACCCTGATCGCGAAGGTTCGCAACATGCCGGGTTATCGGTCATCGACGGCCAAGATGGTCGGTAGCAGCGGGTTCGCGACCTCGCAGATCGATCGGGCCGGCGGCGAGATCAAGGTGGACGGACAGAGCTGGAGCGCTCGGCCGTACTCATCGGACGTGGTGATCGAGCAGGGCACCGAGATCGAGGTGTACGAGATCGACGGAGCCATCGCCGTGGTCTATCCGAAACATGGCCAGCTCCCTTAGAACTAAGGAACAACGTGGACCTCACCCAACTGATCGTCACGATCGTCATCGCCTTGGCGGTGATCTTCTTCATCGGCAGCACCATCAAGGTCATCCGTCAGCAACGGGTCGGCCTGATCGAGCGGCTCGGCAAGTTCCATCGCACGCTGGAGCCGGGACCGCATCTCGTGATGCCGATCTTCGACAAGGTCCGGTACAACCTGGACATGCGGGAGAACGTCGTCCCGTTTCCTCCGCAGGGTGTGATCACCGAGGACAACCTGATGGTCAACATCGACTCGGTCATCTACTTCCAGATCATCGACCCGGTGCGGGCGGCGTACGAGGCCCAGGACTACATCAAGGCCATCGAGCAGCTGACCATGACCACCCTGCGCAACATCATCGGTGGCCTCGACCTGGAACAGACGCTGACCAGTCGCGAGGAGATCAACCAGAAGTTGCGCGTCGTGCTCGACGAGGCGACGGGCAAGTGGGGGATCAAGGTCAACCGGGTGGAGCTGCGGGCCATCGATCCGCCGGCGACGATCCGCGACGCCATGGAGAAGGGCGCCCGCGCCGAGCGCGACAAGCGCGCCTCGATCCTGATCGCCGAAGGCCAGCGGCAGTCCTCGATCCTCTCGGCGGGCGGTGAGAAGGAGTCGTCGATCCTGCGGGCCCAGGGCGACCGGGAGGCCGCGGTGCTCCGGGCCCAGGCCGACCGGCAGGCGCAGATGCTGCGGGCCGAGGGTGAGGCGCAGGCGATTTCGACGGTGTTCGGCGCCATCCACGCCGGGCAGCCCGATCAGGCCCTGCTGGCCTACCAGTACATGCAGATGCTGCCCTCGATCGCTCGGGGGGACGCCAACAAGGTGTGGATCGTGCCCAGCGAGCTCAACGACGCTCTCAAGGGTCTGGGCAACGCCGTGCAATCCGTCGCCTCCGGGATTCCGACCGAAACCAAGGGCGACTTCAGTGCTCCGGCCAAGATCGACGTCCAGGCCGAGATCGCGACGCAGAGTGCGCAGGACCAGGCGACAGCGCAGCGCACCATCGACGAGGCGATCAAGGCCGCTCAGGACCTGGAGCTGCCGCCTTCGCTGCGACCGAGTGAACAGGCCGCCGTGACCGCCGGCGGCGAAGCCGGTACACCGAACGGTTGGTCCGGCGCCTTCCAGCCAAACCAGCCGGTCAGCGAGCCCGAACCGCCTCGGTGAGCTGGTGGGAGCTGCTGCTGGTCGCGCTGGCCGGCGGTGCTGCCGGATTCATCAACGTCATCGTCGGCTCCGGGACCTTGATCACCTTTCCCATCCTGCTGGCTCTGGGGGTACCGCCGGTGCTGGCCAATGTGTCGAACAGCATCGGCCTCGCCCCGGGTTCGTTGTCGGGGGCGCTGGCCAGCCGGCCGGAGTTGGTCGGGCAGCGGCCGAGGATCATCCGCTACGGGGTCGCCACCCTCGATCGGCGCGGTCATCGGCGCCCTGCTGCTGTTGCGACTGCCGGCGTCGGCCTTCAGGGCGATCGTGCCGGTTCTGATCGGGATCGGCTGCCTGCTGGTGATCATCGGCCCGGCGTTGCAGCGAAGGGTCGCGGCCCGGCGGGAGCGGCTCGGCACGACTGAGGAGAACACCCACGGTCCGCTGTGGCTGTGGTTCGCGATCATCGTCACCGGCGCGTACGGCGGCTACTTCGGCGCCGCCCAAGGCGTCCTGGTGATCGCCGTGCTTGGGGTGGCGCTCGCCGAGTCGTTGCCGCGGATCAACGGGTTGAAGAACGTTCTGGTGATGATCGCCAACGGCATCGCGGGCGTCGTCTTCGTGATCATCTCCGAGGTCGACTGGTGGATCGTCGGGGCGCTGGCCGTCGGTTCGGTGCTCGGCGCGCAGGTCGGTGCCCGGGTCGGCCGCCGGCTGCCGCCGCTGCTCTACCGAGTGGTCATCGTCTGCGTCGGCGTCGTCGCCATCATCGCCCTGGTCAGTAGCTAGGCCTACGTTCGGAGCGCCAGCGGGAGCACTTCCGCGCCCGGCAGCCCGCCGGCCGCCGCGCCGGAGATGATGATCTTGCTGCCCCGGATGCCGCTGCCGATCAGGATCCAGTCCAGCGCGGCGACGGCTTCGTCGACCAGGATCGGCCAGCCGTCGGGCAGTCCCACCGGCGTGATGCCGCCGTACTCCATGCCCGTGCGGGCCACCGCCTCCGCCATGTCGGCGAAGGAGATCTTGCGGACGTCGAGGTGTTTGCGGATGGTCTTGTTGACGTCGGCCCGATCGGTGGCCAGCACCAGGCAGCCGGCCATGATCGAGTTCTCGGCCTCGCCGGCCGGCGACGACCACGCAGTTGGCGGAGACGTCCAGCGGCACCGCGTACGCCGCACAGAACGCCGCGGTGTCGGCCAGGTCGGGGTCGATCGGCGCGACGTACGCGTCGATGCCGAGGCCGGACAACGACGCGGCGACCGGTGCGGCGAGCAGTTCGGGATGGTCAGCGGCCGGTTGCCAGTCGAGCGATCCGATCTGAGGTGGATTTGGCACGGGGTCACTCTAAAGGCCGCCGCCCCCGCCGACTTGTCAGACTCTCAGGTCGCCAGAGCGACCTGAGAGTCTGACAAGTCAGAGGAGGAAGATGGTGGCGATTCCGGCGCAGACGGCCGCCCAGCCCAGGCTGGTGAAGGTGCCGATGATGAAGCGCTCGATCGCCCCGGTTGCCTGGCCGGTGCTCAGTTCCGGGTAGCGGGCGAAGGCCTTGACCGCGACGATCGCGACCAACCCCTCGGGCCAGCCGGCCAGCAGCGTGCCGAGTGTCGCGAAGCGTTCGAGGGCACCGATCCACGCGCCGCCGCGCAGCACTGTGCGCTGCACTCTCGTCGTGCCGGGCCGGTTCGACGAGTCGGCCAGGGCCAGGACGGTCAGGGCGACCGTCCCTCCGGTGACGCCGGCCGCGGCAGCCGCGATGCCAACGGCCAACCACGACCACGGGGCGCCGAGTGGATCGCCGATTGCCGCCAGGACCGCGACGGTGCCGGTCAGCAGCACCTCCGCAGCGATGATCCCGACCAGCAGCGACGTCCGGCCCAGCACGGGCTTGTTGGCCCGCTCGGATATCCACCAGACCGCCGCACTGGCCGCGATCAGGGCGACCCAGAGAGCGAGTGCGATCGCGCCGAACGCGTTCACGGCGAGGCCACCCGATCGGCCCGGGCGAGCATCCGGCCGAGCGTGGCGACCGCAGCTTGCTCCGTCGACCAGTGGGCGGTCTGCAACCGCTGGCTGACCGCTTGCCGGGTGATGCCCAGCCGGGCGGCGGTCTCTTGCTGGTTGAGTCCGCGCTGGACGAGTTCGAGCGCCTGCCAGCCCTGGTCCGTGCGGTGGCTGCGCAGCGCGGCGACCAACCGGAACACGGTCTCAGCATCGGTGGCTATTTCGTCGACGTCGCGCGCCGACTCCACGGCGAGATGGCTCGGGTCGGACTTGGCGCGATCGACGGCGGATCGCGCCGCGATGAAGGCATCCCCGCGCGCTGACCGCGGATCGGCCGGCAGCGGCTGCTCAACCGACCCCAGCCCCAATCCGATGTGCCACCGTTCGTCGCGCATGAGGATCAGGATGGCAGTCACCACCGACAGCGGATCGTCGAGAAGCCCTTGGAACTCATCTCCGACGGTTCGAGTGAAGGGCAACAACACCTCGATTCCCGCCAGTTCATGAATGATGGGATCGACGAAGTCGCCCTGCCGGCGGGAATCGATCTGGTCAACGGTCAGAACAAACGCCATCTCGCAAGGCTAGTTCCTTGCTCTAGTTGAAGGCAAGTCTTAGGCCTTGCGTTCACCCGCCGAGACAAGGCAGCTTCGTTGTCCGGTTGAGGTCAGGATGGGCGCATGAGCATGCCCTACCTGGCCGGTCTGCGACTCGCCGGGCGCCGGGTGGTCGTGGTCGGCGCCGGTTCGGTTGCCGGCCGCCGCATGCCGATGCTGATCAAGTCCGGTGCCGACATCACGGTGATCGCTCCGGAGGCCACGCCGGAGATCGCCCGGCTGGCGCTGCGGGGTGAGCTGGAGTGGGAGCAGCGTCCGTACCTGACCGGGGACCTGGCCGACGCCTGGTACGTACTGGTGGCGACCGACGATTCGGCCGCCAACGCCGCGGTCTCGGCCGAGGCCGAGGCGCAGCGCACCTTCTGCGTACGCGCCGATCACGCCCCGGCCGCGACGGCCTGGACGCCGGCCACGGGTGAACTGGACGGAGTGCTGGTCGGGGTGCTCGCGGGCGGTGAGCCTCGTCGGGCCGCGCAGACCCGCGACCTGATCATGGATCTGTTGCGCCGGGTCGCCCGGCCGGGCCGGTCAAGGCGGCTGGCCGCCTGATCACGGTCAGCGACGCGTCCGACGAGCGGCTGGCCGACTACGTCCGGTTGCGCGACGCCTCGCTCCGGCGGCACCTCGAATCCGAGCACGGGTTGTTCATCGCCGAAGGCGAGAAGGTGATCCGTCGCGCGGTCGAGGCGGGCTATCGCCCGCGATCCTTCCTGTTGGCGAAGCGTTGGCTTGATGGTCTGCGGGACGTGCTGGACCACTGGCCGGACATCCCGGTCTACGTAGTCACCGAGGAGTTGGCCGAGGAGGTCACCGGCTTCCACGTGCACCGGGGTGCCCTGGCGTCGCTGCACCGCGAGCAGCGCCATGACCTCGATCAGCTGCTGGCCGAGCGCCGGCTGGTGATCATGGAGGACATCGTCGACCACACCAACGTCGGAGCCATCCTGCGCAATGCCGCGGGTCTGGGATGGGACGGTGCGCTGCTCGCCCCGCAGGCCGCGGATCCCCTGTATCGGCGGGCCATCAAGGTCAGCATGGGCGCGGTGTTCTCATTGCCCTGGGCCCGGCTGACCGACTGGCGCGGGGCACCCGAGCTGCTCGCCGCAGCAGGCTTCGTCACGGTGGCCCTGACCCTGACACCCGATGCCGTCGACCTGGGTGCGGTGGCCGAGCGGTTGGCGGCGGAGCCCAAGCTGGCGGTGATGGTCGGCACCGAGGGGTCGGGGCTGTCCCGGCGCTGGACCGAAGGAGCCACGGTACGGGCCAAGATCACCATGCACGCCGGCGTCGACTCACTGAACGTCGCCGCCGCGGCGGCGATCGCCTGCTACTCCCTCGGCTCGCGCGGGGTCACCGGCCAGTCGTCCGGATAGCTGTCGGCCAGCTCCTCGTGCTGGGCGAACAGCTTCTTCCGGAGCCGGCCGGAGAGCCGGTCGCCGAAGACGGTGCCGTTCAGGTGGTCGGTCTCATGTTGCAGGCAGCGGGCCAGCAGACCGGTGCCGACGACCTCGACCGGGTCGCCGTTGTGGTCCTGGCCCCGGCAGGTCGCCCGATCGGGCCGGGCGAGTTCGACATAGCCACCGGGGAGCGACAGGCAGCCCTCGTCCAGGACATCGAGCTTGCGGTCCTTGCCCTCGGGCAGGATGACCTCCGGGTTGCACACGACGCCAACGTGCCGCACGTGGTCGTCGTCGGGGCAGTCGTAGACGAACACCGACCGATCGACGCCGACCTGGGTCGCAGCGAGCCCGACCCCTTCGGCGGCGTGCATCGTGGCGAACATGTCCCGGATCAGGGTTGCCAAGCTCGCCGTCGAACTCGGTGGTCGGACGGGTCGGCTTGTGCATCACCGGAGTGCCCCAGCGGACGATCGGGCGGACAGTGCCGCCGGTCTGCAGGTCGTCGATGGTTCGGGTTTCGTCGGCCACGCCGGTCACGCTATCGCGGACCGAGCACGATGCAGGCCGGACTCGGCGAGCCGAACTCGAAGAGCGGACCCGCCGGCGGTAGCGCGCCACGGCTGAACACGCTGATCAGATCCTCGGTCTGGTTGGCCACCCAGAGAGTGTCCTGATGCACGACCAGATCGCGCGGACAGGCCCCACCGCCGGGAAACTCGGTCACCCGGACGAGGCGGCGCGCCGGCCGGTCGAGTTCGAACACCGCGATGGTGCCGGCGCCGCGGTTCGCCACGAAGACCTGATCGCCGTCGGCCCGGAGCGCGGAGGGAAAGATCGGCTCGTCGAGCTCAACCGACGAGGCGGCGACGCACTGCGCCTCGGTCCAGTCCTCAGCGCTGCGCCGGCCCAGCCACAGCTCGGCCGACAGTTCGCACGCGACTACTACAAAGTCCTCGATCAGTACCAGGTGCCGCGGTCCCGACCCGGCGGGCAGCACGATCGGTTCGGCCCCGGTCTGGAACCGGCCGTCAGCCCCGAGGACGAGCCGGTGCACTCGATCGGTGCCGAGATCGCTGACCAGGAGTTCACCGCCCGCGAAGACGACTTGATGCGCGTGCGAATCGTCCTGCCGCTGCGGGACCGGGCCGCTGCCCGCGAACGTCATCAGATCAAGACGCTCGCTCAACCGGCCGCTCTCGTCAACGGCGAAGCTGCTGACCGAGCCCGAGTCGTAGTGCGCGACCACGAGGTGCCGGCCATCCGGGCTCAGCGCCAGATGGCATGCGGCGTCGCCGCCCGATCGCCGGCTCGCGAGCCGTTCGAGGCTGCCGTCGGCAGCCCACATGAGGCTGTGCACCAGAGACGGCGCTTCCTCGGTGACCGCGAACAGCCACGGCTGCGCGGGGTGGGAAATGATGTGGGCGGGCGAGGGGAGCGAAAGCTCCGCCTTCTCGTCGAGGTGGACCAGGCCGCCGTCGTCGCTGTCGACGACCAGCGACCGTACACCGGTCGCCTTTCCGCCCAGCCCCGCGGTGTAGCCGCCGATGATCACCTGCACCGTCGATGGATATCACGTGGTGTCGCCGAGGTTTGTGCGGGCCGATGCCGGACAGTGGGAGCGTGACGGACGAGAGGCTGCCGGCGGCGTTCGAAGACGTGCTTGCGGCGTACGAACGACACCTGACCGTCCAGCGCGATCTGTCCGCCCACACCGTACGGGCCTACCGCACCGACCTGCTGGGGCTGCTGGTCCACCTGAACCGGCTCGGACTGCACGACCTGGGTGATGTGGATCTGCGGGCGCTCCGCAGCTGGCTGGCCAAGCAGCAGACCCTCGGCCAGGCGCGGACCACCCTGCAGCGACGGACCGCGGCGATCCGGGTGTTCTTCGCCTGGGCCGTTGAGTCGGGAAGGCTGCCGGCGAGTCCCGCGGCGGCGCTCAAATCACCCAAAACGGTACGTGCACTGCCGCCGACACTTGAGCTTGCCGATGCGGCACAGATGCTCGATCAGGCGATCGCGGCCGCCCAGGAGTCCGGCGGGCCCGTGGCGGCGCGCGACGTCGCGATCCTCGAACTGCTGTACGCCACCGGCATCCGGGTCTCCGAACTCTGCGGACTCGATCTCGGTGACGTCGACCGGGACCGGCGGGTGATCCGGGTGTTCGGGAAGGGCCGCAAGGAGCGCAGCGTCCCCGTCGGGAACCCGGCCGTCCGGGCCGTCGACGCCTGGCTCGCGGAGGGCCGGGAGCGGTTGGTCACCCGGGAGTCAGGGCAGGCGTTGTTCGTCGGCGAGCGCGGCCGGCGGCTCGATCAACGCGTCGTCCGCCGGATCGTCCACCGGGCTCTGCGACTCGTCGACGGGGCACCCGATCTCGGGCCGCACGGCTTGCGGCACGCCATGGCCACCCATCTGCTCGACGGCGGGGCCGATCTGCGCAGCGTGCAGGAGATGCTCGGCCACTCCTCCCTCGCAACCACCCAGATCTATACCCATGTCACCAACGAGCGGCTGCGCACGGCGTTCGAGCAGGCACATCCGCGAGCCTGACCGGCCCGTCGACAGGCTCAGGACACGTGTCGTCAGAACCAGGACATGGGATTCACCATCCTGCCGTTCAGCCACACCATCAGGTGGAGATGGCAGCCGGTCGAATAGCCGGTGCTGCCCACGTATCCGATCACCTGGCCTCGGTGTACGCGCTGGCCGCGATGCACGACGTACCGGGTGGCGTGATTGAACGCGGTTCGCACCGAGATCCCGTCGACCCGGCCGTGCTCGAGGAACAGGCGGCGGCCGTAGCCGGCATTGGAGTACGCCTCCGAGACGCGTCCGGCGTACGGCGCTCGGATCGCCGTGCCACACGCCGCGCCGAAATCGGTGCCGTCGTGCAACTTCCAGCGCTTGAGGATCGGATGGAACCGCATCCCGTACCGAGAGGTGACGCCCCCGGAGACCGGATGGATGAAGCCGTGACTGCCCGCCGGCCCGGCCGGTTCGACGAAGGTCCCGGCCTGCGCGGCAGCGGCTGCTGCTGCGGCCCGGGCGCGGGCTTCCCGGATGACCACGCCGCGGCGGGCCTCGGCGACGAGTCGCAATCGGGCGTCGCCGTCCCGGATCAGCAGCAGGGGATTGAGGTAGATCAGGCCCTCCCGGAGTCCCCAGTGAAGGCACCGCTGCCCGCAGTGGCCGCCGCTCGAGACCCGACCGATCAACTGCCCCATCGCCACTCGCTGACCCGCGAGGACCATCGCCTGCACGGGTTCGTACGTCGTCCGCACCCCACCATGGTCGATGGAGACGACCGGCTTGCCACCGACCCGACCCGCGAAGTGGACCGTCCCCGCCGCGGCCGCCAGCACCGGGTCACCGCGGCTCGCGGCCAGATCGACCCCGCGATGGCCGGCCTCCCACCGCACCGCCGGCGGGTCGAAGCCACCGACGACCCGCACCGGACCGGCGACCGGCCATCCGGCCGGGGCGGGCAGCTTCGGCGCGGCCGCGGCGGGAGCGGCCATGGCCCAGATCGTGACCAGGGCGAGCAGGAAGACGATCGGCCGGAGCGGTCGAAGCAGCGCGGACATGCGATGAGTCTCTGCATCCGAAGCCGAATCGACCGTCCGTGCCGAAATCTGTGGATGACGCCGCGAGCGACAGCACCCCTGTGGAGAACTACCCCTCCAGCGACCAGTCCTTGAGCGCAGCCAAACCGGCGACCAGCACGCTCAGACCGAATTCGAAGCGCAGATCCCGCGTCCCCAGCGGTGAGAAACGGCGCCATCATCCTGACCGGTTGGGAAGAGCTCTTCGGGAAGGGCGCGGAAGTAGGGGTCGATCTCTCCCAGCACCGCCTGCTCGCTGACCGCAACGTCGGGCGGCCCGAGCCCGCCAGATGGTGGCGCCGTCCTGGTGCCGCGGTTCGGGCGCCGGGTGGCTGACCAATCCGCTTCGTCACCATGATGGTCGGCGCCGGCCTGATGCCGTCGTCGTCGTCCAGTGGCTGCCCCGTCAGCCCCGGGACGGACGGCACACCCAGCTGGGTGCGGGGCGACGGTCCGGCTCGATCGCTGAGCGAAGTTCCTTTCCGCCGACGGGATGCGTAGACTGCTCGGAGCAGATCTGGCCCAGATCTGACTTCGCTTGCCCGCAGACCAGTCGAGCGCTGGGCAGCACATCCGGTCTCAGGTTCCTGAGTCTGTGCTGCGCGAGCATCAGGCGGCGCCGAACCGTTCGGTGCCGAGCAACCGTACGCCGGTATCCGCGTGTGCCGGCAAGGAAGGAACACGGCCATGGCCGTCGTCACCACCCGCCAGCTCCTCGAGAGCGGCGTCCACTTCGGACATCAGACCCGCCGTTGGAACCCGAAGATGAAGCGCTTCATCTTCACCGAGCGCAACGGCATCTACATCATCGATCTGCAGCAGTCGCTGACCTACATCGACCGCGCGTACGCGTTCGTCAAGGACACGGTGGCGCGCGGCGGTCAGGTGCTCTTCGTCGGCACCAAGAAGCAGGCCCAGGAAACCATCGCCGAACAGGCGACCCGCGTCGGGATGCCTTACGTGAACCAGCGCTGGCTCGGTGGCATGCTGACCAACTTCCACACCGTGATCAAGCGGATCCAGCGGCTCAAGGAGCTGGAGGGCATGGACTTCGACGACGTCGCCGCGTCCGGCCTGACCAAGAAGGAGCTGCTCGGACTGCGTCGCGAGAAGGACAAGCTGGAGAAGACCCTTGGCGGCATCCGCGACATGACCAGGACACCGCAGGCGGTCTGGATCGTCGACACGAAGAAGGAGCATCTGGCCGTCGACGAGGCGCGCAAGCTGCGCATCCCGGTGATCGGCATCCTCGACACCAACTGCGATCCCGACGAGGTCGACTTCGCGATCCCCGGTAACGACGACGCGATCCGTTCCGTCTCGCTGCTCACCCGGGTACTGGCCGACGCCGTGGCCGAGGGCCTCGTCGCCCGCTCCGGCGCGCAGGCCGGTGCCGACGGTTCGGCCGCCGGCGGCGAGGTCGAGCCGATGCCCGACTGGGAGCGTGAGCTGCTCGGCGCATCGCAGGAGCCTGCGCCGGCCACCCCGGCGGACACGCCCGCCGAAGACGCGGCGCCGGTGCCGGCCGTCGAGCAGCCGGACGAGGCGGCCGTCGAGGCGGAGGCTGCTGCCGACGCTGTCGAGGGCTCGGCCCCGGCTGAGCCGCAGGCCTGATCAACTCCGCAACCGATTCGAGAAAGAACGAGGACACCAGCTCAATGGCGATTTCCGCTGCTGATGTGAAGAAGCTCCGCGACGCCACCGGCGCCGGGATGATGGACTGCAAGAAGGCTCTGGTCGAGGCTGACGGCGACCACGACAAGGCCGTCGAGATTCTCCGGGTGACCGGCCAGGCCAAGGCCGCGAAGCGAGGAGCCGAGCGCTCCGCGACCAACGGCCTGGTCGCCTTCGAGGACGGCGCCCTGCTGCAGCTCGGGGCCGAGACCGACTTCGTGGCCAAGAACGAGGAGTTCCAGGCGCTCGCCGCCGACGCCGTCAAGGCCATCGCGGCCAGCCGGGCCGACACCGTCGAGGCGGCCAATGCCGCCGCGCTGCCGTCCGGCCAGACGGTCGGCGAGGCCGTCGAAGCTCTCGCGGTCAAGATCGGCGAGAAGCTCGAGGTCAGCGCGGCCGCGTACTTCGACGGTCGGACGGTCGTCTACCTGCACAAGCGGGCCGCCGACCTGCCGCCCCAGGTCGGCGTCCTGGTGGAGTACGAGGGCGAGGACGAGACCGCCGTCCGCACCGCGGCGATGCAGATCGCCGCGATGCGTCCGCAGTACCTCAGCCGCGACGACGTCCCGGCCGAACTGGTGGAGAACGAGCGCCGGATCGCCGAGGCCACGGCCCGGGAGGAGAAGAAGCCGGAGCAGGCCATCGCCCGGATCACCGAGGGCCGGGTGAACGCGTACTTCAAGGATGTGGTGTTGCTCGACCAGCCGTCGGTGACCGACAACAAGACCCCGGTCAGCAAGCTGCTCGACGCGGCCGGTGTCAAGGTGACCCGGTTCGTCCGTTTCGAAGCGGCCGGCGGGTAGTTTTCCGGCCAGGGGCGAACCCCTTTGGACCCCGCGGGATAGCGTGCAACGAGGCGCGACCTTTCTTGTACCCGATACGACGAGGAGCCGCCCAGTGACCAGTCCCTACAAACGGGTGATGTTGAAGTTGTCGGGTGAGGTCTTCGGCGGCGGTCACGTCGGCGTCGACCCCGACGTCGTCGCCGGGCTGGCCCGGCAGATCGCCGAGGTCGTGCAGACCGGGGTGCAGGTTGCCGTCGTCGTCGGCGGCGGCAACTTCTTCCGCGGGGCCGAACTCCAGCAGCGGGGGATGGAACGCGACCGCGCCGACTACATGGGCATGCTCGGCACGGTGATGAACTGCCTGGCGCTGCAGGACTTCCTGGAGAAGATCGGCGTCCAGACCCGGGTGCAGACCGCGATCGCCATGGGTCAGGTCGCCGAACCCTACATTCCCCGGCGGGCCGAGCGGCACCTGGAGAAGGGCCGTGTGGTGATCTTCGGCGCCGGCTCCGGTATGCCCTACTTCTCCACCGACACAGTCGCCGCGCAGCGCGCATTGGAGATCAGCGCCGAGGTGCTGCTGATGGGCAAGCAGGGCGTCGACGGGGTCTATTCGGCCGATCCGCACAAGCATCCGGACGCGGTCAAGTTCGACGATCTGACCTACGACGAATATCTGGCCCGCAACCTCAAAGTCGCCGATGCGACCGCGATCAGCATGGCCCGGGACTACAAGCTTCCGTTGATCTTTTTCAGCCTCGACACCGACGGCACGATCGTCAAAGTTGTCGCAGGTGAGAGGATCGGAACGACCGTCCACGCTTGAGCCCCCGTCTGGCGTCAGTTCCGGGGCCGAACCACGACACACAGGAGTTCTGACACGTGATCGCCGACATCATCCGCGAAGCCGAGACCAAGATGGCCGGAGCGATCGAGTACGCCAAAGAGGAGTTCGCGGCGATTCGTACCGGGCGGGCCCATCCGGCGATGTTCGTCAAGCTGACCGCCGAGTACTACGGCACGCAGACGCCCTTGCAGCAGCTCGCGACTTTCCAGGTGCCGGACGCCCGGGTGGTGATGATCACCCCGTACGACGCCTCGTCGGTGAACGCGATCGAGAAGTCGATCCGCGACTCCGATCTGGGGGTCAATCCCTCCAACGACGGCAAGACCATCCGGGTGACGCTGCCGCAGCTCACCGAGGAGCGGCGCAAGGAGTACATCAAGCTGGCCAAGTCCAAGGCCGAGGATGCCCGGATCTCCGTCCGCGGCGCCCGCCGGACGGCGAAGGAAGCCCTGGACAAGATGGTCAAGGACAAGGAAGTCGGCGAGGACGAGGTGGCGCGGGCCGAGAAGCAGCTCGACGCCATCACCAAGAAGAACACCGACGCCATCGACGACGTCCTCAAGCACAAGGAAGCCGAGCTCCTCGAGGTCTGAGGCATCGCCCAGCTCCCCGCCGCACCACGCTCGAGCACGACGCGTCGAGCCCGCCATGACTGAGACTCCGGCCCTCCGGCGCAGGACAGCCCTCCGGCGCAGAACCACGGCCGGGCCGGCCGGAACCTGCCGGCCGCGATCGGCATCGGCGTCGGATCGGCGCGTACGTGGTGCTCAGCCTGATCTTCTCAGCCGGCCTTCGTCCTGCTCGTCGCGGTCGCGCTGGCCCTGGCCTCGATCGAGCTGCACCAGGCGCTGGCGAAGAAGGACATGCACGCCGCGATCGTGCCGATCGTCGGTGGCGGGATCGCGATCTCCATCGGCTCCTACCTGGCCGGGGTGCAGAAGGTGTTCTCCACCACCAGCGTGCTGCTGGCCGCGCTGGCCCTGACCGTGCTGGCGGCCCTGATCTGGCGGATGCCGAAGGGTGCCCCGGGGTTCGTCGAGGACGCCGCCGCCAGCCTGCTGATCATCGGCTACGTGCCGATGCTGGGCGCCTTCACCGCGCTGATGCTGGCCGAGGAGCAAGGCGGCGCCCGGCTGGTGACGTTCCTGCTCGTCGTCACCATGAGCGACACCGGCGGCTACGTCGGCGGGGTGCTGTTCGGCAAGCACCCGATGGCGCCGAAGATCAGCCCGAAGAAGTCCTGGGAGGGCTTCGCCGGGTCGATGGTCTTCGGTATCACCGCCGGGGTGTTGATGGCGGTCTTCGGCCTGCAGGTGCCGTTCTGGGTCGGGCCTCGTTCTCGGCGTCTGCCTGGTCGCGGTCGGCACCTGCGGCGACCTGATCGAGTCCATGATCAAGAGAGATCTCGGGATCAAGGACATGAGCTCCTTCCTGCCCGGGCCACGGCGGAGTGATGGATCGTCTCGATTCGCTCCTGGTGGCTGCGCCGGTAGCCTGGTTGATCATGTACATCTTGGTCCCCGGCGGATGACACCGAGCCGCTTCCCCTGGTCTTCGTGGCGCCTCGTCGGGGGCAGCCGCCTCGCCACTGGGCCGATCTGACGGCGGCTGAGCGCCGCGGCTTCGTCGAGGCGGCCGGACATCGCGCGTACCGGGCCCGTCAGCTGTCCGCCCACTACTTCGAGGGGCTGCGCGACGACCCGGCCGAATGGACCGACCTGCCGAGCGGCGTACGGGACCAGTTGGCGACCCAGTTCATGCCGAAGCTGCTGACGCCGGTCAACGAGCTGACCTGCGACGGCGACACCACCGTCAAGACCCTGTGGCGCCTGCACGACGGGGCGCTGGTGGAGAGCGTGCTGATGCGCTATCCCGACCGGGTCACCATGTGCGTGTCCAGCCAGGCCGGCTGCGGCATGGCCTGCCCGTTCTGCGCCACCGGCCAGGGCGGACTGCAGCGCAACATGAGCACCGCCGAGATCGTCGAGCAGGTGATGGACGGCGAGCGGAAGCTGCACCGGGCGAGATCCCGGGCGGACCGGGCCGGGTCAGCAACGTGGTCTTCATGGGCATGGGCGAGCCGCTGGCCAACTACAAGGCCGTGATCGGCGCGGTCCGGCAACTGGTCACGCCGACCCGGACGGACTGGGGATGAGCGCCCGGGGGATCACGGTCTCCACCGTCGGGCTGGTGCCGCGGATGCAGCAACTGGCCACCGAGGGTCTGCCGGTGACGCTCGCCCTGTCGTTGCACGCCCCCGACGACGAGTTGCGCGACGAACTGGTGCCGATCAACACCCGGTGGAACGTCGACGAGGTGGTCGACGCCGCCTGGAACTACGCGAAGATCACCAAACGCCGGGTGTCGATCGAGTACATCCTGATCCGCGACGTCAACGACCAGGCCGCCCGGGCCGATCATCTGGCCCGGGTGCTGCGCCGCCGGGGCAGCTGGAGCTGGGTGCACGTCAACCTGATCCCGCTGAACCCGACCCCCGGATCGAAGTGGACCGCCTCCCGCCGCCACGACGAGCACGAGTTCGTCCGGCGGCTGGAGGCCAAGGGCGTGAACGTCACCGTCCGCGACACCCGCGGCCGTGAGATCGACGGCGCCTGCGGCCAGCTCGCCGCCCACCCCGACTGAGTTGTCAGACTCTCAGCGCGCTATAGCGCGCTGAGGATCTGACAAGTCGGAGGTGTCAGGGGAGCAGCTCGTCGAGGGCGGCGAGTTGAGGCTTTGTCAGCCAGGAAGGGTTGGCCCCCTGCGGGATCTTCTGCACCTCGAGGTCGGTGATGCCCCGCGCGCGGAGGTCGGTGACCGTCACCGGCTCGTCGAAGAGCGCGATGTCCACCGGTACGCGGCCGCGTACGGCCCGCCGTGGTTGGTCGTGGATCCAGAAGCCGGGTTCGTCATCGTTCCAGTCCTCGGCCGGGGCAACGACGTGACCGGCGCCCCAGATCCCGCGGGCCAGTCCGCTGCTTCCGGACCCGGAGACCCAGAACAGCACGCGATCCGCCCGCGCCATCAGGTCGCTGCGATAGTTCCGCTGGACGGCCCAGGAGGTGATCCGGCTCTCGCCGGAAGCGATGAAAGCCCGCAGATCCCACAGGTGCGGGTTGCACTTCAGCAGCCACGCACCGAGGTTCGCTCGACCGACTGCTTGAGCCACGAGCCCTCTCTCTCCCAGTTGTCAGATCCTCAAAGCGCTATAACCCGCTGAGAGTCTGACAGGTCTGCTTGGATGGGCCAGTGACTGAGCTGGAACCGACCCTGCACGAGCTGGCCGAGGCCTACAACATCGCCACCGAGTACTGGGACTGGCAGGGCCGGCACGTCACCGTCGACCGCGGCACGATCGTCGCCGTCCTCGCCGCCCTCGGCGTCGACGCCTCGAGCCCGGTGGCCGCAGCGGAGGCGGTCGAGGAACACCATCGGCGACCCTGGACCCGGATGCTGCCGCCCTTCCTGGCTCTCCGGGAGCACCGGACGGCCGAGGTCCGGGTGCACGTCCCGGACGGGGAGCCGGTCGCGGTCTGGATCGAGTTGGAGACCGGCGGCAATCACGGACAGCTCCGGCAGCTGGAGAACTGGGTCCCGGCGCGGGAGATCGACGGCAGCTGGGTCGGTGAGGCGAGTTTCGAGATTCCGGCCGACCTGCCGCTCGGCTATCACACGCTGCGGGCCCGATCGGGTGATCAGCAGGCCGCGATGCCGTTGATCATCAGCCCGGAGTGGCTCGGGTTCGGAGAACGGATGGGCCGTCGACGGGGTTGGGGACTGGCGACCCAGCTCTACAGCGTGCGTTCCCGGCAGTCCTGGGGGGTCGGGGATCTCAACGACCTGGAGGATCTGGCGGTCTGGTCGGCGAGCGAGCACGGAGCCGACTACGTCCTGGTCAACCCGTTGCACGCCGCCGAACCGGTGCCGCCGATGGAGCCGTCGCCGTACCTACCCACCAGCCGCCGGTTCGCAAACCCGCTCTACCTGCGGGTCGAACGGATCCCCGAGTACGCCTGGGTCACCCGAAAGCAGCGCGGCCAAGATCAACGAGATCAGGGTCAAGCTGAAGGTGAAGCTGGCCCCGTACGACCAGATCGACCGGGACCGGTCGTGGAAGGCCAAGCGCAAGGCGCTCAAGATCATCTTCTCGGTCCCGCTGACCCCCGGCCGGGCCGCGTCCTTCGCCGGCTACCGCCGCCGCGAAGGGATCGGGCTGCAGAACTTCGCGACCTGGGCAGCGCTCGCCCAGGAGCACGGGCCGCACTTCGTCGACTGGCCCGAGGACCTGCAGGACCCGACCTCGGACGCGGTCCGGGACTTCGCCGTACGCCACCAGGCCGAGATCGACTTCCAGTGCTGGCTGCAGTGGTTGATGGACGAGCAACTGGCGTCGGCGCAGCAGGCCGGTCTGCGCGCCGGTATGAGGCTCGGCATCATGCACGACCTGGCGGTGGGGGTGAATCCGCATGGCGCCGACGCCTGGGGGCTGCAGAGCGTCTACGCCGGCGGAATCACCGTCGGCGCGCCGCCCGACCCGTACAACCAGAACGGCCAGGACTGGAGCCAGCCGCCGTGGCGGCCGGACCGGCTGGCCGCGACCGCGTACCAGCCCTTCCGCGATCTCGTCTCGACGATCCTGCGCCACGCCGGCGGCATCCGCGTCGACCACGTGATCGGTCTGTTCCGGCTGTGGTGGATCCCGCAGGGCGCCGGACCCGAACAGGGCACCTATGTGCGCTACGACCACGAGGCGATGATCGGCATCCTGGCGCTGGAGGCCCACCGCGCGGGCGCGCTGGTGGTGGGCGAGGACCTCGGCACCGTCGAGCCGTGGGTCCGGGACTACCTGCGCGAGCGCGGCATCCTCGGCACCTCGATCCTGTGGTTCGAGTTCGACTGGGAGGGCGACGGCACACCGCTGAAGCCCGAGCTGTGGCGGGAGTACTGCCTGGCTTCGGTCACCACCCACGACCTGCCGCCGACCGCCGGCTATCTGGCCGGTGATCATGTCCGGCTGCGGGACCGGCTCGGCATCCTGACCCGGACCCTGAAGGAGGAACTCGCCGTCGACCAGGCCGAACGCCAGGCCTGGCTGGACAATCTCCGGGCCCGCGGGGCACTGCAGGACCACGCCGAGGTCGAGGAGACGATCCAGGCGCTGCATCGCTACCTGACCTGGACGCCGTCCCGACTGCTGTGCCTGGCGCTGACCGATGCGGTCGGCGACCGGCGGATCCAGAACCAGCCCGGCACCATCGACGAGTACCCGAACTGGCGGGTACCGCTGACCGGACCGGACGGCTCGCCGGTGATGCTCGAGGACGTGTTCACCAGCCGGCGGGCCTCGGCACTGGCGGCGGTCATCTCCAGCTGATCACGCCCTTGTCGAACGCCTTCTGGACGGCGTCGGCTTCGGCCTGGGTCAGCGTTCCGGCCTTCACCGCGGCGGCCAGCTTGTCCTTCAGGGCCGTGGCGCGCTGGGCCTGGTGCTCGGCGCGGATCTCGTCCAGTGCGGTCTTGACCTTGGCCTCGTCGATGCCCAGTTTGCCGGCCAAGGCCTTGGCCAGCTCGGCGTCCGCGGGCCGCTTCGTCGGGCTTGGTGCCGGGGTCCGGCTCTGGTGTCGGGGTCAGGCTTGTTCGCGTCGCGGATCTCCTTCAGCGCCGTCGTCACCTTGTCCTCGGTCACGCCCAGCTTCTCGGCCAGTTTCGCGGCCAGGTCGCCCTCGAAACGGCCGTGACCGCCTCGTCCGCCGTGACCAGGCCCGGAGCGATCGGTACCGGCCGAAGGCGCCCCGCTGGGCGATGCCGAAGGGGTCGTGGTCGGATCGGCTGAGGCGAGGCCGGCGACCCCGATCCCGGCGCCCAGAGCGAACACGCCCGAGGCCAGCGCGATCACGGTCTTCTTGCTTGCTGCCACGTCGTTGCTCCTCCGCTGGTTGGTGCGACGTCGGACCATCGTCGAAGTCCCGCCTGGCAATGAGCTGGGTCGAACCTGGCAGGAACCTGGCAGAGCCTGTGGACGGGATGCGGCTGGATAGGGTTTCAGCCATGCTCACGGTGCTGGTCGCGTTCGGCGCCAACCTGCTGATCGCTCTCGCCAAGTCGGTGGCCGCCTGGATCACCGGCTCGGCGTCGATGCTGGCCGAGGCCGCCCATTCCTGGGCCGACGCAGGCAACGAGATCTTCCTGCTGATCGCCGAGCGCCGTTCTGATCGGGGCCGGGACACCCGGCATCCGATGGGGTTCGGCCGCGAGGCGTACGTCTGGTCGATGTTCGCCGCCTTCGGGCTGTTCACCGCCGGCGCCGTGGTGTCGATCTGGCACGGCATCACCGAGCTCACCAAGCCGGAGGAATCCACCGACTACACAGTCGCCTACATCGTGCTGGCGATCGCGTTCGTGCTGGAAGGCGTCTCCTTCACCCAGGCCTTCACCCAGTCCAGGCGGAAGGCTCGGGAACTGGGTCGGACCGTGATCAACTTCGTGCTCACCACCTCCGATCCGACGCTTCGTGCGGTGTTCGCCGAGGATGCGGCGGCGCTGATCGGCATCCTCATCGCCTTCACCGGCATCGGGCTGCACCAACTGACCGGGTCGCCGGTGCCCGACGCGATCGGTTCGATTCTGATCGGGCTGCTGCTGGCTGTGGTCGCAGTGTTCCTGATCGACCGCAACCGGCGATTCCTGGTGGGGGAGGTCGTCCGGCCCGAGATTCGCACGACGATCCTGACGGACATGCTCGAGCGGCCCGACATCGACCGGATCACCTACCTGCATCTGGAGTTCGTGGGTCCGGGCCGGCTGTACCTGGTCGCCGCGGTCGACATGGCCGGTGACGACGTCGAGCACAGCCTCGCCATCCGATTGCGCAAGGTGGAGCGGGATCTGGAAGAGCACGACAACATCGAGGAGGCCGTGCTCACCCTCGCCACCCCCGAGGAGGAGTCGCTGGTGCCGTGACCGAGCAGTCAGGGTGAGGGCGGGCCGGCGCCGCTTCGCCGCAGCAGCAGCGCCGCCGCCGAGGCGACGTCGTCGACGCAATGGATGACGTGGCCCATCGGGCGGCCGGCGCCGAGGCGTTGCAACAAGTCCCAGGCCGGGTAGGTCTGCGTCCAGTAGTCGACGCCGACCAGGATCATCGGAGCGACCGACGTCGGGTCCGCCGCGTAGAAGTTCTCGGTGACCGCCTGGAAGATCTCCTGCACGGTGCCGGCCTGGCCCGGGAGGTAGACGATGCCGCCCCGGCAGCGATGGAGCAAGCGTGTCCTCGCGGAGCGCGTTCGCGAAGTACTTGGCGATCCCGGTGGCGAAGGCGTTCGTCGGCTCGTGGCCGTAGAACCAGGTCGGGATGCTCAGGCTTCGGCCGGCGACGACCGGTGGCCAGCGCCGCCGGACCTCGACCGCCGCCCCGATCCAACCATCGAGGCTCGGTGCGTATGCCGGCGCGGCCGCCAGGATCGTCAACGCCTCCGCCAGCGCGTCCGGCCACGGACTGAGATAGGCACCGAGGTTGGCGGCCTCCATGGCGCCGGGACCCCCGCCGGTGAGTACTGTCCGCCCCGCTTCGGTGAGCCGGGCACCGAGCTCGACGGCCGCCCGGTAGGTGGCGTCGGTGCGGAGCAGCGCGTGCCCGCCCATCACGCCGACGACGGCCCGCGGATCAATGCCGTCGGTCGCGTCGTTCAGCGCGTCGGTGATCGCGTGGTCGTGAAGGGTCGCGGCGAGTTCGTCGGTCAGTGTGCGGTCCCGGGCCCGCTTGGTCCAGGCGTAGATGGTGGCGTCCGGGCTGGCCCGGTAGCGGCCGCCGCCGTAGAGCTGGTCGGCGTCGTAGAGGCCGCTGCGATACGGGTCGAACGGCAGATCGGGCAACCGCGGGAAGAGCAGCGCACCGGCACCGCGAAGCTCCGCCTCGACCCCGGGCGCGAAGGCGCAACCGAGGAACACCGCGCCGCGGGGATCGACCCGCCGCAGCTCCGCCGAGCGGTCGGTCAGATCCAGGGACTGCACGAACCAGCCGTTCAGCCGCCGTGCCGCGGTGATGTGGGCATCGAACGCCGCGATGCTTTCGATCTCGAGCACTCGGCGCGTCATGGTGCTGGCCATCCTGCCAGCCGGCAATACTCGGCCGACGTTCTCGCCTGGGCAGGTACGAATCGGCGCGGGTACGGCCATACTGGCCGGGTGCGCGACGTGGTGATCCTGGGCAGTACCGGCTCGATCGGGACGCAGGCGCTCGAGGTCATCGCGGCCGCTCCGGAGCGGCTACGCGTCGTCGGCCTGGCGGCTGGGGGCAGCCAGATCGGGCTGCTGGCCCGGCAGGCCCTGGACACCGGGGCCAAGGTCGTCGCCGTCAGCCGGGCCACGGCTGTGCAGGACCTGCAGCTCGCCTTCTACGCCGAGGCGAGCAAGCGCGGCTGGGCGACCGGCGAGATGCGACTCCCCCGAATTCTCGCCGGCCCCGACGCAGCCACCGAGGTGGCCCGGATGGCCTGCGACGTGGTGATGAACGGCATCACCGGATCCACCGGCCTGGCGCCGACGCTGGCGGCACTCGACGCGGGCCGCATCCTGGCGCTGGCCAACAAGGAGTCCCTGGTCGTCGGCGGTCCGCTGGTCACCCGGGCGGCTGCGGACGGCCAACTGGTGGCGGTGGATTCCGAGCACTCGGCGTTGGCGCAATGTCTGCGCGGCGGCACGGCCGCCGAGGTCGACCGGCTGATCCTCACGGCCAGCGGGGGACCGTTCCGCGGTCGCACCCGGGAGCAGCTCGCCGACGTGACGCCGGCCGAGGCGCTGGCCCATCCCACCTGGGACATGGGTCGGGTGATCACCACCAACTCGGCGACGCTGGTCAACAAGGGCCTGGAACTGCTGGAGGCCCACCTGCTCTACGGGGTCGACCTGGACCGGATCGACGTCGTGGTGCATCCGCAGTCGATCGTGCACTCGATGGTGCAGTTCGTCGACGGCTCGACGCTGGCCCAGTGCTCCCCGCCGGACATGAAGCTGCCGATCGCCCTGGCCCTGAGCTGGCCGGAGCGGCTGCCCGGGGTGGCCCGGCCGTGTGACTGGACCACCGCGTCCGGCTGGACCTTCGAACCGCTGGACCACGAGGCGTTCCCGGCGGTTGAACTGGCGCGTACGGCGGGCCGGCTCGGCGGGACGGCCCCCGCGGTCTTCAACGCCGCGAACGAGATCTGCGTCGACGCCTTCCACGAAGGCCGGATCGGCTTCCTGCAGATCCTCGACATCGTGAGCGAGGTCCTCGGCCAGCATGTCCCTTCGGGCCCTGAGCCTGTCGAAGGGCGCGATTCGGGGCCTTCGACGAGCTCAGGCCGCGAAGTCAGAGGCTCAGGCCGCGAAGCCGACGTAGGCTCGAAGCTGGTCGGCAGCGAGGATCTCACCCTCGAAGTGGTGCTGGCGGCCGACGCTTGGGCCCGGAGACGGGCCACGGAACTGATCGAGACAGGACACCAGCGCTAGATGCAACTCGCGATCTACATCGGCGGCGCCATCGTTTTCTTTGCCATGGTGATGGCCTCCATTGCGCTGCACGAGGTCGGTCACCTGGTGCCCGGCAAGATCTTCGGCGTCAAAACCACCCAGTACTTCGTCGGTTTCGGCCGCACGCTGTGGTCCCGGCGCATGGGCGAGACCGAGTACGGCCTCAAGCTGGTCCCGCTCGGTGGGTACGTCAGGTTCGTCGGGATGTTCCCGCCGGCCAAGTCACGTCCCGGCCAGGTGCGCACGTACAGCACGGGGTCGTTCCGCGCGCTGGCCGACAACGCGCGCGCGGCGGAGTGGCAGGACATCGGGCCTGAGGACGAAGGGCGGCTGTTCTACCAGAAGACCTCGGGACAGAAGTTGATCATCATGGCCGGCGGCCCGACGATGAACCTCCTGCTGGCCTTTGTGATCTTCCTCGGGGTGACCGGGAGCTACGGCGTCTACCGGTCGCAGCTGACCATCACCCGGGTCCAGGAATGCATCGTCGCGGCGAACGCCACCGACCGGAGTTGCGTCGGCAAGCAGCCGACGCCCGCCGCCCAGTCGGGGATCCAGCCTCAGGACAAGATCGTCGCCTTCAACGGCGTCGCGGTCTCGACCTGGGCAGAGGTGTCGACCCTGATCCGGGGCAATCTGGACCAACCGGCCCTGATCACCGTCGAGCGTGCCGGGCAGCGGATGGATCTGACCCCGGTGAACACGGTGATCACCGGGGTGGCCGACCGTTACGACCCGTCCAAGCGGATCGCGGCCGGCTTCTTCGGGGTGGAGCCGGAGGTGATCCGGGAACGGGGCGGACCGGTCGTCGTGCTCCAGGACATGTGGCGGATGACCAAGGAGACTGTGGTGGCTCTGGCCGCCTTCCCGGCCAAGGTGTACTACACGGCCTACAACCTGGCCACCGGCAAGCCGCGCGACATCTACGGCCCGATGAGCATCGTCGGGGCCAGCCGCGCGGCGGGCGAGATCGCCGCGACCGACAAGATCGACGCGCAGGCCAAGCTGGCCAGCCTGTTCACCGTCCTGGGATCGGTGAACCTGTTCGTCGCGCTCTTCAACTTCATCCCGCTGCTGCCGCTGGACGGCGGCCACATCGCCGGCGCCATCTATGAGGCGGTGAAGCGCGGCCTGGCCCGGCTCCGCCGGCGGCCCGATCCCGGTCACGTCGACACGGCGAAGATGCTCCCGGTCGCGTACGTGGTCGGCGGGATGATCATGATCTCCGGCATCGTGTTGATCCTGGCCGACATCATCGATCCGATCCGGCTGTTCTGAGGGGCGTGATCGCGCTCAACTAGTTGAGCCGGGAGACCAGGAACCGCTCGGCCAGCCGTCCCTCCGGGAGTCCGGCCATGGCCGCGTTGGCCGCGTTCCAGCCGCGTACGCGTTGGATGAGTTCGTCGCCCAGATGCCCGGTCTGGGACATGTGGGCCCGGAGCGCGCTGATCTTGCGGTCGAAGCGGTCGGTGATGTCGACGGTGTGCGGCGAATCCTCGTGGGACATCAGCCACAACTCGGTCACGTGCCATGGCGGCAGGCCCTGCTCGACCAGTTCGGGCCAGGCGAAGCGGTTCTCCGCCGCCGGGTAGACGGCGCGGACGGTGGCCTCTCCCGCGGCCAGATGGTCCGGATGCGAGGCCTGCAGGCGCAAGTACATCCGCTGGGGCGACTGGGCCAGTACGCGCCGCGGCCGGACGTCGCGGATGACCTGGACGATCGCCCGCTGCAGGTCCCAGGTCGGCTCCAGCCAACCGTCGCTCCAGCCGTCCAGGAACCGGACGTCGGTCACGCCGAGGACGGCTGACGCGGCCCGCTGCTCACGCTCGCGGATGGACGACATCTCCGCCCGCGGGGTGTCGTCGAAGCCGCCCTGCTCACCGTGGGTGCAGAGCAGCAGGGTCACCTCGACGCCGGCCTCCACCCAGCCGGCGATGGTGCCCGCCGCGCCGTACTCGGCGTCATCGGGGTGGGCTGTGACGACGAGGGCGCGTTCGACCTCGGCATCCGGGATCGGTTCCGGCACACCGAAGGGATTCCGGGGCCGCGGCTGGTCAGTCACCGGGTCAGCCTAATGTCGGCGGCACCGGGTCCTGACGCGACGCGGGTCCGACCGGCAATCGGCCGACCCGCGTATCGCGGCCGCCGGGATCACGCTCAGAATGGGGACATCCGGGGGCGAGGAGAACGAGATGGCCGAGCGCGAACTGCTGGAACGGGTACTCGAGGAGGCAACCGGGTTCCTGGACGGGCTCGACGATCGGCGGATTGCTTCGGCCGCCGACGTCGACGACGTGGCCGGCGTGCTGGGCGGACCGCTGTCGGAGCAGGGAACCGACGCCGTCGAGCGTCATCGAGGAACTGATCGCCGGCGCCGAGCCGGGCCTGGTCGCGATGCCGTCCGGGCGGTTCTTCGGCTGGGTGATCGGCGGCGTGCTGCCGGCGGCGCTGGCCGCCGACTGGCTGACCTCGGTCTGGGACCAGAACGCCGGCCTGCTGGTCTCGTCACCGGCCGCCGCCGCCGTCGAGCGGGTGGCCAGTGAGTGGCTGCTCGACCTGCTGGGGCTGCCGGCCGGGGTCGGCCGTGGGCTACGTCACCGGCGGCATGATGGCCAACTTCACCTGCCTGGCCGCGGCCCGGCATGCCGTGCTGCGCCGGGCCGGCTGGGACGTCGACGCGGACGGTCTGCAGGACGCGCCGAAGGTGACCGTGGTCGTCGGCGCCGAGCGGCACGAGAGCATCGACCTCTCCCTCCGCTTCCTCGGTCTCGGCCCGGCTCGCAGCCGCCAGGTCGCCGTCGACGACGAGGGCCGGATCAGGCTCGACGCGCTGGCCGAGACCCTCGAAACGGCCGGCGGCGGCCCGCTGATCGTCTGCCTCCAGGCCGGCAACGTGCACAGCGGCGGGTACGACCCGCTCGGCGACGCCATCGATCTCGCGCATCGCTACGGCGCCTTTGTGCACGTCGACGGCGCGTTCGGCCTGTGGGCGGCGTCCTCGCCTCGGCTGCGCGAGCTGACCGCCGGCATGGTCCGAGCCGACTCGTGGGCCACCGACGCGCACAAGACCCTCAACGTGCCCTACGACTGCGGGCTGGCGATCGTCGCCGACACCGACGCGATGTACGCCGCCATGGGCATGCATGCCGCCTACCTGATCCAAGACGAGCGCCCCGATCCCGTTCTCCAGCGTGCCGGAGTTCTCCCGGCGGGCCCGGGGGTTCACCGTGTGGGCTGCGCTGCGGTCGCTGGGTCGTCGCGGCGTCGCCGAGATGGTGGAGGGATTCTGCGCCCGGGCCCGGCAGTTCGCCGACGGCCTGCAGGCGATGGACGGTGTGCAGGTGCTCAACGAGGTGGTGTTCACCCAAGTCTGCGCGACGTTCGGGTCCGACGAGGTGACCCGCGAGGTGTCCCGGCGGCTGCTCCGGGACGGCACCGCCTGGATGACCCCCTCGACCTGGCGGGATCAGGCCGTGCTCCGGATCTCGGTCTCGAACTGGCGCACCACCGAAGCCGATGTCGAGCGCACTCTGCAGGCCGTACGCCGGTTGCTCGCCGAGGTCCGGGCCGAAACGGTCACCGACCCGGTGTGACCGGACTGTGGTCCTGGTCACCGCCAGGCGCCAACCACCGGTCCGAGGACTAGGCTGGTGCGCCGGTAGGCCTTGAAAGCCGACCACCGACGACGTCACCAAGCAGAATGGCTTCATGAGCATCGACCTCGGGCTTCCCGCGCTCCCTCCACCGACCCTGGCCCCCCGCCGCAAGACCAGGCAGATCCAGGTCGGCAAGGTGGCTGTCGGCGGCGATGCGCCGATCAGCGTCCAGTCGATGACCACCACGCTGACCTCCGACATCAACGCGACGCTGCAGCAGATCGCCGAGTTCACCGCCACCGGCTGCGACATCGTCCGGGTGGCCGTGCCGAGTCAGGACGACGCCGACGCCCTGCCGGCGATCGCCCACAAGTCGCAGATCCCGGTGATCGCCGACATCCACTTCCAGCCCAAGTACGTGTACGCGGCGATCGACGCCGGTTGCGCCGCGGTGCGGGTCAACCCCGGCAACATCCGGGCCTTCGACGACCAGGTCAAGCAGATCGCGGCCGCGGCCGCCGATCGCGGCACGTCGATCCGGATCGGCGTGAACGCCGGCTCGCTGGACAAGCGGCTGCTGGCCAAGTACGGCAAGGCGACGCCGGAGGCGCTGGTCGAGTCGGCGTTGTGGGAGGCGAGCCTGTTCGAGGAGCACGGCTTCCGCGATTTCAAGATCAGCGTCAAGCACAACGACCCGGTGGTCATGGTCCGGGCGTACGAGCTGCTCAGCGAGGCCTGCGACTACCCGCTGCACCTCGGCGTCACCGAGGCCGGGCCCGCGTTCCAGGGCACGATCAAGTCGGCCGTGGCCTTCGGAGCCCTGCTGTCCCGGGGAATCGGCGACACCATCCGGGTCTCGCTGTCCGCGCCGCCGGTGGAGGAGGTCAAGGTCGGGATCAAGATCTTGGAGTCGCTCAACCTGCGGCCGCGGCACCTGGAGATCGTCTCCTGCCCCTCCTGCGGCCGCGCCCAGGTCGACGTCTACAAGTTGGCCGACGAGGTCACCGCCGGCCTCGAGGGGCTGGAGGTGCCGCTCCGGGTCGCGGTGATGGGGTGCGTGGTGAACGGCCCCGGGGAGGCGCGCGAGGCCGATCTCGGCGTCGCGTCCGGCAACGGCAAGGGCCAGATCTTCGTCCGCGGTGAGGTGATCAAGACCGTCAAGGAGAGCGACATCGTCGAGACCTTGATCGAAGAGGCGATGCGCCTCGCCGAGTCCATGCCCGCCGGGGACGGTGCGCCCAAGGTCAGCGTCGGCTGACATGGGCGTCCAGATCGTCAGTGCGGCCTGATCATGGTGGCCAGCCCGACAACCCTGCCGCAGACCCATGGCGGATCGGTGCGGGTGCTGAACCGTGGCGACCTTCCCGCGGCGATCCGGGTGCTGTCGGCCAAACCGGTGGAGAACGTCTTCGTCGCCTCCCGGGTGCGGGCGGCCGGGCTGGAGCAGGCGAGCCTCGGCTGCCCGGTCTGGGGCTACGAGCGCGACGGGGTGCTGCGGGCGCTGTGCCACGCCGGATCCAATCTGGTCCCGGTGAACGCCGATGCCGGTGCGATCGAGGCCTGGACCGAGTTCGCCGGCCCGCAACGGATGTGCGCATCGATCCTCGGCCCGTCCCACGTCGTGCTCGACCTGTGGCACCGGCTCTCGGACCGCTGGGGCAGTGGTTGGCGCGACGTCCGCGAGGTGCGGCCGCACCAACCGGTGATGTCGCTCACCGGCCCTCCGGTGATCGCTCCCGATCCGCGGCTGCGCCGGGTCACCCTCGATCAGTGGGATGCCTACACCGACGCGGCGATCAAGATGTACACCGAGGAGGTCGGGGTCTCCCCGGTGCAGGGAAATCCGGCCGGGTACCGGTTCTACGTCCGGCAGTTGATCACCTCCGGTCGGGCGTTCGGCATCTTCGACGGGGGCCGGGTGCTCTTCAAAGCTGATCTTGGTTCGGTGTCGGGATCGGTCTGCCAGGTGCAGGGCGTCTGGCTCGAACCCGAGCTGCGCGGCCGAGGACTGGCTGCGCCGGCCATGGCGGCCGTCGTGCAACTGGCCCGGCAACGTGGTGCCGACGGTGTCGCTGTACGTGAACGACTACAACCTGCCGGCCCGGCGACGTACGCCCGGGTCGGGTTCAAACGAGATCGGTGAGTTCGCCACGGTTCTGTTCTAGTCGGATCCGCGCGATGCGTAGTCGACGCGACCTTCGCGAAAGGGCCACTCGGCGTCCAGCCAGGCGGTCATCGCCGACCAAAGGTCGACGTCGAGAGCCGCATGTGACACGCGCACCCACGAACGCACCTCGGCGTCCATCTGCGCGTTGCTGCTGGGGTAGATGTACACGCATCCGATGACGTCGTCGTCGGCGGTGCTGCGAACGGTGTAGGTGAATCCGACTTGGCGCTGGAAGTGATCGGCGTGGATTTCAGTCGCCGGCCCGAGGCGCGTACGCCACGGGTCGGGTTCAAGAGATCGGGAGTTCGCGACGGTGCACTTCTGGTTGTCCGCGGCTCGCGCCGCGAGCGCTTGAGATCCTGTCCTCCTTCCGCGCTCGCACGACCGGCTGGGCGGTTGAGGTCGCCCTTGCGGATGGGTCGTGCTCGCTTGGTCGTCCGGACAGGATCGCGCTCGCTTCACGCTCGCCGCTTGGGAGAGGCGCGGCCCTCGCCCGTCCGTGAGATAGGGTGCTCGGGTGATCACCCGCATGTCGACGCTGTTCCTTCGCACCCTGCGCGAGGACCCGGCCGACGCCGAGGTGCCGAGCCACCGGCTGCTGGTCCGCGCCGGCTACATCCGGCGGGCCGCGCCCGGCATCTACACCTGGCTGCCGCTGGGCTACCGGGTGCTGCGCAACATCGAGCGGATCGTCCGCGAGGAGATGGACGCGATCGGCGCGCAGGAGGTGCATTTCCCGGCGCTGCTGCCGCGCGAGCCCTACGAGGCGACCGGCCGGTGGACCGACTACGGCGACAGCATCTTCCGGCTGAAGGACCGCAAGGACGACGACTACCTGCTCGGTCCCACGCACGAGGAGATGTTCACGCTGCTCGTGAAGGACCTCTACTCGTCGTACAAGGATCTTCCGCTGTGGCTCTACCAGATCCAGACCAAGTACCGCGACGAGGCGCGGCCGCGGGCCGGGCTGCTGCGCGGCCGGGAGTTCGTGATGAAGGACTCGTACTCCTTCGACATCGATGACGCCGGCGCTCGAGGGTCGTACCAGGCCCACCGCGAGGCGTACATCAAGATCTTCGACCGGCTGGCTTCGACTACGTGATCGTGCAGGCGATGTCCGGCGCGATGGGCGGATCGGCCAGCGAGGAGTTCCTCGCGACTGCCGAGAACGGCGAGGACACCTTCGTCCGCTCACGCCGGCGACTACGCCGCCAACGTCGAGGCCGTCCGGGTCCGCCGCCGCCGACCGTCGCCGTTCGACGGTGCTCCCGGCCGCTCACGTCGAGGACACGCCTGACACGCCGACCATCGAGACGCTGGTCGACTGCCAACGCCGCTTCCCGCGCGACCGGACCGGCTGGAACGCAGCCGACACGTTGAAGAACGTCATCGTGATGATCGTGCACCCCGACGGACGCCGCGAGCCGCTGGCCATCGGCCTGCCCGGCGACCGCGAGGTCGACGAGAAGCGGCTGGAGGCCCAGGTCGAACCGCCGAGGCGGAGGCCTTCACCGACGAGGACTTCGCCGCAGCACCCGACGCTCGTCAAGGGCTACATCGGCCCGGCGCATCTCGGCGAGCAGAAGGCTCGTCGGGATCCGTTTCCTCGTCGACCCGCGGGTGGTCGACGGGACCCGTGGGTCACCGGGGCCGACGAGCCGGGCCGCCACGTGCTCGACCTGGTCGCGGCCGCGACTTCATCGCCGACGGGGTGATCGACGCCGCCGAGATCCGCGCGGGCGACCCGTGCCCGACGGCTCCGGAACCCTGAACTCGCCCGCGGGATCGAGATGGGCCACATCTTCCAGCTCGGCCGCAAGTACGCCGAGGCGCTCGGGCTGAAGGTGCTCGACCAGAACGGCAAGCTCGTCACGGTCACGATGGGCTCGTACGGCGTCGGCTGTTCACGCGCGGTCGCGGCCGTCGCCGAGGGCACCTGTGACGAGAAGGGCCTGTGCTGGCCGCGGGAGGTGGCGCCGTTCGACGTGCAGTTGCTGGCGACCGGCAAGGACGAGACGGTGCTCGCGACCGCGACCAAGCTGGCCACCGAGCTCGACGAGGCCGGGCTCGAGCGTGCTGCTCGATGATCGCAAGGCCAGCCCGGGGTGAAGTTCGCCGACGCCGAGATCATGGGGATGCCGACCATCGTGGTGGTCGGCCGCGGCCTCGCCGACGGGGTGATCGAGCTGCGGGATCGGCGTACCGGCGAGCGGACCGACGTGCCCGTCGACGACGCCCTCGGGGTCATCATCGCGGCCGTCCACGGCAAGCCCTTGGCTCCCGACCCGGTGGACCTGCCCGCACTCACCGTTGCTCTGCTCGTGACCGCCGCCCTCGCGGCCGGCTGGATCGATGCGGTGGTCGGCGGCGGTGGGCTGATCCAGCTGCCGGCGCTGCTGATCGCCCTGCCCGACTCGACGCCGCCGGCCACGATCCTCGGCACGAACAAGGTCAGCTCCGTCTGGGGGACCGCGACCAGCTCGATCACCTACGCGCTCAAGATCAAACCCGACTGGCGGACGATCATCCCGCTGGTCGTCGCCTCCGCCTGCGGATCGGTGATGCGGGGCCCAGCTGGCTCGCTTCCTCCCGAAGGCGCTACTTCACCCCGATCGTGCTCGATCGCCCTGGTCGGGCGTCGGGATCTACACCTGGCGGCGGCCCCAGCTCGGGCTGGCGCTCGAAGCGCAAGCACGATGGCCGGGCGCACTACGGCCGCACGGCGGCGATCGGGCTCGGCGTCGGCGCGTACGACGGCTTCCTCGGGCCGGGCACCGGCTCGTTCTTCGTGATCTTGCTCGTCGGCGTCCTCGGCTACGGCTTCCTGGAGGCCAGCGCCAAGGCCAAGATCGCCAACCTGATCACCAATCTCGCCGCGATCGTCGTGTTCGCGCTGCACGGCTCGGTGCTGTGGGGTTGGGACTGTCGATGGGCGCGGCCAACCTGGTCGGTGGGTTGCTTGGGGCCCGTACCGCGCATCCGGCGCGGCAATGCCTTTATCCGGAAGGTGTTCCTGGTCGTGCTGGCCGGACTGATCATCAAGCTCGCCTATGATGTGGCGGTCTCGGCTAGGTGTGCTAGGCCTTGCGGGCACGGTCAGCACCGGTCCGGCGCACCCGGGCTGAGCGGCGACCTGGGCGGCAGCCGGGCCAGGCGTCGAGCGGGGCTCCCCAGGTGTGCGACCGGACGACCGTGGTCGCCAGCAGGTCGAACGCCCGTTGGCCGATCATGATCATCGGCGGCCCGATCCACAGGCCGCAGAACGGCTGCAACGCGACCAGCATCTTCATGATCAACTTCGCGGCGCTGCGCCCGTTGGTCGGATTGACCGACGGCACGTAGGCCGCCTCAGCCGCCGGCACCTCGGCCGACCTCCTGATCAACCAGGCGATCTGCCGGTCGCGGATGACCCGGTGCTGCTCGAGTTCCCGAACGGCGCGATTGTGGGACTTGCCCGACCGGCAGGGTGCCGATGGCGAGTTGGTAGCCGTAGACCACCGCGTGCAATTGTCGGACCAGTTCCTGGGTGGCCTGGGTGTCGGAGAGCATCGCGGCCGGTTTCGGGCTGCGGAGCCGGCCGACCGTGGGCGGTGAGCTGTCCGAGACGGCCGAGAAACCGGTGGCGGCGAGCGACAGCGAACTCCAGAGCAGTGCGTCGGCGCCGCTGGAGGCCAGCGCGGTCCGCCGGTAGCGGCGGGCGGCCGCCCGTTCGTTGCGGGCCAGCTTTCCGAGTTGGGTCGGCACCGACCCGCCTGGTCTGGTCGCCGGCTTGGTCGGCGCCCAGTCGCTGAGCGCCCGGGCATGCGCGCTGTGGGCATCGGCGATGTCGGCCAGCATCGCCCGCCGGGCCTTGGACAGACCGGACCGGCGGCGAATCGCCGCCGCGAGATCGGCCAGACCGATCTCGAGCTCCGAGCCGCGCTGGGCGCCCGGATCGTCGGTGTCGTCGTCGGGGTGGCGGTCGAGGACGATGAGCCGGAAGCCTCGGTCGGGGTGGGTTCGAGAGCGCGCTGTGGCGGCCGGATCCTCGATCGTCGGATCGCTGAGCGCGCAGCCGGCGAGCGCGGGCAGGCCGACCACCGAGAGTGCCAGGCCGAGTCGCAGGACGTCCCGGCGCGAGGGGTGCGCCACGCGGTGACGTTATCTCACCGAAGGCTATGGATCGGCTAAGCAGGTAGGCTGCCTGCACGCGCTGCGGAAATCGGCGCACACAATTGATGGACCCAATCGGATCGAAGGACAGTGCGATGAAAGAGAGCCAGATCGCTGGTGTGCTGACCCCGATCCTGGCCCAGTTCGGACTCGAACTGGAGGCGGTCGAGGTCATCCCCGCCGGCAAGCGTCGGCTGCTGCGGGTGGTCGTGGACGGCGACGGCCCCGAGGGACGCGGTCCGCTGCTCGACGACATCGCCGCGGCGAGCAAGGCGATCTCGGCGGACCTCGACACCTCTGATGTGGTCGGCTCCGCGCGTACACGCTCGGAGGTGTCCTCCCGGGGCGTCAGCCGGCCGCTGAACCGCCCCGAGCACTGGCGACGCAACCGCGGTCGTCTGGTCGCGGCCGACCTGCGCGACGGGCTACTCCGTGACCGGCCGGATCGGTGACTCACGACGAGGACAGCGTCGAGCTCGACGGGACGGGCAGTCGCGCGAGAGTCGCGTACGCCGACGTGAGCAAGGCGCCGACCCAGGCGGAGTCAACCGCGCCGACGACGGGATCTCGTTGAGCTGGATCACGACGAGCGAGGACGGGTCTGAATGGACATCGACATCTCGGTGCTGCGGCTGATGGAGCGGGAGAAGGACCTGCCGTTCGAGCTGCTGGTGAAGGCCATCGAAGAGGCCCTGATCACCGCGTACGACAAGACCGACGGCGCCACCGCGGCGCCCGGGTTGCAGCTGAATCGCAAGTCCGGTCACGTCAACGTGATGGTGCCCGAGGTGGACGAGGACGGGGAGACCAGATCGGCGAGTACGACAGCACCCCGACGGCTTCGGCCGGGTCGCCGCGTCGACCGCCCGCTCGGTGATCTTGCAGCGGCTGCGGGACGCCGAGGACGAGCAGAAGTACGGCCACTTCGCCGGCGTCGAGGGCGACATCGTCTCCGGCGTGGTGCAGCAGGGCAGCGACACCCGTACGGTGCTGGTCGACCTGGGCAAGATCGAGGCGATCATGCCGCTCGCCGAGCAGGTGCCGGGGGAGTCCTACGCGCACGGCAACCGGATCCGGGTCTACGTCGTCTCGGTCCGCAAGGAGCTCCGCGGACCGCAGGTCGTGGTGTCGCGGACCCATCCGGGGCTGGTGGAGAAGCTGTTCAAGCTCGAGGTGCCCGAGATCGCCGACGGCACCGTCGAGATCAAGGCGGTCGCCCGCGAGGCGGGTCATCGCAGCAAGATCGCGGTGGTCAGTCAAACAAGGACGTCAGCGCCAAGGGCGCCTGCATCGGCCCGATGGGCCAGCGGGTCCGCGCGGTGATGCACGAGCTGAACGAGGAGAAGATCGACATCATCGACTGGTCGCCGGACCGGCCGAGCTTCGTCGGCAACGCCCTGTCGCCGGCCAAGGTCTCGTCGGTGACCGTGGTCGACGAGGCCGCCCGCGCCGCCCGGGTGGTCGTGCCCGACTACCAGCTGTCGCTCGCCATCGGCCGCGAGGGCCAGAACGCCCGCCTCGCCGCCCGGCTGACCGGCTGGCGGATCGACATCCGCTCCGACACCGCACCCGCGCCGGCCGCTGCCGCTACTCCCTGACTCTGGTTGATCGGCCGTTTCCCGGCACGTGCTGGCAAACGTCCCCAAATGGGCCTGCGCCGGGGTCGTTTCCCGGCATGTGCTGCGAAACGCTCTCAGCATCGATGGGGCGCCGGGCCGCAACGGGGAAGGAATTTCGGAAGTTATCCCCAGATTCTGTGGATAACGACCGTGCATGGATGCGCGCGCGGCCGCTGGCTGGTGAAGATCATCGGCATGTCAGTACACGTCAAGGTGACGCCCGCTTTCGACCCGCGTCAACCCTTCACCCGAGCAGAGGCTCGCGCCGCCGGTATCAGCATGAAGCAGCTGATCGGGCCGCGGTATCACAAGGTCATCTACGACAGCTACGTCTCGCGCGAGGTGCCGATCAACGCCCGGCTTCGGGCCGACGCGCGGCGATCCGGCTCGCGCCGCCTGGGTCGCGAGTCAGCCATCACACGGCCGCCGAGCTGTGGGGAGGAGTGGCGCCCGACGATGACGCCGTGCACATCACCGTGCCCTCCACGGGCGGCCGATTGATCCGTCGGGGAATTGTCTCCCATTGCCCGCGGGAGCCAGTTGAACGGCAGGGAATTCGTCACGGCCTTCCGGTCTCCACGCCGATCGGGGCTTCTTCGAACTGGCCGCCGCCGGCGTAGACCTGGTGGACCTTGTCGTGCTTGCGGACTCGCTCCTCAAGGCTGGCCGGCTGAGTCTCGATGATCTTCGTTCATCCGCGGACGCGTACACCGGCCGTTGCTGCCGGGTGGCTAAGCGGGCCGCCAGCCTCGCCCGCTGCGGCGTCGACTCACCGATGGAATCACGGCTGCGGTTGTTGATCGTGCTGGCGGGACTCCCGGAGCCGCGGGTCAACCTGATCGTCCGCGGCATCGACGGAGGGTGGCATCGCCGCTATGACCTCGCGTACGAGGACCTGCGGCTGATCATCGAGTTCGACGGACGCCAGCACGCCAGATGACAGCGGCAGTGGCTCACCGACATCCATCGCCGCGAACAACTGGATCGGATGCATTGGCGCCTCGATCGTCGATCACCTCCGAAGGGATCTACCGCGAGCCGGCCGGGACCCTCCGCGCGGATCCGCTCCGCTCTCGATCGAATGCGGAGCGGTCCGGTACCCCGACGACCTTCAAGGACGAGTGGCGGCTGCATTTCCCCGTCTCCGGTGATCCCGCGTTTCCCGTCACGTGCGGGCAAACGCCGGGTCACGGCGTCCGATTCGGCCCCGTTTGCCGTCACTCGCGGGAAACGCGCGCAACGAAGAGTCAGGCGTTGGCGAGGGAGCCCCAGGAGGTGGATTCGCCGGCAGCGGCTCGGGTTTGGGGGACGTGCCAGGGGTTGGCGGCTCGGACCGGGGCGGGGAGCAGGGATTCGGGAAGATCCTGGTACGCGACGCCGCGCAGGAAGCGGCTGATCGCGGCCGTGCCGACCGAGGTGCCGCCGCTGGTGGTAGCGGGCCAGGGTCCGCCGTGCTCCATCGCCGGGGTCACCGCGACGCCGGTCGGCCAGCCGTTGACGATGACCCGGCCGGCTCGCGTCGCCAGGGTCTGGACGAGCGCGCGGAGTTCGTCACTGCTCTCGCCGTCGGCCAGTTGGAAGCGTGCTGGTCAGGTTGCCCTCGAAGAGTTCCTCGACCACGCCGCGAGAGGTCCGCGTCATCGGGATACTCGACCAGAATGGACAGCGGCCCGAAGCATTCCTCGCGCAGATCGGCCGACGACCGCACGGTGTCGAGGTCAGCGGCCACGATGGTCGGAGTGGCCCAGCCCTGCCCGTCGTCGTCGAAGCGCACCGCGCCCTCGGTGATCACCCGGACGCCCGGCGTCGCCAGGATCCTCGCCCGGCCGCTCGCGGTAGTTGGCGGCGATCCGCGGATCCAGCAGCCGGTGCTCGGCCACCTCGGCGGCCGAGGCCCCGACCGTCGCCTCGAGTCCATGATCAACCGGCACGAACACCAGACCCGGCTTGGTGCACAGCTGACCCGCCGACCCGGCGACGCTGGTGACGAAGGCCGACGCGATCGCCGGCCCGCGCGCGGCGACGGCGGCCGGCGTGACGAACACCGGGTTGACGCTGCCCAGTTCGCCGAAGAACGGAATCGGCGCCGGTCGTGCGGCGGCGAGATCGGCCAGCAGCCGACCCGCGCGGGTCGAGCCGGTGAAGGACCCGGCCTTGATCAACCGGTCGCTGCAACAACTCGGCCCCGGCTTCTGCTGCCCCTCCGACGAGTTGCAGCACGTCGGGGGCAGCCCGGCCGACTCCAGGGCGTCGGCGACGATCGCGGCCGTCCGCCGCGACAGTTCGCGGGTGGCCCGGATGGGCCTTGACGATCACCGGGCAGCCGGCGGCCAGCGCGGCCGCGGTGTCGCCGCCCGCCACCGAGAAGGCGAACGGGAAGTTGCCGGCGGCGAAGTTGAGCACCGGTCCGAGCGGCACCTGGGTACGCCGCAGCTCGGGTCGCGGCCCGATCGCGAAATCCGGGTCCCGGTCGTCGACCCGCACGTCGAGATACGACCCGTCGGCCACCACGTCCGCGAACAGCTTGCAGCTGCACCGCGGTCCGCTTCAGCTCACCGGTCAGCCGCGGCCGGGTCAGCCCGGTCTCGGCCATGGCCAGCTCGATCAACTCGTCGGCATGATCACTCAGCGCGTCGGCGGCCGCGACGAGCGCCGCGGGCGCGGATCGCCGGATCGAGCGCGGCGTACGGACCGGCGGCGGCCGCCGCGCGGGAGGCGATCTGGTCGATGTCGTCAGGCACAGGGAGTTTCCTTCGCTAGAACGTGAAGCCGGTGGGGAATGGATCGTCAGGGTCGAGCAGATACTGGCCGAGGCCGGTCACCCAGGCCCGGCCGGTGATGGTCGGCACCACGGCCGGAATGCCGGCGACCTCGGTCTCGGCGACCAACCGCCCGATGAACCGGCCGCCGATGAAGGACTCGTTGACGAAATCGGAGTTCAGACCCAGTTCGCCGCGGCCCCAGAGCTCGGCCATCCGCGCCGAGGTTCCGGTGCCGCACGGCGAGCGGTCGAACCAGCCGGGATAGATCGCCATCGCGTGCCGGGAGAGCCGGGCATCCGAGCCCGGGTGCGATGAACTCCACGTGGTGACAGTGGTTGACGCCGGCGATCAGCGGGTGCAGCGGCGGCGCCGTGGTGTTGATCTGTTCCATGATCGCCAAGCCGGCGGCGAGGATGTCGTGCTGCCGCGCCCGGTCGAACGGCAGACCCACATCGTCGAGATCGACCATCGCGTAGAAGTTGCCGCCGAAGGCCAGGCTGTACGGCACCGTCGCCGAAGCCGGGCACCGAGACCACATCGTCGAGCCGCACCACGAAGCTCGGCACGTTCTCGATGGTCACCGACTCGGCGTGCCCGTCGCGGACAGCCACCCGGCGATCACCAGGCCGGCCGGGGTGTCGAGCCGCACCGTGGTGATCGGCTCGACGACCGGGACCATGCCGGTCTCCACCAGCACGGTCGCCACGCCGATGGTGCCGTGACCGCACATCGGCAGGCAGCCCGACACCTCGATGTAGACCACCCCGAAGTCGCAGTCGGCGTGGGTCGGTGGCTGCAGGATCGCGCCGGACATCGCCGCGTGCCCGCGGGGCTCGTTCATCAGGAACAACCGGAGATGATCGAGGTGCGTCCATGAAGTACAGCCGCCGTTCGTTCATGGTGGCGCCCGGGATGGTGCCCACGCCGCCGGTGACGACGCGGGTCGGCATCCCCTCGGTGTGCGAGTCGACGGCGGTGATCACTCGGGAGCTCTCACGGCTGCATCCTCAACGCCGAGCGGCGACGAAGTCCAGTGCCTTGCGGGTGTCCCGCTCGACGATGGCGGCCTGCTCGGGGCTGAGCGGTCCGCGCGGCGGACGGGTCGACCGCCGTAGCTCTGGCCGGCGATGTCGATCGAGAGCTTGATCGCCTGGACGAATTCGGTCCGCGAGTCCCAGCGGAAGACCGCCACCAGTTGCTCGTACAGTTCCCGGGCATCGCGATCTTGCCGGCCTGGACGAGGTCGTAGATCTCCACGGCCTCCTTCGGGAACGCGTTGGGGTAGCCGGCGAACCAGCCGGTCGCGCCGACCACAGGGACTCGAACAGCAGGTCGTCGGCACCGGCGATCACGTCGATGTCGCACAGTTCCTTGATCTCCAGCACCCGGCGGATGTCGGCGCTGAACTCCTTGACGGCAACGACATTCTCGAGTCTGGTAGAGCTCGGCGACCAGGTCCGGCGTCAGGTCGACCTTGGTGTCGAACGGGTTGTTGTAGAGCATGATCGGCAGGCCGACCTCGTTGACCCGGGTGTAGTGCTCGATGATCTCGCCGCGGTTGGCCCGGTAGATGGTCGGCGGCAGCAGCAGCACGCCGTCGGCGCCGTCCTCCTTGGCGTACTCGGCCCACTGCTTCGCCTGGTGCCAGCCGACGCCGTGCACCCCGGCGACCACCAGGCCGCGGCCGGCGACGGTCTCGACCGCCACCTGGACCACCTTGCGGCGTTCGGCATCGGTCAGCGAGGAGTACTCACCGAGCGATCCGTTCGGGCCGACGCCGCGGCAGCCGTTGTTGATCAAGAAGTCGCAGTGCGCGGCGAACTTGTCGTAGTCGACGGCCAGACCGGCCGGGGCGGACGGATCCTCCTTGAAGGCCAGGGTGGTGGCGACGACGACGCCGCCGAGGTCGAACTGTGCGTTCATGATCATTTGTCCTTCTGCTGGTGATGGTGAGTGACGAGGTGCGGTAGCCTGTTGATCTTGCGGCTTTCTTGATCTTGCTGTTGTTGATCTTGGGCGAGTTCGCCGAGCCGGATCGGGATGGCGATCGGCCGGTGATCGGTGCTGCCGTCGCGACCGAGCAGGTCGGCGACCGTACGCCCGCAGATCCGGCCCTGGCAGGGACCCAGGCAGGCCCGGGTGCTCAGCTTGAGGGAGCGGAGCCCGGCGTCCGGGGTCGCCGCGGCGACCCGCCGGATGCGTCCGTACGAGACCTCCTCGCACCGGCAGACCAGGGTTTCATCGGTCAGCCAGTCCCGCCAGCCGGAACCGACGCCGTGGGCCGAAGCCATCCGCGCGGCGAACTGCCGAGATCGGGCGCGGGCCCGCATCGATCCGCGGATCGTCGGGTCGTCCGGTGATCCGCCGGCCGCACAATGGCCCGCGACGGCTCCTTCGGCCACTGCGGCGTCGGCCCCGGCGATGCCGGTGATCTCGCCCGCCGCGTAGACCCCGGCCACGGTGCTGCGTTGTCGATCATCGACGATCACGAAGCCGTCGACACCGATCCGGCAGCCGGCTGCGATGGGCAGTTCCAGCCGCGGCGTGAAGGCGTGGCTGACACAGACCGCATCGGTGGCGAGCCGGCGTTCGCTGCCGGCGATCGGTGACCAGGTGGCGTCGAGCCGGGCGATGGTTACCGAGTCGACCATCCCGGCGCCGTGGGCGGCCACGACGGCGTGACCGGGAAAGTACGGGATGCGCCGACGAAGTTGATGGCCGACATATCCGGCGAGCTCGCCGGCCTTGGCCGCCGTGCCCAGCAACTGCCAGGGCCGCGGCAGCCAGCCGCGTCGCCAGCCGTCGGACACCGCTGGCCTCGAAGATCCCGAGTACCTCGGCGCCGGTTGCCGTGAGGGACGCCGCAACCGGGAGCAGGAACGGGCCGGCGCCGGCCACGACGACTCGCGAGCCCAGCGCGATGCCTTCGGACTTGGCCAACGCCTGGGCCGCGCCGGCGGTATACACCCCGGGCAGATCCCAACCAGGAAAGGGCAGGGTGCGGTCATGAGCACCGGTGGCCAGCACCAGCGCGTCGGGCCGGAAGGTGTGAGCCGTTCGCTCCGCGCCGTCAGCCGGTCCGCGCAGGCCGTGCACCACGACGCCGGAACCGTGCTCGATCGCCCAGACGTGCGCGCTCGTCAACACGGTGCACCGCGGATCGGCCTCGAGCGTGTCGCGCAAACGGCTGAACGTGTTCCAGCCGTGCTGCAACCGCCTGTCGGTAGGACCGTCGGCGGTCGTCGGCGGGTGCCGCCAGTACTGACCACCCAGTTGATCGGCCGCGTCCAGGAGGGTGACCGAGGCGCCCCGGTCCAGCGCACGGGCCGCCGCGGACAGCCCGGCCGGACCGGCGCCGATGATCACGACCGAGCGGGTCATCGCTGGGTCTCCACAACGTCGCCGTCGCTCGCCCGACGCTGGCAGGCCCGCACATCGCGGTCGCCGTTCACCGTCACCAGGCAGTCGAAGCAGACCCCGATGCCGCAGAACAGGCCGCGCGGCGCCGAGCCACGAGACGTCCGCCGCCAGACCGACCGGCCGGAGGTCAACAGCACGCCGGCGATGGTCTGTCCAGGGCGCGCCGTCGGTCGGCGTGCCGTCGACGCTGATCGTCAGGCTGTTCATCACGCCGCCTCCAGGTAGGGCCGCAGAGTCGGCCGGTCCAACTGGAATGGTCGGGCGGGCAGGTCGGGTGTGTGTTGGAGGAACTGGGCCGTCAGCAGGTCCGCGGTGACGATCGCGAGCCCGATCCCGGCGCCCTCGTGACCGGCGGCGTGCCACAGTCCGCTGAGCCGCGGATCTGGTCCGATGATCGGCAGGTGGTCGGGCAGGTAGGGACGGAAGCCGCCGTACGACCGGATCACGTTCACCCCGGCCAGGAACGGGAACAGGCCGACCGCCTTGGCCGCTAGCTGCCGGAGCACCTCGACCGAGAACGTGGTGTCGAAGCCGATCTGCTCCCGGCTCGAGCCGATGAGCACGGTGCCACCCGCGGTGCTCTCCACCACGCTCGAGGTTTGCAGGCCGGCGTCGCCGGACTGGGTCGCTCCGACGTAGTCAGCGTCGTAGACCTTGTGGAAGATTCGCTGCGGCATCGGGGCCGTGACCAGCACCATGCCCCGGCGTGGCCGGATCGGGATGGCGGAGCCCAACCGGCCGGACACTTCGCCGGACCACGGGCCCGCCGCCACCAGCACCGCGTCCGCGTACAGGTCGCCCTGCGTGGTCCGTACGCCGGTGATCCGCCCGTCCGGGCCGAGGAGGCAACCGGTCACCTCCGCACCGGTGCGGACCACCGCGCCGCGGGCGCGGGCCGACGCAAGCAGCGCCTCGGTGGCGATGGTCGGCTGGACCTGGGCGTCCTGCGGATAGTGCACAGCAGCGGTGAGGCTCGGGTTGAGGTCGGGTTCGAGGTCGAGCGCCTCGGCGGCCGAGAGTGCCCGAGCCTCGACGCCCGCCGGCCGTTGCGTGTCGGCGAACGCGAGCAGCGCGGCGGCCCCCGGCTCGGTCGTGGCGACCACCATGCCGCCCTTGCGCTCGTACTCGATCGAGGGGAACGCCGGCCCGAGTTCGGCGGCCAGTTCGGTGGCGACCTGGGCCAGCGCGTGGCCGCGAGCCGGGCCAGGTCAAGCTCGGGGCCCGGGCCCTTGTCCGAGACGAGCAGGTTTCCTTCGCAGGCTGCGCTGGTGCCGCCGGCACTGGAGCCGCGCTCGACGACGGTCACGCTCAGACCCGGCGGCGGCGAGGGATCGCGCGCAGGCGGCGCCGATGATTCCGGCCCCGATCACCAGTACCTCAGGCACGCTGTCCTCCTTACTGATATGTAACATATTACAGATGGTGGTGATGGCCAAATCCCGGTGACAAGTGGCGGCCGTGAAATCGCGGTCCTGGGTGTCGGTGGGCCCAGCGTTTGCCGTCCAGGGCGGGGAAACGTGGGTCGAGGGTGGGCGTGGAGGCCAGGTTTGCCGTCCAGGGCGGGGAAACGTGGGTCGAGGGTGGGCGTGGACAGCGGAGCCGCGCTCATTCCTCGGGCTGGCCGGCCCACCAGCCGATGGTGTGCCCGATGTGCCGGTGCATCAGGGTCCGAGCGGCGCTGGCGTCCCCGGCGGACAGGTGGTCGAGCAGTTCGTGGTGTTCGGCGGCCGACTCCTCGAGCCGGCCGGTCTTGACCATGGCCGCGACGCCGATCAGTCGGGCGCGGGACCGGAGATCGGCGATCACCTCGACCAGAACGGGATTGCCGAGCAGTCCCGCGAGCCGGAGGTGGAACTGCTGATCGGCCTGGACATAGCCGAGGAGCTCACCGGTACGCGCCCCGGAAACGATGTCGGCCGCCAATGAACGGAGCCCGGGCAACTCACCGACCGGAAAGTTCCGGGCCAGTTGCTCCATCGCCGGCGGTTCGAGCAATTGGCGCACCTCGGCGATCTGCCGCAACGACTCCGGACTGACCTCGGTCACCCGGAACCCCTTGTTGCGCACCGACTCGACGAACCCGCGGCTCTCCAGATCCAGCACCGCCTCCCGGACCGGGGTGGCCGACACCTCGAACTGCGCTGCCAGGGTCGGCACGGTGAGCAGCGTCCCGGGCCCCAATTCGCCGGTGATGATCGCGGCCGACAACGCCTGCTCGACGTGGGCCCGCAGATTCCGGTGGTGATGCTCGACCGGGCGGATGAGGGGAGTGCTCATCACGGCGACCCTAATTCACCCCGCTGAGGTGGAACCGCCCGGTAGAGTCGTTCCAGTGGCCGACCCCGTACGCACGTGTGTCGGTTGCCGCCGCAAGGCGCCGAAATCGGAACTGTTGAGACTGACCTGGAATGGTGCGCTGGTGATCGACGTTGAACAAGTTCAGCCCGGTCGAGGCGCATACCTGCATCGCGACCGGATGTGCCTCGAGCAGGCCGCACGCCGCCGCGCGGTGGCGCGGGCGTTGCGCGTCGGATCGGTTGACTTAGACGAACTGGCGCACGAAGGCATAGAGTGATTCACCGTGTCCGACCCGTTTGGGGAGGGCGAGATTTGCCAGTGCGGCCGTTGGGCGGCACCGACCAGAAAGTGGGCTCACGCTCATGACCACTCGATGAGATTCCCTCAATGAGTATGTACAACAACTAACTGGTCCGCACGTCCCCAGACGCGGACCGCCCACAAGGAGAGCAGTGCCGAAGGTCCGTGTCTACGAGCTCGCGAAAGAGCTCGGAGTCGAAAGCAAGATTGTCCTGACCATGTTGAAAGACATGGGGGAGTTCGTCCGTTCCGCGTCCTCCACCGTCGAGGCGCCCGTCGAGAGACGGCTCAAGGAGAAGCTGGCGAGCGAGCCGCCGCCGGCCAAGAAATCCGCCCGTCAGGCGCCCCAGCCCAAGCCCGCCGAAGCGGCCGAAGTGGCCGCGGCGGCGACTCCGGTGGCGCCACCGGCCAAGCCGGCCGAACGCGTCGCGCCGACGACCCCGGCACCCCAGGCCGAGACGCGGCCGGCAGCGGTGACCCCGCCGGCCACGGCCGTCCCGGCCCCCGCGGCGCCGGCGCCGGCTCCAGTCGTTCCACCGGCCGCCGCCACCCCGCCGCCGAGCCCGCCGGCCCGACCCGCCGCGCCCGCAGCCCCGGCGGCTCGCGCCCCGCAGGCCGATCCGCAGCGGACGCCTGGTCCCCGACCCGGTGTTCCGCGTGCTCCCGGCCAGGCCCCGCCGCCGGCCGCACGCGCCGCTGAGCCGACCCCGGGAGCCGGTCAGACACCCGGCCCACGGCCCCGCCCCGGCTCGACCGGCGGCCTGCCCGGTACTGGCGCGCCCCGTGACCGCCGTCCCGGTGGCCCACGCCCCGGCAACAATCCCTTCTCGTCGTCGCAGGGCATGGGAACCTCCCGTGCGCCGCGTCCACCGGCAGACCCGGCCCGCCCCGGCGCCCCGCGTCCGCCGGCCGGTCGCGCCCCGGCGCCGGGCGGTCGTCCCGGTGTTCCCGGCATGCCCCGCCCCAATCCGGCGATGATGCCCAAGCAGAGCTCCGGCCAGCTCGGCGCTCCGGCCGGTCCGGGTGCCCGTGGTCGCGGCGCACCCGCCGGCGGTCGCGGCCGTCCGGGCGGCGGTCCCGGCGGTCCTCCCGGTCGTGGTGGCCCCGGCGGCGGTCCCGGCGGTCCGCCGTCCAGTGGTCGCGGTGGTCGTGGCGGTCGTGGCGGCACCCAAGGTGCGTTCGGTCGCGCCGGCGGTCCCGTCCGCCGTGGTCGCAAGTCGAAGCGGCAGCGTCGTCAAGAGTTCGACCAGATGCAGGCCCCGGAGATCGGTGGCGTACGCGTCCGGCAGGGTGACGGGCAGACCGATCCGGCTCGCCCGCGGCGCCTCGCTGACCGACCTGTCGGAGAAGATCAACGTCGACGTGTCGTCGCTGGTCCAGGTGCTGTTCAACCTGGGCGAGATGGTCACGGCCACCCAGACGGTGTCCGAGGACACCCTCCAGGTGCTGGCGACCGAGCTCAACTACAAGATCGAGGTCGTCTCGCCCGAGGACGAGGACCGCGAGCTGCTGGAGAGCTTCGACATCGAGTTCGGCGAGAACGAGGGCGGCGAGGATGACCTTGCGGCCCGCCCGCCGGTGGTCACCGTCATGGGTCACGTCGACCACGGCAAGACCAAGCTGCTCGACGCCATCCGCAAGACCAACGTGGTCGCCGGTGAGGCCGGTGGCATCACCCAGGCCATCGGTGCCTACCAGGTGGCCACCGAGGTCGACGGCGAAGAGCGCAAGATCACCTTCATCGACACCCCGGGCCACGAGGCGTTCACCGCCATGCGTGCCCGCGGTGCGAAGTCGACCGACATCGCCGTGCTGGTGGTGGCGGCCGACGACGGCGTGATGCCGCAGACGATCGAGGCGCTCAACCACGCCTTGGCCGCCGAGGTGCCGATCGTGGTCGCGGTCAACAAGATCGACCGCGAGGGTGCCGACCCGGTCAAGGTGCGCGGCCAGCTCACCGAGTACGGCCTGGTACCGGAGGAGTACGGCGGCGACACGATGTTCGTCGACGTCTCCGCCATCACCGGTGTCGGCCTCGATGAGCTCCTCGAGGCGGTCATCCTGACCGCGGACGCGGCGCTCGACCTGCGGGCCAACCCGGAGATGGACGGTCAGGGCGTGGCCATCGAGGCGCACCTCGACAAGGGTCGCGGCCCGGTCGCCACGGTCCTGGTCCAGCGCGGCACGCTGCATGTCGGCGACTCGATCGTGGCCGGGACCGGATACGGACGCGTCCGGGCCCTGCTCGACGACCACGGCAACAACGTCGACGAGGCGCCACCGTCCTTCCCGGTTCAGGTGCTCGGTCTGACCGCGGTCCCCGGCGCCGGCGACAGCTTCATCGTCGTCGACGACGACCGGATGGCCCGACAGATCGCCGAGCGCCGGGGCGCCCGGCTCCGGATGGCGGCCCAGGCAGCCGGCACCCGGCGCAAGACGCTCGACCAGCTGTTCGACCAGCTCGAGAAGGGCGAGGACCAGGAACTGCGCCTCATCCTCAAGGGTGACGGTGCTGGTTCGGTCGAGGCGCTCGAGGACGCGCTGTCCAAGATCGATGTCGGCGACGAGGTTTCGCTGCGGGTCATCGACCGCGGGGTCGGTGCCATCACCGAGACCAACGTGTCGCTGGCCGCGGCATCCAACGCGGTCATCGTCGGGTTCAACGTCCGGCCTCAGGGCAAGGCGACCGAGATGGCCGACCGCGAAGGTGTGGACATCCGGTACTACTCGGTGATCTACGCCGCGATCGACGAGATCGAGGCGGCGCTGAAGGGTCTGCTCAAGCCGATCTACGAAGAGGTCCAGCTCGGACAGGCGGAGATCCGCGAGATCTTCCGCTCGTCGCGCGCCGGGATCATCGCCGGCTGCATGGTGCTCAACGGCTCGGTCCGACGCAACTCCAAGGCCCGGCTGCTCAGGGACGGTGTGGTCATCGCCGAGACGGCCATCGCCTCGCTGCGTCGGGAGAAGGACGACGCCACCGAGGTGCGGGAGGGGTTCGAGTGCGGCATCACGCTGCAGAACTACTCCGACATCCGGACCGGTGACGTCATCGAGACCTTCGAGATGCGCGAGAAGGCCCGGGCCTGATCAACACGGTCTGACAACGCGGTCGAGTTTGACCGGGAGTACCCGGCCAAATTCACCGCGTTGTTGGCGTTCGGCGGTTTCGGGTGCCTTTGACGGCACCGATATCCTGCTCCCTCGTACGACACCGACAAGGTTGCGCGTGAGGGAGACATCATGGGATCGCCGCGGGTACTGAAAGTGGCCGATCAGATCAAGGTCATCGTCGCCGAGATGCTGGAACGGCGGATCAAGGATCCGCGACTCGGCTTCGTCACGGTCACCGACGTCCGGCTGACCGGGGACAGCCGGGAGGCCACCGTCTTCTACACCGTGCTCGGCTCCGAGGACGATCGGGCGGCGACGGCCGCCGCACTGGCATCGGCGACCGGCCTGATCCGGTCCCATGTCGGCAAGCAGCTGGGTATGAAGTTCACCCCCACCATCGACTTCGTGCTCGACGCGGTTCCGGAGACCGCCAAGCAGATCGACGATCTGCTGCACCAGGCCCGCTCGGTCGACGCCCGGGTCGCCCAGCAGGCTGCCGGCGCCTCGTACGCGGGCGACGCCGATCCCTACAAGCGTGACGAGGACGATGACGAGTCCTGAGCCCGCCGCCTCAGGAATCCTCGTCATCGACAAGCCGGAGGGCTGGACCTCCCATCAGGTCGTCGGCCGCATCCGCCGGCTCGCCGGTACCCGCAGGGTCGGCCACGCCGGCACCCTGGATCCGCTGGCGACCGGCGTGCTGGTCGTCGGGGTCAACCGGGCGACCCGGCTGCTCGGCCAGTTGATGCTGACCGACAAGGGCTACACGGGCACCGTCCGGCTCGGCGTCTCGACGATCACCGACGACGCCGAGGGAGAGGTGACGGGTCGCCGGGCCGTCGGCGATCTCGACGATGATCGTCTCGAGTCCGCGCTCGAACCGTTGCGCGGCGACATCCTCCAGGTGCCCAGCGCGGTGTCCGCGATCAAGATCAACGGTGTCCGGTCCTACGCGAAGGTCCGGGCCGGAGAGTTGGTCGACCTCGCCGCCCGCCCGGTCCGAGTGGATCGGCTGGACGTGATCGCTCGGCGTGACCTGACGGTCGACGGGCTACCGGCTGTTGATCTTGACGTCGAGGTGGACTGCTCATCCGGCACCTACATCCGGGCTCTGGCCCGTGATCTTGGTGCGGCGCTGGGCTGTGGTGGGCATCTGACCGCGCTGCGCCGGACCCGGGTGGGACCGTTCGGACTCGACCAGGCGCAGACCCTCGAGCAGGCGGCCGACGGGCTGACCATGATCGGCATGTCGGAGGTCGCCCGGCGAAACTTCGCCGTGCTCCGGCTGACCGCCGATCAGGCCGCCGCCGTCCGGGTCGGGCGCCGGCTGCCCGATCTCGCGCTACCGGCCGAGCTCAGCGCCCTGCTCGACCCAGACGATGAGTTCCTGGCGCTGTACCGGCAGCGAGGCGCCGACGCCGTTGCCGAAGCGGTCTTCGTTTAGTGGTCCCCGCAGAAGTCACGAGCCGTTGCGGGCGGCTCGACGCCGGAACAGCCAGCCGGTCCAGACGATGGCGCCGACCATCATCACCAGGCACCAGCCGACCGCCCATGACCGGCTGATTGCCGTAGTCGGTGCCCAGCAGCAGGCCACGGATGGTCTCGATGATCGGCGTGATCGGCTGATGATCGGCGATCCACCGCAGGCCGGCCGGCATCGTCTCGGTCGGCACGAAGGCGCTGGACTAGGTAGGGCAGGAACATCAGGGCGAAGCCGTTAATCCGTCCGCCGCTTCGGGGTTCTTCGCCAGCAACCCGACCAATGCGGCGAACAACCAGGTGATCGCCAGGATCCACAGCGACACCAGATCCGAGCGGCCGCCAACCAGTCCCAACGATCCCGGCGTGCGCGGAATCCGACGAGACAGGCGACGACGATCACCACCGACGGTGGCCACCCAGATTGCGCACCAGACTGGCCACCACATGGCCCGACGATCACCGCCGCACTGTTGATCGGCATGCGTGCGGAACCGGTCGATGATCCCGCCGTGCATGTCCTCGGCCAACCGCCACCGCGGTGCTCGCCGCACCGAATCCCGCGCACAGCACGATGAACGCCCGGGCACCACGTACGTTGACGTACTGTCCGCCGGTCGTTCAACGCCCCGCCGAACAGGTAGACGAACAGCAGCATCAGGATGACCGGCAGCATCAGCGAGGTCAGCGATACCCTTCAGATTGCGCCGGCTCAGCCGCAGGCAGCGACCCACCATGGCGATCGAGTCGTTGATCAAGGTTCCAGTGAACCCCGTTGCCCGGCAAGGGTGTTCGGCGTGGCGACGTCGACATGGGCGGCCGTCCGCTGCAATCTGGACGGGGGTTGACCCGTCGGTGGTGTTCCAGTTCGGCGCTCGGCCGCCGCGGCTTATTGCCGGTGAGGCGAGAGGAAACGTCGTCCAGCGTCGCCGTGTGCGACCGCGAATCCGGTGGTCCCGCCACCGCCGGGGTCGACCTCGTCCAGCAGCGGCGAATGCCGGACGCGGCACCGTCGGTCGGCACGCTGACCAACCGCCGTTCACGATCGGCCGGTGATCACCCGGCCGACCGAGCTGAGCAACCACCGTCCGGAAAGTGCTGTCGTCGGTCAGGGTCGAGATCCAATCGCTGGTCGGCGACCTGGCGCTTGAGCGCCGCCGGAGGTTCCCGGCTGCGACCACCCGGCCCCCGTCGACGACGGCGATGCTCGTCGGCGAGTTGGTCGGCCTCCTCCAGGTACTGGGTGGTCAGCAAGATCGTCACCCCGTCCCCGACGAGTCGGCTGATCACCTCCCACATGCTCTGGCGGCTCATGCATATCTAGGCCCGTCGTCGGTTCGTCAAGGAAAACCACCTACGGGCGCGCCGACCAGACCGAGAGCCAGGTCAAGCCGTCGTCGCATGCCACCGGAGTAGCGTCACCACCCGTCGGCCGGCCGGCGTCCTGCGAGCTCGAACTGCTTCCAGCAGCCGCTCGACCGCGTCGTCGGCCGCCCGACCGGTCGAAGCCCGGACAGCCGGGCCACCAGCCGCAGGTTCTCCTCGCCGGTCAGCAGCTGTCGACGGCGACGTTCTGCCGGTGACGCTGATCAGCCGGCGGACCGCCTCCGGCTCGGCGATCACGTCGTGGCCGCAGACCCGAGCCGTGCCTTCGTCGGGCCGCAGCAGGGTGGACAGGATGTTGATCATGGTCGTCTTGCCGGCGCCGTTGGGACCCAGCAGGGCGAAGCACCGCGCCCCGCGGCACGGTCAGGTCGATCCCGTCCAGCACCACCTGCGGGCCGAAACTCATCCGCAGGTCGCGGATCCCGATGGCGTTCATCGTGCTCCCCTCATCCGTCGTGCCGTCTGTGTATGCGGCAAACTGTTTATACCGTACACACTGCGTATGGCGTACGCAATGACTACGATGAACGGCGTGGACGAAGACATCCCCCCGATCTCCCGCGGCATCGCCCTGGCCTGGGGGATAGCCGAGGCACCGCAGCGCGGGCCGAAGCGGGAGATGAGCATCGAGCGGATCGTCGAGGCCGCGATGGAGATCGCCGATGCCGACGGGATCACCGCTGTCTCGATGGGCGGGTGGCGGCCCGTCTCGGGTTCATCACCATGTCGCTCTACCGCTATGTGACGGCCAAGGACCACCTGCTCGGTGTCGATGAGCGAGGAGGGCATCGGTCTGCCGCCCGATCACGATGTGATCGACGATAACTGTCGCACCGGCCTGCAGCGCTGGCTGACGGCGCTGAGGAACACCTACGAGGTCCATCCGTGGCTGCTCGACATCCCGATCACCGGCATCCCGGTCACGCCCAACAATCTCGCCTGGCTCGACTGGGGGCTGCGGATCCTGCAGGTCACCTCGCTGACGCAAGGTCAGGCGGTGGCGATCGTGCTGCTGCTGAGCGGGATGAGCCGCTGGGAGGCGACGATCACCCGGGCTTCCGCGGGATCCGAGCGGGCCGGCGAACAACTGGTGCTCCGGGACCTAGTGACCGAGACGCGGTATCCAGGACTCTTCGCGGCGGTCATCGACGGTGCCTTCGACCCGACGGACGAGACCGATCCGTTCGTCTTCTCGACCGCGCGGGTGCTCGACGGGGTGGCGGCCTACGTCGAGCGGACTCGAGCGTCCCCGGCCGGACGTCGTCGTCCAGCCGATCCCGCCCTACCAGCGGGACCAGCGGATCAAGGAGGCGACGCAGAAGCGCCGGGACGCCGAAGGCAGGCTGCGCGACGCGCGCAAACGGGAAGTCGAGTTGATCAAGGCAGCCGTGGAGAGGGCTCGTCGGGAGGCTCGCGGCGGACCTGGAGGTGGTTAACTGAGCGCCGTGAGCGATCCTGACGGGGCGGTGGGCGGGGATCCGGTCGTTGTCATCGGCAACTTCGACGGCGTCCATCGCGGACATGCCGAGCTGATGCGGATCGCGCAGGCCTCAGAGCCGGGCGCACCGCTGGTGGTGGTGACCTTCTGGCCGCACCCGATGTCGGTCATCCGTCCGGACCAGGCACCGCTGCTGCTCACCTCGCTCGAACGCCGGATCGAACTGCTGAAGGAGGCCGGTGCGGCGAACGTCGTCGTCGTGGAGTTCACCGCCGAGGTCGCGAGTTGGAGCCCCGCGCAATTCGTCGATACCGTGCTGCGGCCGCTGCATCCGGCCCGGATCGTGGTGGGGGAGAACTTCCGGTTCGGCTTCCGCGCCGCCGGCACCGCGACCACCCTGGCCGAGCTCGGCCGCGACGACTTCATCGTCCAGGCCCTGCCGCTGGTCACCGACGGCACCCAGCCGAGCTCGTCGACCTTGATCCGGCACGCCGTGGCCGAGGGGGACTTCGGCCGGGTCCGCGAACTGAGCGACCATCCGTTCCGGTTCTCCGGCATGGTCGTCCGGGGCGACCGCCGCGGTCGCGAACTGGGCTTTCCCACCGCCAACGTCGCCGTCAAGCCCGGGATGGCGGTTCCGGCCGACGGGGTCTACGCCGGTTGGGTGACCCGTTTGGACGGTGATCATCCGCGCTGGCCGGCGGCCATCTCGGTGGGCACCAACCCGACCTTCGACGGCGTCGAGCGCCGGGTGGAGGCGTACGTGCTGGACCGCGACGACCTCGAGCTCTACGACGTGGAGATCGCCATCGACTTTTACGCCCGGTTGCGCGGCCAGGTGAAGTACTCGGGGCTGGAGGCGCTGATCACCCAGATGCACGCCGATGTCGAGGAAGCGCGCCACCTGCTCCACCTCTCGTAGCCGACGCGACCGCTCCGTGGCCACCCCCGCCGACCGTCGTCCGATCTCCATCTGTCTGTCCGGAGGTGGTTTCCGGGCGACCTGTTTCGGTGCCGGGGCCCTGCTCGCCGTCCTGCGATCGACGGCCAGAGACCAGATCCGCTCGGTCAGCTCGGTCTCCGGCGGCAGCGTGGCATCGGCCCTGTTCCTCGGTACCGCCGGTGACGACCCCGATCTGCGGCATCGCGCCCGGCTCGTTGGCGGGCTGGTCACCGGCGACCACATTGGCACCCAGGCCCGCCTGCGATCGCTCAAGGCGCCGGTTGTGGTCGCCCTCGGATCGGTGGTGGCCGCGAACTGCGTGCTCCGGGACATCGATCGCGGATTCGCGGACATCTTCCGCTGGTCGGCCATCTACTTCGTGATCGTCGGGCTGATCGTCGTCGTCGGCGCCGTCTGGGAGAGCGCGTACGCGGTCCAGTCGGTGATCGAGGCGCTGGTGCGGAGTACGCGTACGTCGGGAGGGCAGTGCGATCCGGCACGTGTTCTGTGCCACCGACCTAGGTTCGGGCGAGCACGCCTATCTCACCGATGAGCAGATGTTGCGCGTCCAGGCTGCAGCACGCTGCACGATGTGCCGGTGGCCGACACGGTGGCGGCGTCCGCCGGATTCCCGGGTTTTCGGGCGGTGATCCTCGGGCCGCATCAGGTTGGCAGCCTGCGCGCCGGTGCCGAGGGCGCCGATCGGGCCGGTCGCCCGGGCCCTGATCGGCGCGTCGGTCTGCTGGCCATCGCCGAGGTAGTGACGATCACGGTCCTCCGGATGCTGGATGCGCTGCCCGGTACCCATGGTCTCGTGCTCTGGACCGTGGGCGTGGTCGCCTGGCTCGGCTCTCGCTATCGGCTCCGCACTGCTGCTGCGGACCCAGCCGAACTTCGTCTACCTGGTGGACGGTGGCGTCTGCGACAACCTGAGGCCCGCGTTCGCGTACCTGACCCGCGATGATCGTTATGCGGGGCTCGGGGAGCTGTTGTACGGCCCGACCAGGCCGGACGACGGTCCGGAAACGCTGCTCATCGTGGTCGACGCGTCGAAGTCGGTCGACACCAACTACTTCGCCCGGACGCTCAGCCCGCTGGCGGCCCTGATCCCGTTGCGGTTCCGGATCCTCATGCGGTCGGGCGTCCAGCTCGTCGCGAGCTCCAACTCCAGCGCGCGGCGGCGCGCGGTGCAGAAGCTGATCGACATCGACGAGACGGTCGACGGTTCGATCCTGTCGCTGAGCGAGTTGCCGGACGGTCCGCTTGCGTACGGGCGGGACTGGACGGAGATCGCCGCCGCGAACCGGACGGTGCCGACCACTCTGTCGAAGATCGAATCCCGTACCGCCAGCGATCTGATGATGCACGGCTACGAGTTGATGGCCGACTACCTCAGCTCATTGGGGACAACGGTCGAGCGACCGGGACCGGAGTACTTCGACGACCTGACCGGGACCGAGGCGCAGGCGGCCACGACCTCCGCCATCGGCCATCGCCCGCGGGGCCGGTTCGGCCGCCGCCAGGACGGATTGAACCGGCTCTTCTGGATCGTGTTCGGGGCCGTCTCGCTGGCCTACGCGCTCATCATCGTTCGGCTGATCGTCGCCTCGCTGCCGAGCTAGTGCGCGCAGTCTCCGCCTTGTCGCCGCGCTGTACCCACTTTCCTGTCGCTGTACCCAGGTAACTTCCTGGGTACAGTGAGGGTTTCCCACGTATACGTGGGAAACCGACAGGCCCCGGCCCCGCAAATAGCGCCTGAACGCGCAATTTCTTTCTAGCTGGTCTGCACTGGTAGCCTCGAGACGCCGTTTGATCGGCCGCGGATCAGCAAGAGCTCCCACCTCACACCGTGTGAAAGGCCCATGCCTAGCCAGCCGGGCACCTCGGGGGCGCCGCGCAACGGGAAACCGGGAGGAGAGCACGTGGCTTACGACGCTGCGATCAAGAAGCAGACCATCGAGGAGTACGCGACCAAAGAGGGCGATACGGGCTCTCCCGAGGTGCAGGTCGCGGTGCTCACCAAACGCATCGCGCACCTCACCGAGCACCTGAAGGAGCACAAGCACGACCACCACAGTCGTCGCGGCCTGATGCTCCTGGTCGGCCAGCGCCGGCGACTGCTCAACTACGTCGCGAAGACCGACATCGAACGCTACCGGTCGCTCATCGAGCGACTCGGCCTGCGCCGCTGACGTGAAGGAGCGGTTCTCCACCCCCGACCACGGGTCCCGGAGAACCGCTCCGTCGCGTCATCAACAACTTCATATCCACTAACTCAAGTGATCGCATCCCACCCCATGCTCGACAAGGCGAATCTCGGTCTCCGGTAGTGGCCTTCGGGAGGACAGAATCCCCCCGCGGACCTCGATCGAAGACCGGCCTTCCCAGCTCGGGGGAGCAGCGCGGCCCCACCTTCGCGGGCCCCGCCATCGAGCAAGCGGTGTGCGGATGTGATCCACACCCGGCGACGCCGACACATCAGGCGCGCCACAGAAAGGATTCCCGTGGAGGGACCAGACCTTCAGTTCGCTGAAGCAGTCATCGACAACGGCAGCCTCGGCCGGCATGTTGTCCGCTTCGAGTCGGGCCTGTTGGCCCGGCAGGCCGCCGGATCGGCGACCGTCTACCTGGACGACGACACCATGCTGTTGTCGGCCACCACCGCGCAGAGCAAGCCGCGCGACGCCCTCGACTTCTTCCCGCTGACCGTCGACGTCGAGGAGCGGATGTACGCCGTCGGCCGGATCCCCGGCTCGTTCTTCCGCCGCGAGGGCCGCCCGTCCGAGGGCGCGATCCTCACCTGCCGGCTGATCGACCGGCCGCTGCGCCCCTGCTTCGTCAAGGGCCTGCGCAACGAGGTCCAGGTCGTCGTGACCATCATGGCGCTGAACCCCGACAAGATGTACGACGTGGTGGCCATCAACGCCGCCTCGCTGTCGACCACCCTCGCCGGGCTTCCGTTCACCGGACCGGTCGGCGGCGTCCGCGTCGCCCTGATCGGCGACCAGTGGGTCGGCTTCCCCGACGTCTCCCAGCTCGAGCAGGCGACCTTCGACATGGTCGTCGCCGGCCGGGTGCTGGCCGACGGCGACGTCGCGATCATGATGGTCGAGGCCGAGTCCACCGAGGCGACCTGGAACCTGGTGCAGGACGGCAAGACCGCCCCGACCGAGGAGATCGTGGCCGCCGGCCTCGAAGCGGCCAAGCCGTTCATCAAGTCGCTGTGCGACGCGCAGGCCGAACTGGTCGCCAAGCTCCCGCCGAAGGCGACCGCCGAGTTCCCGATCTTCCTGGACTACCACGACGACGTCTACGCCGCGGTGACCGACGCCGCCAGCGCCAAGCTGTCCGAGGTCATGTCGATCGCCGACAAGCAGGACCGTGAGGAGTCGACCGAGGCCCTCAAGGCCGAGATCGTCGCCCAGCTCTCGGCGCCAGTTCGAGGGCCGCGAGAAGGAGATCACCGGCGCCTACCGGGCGCTGACCAAGAAGCTCGTCCGGCAGAAGATCCTCACCGACAAGGTCCGGATCGACGGCCGCGGGCTCTCCGACATCCGCACCCTGTCCGCCGAGGTCGGCGTGATCCCGCGGGTGCACGGCTCGGCGTTGTTCCAGCGCGGCGAGACCCAGATCCTGGGCGTCACCACGCTGAACATGCTCGGCCTGGAGCAGAAGCTCGACACCCTGGCGCCGGAGAAGACCAAGCGCTACATGCACAACTACAACTTCCCGCCCTACTCCACCGGTGAGACCGGCCGGGTCGGTCGCCGAAGCGGCGCGAGATCGGCCATGGTGCGCTCGCCGAGCGGGCCCTGGTGCCGGTGCTGCCGACGCGCGAGGAGTTCCCGTACGCCATCCGTCAGGTCTCCGAGGCGCTCGGCTCCAACGGCTCGACCTCGATGGGCTCGGTCTGCGCCTCGACCATGGCTCTGCTGAACGCGGGTGTGCCGCTGCGCGCCCCGGTCGCCGGCATCGCCATGGGCCTGGTCTCCGACACGGTCGACGGCGAGACCCGCTATGTCGCGCTGACCGACATCCTCGGTGCGGAGGACGCGTACGGCGACATGGACTTCAAGGTCGCCGGCACCCGGGACTACATCACCGCCCTGCAGTTGGACACCAAGCTGGCCGGCATTCCGGCGTCGGTGCTGGCCGGTGCGCTGACCCAGGCCAAGGACGCCCGGAACACCCTGCTCGACGTGATGAACGAAGCGATCGACGGGCCGGACGAGATGAGCCTGTACGCGCCGCGGATCATCACGATCAAGATCCCGGTGGACAAGATCGGCGAGGTCATCGGGCCCAAGGGCAAGGTGATCAACCAGATCCAGGACGACACCGGCGCCGACATCTCGATCGAGGACGACGGCACGATCTACGTCGGAGCGGACTCCGGCGACAAGGCCGAGGCCGCCCGTTCCATGATCAACGCGATCGCCAACCCGACCATGCCGGAGAAGGGCGAGCGCTACCTCGGCACCGTCGTCAAGATCACCGCGTTCGGCGCGTTCGTCTCGCTGCTGCCCGGCAAGGACGGCCTGCTGCACATCTCCAAGCTGCGGCCGCTCGCCGGCGGATCGCGGGTGGAGAACGTGGAGGACGTGGTCAGCGTCGGCCAGAAGATCCAGGTGGAGATCAACGAGATCGACGACCGCGGCAAGCTGTCGCTGATCCCGGTGGTCGAGGAAAGCGTCTCCGTCTGAGCCGGCGGTGACGAAACGATCATCCCTGGCACGGCGCCATCCCCAAGCGGTGGATGGCGCCGTTGCCGGTCGTACCGCCCGAAACGCATCGGGCGGAGTGAGCCAGACGATCCGGCGAGCTGTGCTGCCCAACGGGCTGCGGCGTGATCACCGAATCGGTCCGGTCCAGCCGGACCGCGGCGATCGGAGTGTTCGCGGGCGTTGGCTCCCGGCACGAGTCGGCGGCACTGCACGGTGCCTCGCACTTCCTCGAACACGTGCTGTTCAAGGGCACCCCGTCGCGGACCGCCGAGCAGATCTCGTCCTCGATCGAGTCGGTCGGCGGCGAACTCAACGCCTACACGGCCAAGGAGCACACCTGCTTCTACGCCCGGGTGCTGCACAGCGACGGTGCACTGGTGGTCGACGTGCTGTCGGACATGATCAGCAACTCGTTGATCACCGGCCACGACGTGGACGCCGAGCGGGCGGTGATCTTGGACGAGATCGCCATGCACGGCGACGATCCGGCCGAGCTCGTCTCCGAACTGGTGACTGCCCGGATGCTCTCCGGCGTCGGCCTGGGCCGGCCGGTGATCGGCTCTCCGGAATCCATCGCGGCGATGTCGCGGTCGCAGATCGTCCGGCACTGGCGCCGCCACTACCGGCCGGCATCCCTGGTGGTCGCGGCCGCCGGCCGAGTTGATCATGATCGGCTGGTCGACCAGCTCGTCGGACTCGATGATCGCGACCCCGGCGCGGTGCCGCGAAGTCCCGGCGCCGACCAAGATCGACTTCGGCGGCGGTCTGGTCAGCCGGCAGATCCGCCTTGAGCAGTCGACGGCGATGCTCGCCTTCCCCGGCCACGGCGTGTTCGACGAACGCCGCTACGCCTCGGGTCTGCTGGCGCTGATCCTGGGCGGCGGGATGGCCTCCAGGCTGTTCCTCGAGGTGCGGGAGCGCCGCGGGCTCACGTACGGCATCGACGCGGGTGAGAGCGCGTACTCCGACGCCGGCCTCTGGAGCGTCGACTGGCAGTGCGCCCCCGGGCGGATGCAGCCGATCGTCGAACTGGTCCGGGCGAGCCTGCTCGAGGTCGCCGAGCACGGGGTGAGCGAGGACGAACTGGCCCGCGCCAAGGGCCAGATGCGCGGCCAGACGGTGCTGTCCTTCGAGGGTCCCTCGAGTCGGATGAGCCGGCTCGGGGATCAATGCGCTCCTCGGCGACCAGCGCACCCTGGCCGAGATCTTGGGCTGCTCCGACGCGGTGACCGCCGACGAGGTGCGGGAGGTCGCCGCCGAACTCTTCGGCCGCACTCCGGTGCTCGGCGTGGTCGGGCCGAAGCCGCCGAGCCGCCACGTGGAAGCGCTGATCGGTCGCTGGTGACAGAGTTGGTCCGCGCGATGGGTTGTTCGCCGTGATGGTGTGTCGGTCGAGGATGTGGGGGAGCGCGCGGTGATCAAGGTTGGTGTGTTCGGGTCTCGCGGGCGGATGGGCGCCGAGGTCTGCCGGGCGGTCGAGGCGGCCGAGGACCTGGAGCTCGTTGCCGCTGTCGACGTGGGCGACGACCGTACGCCGGTCGAGGCCGCCGACGTCGTCGTCGACTTCACCCATCCGGACGCGGTGATGGACAACCTGGCCTGGTGCATCGAGCACGGGATCCACGCCGTGGTCGGCACCACCGGCTTCACCGACGAGCGACTCGACACGCTGCGCGACCAACTCCGCGGCCACGACGTCGGCATCATCGTCGCGGCGAACTTCTCCATCGGGGCGATCCTGATGATGCACTTCGCTGAGCAGGCGGCCGCGTTCTACGAGAGCGTTGAGATCATCGAGCTGCACCACCCGAACAAGGCCGACGCCCCGTCGGGGACAGCCGCGGCGACCGCCCGCAGGATCGCGGCGGCCCGAGCCGCTGCCCAGCTGCCCCCGCCGCCCGATGCGACGGTCCAGGAGCTGCCGGGCGCCCGTGGTGCGGACGTGGACGGCATCCGGGTGCACGGTGTCCGGCTGCGCGGACTGGTCGCCCACCAGGAGGTGCTGTTCGGCGCCGAGGGGGAGACCCTGACGCTGCGCCACGACTCGCTGGATCGGGTCTCCTTCATGCCCGGCGTGATCGCCGCCGTCCGCGCGGTCGGTTCCCGGCCCGGGCTGACCGTCGGCATCGAGTCGGTGCTGGGCATCTGAGATGCGGGCGGTCCGCGGGATCGTCATCGCCGTGGCGATCGCTCGCCCTGCTGGCCGGCGCGCTGTACTACGCCGACGGCCGATTCGAGCCAGCGGATCGAGCAGCAGGTGGCGGCCGAGCTGCAGCGCCAGCTCGGCACGCCCGAGCCGCCGACCGTCGACATCGAGGGCCGGCCGTTCCTGACCCAGGTGGCCAGCCGTTCGATCAGCACGGTGCACGTGGTGGCCGACCAGATCGGCGAGGTCAACGAAGCACCGCTGGTCATCGCCCAGGCCGACCTGGTGCTGAGCGACGTGACCAGCGACGACTGGTTCGCGACCATGACTCGTCTCCCACGCCGCCGGCACCGCCCGGATGGACTACAGCGAGCTGCAGTCGCTGGCCGGCGTGCCGTTGACCTACGTCGGCAACGGCCGGGTGCAGATCGTCGAGACGGCGACGGTGTTCGGACAGCAGGTCGAGGCGAAGATCACCGGCGCGCCGACCTTGGACGTCCGGGAGCAGACCATCAGCCTGAACGACCCCACGATCAGCGTGGCGACCATCACCCTGCCCGAGTTCACCGCGAAGGCCCTGCTGCGCGCCCTGCTGAAGCCGATCCCGGTCAGCGGGCTGCCGTTCGGATCTGAAGCTCACGTCGATCACTGCGCTGGACGACGGGCTGCACGCCGACATCGTCGGGGACAACCTGCCGATCAGTCGCTGAGGGCCAGATCGGTCTGCAGCCGGACCTGCTTCAGCCGAACGGAGCCGTCGTCCAGCCCGATCTCCCGAGAGGCCCCGTCAGCCGCCCAGCCGGCGGCGGTCAGGAAGCCGCCGCAGGTCGTCATCGGTCGCCGCGACCCACCACGAGGCGCGCGCCGAAGCCGTCGGCGCGCAGGGTGTCGGCGCACGCGTTCAGCAGCCGCGACCCGTGCCCCCGGTGCTGGGCCACCGGGTCGACGACGAACTGCTCCACCTCGCCGTCGCGGCCCTCCTCGGCGTCCTCGTCCGGGCTCGGCACGGTGGTGGCGAAGCCGACCACCCGTTCCTGATCGACGGCCACCAGCACCCGGTAGCTGGCCCGCGGCGGCCGGGTGATGGCGGCCAGCCAGGCGGCGGCCATCTCCTCGACGACGAGCCGGCCCAGCATGACCTCCGCCAGGTCGGCCGGAAGCTGAGTCGCCCACGCCCGCCGCTGGAGCTCGGCGATGCTGGCCGCCTCGGCCGGCCAGGCCAGGCGTACGGAGTCGGCGACCGGTCCGTCGGTATCGAGGAATCACCGGTCGATCGTACCGATGCTCGACATGTGACGCAGGTCACACTCGGATCTTTGTAATGTCTCGGCGGCCGGTTCACGATGTTGTTGCTGAAGCCAGTGGCCTTACCTGAACCCCCGAGCAGGTAGAGCCACTGGCCTCATCTTTCGTCCGTGTCTGGTAATTGTTGAACCCCGGATCCTCCGAGCCCCGTGATTCCCCGGCCGGAGACGGAACCGATCGGATCGCTCACGAGCTATGTCGTCGCCAGGACGTGTAGCGTTGCCTCCCGTGGCAGCCAGTAGCTTGAAGAGTCCGCCGCCCCTCGCCACCAATGCGATGCGCATCATCCCCCTGGGCGGGCTGGGTGACGTCGGCCGGAACATGGCCGTGCTGGAGTTCGACGGCGAGCTGTTGTTGGTCGACTGCGGCGTACTGTTCCCCGAAGATCATCATCCCGGCGTCGATCTGATCTTGCCCGGCTTCGATGCGATCGCCGACCGGCTGGACGACATCGTGGGGCTGGTGCTGACCCACGGACACGAGGATCACATCGGCGCCGTGCCCTATCTGCTGCGGCAGCGGGCGACCATCCCGTTGATCGGATCGAAGCTCACCCTGGCCCTGCTGGCGGAGAAGTTCCGCGAACACCGGCTCCGCAACGTCTCCCGGCAGGTGGTCACCGACGGTGAGCGGATCAAGGTCGGCAAATTCGATCTCGAGTTCATCGCGGTGAACCACTCCATCCCGGACGCGCTCGCCGTGGCCATCCGCACGCCCGCCGGAACGATCTTGCACACCGGCGACTTCAAGATGGACCAGCTGCCGCTGGACGGCCGGATCACCGACCTGCGCGCGTTCGCCCGGCTCGGGGTCGAGGGCGTCGACCTGTTCATGGTCGACTCGACCAACGCGGAAGTTCCCGGTTTCACCACCCCGGAGCGCGACATCTCCCCGGCCCTGGAACGGGTCTTCGTCCGGAGCAGGCAGCGGGTGATCGTCGCCTGCTTCGCCTCCCACGTGCACCGCGTCCAGCAGGTGCTCGATGCCGCCGTCACCCATCGGCGCAAGGTGGTCTACGTCGGCCGCTCGATGGTGCGCAACATGGCGGTCGCTCGTGATCTTGGTTATCTCAAGGTGCCCGCCAACACCTTGATCGAACTGCGGGACATCGACAAGTTCCAGCCGCACGAGGTGGTGATCATCTCCACCGGGTCGCAGGGCGAGCCGCTGTCCGCGCTGTCCAGGATGGCCAATCGTGAGCACCCGGTGATCCAGCTGAAACGCGGCGACACCGTCGTGCTGGCCAGCTCGCTGATCCCGGGCAACGAGAGCGCGGTCTACCGGGTGATCAACGGGCTGAGCAAGCTGGGCACCCAGGTGGTGCACAAGGGCAACGCGCTGGTGCACGTGTCCGGTCACGCCAGCGCCGGGGAACTGCTGTTCTGCTACAACATCGTGCGACCGCGCAACGTGATGCCGGTGCACGGCGAGGCCCGCCACCTGATCGCCAACGCCGATCTGGCCGTCTCCACCGGGGTGCCGCGGGAGCGGACGATCATCGCCGAGGACGGCGCGGTCGTCGACCTGCAGAACGGCCGGGCCCGGATCGTCGGCAAGGTCGACGCCGGCTACGTCTTCGTCGACGGCAGCACCGTCGGCGACATCTCGGAGAACTCGCTCACCGACCGGTTGATCCTCGGCCAGGAGGGCTTCATCTCGGTGATCACCGTGATCAACACCCACGCGTCCAAGATCATCAGCGGACCCGACATCCACGCCCGCGGCTTCGTCGAGGACGATTCGGTCTTCGACGACGTACGCCCGCTGATCCAGCAGGCGCTCGAGGAGGCCCTGGCCGAGGGCGTCGACGACTCCTACCGGCTGCAGCAGGTGATCCGCCGCCGGCTCGGCAAATGGGTCAACGACACCCGCCGCCGCCGGCCGATGATCATCCCGCTGGTCATCCAGACCTGAGCCGCATCACGCGGCGCGCCGCCCTCTCGGCGCGCGACGCATGCACCGAACGCCGCGCTTTACCTACTTTCCTGTCGCTGTACCCAGGAAGTTACTTGGGTACAGTGCGGGTTTCCCACGTATACGTGGGAATCCGACAGCCCCCGCCAGGCGCAGAACGAAGAGAGCCCGCACCCCGAGGGGGCGGGCTCTTTCGGGCGGTCAGGGGTTCAGCGGGAGGCCTTGCCGGCCTTGATGCAGGAGGTGCAGACGTTCTGCCGCTTGGCCGCGCCGGAGACGCTGGCGTTGACCCGCTGGATGTTGGGATTCCAGCGCCGGTTCGTCTTCTTCTTCGACCAGGGGACGTTGTGGCCGAAGCCGGGTCCCTTACCGCACACGTCACATACCGCAGCCACTGGAGTTCACTCCCAAAATCACGTCTGACAACCTGATGGGTCGCCCGAGTGGGCAACCGGAAAAGAGTACCTGACGACCGGACGGCCTAGCCAATCGGCGAGCCGCCGTCCCGACGCCGGGCGAGGCAGTGCGGTACGGGCAAATAGGGTAAGGGGCGTGTCAGCCCCGACCGAGCAGCAGGTGCCCAGCGTGTGGGACGCCTACGACGCCTGGCTGCGGCGTGCCACGACCATCATCGCCGAGTCGGCCGACGCGCTGAACGCGATGAACGTCTTTCCGATCTCCGACGCCGACACCGGATCCAACCTCAAGCTCACGCTTGCCGGCATCGCGCAGGCCGTGCCCGATGTCACCCGCGGCAGCCTGGACGCGATCGTCCAGGCCGCGATCCTGTCCGCGCACGGCAACTCGGGCGCGATCCTCGCCGAGATGTTCACCAGCGTCTGCCGGGCCCTCGAGCACGACCGGCCGGGGCTCCGCTCGACCCCGCCCGGCGCGCTGATCGCGGTGCTGCTGCGCACCGTGGCCGTCGCCGCCCGCCGGGCCGTCGCGCGGCCGGTCGCCGGCACCATCCTGACCGTTGCCGATGCCGCGGCCGACGCGGCCGCGCAGGCCGTCGGCCGCCATCCCGACTCCGCCCTGCCGGTCGCCGAGGCGGCCCAGCAGGGCGCCCACGAAGCGCTGGCCCGTACGCCGGAACAACTCGACGTGCTGGCCTCAGCCGGCGTCGTCGACGCCGGCGGTCAGGCGTACGTGCTGCTGGTCGACGTTCTGGTCGAGGTGCTGGGCGGTCCCGCCGCCCGTGCGTTGGCGCCCACCGCGGCGCCGCCCCGCCCGATCGGCGGTCCGTTCACCGCCCCCGAGTACGAGGTGATGTACGCGCTGCGCGGCGCCGCCGACGAGGAACTGTCGGCGCTCCGCGAGGAACTGTCAGAGCTCGGCCATAGCGTCGTGGTCGTGGGAGATCGGTCCGTCGCGCAGGTGCACGTGCATCTGGCGGAGGCCGGCTCGGCGGTGGAGGCAGCGCTCGGCCGGGGCACGATCAGCCAGTTGCGGATCACCGCACTGCCACCGGAGTCGATCACGTCGGAGCGCGCCGTGCTGGCCGTGGTGGCGGGTCCGGGGCTGGCGAAGGCCATCGAATCGCTCGGCGGCATCCCGGTGCCGGCCGCCGGCGGGCAACTGACGCTCGAGGAGCTGACCGCAGCCGCCGACACCACCTTCGGCGATCTGGTCGTCCTGCCGAACGACATGGAGAGCCTGGAGATCGCCCACCACCACGCGACGCAGTGGCGGCGCCAGGGCCGCCGGGTGGCGGTCATCCCCACCGTCGCCCAGGTCCAGGGTCTGGCCGCGATGGCGGTGCACGAACCGACGGCCGACTTCGACTCGGCCGTGGTCGCGATGAGCAGTGCCGCCGGCCATGCCCGGAACGGCGCGGTCACCGTAGCCGAGACCTCGGCGATGACCATGGCTGGTCGCTGCGAGCCGGGAGACGTGCTCGGCGTGCTCGAGGGTGACTTCGTGGAGATCGGCGCATCGGTCACCGATGTCGCCTGGCGGGTGATCGAGCGGCTGCTGTCGGCCGGCGGCGAACTCCTCACCGTGGTCCGCGGCGCCGGCGCCGAGCAGCGCCTGGTCGACGAGCTGGTCGAACGGCTGGACGCTCGCGCCCCTGGGCTGGACGTCGAGGTGCTGGACGGTGGCCAGCCCCGCTACCTGTTGCTGCTGGGGCTGGAATGAGCCATCTGCGACTGGCCCCGTCGCCGTGGCGCACCGACACGTTCCGCCGGATGTCGGTCCGGCTGGAGAACGTCCTCGGCGCCAAGACGGCCAAGCAGTTCGAGCCGCTGAAGATCTCGACCGTCGGCGACCTGGTGCACCACCTGCCCCGCCGCTACTTCTCCGGGACCGAGCTGAGCGACCTGTCGCAGCTGCGCGACGGCGAAGAGGTCGCGGTGATGGCCGAGGTGGTGGACGCGCGGGTGTTCAACATGCCGAGCGGCTCGTACCGGTCCGCCAAGAAGCCCCGGCTCGAGGCGACGATCACCGACCACAAAGGCAGCCTGACCTGCACCTTCTTCGGGCAGCCGCGGCTGATCGACTACTGGCACGGCCAGCTGCATCCGGGTGCTCGCGGCATCTTCGCTGGCAAGGTCAAGGAGTTCAACCGCAAGCTGCAACTCGCCCACCCCGACTTCGTGATCGTCGACGAGAACGGTGCGATCATCGGTGGCGCGGCGCGCAATGCCGCGCTGGCATCGGCCTCCCAGGCCGCTTTCGTCGGGCTCTACCCGATGACCGGCAAGCTGCGGACCTGGACCATCGCCGACTGCGTCACGCTGGCGCTGGAATCACTCGCCGGGATCGAGGACACGCTGCCCGAATGGGTCCGCGAGGAGGCCGAGGTCTGGGAGCTGGAGCGAGCGCTGCGTGCGGTGCATCAGCCCGCCGGCCGGGCCGATATCGACCAGGGCCGCGAGCGGCTGCGGTTCGACGAGGCCTTCGCGCTGCAACTGACCATGGCGTACCGTCGGGCCGACGCCGCCTCCCACCACGCGGTGCCCCGTGCTCGCCGGTCCGGCGGACTGCTGGATGCGTTCGATGCCCGGTTGCCGTTCACCCTGACGCAGGGCCAGGTCGAGATCAGCGAGGTGCTGATGGCCGAACTGGCCCGACCGCAGCCGATGCAGCGGCTGCTGCAGGGTGAGGTGGGCTCGGGCAAGACCCTGGTGGCGCTTCGGGCGATGTTGGCCGTGGTCGACGCCGGCGGCCAGGCCGCCCTGCTGGCGCCCACCGAAGTCCTGGCCGGGCAGCATCTGCACACGATCACCGGGTTGCTCGGAGACCTGGCCGACGGCGGGATGCTCGGCGCCGCCGAACACGCGACCCGGGTCGTGCTGCTCACCGGATCGATGTCGGCCGGCGCCGAAGCGGCGAGGCCATGGCGGCGGCCGCCACCGGCGAGGCCGGCATCGTCATCGGCACCGCACGCGCTGCTCAGCGCGGGCGTGCAGTTCGCCGACCTGGGCTTCGTCGTGGTCGACGAGCAGCACCGGTTCGGCGTCGAGCAGCGAGCCGCGCTGAGCGCCAAGGCCGACGCCCGGCCCGCATGTGCTGGTGATGACGGCGACCCCGATTCCCGCGCTCGGTCGCCATGACGGTGTTCGGTGACCTCGAGACCTCGACGCTCCGGGAGATCCCGGCCGGCCGCGCCGACGTGTCGACCGTGGTGGTGGACGCCGCCCGGCAGCCGGCCTGGGTGCAGCGGTCCTGGCAGCGCATCATCGAGGAGGTCGGCCAGGGCCGGCAGGCCTTCGTGGTGTGTGCCCGAATCTCCTCGACTGAGCCGGCGGGCTCAGGCTCGCCACCCCGGGACAGCGATTCGCCGGAGGGCGACGAGGACCTGCCGCCACCGGTCGCCGTGGAGGACCTGTACGCCGAGTTGAGCAGCGGGCCGCTGGCGGGAGTTCGGGTGGACATGCTGCACGGCCAGTTGCCGGCCGAGGAGAAGGACGCGGTGATGGCCCGGTTCGTGGCCGGCGAGACCGACGTGCTGGTCGCGACCACGGTCGTCGAGGTCGGGGTGGACGTGCCCAACGCATCGGTGATGGTGATCTGCGACGCCGACCGGTTCGGGATCTCCCAGCTGCACCAGCTCCGCGGCCGGATCGGCCGCGGAGCGCATCCCGGCGTCTGCCTGCTGCTCACCGCTGCGCCGCCGGACAGCCCGGCGCGGCAACGGCTGGCGGCGGTGGCCGGCACCCGGGACGGGTTCGATCTCGCCGAGATCGACCTCGAACAGCGGCGGGAGGGCGACGTGCTCGGCGCCAGCCAGTCGGGCAGCCGGTCGAGTCTGAAGCTGCTGCGGGTACTCGCCGACGCTGACCTGATCGGCGTCGCCCGCACCCTGGCCGAGCGCTGCATCGAAGCGGATCCGGCGCTGACCGACGCGGCCCTGGCCGACATCGTGACCGACATGGAGATGGACGCCGCCGGGGACTGGTTGGAGCGCACGTGAGTCGGATCATCGCGGGATCCCGCGGCGGCCGGCGGCTCACCATGCCGAGTGGCGACCGAACCCGCCCGACGACCGACCGGGTTCGCGAGGCCCTGTTCTCCGCCCTGGCCGCGTGGGCGGGCACGTCGGCGGCGGCACCTGAGGCGACGCTGGACGGACTGTCCTTCTGCGACCTGTACGCCGGCTCGGGGGCCGTCGGTCTGGAAGCCGCCAGCCGCGGCGCGGCTCCGGTGCTGCTGGTGGAAGGCGACCGGCGGACGGCCCAGGTCACCAGGCGCAACGCCGACGAGCTGGGCCTGACCGTCGAGGTCCGCGCCCTCCGGGTCGAGACGGTGCTCGCGCAGCAGGCGACCCGCAGCTACGACATCGTCTTCGCCGATCCGCCGTACGAACTGGCCGCCGACACCCTCGACCGGCTGCTGGGGCTGGCCTGGCCGCACGGCTGGGTCGCCGAGCACGGGCTGGTGGTGGTCGAACGATCCCGGCGGACGCCGCCGCCGAGCTGGCCGGCTGCCGTCACGGACACCTGGAGCCGCACCTACGGTGAGACCATCGTCTACTTCGGAGGGACATCATGAGCCGCGCCGTCTGCCCCGGATCCTTCGACCCGGTCACCCACGGGCACCTCGACGTCATCGGGCGGACCGCGCGACTCGTCGACGAGGTCGTGGTGGCGGTCGGCAAGAACGTGGCCAAGAACGCCCTGTTCAGCCCGCAGGAGCGGGTGGAGATGTTGCAGGAGGTGACAGCCGACCGGTCGAACGTGCAGGTGATGCTGTTCGACGGCCTGCTGGTGGACTTCTGCGCCGAGCAGGGCGCCGGGGTGATCAGCAAGGGCCTGCGTGGGGCGGACTTCGACTACGAGTTGTCGATGGCGCAGATGAACCGGCGGCTGAGCGGGGTCGACACGGTGTTCTTGCCGACCGCCGCCGAGTGGGCGTACGTATCCTCGTCCCTGGTTCGCGAGATCGCCGGCCTCGGCGGCGATATCACCCCGTTCGTGCCGCCATCGGTCGCCGACCGGATCACCCGGCGGCTGGCCGAGCGGAATCGTGACCACGGGCGGGAGGTCCGCGATCTGTGAGAGGTTTAGGCGTTACACCCGTTCCCCAGTGAGTGAGTTCCCGAGCGAGTGAGGATGGATGCCTGATGGCCGAGCGGCAAACGGCGGAGGAAAAGCTGGCGCGGCTGCGTGAGTTGGTTCTCAATGCCCGCGCGATGCCCATGTCGGCGTCGTGTGTGATCAACCGCGGCGACGTCCTGGCAGCCATCGACGATGTCATCGACAACCTGCCGGACGAGATCGCGGACGCGCAACAGGTGATCGACCGCTCCCAGGCGAAGGTCACCGAGGGTGAGGCCGAGGCCGATCGCATCCTGGCCGAGGCCCGCGAACACGCCGCGGCCCTGGCTCAGCACACCGAGGTCGTCCGGGTCGCCGAGGAGCAGGCCGCCCGGTTGCGGGCCGAGGCCGAAGCCGACGCGGCCGCTCTGCGCCGCGAGACCGACGAGTTCATCGACTCCCGGATGGCCGGCTTCGAGTCCGTGCTGCACAAGACCGCCAGCCAGGTCCGGACCGCACGCTCCCGGCTGGCCGAGCGCAGCGGCCTGAGCAGCGGCGACGGGCGCACCAATGCCGACTGATCCGCGGCTTGTCGAAGGCCCATTGTCTCGCCCGTCGACGAAGCTCAGGCGCGCGTGACCGTCGAGGCTGATAGCGCGGCAACGCGCTCGGTTTGGTCCCGTGCGCGCCCATCGGTAAGCTTGGGCGTCGGTCACGACGAGGAACAGACCGCTCGGCTTGGAAGGATTGCGATGGGTTCGCCGCATCGCTCGCTGGACCCCCGCTCGGGATTGGTCCTTGACACCCGCGTGCTGGGGCGTCGCGCGGGCGCGATGGTGGTGGTTCAGACATCCGTCGAAGCTCCAGCGGACCTGGGAATCGACGTGATCGGTGTGCCACCCGGATCTCCGGTCGAGCTCGATCTTCGACTCGAATCGGTGATCGAGGGAGTGCTGGTCTCCGGAACCGCCGCCGCGACGGTCCACGGGCAGTGCGTCCGGTGCTTGAGGGAGATCTCCGACAGTGTCGAGGTCGACCTTCAGGAGCTGTTCGTCTACCCGGGCAGTACGGCGACCGAGGACGAGGCCAGCCGGCTGGAGGGCGATCTGATCGACCTCGAGCCACTCCTTCGAGACGACGTGGTGCTGGGCCTGCCTTTCCAGCCGCTGTGCCAGACCGACTGCGCTGGATTGTGTCCCGTGTGCGGTGTCAATCTCAATGACGACCCCGCCCACGGCCACGGATCGGAGACCGACTCGCGTTGGGATGCGTTGCGTGGCCTTGAGGGCGAGGCAGGCTAAACCTACGATGTACCAAGTCAGGCCCCAGGGTTGAATGAACTCCCGGAGAGATCCGGGCAGCGAGGAGTGAATCGTGGCCGTCCCGAAAAGGCGCCTGTCGCGCAGTAATACGCGGCATCGTCGATCGCAATGGAAGGCATCCGCACCGGCACTGGTGACCTGCGTGAACCCTGCCTGCCGCGAGAAGCACCTGCCCCACGTGGCGTGTCCTTCCTGCGGTCAGTACGGGCCTCGCGCGGCCCGGCGTCAGGTCCTCGCGTCCTGATCCGGCCTGAGGCGATCCCGGCTCGCCTCCCCGCAGGAGCTCTGCTCACCGAGCTCGGGATGAGTGTCGATCCCGAGCTTCTTGATCGTGCCCTGACCCACCGCTCGTACGCCTACGAGCAGGGCGGCCTGCCCACCAACGAGCGGCTGGAATTTCTCGGTGACTCGGTGCTCGGCGTGGTCGTCACCGAGCACCTGTTCGTGTCCTATCCGGATCTGTCGGAGGGGCAGCTGGCGAAACTTCGGGCCGCCGTGGTCAACTCCCGCGCGCTGGCCGACGTCGCCCGCGACCTCGATCTCGGCTCGGTGGTCCATCTCGGCCGCGGCGAGGAGGCGACCGGTGGGCGGGACAAGTCCTCGATCCTCGCCGACACCATGGAGGCCGTGATCGGTGCCGTCTTCCTGCAGCACGGCATCGACGCCGCGCGGGTCTTCGTGCACCACCTGTTCGACTCGCTGATGGCCGACGTGGCCACCCGCGGTGCCGGCCTCGACTGGAAGACCAGCCTGCAGGAGGCGGCTTCGGTCGCCGGCCTCGGCGTGCCGTCGTACGAGGTCTTCGACTCCGGACCCGATCACGCCAAGACGTTCGAGGCGATGGTCAAGATCGACCAGCGCCGCTTCGGTCCGGGTGCCGGCCGCAACAAGAAGGAAGCCGAGCAGAATGCTGCGGCCATCGCGTTCGCGGCGCTCCAGGGAGGTCTGGGCACCGGTCCCGCGCGTGCCTGAGCTTCCCGAGGTCGAAACCGTTCGTCGGGGCCTCGACACCGCCATCAGCGGCCGGCAGATCTCCGCGGTCCGAGTGCTTCATCCCCGTCCCGTACGCCGCCACCTCCCCGGGGCTTCGGACTTCGAGAGCCGGCTGGCCGGCCGGGTCTTCGACGTACCGCGGCGGCGCGGCAAGTATCTGTGGCTGCCGCTCACCGACGGCGACGCCGTGCTGGCCCATCTCGGGATGAGCGGGCAGTTCCGGCTCGATCTGGCGAGCGCCCCGTTGGCTCCCAACACCCGGGTGCTGTTCGACTTCGCCGACGGGGGACCGCAACTCCGCTTCATCGATCAGCGCATGTTCGGCGGCCTCTCCCTCTCACCGGGTGGCGCCGAATTGCCCGCCGAGGTCGCCCACATCGGCCGGGACCCGTTCGACCCCGAGTTCGACCTGGTCGAGTCGGTCGCGCGGATGCGGCGCAAACGCACCGGGATCAAACGGGCGCTGCTCGATCAGCAACTCGTCTCGGGCATCGGCAACATCTACGCCGACGAGGCGCTGTGGGCTGCGCGCACCCACTACGCGCGAGCGACCAGCACCATGTCGCGGGCCAAGATCACCGAGGTCATCATGGCCGCGACCGCCGTGATGCGCAACGCGCTCGGCCAGGGCGGAACTTCCTTCGACGCGCTATACGTCAACGTCAACGGCGCGAGCGGGTACTTCGACCGGTCACTGGCCGCCTACGGTCGAGAGGGTGAGCCGTGTCCTCGTTGCGGCACGGCGATCCGTCGCGAACCGTTCATGAACCGATCGTCCTATCGCTGCCCGCGCTGTCAGCGAACTCCGCGCGCGGCGGCGGCCCGGTCATGATCAACAGCCGTCAGGTGAACGGCGTGCTACAACCGCGTCACTGAAGATCATTTTCGTCCGAGTGTGTGGACAGCCGTGCGTGGCTGGGTCCATGCTGAGCGTCATGAGGCTCAAATCTCTTTTCGCAGTACGCGATGTGGACGACCTGATTGCCGAAACCCATGAGGAGGGGGAGAGCCTCCGGAAGACGATCGGGGCCTTCGGCCTGACCGCGATGGGCGTCGGCGCCATCATCGGCACCGGAATCTTCGTGGTCATCGGGCAGGGCGTCGCGCTGGCGGGGCCGTCACTCGTCCTGGCCTTCATTCTGGCCGCGATCACCTGCCTGTTCTCGGCCCTGTCCTACGCCGAACTCGCCTCAGCGGTTCCGGTCTCCGGCAGTGCGTACACCTTCTCCTACGCCACGATGGGCGAGATGGTCGCCTTCATCATCGGCTGGGACCTGATCTTGGAGTACGGCGTCTCGGTCGCTGCCGTCGCGGTTGGCTGGGGCGGCAATGTCAACGAGTTCCTCCTTGCGGCATTCGGCTACGAATTGCCCGCCGCTATCAGCACATCCCCCTCCGACGGCGGTGTGTTCAACCTGCCTGCGGTCTTCATCGTCCTGGCGATCACCGTCCTGCTGGTCCGCGGCACCAAGGAGAGCGCCGGGGCCAACGCGGTCATGGTCGTGATCAAGATCATCATCCTGCTGTTCTTCATCATCGTCGCCTTCACCGCGTTCAACGGTGATCACTTCGTCCCCTTCGCGCCGAACGGTGCCCAGGGCGATCACCATGGCGGCCGGGGTGATCTTCTTCGCCTACATCGGCTTCGACGCCGTCACGACCGGCTCGGAGGAGTCCAAGAATCCGAGCCGGGACCTGCCGATCGCCATCGTCGGCTCGCTGGTGATCTCGACCGTGCTCTACGTGCTGGTGGCCATCGCCGCGATCGGGGTCGCCCCGGTGGAGACGCTCGTGGGCAGCGACGCGCCGTTGGCCGCTGCGCTGCGCGAAGGGCGCGGGCCTGCCGTGGGCCGGTGGCATCCTGGCCCTTGGCGCGCTGATCGCCATTACCAGCGTGGTGCTGGTCATCATGTACGGCCAGACCCGAATCTTCTTCGCGATGTGCCGTGACGGCCTGCTGCCGCGCCGGCTGGCCCATGTCCATCCGCGCTACGGCACCCCGGCCCGACTGACCATCGGATTCGGCATCCTGATCGCCATCCTGGCCGCGTTCGTGCCGCTGGGCGAGATCGTCAAACTGGTGAACATCGGCACCTTGTTCGCGTTCATCCTGGTCAACATCGGCGTCGTCGTCCTCCGCCGGACCAAGCCCGACATGAAGCGTCCGTTCCGGGTGCCGTTGTCGCCGGTCTTCCCGATCATCGGCGTGGTGCTCTGCCTCTGGCTGATGAAGGACCTGCCCGGAACCACCTGGCTCCGGTTCGTCATCTGGCTGATCGTCGGTCTGGTGATCTACTTCACGTACTCCATCCGCCATTCCCGCCTCCGGCACGGCGAGGGTCCGGCCGAGGTGACGGTTGCCGGTTCGGACGACAAGTGAGCGCCGAGCGGTCAGTCCCCGGCCGCGGGCTTGATCGTCGGCTACAAGGGCGAGGCCGGCGCGGACGTGCTGGCCTTCGCCCGGCGTTGGGCGCGGGCCAGTGCCGAACCGTGACGGTGGTCACCGTCTACCCGGGTCAGGCGCCGATCGGGATGGGCCGGGTGGATGTCGAGTGGGTCGCCTACGTGCACGCCGAAGCCCAGCAATCGGATCGACCGAGGCCCGCAGCGCGATCGGCGACGACGTCACCGCCGAGTTCCGGGCGGTGCCGGCTGACTCGGCGTCGCACGGCATCCACGACGTCGCCGAGGAGGCCCCGCCCGGTTCGATCGTGGTGCTCGGCTCGCACAAGAGCCGGGGGCTGCGCCGGACGAATCCCGGCAGCACGGCCGAACGGCTGCTGCAGGGCTCAGCCACGCCGGTCGCCCTGGTGCCCTGGGACTACGAGAGCGCGGAAGACCACGAACTCGCCCGGGTCGTCGTCGCGTACGTCGACACGCCGGATGGCCAGGCGGCCCTGCGCCAGGCCGTGTCCATCGCGTCGCGACTGGGCGCGTCGCTGGAACTGGTGACCGTGGTGCCCGACACCCGGGTGATCCCCTCGATGGGTGACATCCGCCGCTTCGGCCACGAGCAGCGCGCCGCGTACGCCGAAGCCCTGGATCGGGCGATCGCCGGGCTGCCGGAGGGTACCGAAGGCCACCGGCCGGCTGATCGACGGTTCCGTGGTCGACGCGCTTGCCGACATCACCCCCGACGCCGCGGATCTGCTGGTCTGCGGCTCGCGGGGTTACGGACCGGCCCGTCGAGTGCTGCTGGGCGGGGTGTCTTCCCGCGTGCTCCGGCATGCCCGGGTGCCGGTCATCGTGGTACCCCGCGGGTGAGCGCTGCGCCGGTGGGTGTTGTCTAGCGATCGTGGAGCGCCTGAAGCATTTCCTCTTCGTACGCCATGGCCACAACTGGTTGCTGCTCTTCCGGTTCGGGCTGGTCGGCGCTTCCGGCGTGTTCGTGAACCTGCTGGTGGCGATCATCTGCAAGAAGTTGGGGCCCGATGAGAACGGGATCGCGCTCGGGCTGCCGCTGACCGACTTCAACATCCGCTGGTACCACACGTACTCCACGATCGCTTTCCTGGTCGCGAACCTGTGGAACTTTCAGCTCAACCGCCGGTGGACCTTCCGCAGCGCCGAGCATTCGGGCTGGCTCCGGGAGTACCTGCCCTTCCTCGCCGTCGGCATCCTCGGCCAACTGGTCGGCCTCGGCATCCTGACGTTGCTGATGCATCCCGGATCGATGTTCTCGCTCTCGCCGACGTTCTTCGACAACTCCACCGGCTTCCGCACCCGCTTCTACTGGGCGCAGCTGATCACCATCGCCATCGTGCTGCCGATCTCGTTCGTGTTGAACAAGCTCTGGACCTTCTCCGCCGTGCGCGGCAAGAATTCGGTGGCCGGGTCGGCGGTCGACGAACTCGATCCCGAGCACGCGCACCACGACAAGCCGGTGGTCTGACCCGCCGACCGAGGTCACCGCAATCACCGGCCCGCCTGGTTAGAGTGAAGCGCCTTCCCGCGGCACCAAGAAAGGCCCGGCGTTGTACCTCAAGAGCCTGACCCTGCGCGGATTCAAGTCGTTCGCGTCTGCGACGACGCTCAACTTCGAGCCGGGCATCACCTGTGTCGTCGGTCCGAACGGCTCCGGGAAGTCCAACGTCGTCGACGCGCTCAGCTGGGTGATGGGCGAGCAGGGCGCCAAGTCACTGCGCGGCGGCAAGATGGAAGACGTCATCTTCGCCGGCACCTCAGGACGGGCGCCGCTCGGCCGCGCCGAGGTCGTGCTGACGATCGACAACTCCGACGGCGCGTTGCCGATCGACTACTCCGAGGTGACGATCTCCCGGACCATGTTCCGCAACGGCGGCTCGGAATATGCCATCAACTCCCAGCACGTGCGGCTGCTGGATGTGCAGGAACTGCTGAGCGACTCCGGCATCGGCCGGGAGATGCACGTCATCGTCGGCCAGGGCCAGCTCGATTCGATCCTGCAGGCCACGCCGGAGGGCCGCCGCGGCTTCATCGAGGAAGCCGCCGGGGTGCTCAAGCACCGCAAGCGCAAGGAGAAGGCCCTCCGCAAGCTCGAGGCGCTGCGAGGGCAACCTCAATCGGCTCTCGGATCTGATCACCGAGATCCGTCGCCAGCTCAAGCCCCTCGGCCGGCAGGCCGAGGTGGCGCGGAAGGCTGCGGTGATCCAGGCCGAGGTCCGCGACGCCCGGTCCCGGTTGCTGGCCGACGACCTGGTCCAGGCGACGCTCGCTCTGGAGGCCGACGTCGCCGACGAGCAGGCGATGCGAGACCGGCGATTGGCCCTGGAGACGACGCTGGCTCAGGCTCGCCAGACCGAGATCGAGGCCGAGCAGACGGTACGCCAGGGCGTGCCCAGGCTGACCTCCGCGCAGGAGACCTGGTATTCGCTGGCCGCGCTGCGCGAACGGGTGTCGACGACCATGTCGATCGCCCGGGAGCGGATGCGCAACGCCGACGACGATCCCGGCGAGCTGCGCACCGGCCGGGATCCCGAGGAACTCGATCGGGAGGCCGATTCGGTCGGTGCCCAGGAACGTGAGCTGTCGGCCGAGGTCGCCGCGAAGGCGCGAGCCCTCGAGGAGGCCAGTGCGCATCGCGCGGGCTGCGAGGAGGCGCACCGCGCCGAGGAGGCCCGGCTGGCCGCGCTGGTCCGGGCCGCGGCGGACCGGCGTGAGGGTCTGGCCCGGCTGATCGGACAGGTCAACTCGCTGCGCAGCCGGGCGGAGGCGGCGGCGGCCGAGATCGGCCGGCTGACCGCCTCGAGCGAGCAGGCGGCCGAACGGGCGGAGCAGGCCGCGCGGGCGTTCACCGCCCTGGAGACGAAGGTGGCCGGCCTCGATGCCGGCGAGCTCGGCCTGGACACCGAGCACGAACAGGCGGTCGCCGATCTGGCCGCGCTGGACGAACAACTGGCTGAGCTGCGGCGGGAGGAACTCGCCGCCGCGCAGGACCGGGCCGCGCTGGCCGCTCGGGTCGAGGCGCTGCACGTCGGCCTGAACCGCAAGGACGCATCCTCGGCGCTGCTCGCCGCCACCGACCAGCTCGACGGACTGCTGGGTCCGGTCGCGGTGCTGGTCAGCGTCGAATCCGGCTACGAACGGGCGGTCGCCGCGGCGTTCGGGGCGGCGGCGGATGCGGTGGCCGTGGTCGGGCTCGACGCCGCGGTCGGAGCGTTCGACCATCTGAAGTCCGAGGACCTGGGCCGCGCCGGCCTGCTGCTGGGCGGCACGGATCCGGAGCCGATCGGCGATTGGCCGACGCTCCCGGTCGGCGCGCGCTATGCGATCGACGTTGTCGAGGTGCCGAGCGAGCTGGCCGGCGCCGTACACCGGGTGTTGCGCAAGGTGGCCGTGGTCGAGGATCTGCCGGCCGCGCAGTCGCTGGTCGCGGCGCTGCCGGATGTCGTCGCGGTCACCCGACGACGGGGACGTGCTGAGCCCGCACTTCGCGGCCGGCGGCTCCTCGGCGCAGCCCAGCCTGATCGAGGTCCAGGCGGCCATCGACGACGCCGAGCAGCGACTGGCCGCCGCGAACCACACCTGCGAGCGGCTGCGCTTCGCCCAGAGCCAACTCGACGAGCAACACCGCAATGCCACGAACCGGGTCGACGTGGCGCTGGCCCGGTTGCACGAGTCGGACGCCGCGATGGCGGCGCTGGCCGAGGAGCTCGGCCAGCTGAGTTCGACGGCCCGATCGGCCCAGGGCGAGTCCGATCGGTTACGGCAGGCGATCCGACAGGCCGAACAAGCGCGGGACCGCGACGTCGACGGGTTGGCCGACCTCGAGCACCGGCTGGAGTTGGCCGGTGACACGGTCGACGATGCCGAGCCCGACCCGGCCGATCGGGATCGGCTCGCGGAGCAGGCCCGGCTGGCCCGGGCGGCCGAGATGGACGCCGCGGCTGGCGCTGCGCACCCTGGAGGAGCGGGCGCGAGCACTGGCGGGGCGGGCGGAGGCGTTACGCCGGGCCGCCGAGAGTGAGCGGCAGGCCAGAGTCAAGGCGATGGCCCGGCGGGAGCGGCTGCTCCGCGAGGCGCGGACCGCAGCGGCCGTCCACGCCGGGGCCCGGTACCTGGCCGCGCTGGTCGAGACCTCGCTGGCCGCGGCCGCGACCGAGCGGGCCCAGGCCGAGTCGGCGCGGACCGAGGCGGAGGCCGGACTCAGCGCCGCCCGGGCCGCCGTCCGGACGCTGACCTGCGGAGTTCGAGTCGCTGGTCGACGCCGTGCATCGTGACGAGATCGCCCGGGCCGAGCAGCAGATGCGGGTCGGCACCCTGATCGAGAAGGCGATGGCCGAACTGGGTCTCGAGCCGGAGGCGTTGGTCGCCGACTACGGGCCGGATCGGCTCGTGCCGGTGCTCACCCGCGAGGACGGCAGCGCGCTCACCGAGGACGACGAACAACCGGAGCCGATCGCCGTACGTGCGCGAACAGCAGCAGAAGCGGCTGCGGATCGCCGAACGGTCTCTCGGGGTGCTGGGCCGGGTCAATCCGCTCGCGCTGGAGGAGTTCGACGCGATGGAGGAGCGGCACAAGTTCCTCTCCGAACAACTCGACGATCTTCGGCGGACCCGCAAGGACCTGCTGGACATCATCGAGGAGGTGGACAACCGCGTCGAGCAGGTCTTCGCCGAGGCCTTCGCGGATGTCGAGCAGGCGTTCGAGCGGGTGTTCGCGCGGCTGTTTCCGGGCGGCGAGGGTCGATTGGTGCTGACCGAGCCGGGCGACTGGCTGACCACCGGTGTCGACGTCGAGGCGCGGCCGCCCGGCAAGAAGATCAAGCGGTTGTCACTGCTGTCCGGCGGCGAGCGATCTCTGGTCGCGGTGGCCTTCCTGATCGCGCTGTTCATCGCCCGGCCCAGCCCGTTCTACATCCTCGACGAGGTCGAGGCCGCGCTCGACGACACCAATCTCGGGCGGCTGCTGGAGATCTACGAGGAGTTGCGCGCGAGCAGCCAACTGCTGGTGATCACCCATCAGAAGCGCACCATGGAGATCGCCGATGCCCTCTACGGCGTGACGATGCGCGGCGACGGGGTCTCGGCCGTGATCTCGCAGAGACTGCGGGAGACCGAATCGGTCGCGTGAGCGGTGCGAACGTGACCGAATCGAAAGCTGCCGTCAGCGTCCAGCGACTCGGACCCGGCGTCCAGGCTGACAAAATGGGCGGCGAACTGTTTCTCCGGTAGGACCGCCCGACCCGCAATAGCTGCAAGACAGTTCCTTCCCCGATGACTGTCTGAAAGGCACTTCTCGTGACGTCCATCCTCGTCGCCATGATCACCGTCCTCCTCCTCTCCGTCGGCATCGTCGGCCTCGTCCTTGTCGGGATCGAAGGCCGCGGCAAGCGACGTGCTCCCAAGATCGCCCGGCGGATCACCCGGGCCGCTCAGCACCTCAACGGTGACGGTCAGCCGCCCGCACGCATCGTGAAGCTGATCGAGTCGACCCTGCACCGCTGAGCGAATCCGCTCGCGGGTGAGCCCCGCAGACCGAAGGTCGCTGGTCGGGGGCCGTCGAGTTCGACTCTAGGATGAGCCGGTGGATCAAACGACCCTCTGGATCATCTCCGGCGTGATCATCCTGCTGGCGTTCTTCTTCGTCGGTTTCCTCGCCGTTCGGCGTCGTCGCTCGGCTCTGCCCGGCCGGCAGAAGCTCGAGATTCCCAACGAGCCGACGCCGCCGGGCATCACACACCCGGCTCAGGATGCCGGGGATGACGACGGATCCTCCGTCGACGTCGCCGAGCGACCGCGTGGGTCGTTGGAGGTCACCGAACCGGCGCTGGTCGAGCCGGAGGCGCCGTCGATCGAGCGGCCCGAGGCCGCGGAGAGCCGGCTGGCCCGACTGCGGCGGCGACTGGCGGGCTCCGACAGCCCGTTGAGCCGCGGGCTGTTGATGTTGATCAGCCGGGACCGGATCGACGACGACACCTGGGACGAGTTCGAAGAGATCCTGATCACCTCTGATCTGGGTGTGGCCCCGGCCACCGAACTGGTCGACTCCCTGCGGACCAAGCTCCGCGTCGAGGGCATCGCCGAACCGGCCAGAGCCAAGGCGATCCTGCGGGCCGAATTGATCAAGCTGGTTGACCCGACGTTCGATCGCACCCTGAACACCGACCGCGGTGAGTTTCCCGCCGTGGTGCTGGTGGTCGGCGTGAACGGCACCGGAAAGACGACGACGGTGGGCAAGCTCGCCCGGGTCCTGGTCGCCGACGACAAGGACGTGCTGCTGGGGGCCGCTGACACGTTCCGGGCCGCTGCCGCCGATCAGCTCGAGACCTGGGGCAGCCGGGTCGGGGTGCCGACCGTGCGGGGCGCTGAGGGGGCCGATCCAGCCAGCGTCGCGTTCGAGGCGGTCAAGGCCGGCATCGAGCAGGAGGTCGACGTGGTGCTGATCGACACGGCCGGACGGCTGCACACCAAAACCGGACTGATGGATGAGCTGGGCAAGGTGAAGCGGGTCATCGAGCGGCAGGCCCCGGTCGGGGAGGTGCTGCTGGTGCTGGACGCGACCACCGGCCAGAACGGGTTGACGCAGGCGCGGATCTTCGCTGAGGTGGTCGACGTGACGGGGATCGTGCTGACCAAGCTCGACGGCTCGGCCAAGGGGGGAATTGTGGTGCAGGTGCAGCGGGAGCTCGGCGTACCGGTGAAGTTGGTGGGACTCGGCGAGGGAGCGGATGATCTGGCCCCGTTCGACGCCGAAACCTTCGTCGACGCGCTCCTCGAGCCGGCGGTCTAGCCGTGTTGCCTGAACGGGTGCTGGGCCGGACCGAGCGACCGGTCTCCGTCGTGGGGCTGGGAACCTGGCAGCTGGGCGCGGACTGGGGCGAGGTCAGTGAGTCGGACGCGCTGGGCGTGCTGGACGCGGCGGCCGAGGCGGGCGTCAGCTTCTTCGACACCGCGGACGTGTACGGCGACGGGCGCAGCGAGCAACTGATCGGGCGTTACCTGGCTGACCGGTCGGATCTGGTGGTCACCGTCGCGACCAAAATGGGCCGCCGGGTGGAGCAGCGCCCCGAGAACTACACGCTGGCCAACTTCCACGCCTGGACCGATCGGTCCCGGCGCAATCTCCTGGTCGACCAGCTCGACCTCGTGCAACTGCACTGCCCGCCGACCTCGGTCTACTCCCACGATCAGGTCTACGACGCGCTGGACACCTTGGTCGCCGAAGGAGCCATCGCGGCGTACGGGGTGAGCGTTGAGACCTGCGACGAAGCGCTCACCGCCATCTCCCGGCGGGGCACCGCGACGGTGCAGATCATCCTGAACGCCTTCCGCCAGAAGCCGCTGGAGTACGTGCTGCCGGCGGCCCAACGGGCTGGGGTGGGCATCATCGCCCGGGTCCCGCTGGCCAGCGGACTGCTCAGCGGGCGGTACTCGGAGACGACGCAGTTCGCGGAGAATGATCATCGCCGGTTCAACCGGCACGGCGAGGCCTTCGACGCCGGCGAGACCTTCTCCGGGGTCGACTACGAGACCGGGGTCGCGGCGGCGCGGGAATTCACCGGGCTCGTCCGTGATCATCTCGGGCCCGCGGTGACCCCCGCCCAGGCCGCACTGGCCTGGGTGGTCCAACAACCCGGCGTGACCACGGTGATCCCCGGCGCCCGCTCGGTCGACCAGGCGCGGTCGAATGCCGCGGCCGGTGAGCTGCCGGCGCTCCCGGAGGAGTTCCTGACCGCGGTAACCGACCTCTACGACCGTCGCCTGCGGGCCAGCATCCACGCCCGGTGGTAGCGCGAAGGTGATATAGTTGAAATATCAATCGGACTCGTGAGGGGTCGATCACCGTGACCAGCATTCTGCATCCGCCCGTCGAGGGCGCCGCTTTCGACGCCTTCGTGGCCACCTCCGCACCGAGGAGCCGTGACCATCAGCGCTGGTCGCCCGAGCACGGCGCGATGCCGGCGCTGTATCTGAGCCACGGCGCGCCGCCGGTCTTCAACGACGCGCACTGGATGGACCAGTTGTTCGCCTGGTCGTTGTCGCTGCCCAAGCCGACCGCGATCCTGATCGTCAGCGCGCACTGGGAAGCTGCGCCGCTGATGATCTCGGCTCCGGATGCCGGAACGCCGCTGGTCTACGACTTCAGCGGGTTCGGACGCCGCTACTTCGAGATGAGCTACGCCACCCCGGACGCGTCCGCGCTGGCCGGCCAGGTCACCGCGCTGCTGTCCGACGGGGAGGCGGTGCACGAGCACCCCAGCCGCGGACTCGACCACGGAGCCTGGGTACCGCTGAAGGTGATGTACCCGTACGCGGACGTGCCGGTGCTGCAGTTGAGCATGCCGACGCACGACCCGGATCGGTTGTTCACGATCGGTGAGAAGCTCCGGCCGTTGCGCGACCAGGGCGTGCTGATCATCGGATCCGGCTACATGACCCACGGCCTGCCCTTCCTGGGCCGGGACAGCTGGGAGCAGAACGTGATCCCGGGGTGGTCACGCGACTTCGACGCCTGGGCCGCCGAAGCGCTGGCCGCCGGTGCCGTCGACACGCTGGCCGACTTCCGCCGGGCCCCGGGGATGCCGTACGCGCACCCGACGGTCGAGCACTACACGCCGATGTTCGTCACCTTCGGCGCGGCCAGCGACCCGACCGCACCGCCCAAGATCATCATCGACGACTTCCAGATGGGTCTGGCCAAGCGGTCGTTCCAGGTCGCCTAACCTGTGCGCTAGCCGTCTGGGCAGAAACGTCCGACCTGATGTCCGGAAGTCGAGCGTGGCTTCGACGTCTCGGTCGAGCGGCACCAATCGGGTGCCCGTAGAGAGGACGCGGCATGAAGTACATGATCTTGACCTACGGGTCGCAGCAGGACTACGACGGGATGGCCGGCGCCGAGACCGGAAGCCCGGCCTGGTCGGGCGAGGATTTCGCAGCGATGGGTGCGTTCATGACCGCCTTCAACGCCGAACTCGAGGAATCCGGGGAACTGGTCGAGACGCGAGCGTTGGCGGCTCCGGTGCATACCCGCCGGTTCGGCGCCAAGGACGGCGTGCCGTTCGTCACCGACGGCCCGTACGCCGAAACCCAGGAGGTGCTGGCCGGCTACTGGATCGTGGAGTGCGAGAGCTTCGACCGCGCCAACGAGATCGCGGCTCGGCTGGCTGACTGCCCGGCGCCGGCCCACGTCGCGGCCAACGCGTACGCCGATGTCCGGCCGATCATCGAGAACAGCGACGAACTCGGACAGTAGTCCGTGGTGCCCGGTCCCACCATCGAGGATCTGCTGCGCGAACTGGCGCCGCAGGTCCTCGGCGCGTTGGTCCGGCGGTACGGTCATTTCGACAGCGCCGAGGAGGCGACCCAGGAAGCCTTGCTGGCTGCGGCACTCCAGTGGGCCGAGGACGGGATCCCCGACAACCCGCGCGGCTGGCTGATCACCGTCGGCTCTCGCCGGCTGACCGATCTGCTCCGGGCCCAGCAGGCCCGTCGGCGGCGGGAGGGCACCGTGGCGCAACGTACGCCCGCCGACGAGTGGTTCAGCCCGGCCGCCGACCGGGAACCGATCGAGACCGACGACACGCTGATCCTGCTGTTCCTGTGCTGCCATCCGGCGCTCTCGCCGATCTCGCAGGTCGCCCTCACCCTGCGGGCGGTCGGCGGTTTGCGGACCGCCGAGATCGCGCACGCCTTTCTGGTCGACGAATCCACCATGACCAGGCGGATCACCCGGGCCAAGAAGAGCATCGCCGACGGCGGACTGACCTTTCGGATGCCCACCGCCGACGAGCGGGCCGGACGGCTGGCCGCCGTGCTCCGGGTGCTCTACCTGATCTTCAACGAGGGCTACGCGGCGACCTCGGGCCCCACTCTGCAGCGCACCGAACTGGCGGCGGAGGCGATCCGGCTGACCCGGATGCTGCGGTCCCGGTTGCCCGTCGACGCCGAGGTCTCCGGCCTGCTCGCGTTGATGCTGCTGACCGACGCCCGCCGTCCGGCCCGCACGGGTCCACACGGTGAGCTGATCGCCATGGCCGATCAAGATCGCCGGCTGTGGCGCGCCGACGCGATCGCTGAGGGTGTTGCGTTGATCACCGATGCCCTGCCGCGGGGACCGGTCGGGCCGTACCAGTTGCAGGCGGCGATTTCCGCTCTGCACGACGAGGCGGCAACGCCGGCGGAGACCGACTGGCCGCAGATCGCCGCGCTGTACCAGGCGCTGCTGCGGCTCGATGACAATCCGGTGGTCCGGCTCAATCACGCGGTGGCGGTCGCGATGGTCGAGGGTCCGCGCGCCGGCCTCGAGCGACTCGCCGCCCTCGACGACGATCCGCGGATCGCCGGTGATCACCGACTGCACGCAGCGCGCGCCCATCTGCTGGAGCTGTCGGGTGATCAAGAAGACGCCTGTGCGGCGTATCTGGAAGCGGCTCGGCGGGCCAACAGCGTGCCCCAGCAGCGCTATCTCTATGCCAGAGCGGAGCGCTTGCGGGAGCGGTAGGCCGCGGCCTTCGCCCGGTCGCCGCAGCCGGCCATCTCGCACCAGCGGCGCCGATGGCCTCGGGACCGGTCGAGGAACGGGTGGGTGCACGCGTCATCGGCGCACCACTTGAGCACCGAACCGTCGTCGCGATCGAACAGGGCGATGGTGTCGCGGGCGATCGCCGACATCCCGGCCTTGGCATCACCGGCCCGGGTCACGCCACCACTCAGGGTCAGAGTTGCGACCGGAGGCGGTTCCGCGGCTGCCCCGTTGATGATCATGCGTTCGGTGCGGGTCAGCCGCGGGCTCTGCTGGTCGATGTCGCGGGCGATGACGGCGAAGATCGTCTCGCGGAGCTTGATCGCGCGGCGGAAGTCCGACTCGCTGACCGGCGGTGCACGGTCCACCAGAGCGGCGCCGACCAGCCAGTGGCCGAAGTCGGCCGGCGTGTTCAGCTGTTCCACTCGTGAACGGAACCGCTCGTTCAGCGTCCCGACGTAGTCCAGGGCGAGGTTGCCACTGACGAAGACCATTCCCACATCACCAGCTTGACCGGTGACGGAACGATATGCAAGCGTGAAGGGATGCAGTCACTAGTCAAACCGGTGACGCGGAGCCGGTGATGCTGGCTCCGACCCATCGGGGTCTGGCCCCGTACCTGGTCGCGGCCGTGCTCGCGCGCGGCGCGGATGCCGGAGCGGGCATCGGGCTCCTGTTGCTCTGCGTCGATCCGGTCAGCGGGCTGGACCGGCCGGTGTTGACCGGGAGCCTCCTGGTCACCGCTCTCACCGCTCCGCACCTCCTGGGGCCGGTGCTGGCCCGACCACTCGACCGGTTGCGCGATACCCGGAGGGTGCTGGCCGCAGCGATGGCCGGATACGGCGTCCTGCTGGCGGCGGCCACGCTCGGCACGGGTCGGCTGCCCCTGCTGGCGGTCGGTCTGCTGATCGCGCTGGCGGGTGCCTGCGGCCCGTTGCTGACCGGCGGTCTCAGCTCCCGGCTGGTCTCGATCGTCGGCAACGAGCAGCAGCGCCGTCGTCGCGGCGAGGGTTGGGACGCCGTCAGCTATGGAGTCAGCGGCTCGCTCGGCCCGGCGGCCGTGGCCGCTCTCGCCGCGGCGACGTCGGCCCGCTGGGCGTTGGTCGCGCTCGCCTGCTCGGCCGTGGCCGCCGCCGGGGTGGTCCTGCTGCTGCCGTCCACCGAATCGGCGAACCGACCCGAGTCGGCCCGGTCCACCCGTGACGTGCTGCGCACCATGATCATCTCGGGGCCGCTGCGCCGGGTCACCTACCCGACCATGATCACCGCCCTGCTGCTGGGTGGCATCTCCGTGGTCGCCGTGCAATTGGCCCCGCGGCTCGGTCACCCAGCCGCCTCCGGCGCCGTCCTGGCGGCCGCGCTCGGCATCGGCAATCTGGTCGGTTCGATTGCCGTCACGGTCCGACCACTGCGGGGAGAACCGGAGAGGCTCACCGCGCTCTTCGTCGCTGTCATCGCGGCGACGTTGCTGCTCGCGTCGGTGATGCCGTCCTTCCCGCTGGCACTGGGTGCCTTCTTCCTGATCGGGGTCGCCAACGCACCGTTCTTCGCGGCCACGCTCGCCGCTCGGTCGGAGTACGCACCCGCGGGCGGCCGCGCTCAGCTCTTCGTCGCGATCGCCGCTTTCAAGATCGCCGCCGGATCCGCCGGCACGGCCTTAGCCGGTGCGTTGAGCGACGTCGGCCCCCGGTCGATGATGGTGGTCGGGGCGGCGCTGTTGGCCCTGACCGCCATGGCGACGGTGATCGACAGGCGGTGGGAACGCAAGAACTAGTACTTCCAGGCGTGAGCGCTAGTCGGTGCGGATGAACGTCTGGATCCAGGCGGTGCCCTGCTTGGTGGTCATGTAGTTGGTGCCGTCGTAGGCCTCGAACCGCCGGCGCTCGCAGATCACCCGGTCGAAGAACGGTGCGAACTGCCAGCGCAGCACCGGTTTGGTGGTGGCGAAGGGCACCAACGCACCGCCGATCCGCAAGGCGCGTCTCATGGCCGGCACGAGATGGTTCCACATGGCGATGTCGTCCAGCATCTCCTGCGGGAAGTACGGGTCGAAGAAGATGCCGTCGAGGCCCCCCGGCTCGAGGACGTCGACGTGATCGACGATGTCGGCCTGCACGATCTCCAGGGCCGGTGGCGGATCGGGGTGCCGTTCGGTGAAGAAGTCGATCACCCGCGCGTACTTCTCGATCACGGTATGGCGCGCGGTCGTCGGGGCGCCCGCGATCCGCAGCGCAGAGATTCCGAGCCCCAGGCCGACTTCGAGGAAACGTGAGCCGTAGCCGCAGAGCAGATCGGCCGAGCGGTGCATCAGGTCGGTCTCCCAGGCCTGCATGGCCTGACCGCCGTCGATCAGCAGCGTCTGCTCGCGGTCGGATTCGATCATCTCGATCCTCGGCCGGTGCCGCTGGTGCCGGTTCATGATCATCTCCCCGCCGTCAGTCGTTCGCGCAACGCCGGCGGCACCAGCAGCCGGCCATGATCATCGATCTCCGCCCGATGGGCTTCGCGATCGAGAACGGCAATTCCGGTCGACCTGGTCTTCGCGGAACCGGCCACCAGGGTGGCCAGGTCGGCGAGCCGGCGGACGCCGAACAGCGAACGCAAGGGCACGTCGACCTCCAGTTCGGTCCGTAGCCGGGATGCCACCTGGGTCAGCAGCAGCGAGTGCCCGCCGAGGTCGAAGAAGTCCTGGTCGCGGCCGAGCGCCGACTTGTCGATCTTGAGCACGGTCGACCAGATCCGGGCGATCGCCTCCTCGGTCGCCGTGGTCGGCTGATCATGGTCCGGATCAGCGGTGCGAGGATCGGGCAGCCGGGCGCGGTCGATCTTGCCGTTCGGATTGAGCGGCAACGCGTCCATGATCATCAGGGCACTGGGCACCAGATGCTCGGGCAACCGGTCGCGCAGATAGCTGCGCAACTCGCCCTGGTCCAACCGCGCCCCCGGCTCGGGCACGGCGTACGCGGCCAGAAAGTGCACCTCGTTGCTCTCCCGGCGCGGTACGACCACGGCAGCCGCGACCCCCGGGGCCGCGCACAACTGCGCTTCGACTTCGCCCGGCTCGATCCGGAAGCCGCGGATCTTGACCTGGCCGTCCAGCCGCCCGCGGATCTCGATCGGCCCGTTGCTGCGCCGCAGCACGACGTCGCCGGTCCGGTAGATCGTCCGCTCGGGCTGCCACGGATGCGGCACGAAGCGCAGGGCGCTCAATTCGGGATCGTTCAGGTAGCCGAGGGCCAGCCCGGGCCCGCCGATGCACAATTCGCCCTCGACCCCGGCCGGCACCGGTTCGCCGCGTGGATCGAGGATCAGCAGTTCGGTGTTGGCGATCGGCCCGCCGATCGGCACGGTGCCCGCGCCGTCCGGAACGTCGGTGACCTCGTACCAGGACGAGAAGGTGGTCGCCTCGGTCGGTCCGTAGACGTGCAGCAGGCGGCGCGGCGGACCGGCGTCCAGCACCCGGCGTACGGACCGCGGATCGACGCGTTCGCCGCCGAACATCACCGTCGACAGCGAAGCAAAGGCGTCCGGTTGCGCGGTGGCGACGGCGTTGAACGCCGCGGTGGTGATGAACAGGATCGAGACCCGCTGATCACGGAGTGCCTTGGCCAGCGCGGGTGGGTTGAGCATGGTGTCGGCATCGATCGGAGCCAGCCGGGCACCGTTGAGCAGCGCACCCCAGACCTCGAAGGTCGAGGCGTCGAAGGAGAACGTCGACGCCAGCGCGACCACATCGCCGGGCCCCGGCCGGCAGTAGTCGGTGCCGATCACCAGCCGGGTCACCGCCCGGTGCGGCACCACGACCCCCTTCGGCTGCCCCGTCGACCCCGACGTGTAGATCACATACGCAGCTTCCTCCACCGACTTGTCAGACTCTGCGCTCGCCAGAGCGACCTGAGGATCTGACAAGTCGGTGAGGGGAAGTCGGTGAAGAGAGGGGGGAAGGCGGGTGAGGAGGTCGGGGTCGGCGAGAGCCAGCCGCATGCCGGTGTCGTTGATCATGAAATCCAGCCGATCGTCCGGGTACGCGGGGTCGAGCGGCACGTAGGCGCAGCCGGCCTGCACGATGCCGAGGACGGCGGCGACCAGTTCCGCCGACCGCTGTCCGGCCAGGCCGATCAGATCGCCGGGATGCGCTCCCGCGGCCCGGAGCCGTGCGCTCACCCGATCGGCGTCGGCCGCCAACTCGGCGTAGCTGATCGGGCGCCCGTCCGAGCCGGTGATCGCGACCGCCTGAGCATGATCGCGCGCGGCGGCTCGCCACTGGGCGCCGAGGCTGCGGTCGGGCAGCGGGCGGGCGGTGTCATTCGCGGCGATCGCTCGCTCGCGTACCTGCGCCCGCAGCACCCGCAGATCTGAGACCGGCGCGTTGTCGGGAGCGGCGACGATCGCCGCCAGGGTCGCCCGGAACGCCTGGAGCAGGTCGCCGATCCAGCCCGCCTCGAATCGCCGCGCATCGAACACCATGCTCAGCCCGACGTCGGGCCCCACCACCACGCTGAGGGGTACGTCGGGGATCTCGCGGACGCCGATCTCGCGGACCACGCCCGGCTCGCCGGGTGACGTACGCCCGGCGCGCGGCCGATAGTTCTCGACCACGAGCAGCGATTCGAACAGCGGTGCTCCGGCGGTCACCCCGGCCCAGCGCCCGATCGCCACCAGCCCGGCGTGCGCATGCTGTCGATTGGTCGCCTCTTGGGTGGCCAGTTCGGCCACCCAGGCCGCCAGCGGTGTCGCCGACGGAAGGCGGACCCGGGCCGGATGCGTCGTGATGAACAGCCCGATCATCCGGTCCGCACCCGACAGCTCCGCGGGCCGTCCCGAGGCGGTCACGCCGAAGGTGACGTCCTCGCTCCGGAGGTACTCGGCGAGCACCAGGGCCCAGGCGGCATGGGCCAGCGTGGCCACACCGACGCGGAGCGAGCGGGCCCGTTCGGCGAGTGCTCGTCGCTCGTTGTCCGAAAGGCCCAGGGCGAACGCCCGGGCGCGCGGCTGGCCGGCTCCGACATCGTGCGTCGGCAGCGCCGAGACATCCGGCCGGTCGGCGAACTGGTTGGTCCAGTACGCGCGATCGGCTCCCGGCTCGCGAGCGTCCAGCCAGTCCAGGAAGTCGCCGAACGGCCGACCCGGCTCCGGCTCGATTGATCGGTCGGCGACCTCCTCGAGGAGCGCTGTCGCGCTCCAACCGTCGAGCAGTGCGTGATGGTGAGTCCAGACCAGCCGGTCACCGCTCGACAGTTGGATCACGGTCAGCCGCATCAGCGGCGGCTTGTCCATGACGAAGCCGCGGCGCCGGTCCTCGGCGAGCAGGCCGTCCAACCGGAGTTGCGCCTCGTCCGGGGCCAGATGCCGCCAGTCAACGACCCGCCACGGCAGCGCCACCCGAGGCAGTACCTGCTGGACCCGCTCGCCGTCGACGTCATCGACGAAGCGGGTGCGCAGGATCCCGTGCCGGTAGACGGCTTGCTCCCAACGCCGCCGCAACTGTTGGTGATCGGTCCCGGTCGGCAGTTCGAGAACGCTCTGCTCCACGTAGACGCCGCTGCCCCGGGCCGCCTCGGGGGAGTAGAGCATGGCTTCCTGCATCGGGGTCAGCCGATGGCTGGTGACGGGCTCGGCCGACTCGCTCGGCGGCTCGGACCGGGCCAGTTCCCGGAGCAGGTTCAGGCAGCCCAGGGCGATCGCCTCGGCGAGTTCGATCCCGCGTTCGCCGCCGGCGTGGCTCAGCCAGATCACCACCTCGCCGTCCCGGAGGCCGGCGACCACATCGACGGCGTACGGCCGGGCGGCACCGGGATGGCGGGCCGGACCGGGGGCCGGGCCGCCGGACCGGACGAACGCGGAGCCCGTCACGACGCCGGCGTCGAGCCGGCCCAGATAGTTGACCGAGATCTCGGCCGCCGGCTGCTGCCCGAGCGCACCCGCGACCGGATCGTCCGCCGGTCGCAGCCAGCGCACGGCGCCGTACCCGATGCCGTGCTGGGGCATGTCGCGAAGGGTGGCCACCGTCGCCGTCAGAACCTCGCCGATGGGCACCCCGACCGGGACCGTGAGCGGACGCAGCGTGGTGAACCAGCCGACGGTCCGGGAGAGATCGAGGTCGGGCGCCAGCGACTCGCGGCCGTGGCCTTCCAGGTCGATCGGCAACCACGACCCGGCCGGGACGGGGCCGTGTCCGGTAGCGGCCGCGGCGAGCGCAACGGCCGCGACGAGAGCTTCGTCGATCCGGGCGTCCAGAGCCGGCAACGCGGCCAGCAACTCCGCGGTGTCCGTCGCGTCCAGCGTGGCCCGGACCACGTCCTCATCACCGGCGAAGCCGGCCGGGAGCTCGGCCGGCAACCGCAGGCAGGTTGCCGGGTCAGGTGCCGTGCTCAGCCACCAGCGCGCCTGTTCGGCGGCCTGGTCGCTCTGCGCCCAGCCGTTCAGCCGCCGGGTCCACCTCGACCACGACGTCGGCACGGGCGGTAAGTGGGGCGGGTCGCCCGTGCCCTCCTGGCGCAGTGCTGCGCCGAGGTCGGAGACGATGATCTGCCAGGACACCACGTCGATCACCAGATGGTGGGCGATCAGCAGCAGCCGGGCGGGCGAACCCGGGAGCAGGTCGGCCCGGAAGAGCGGCCCGGCAGCCAGGTCGAGCGCGGCGTGGCCCGCGGTGGCCACCTCGGTGAGGTCAGCCTCCGGCGGATGGACGGTCAGAGGTGGCTCGTCCGGCGCCGGGTCGGTATGGGCGCGCCACTCACCGTTGTCGAGGTCGAACCGCAGCCGATAGAGCGTCATGGGTCCGGAGGATCGCGGTCAGCGCGGAGCGCAGCGCCTCAACCGTGACCGTCGACTCGAGGGTGAGCAGCACGGCTTGGTTGTCGTGTTCGGGGTGCGGGTTGTCGAAGCCCAGCTGCCACCGCTGGATCGGCGTCAGCGGCGTCGCGTCGCCCGGCTCGTCCTCGGCGGGCGCGTCCGCGGCCGGGGTGACCGTCGGCAGCGCAGCGGCCAGGGATCCGACCGTCTGGTGGGCGAACAGGTCAGCCAGGCTGACCGGCCAGCCACGCGCCCCTAGCCGCCAGGCGACCTGCAGGCTGAGGATCGAATCGCCACCGAGATCGAAGAAGTTGCTGTCGGCGGAGATCGCCGACAGCGGGATGCGGAGTGTCTCCGCCCAGATGGCGGCGACCAGTTGCTCGATCGGTCCGGCCGGCGCGGGGCCGGACAGCGCCGCGGGTGCCTCGGGCGGCGCCGGCAGCAACGTTCGATCGAGTTTGCCGCCGCCCGAACGCGGCAGGCCGTCCAGCACGACGAAGGCGGCGGGTACCAGATACTCCGGCTGCTCGGCCAGCAGTGCGGTTCGCAGCCGGCCGGTGTCGAGCGGTTCCGGGTCGGCAACCAGGTACGCGACGAGTTTCGATCGCCCGTCCGGTGCGGCGTGTGCGACCACGGTGGCCGCCGCCACGCCCGGCTGCCGGAGCAGGGCGGCTTCGACCTCGCCGGGCTCGATCCGATGTCCCGCCAACTTGATCTGGTCGTCGAGTCGGCCGATCAGTTCCAGTTGTCCGTCGAACCGGGTGCGACCGAGGTCGCCGGTCAGATAGCGGCGGCGACCGCCGGTCCCTTCGACGAATCGCCGCCCGGTCAGTTCCGGCTCGCCGCGATAGCCCAGGGCGAGACACTCGCCTTCGATGACGATCTCGCCGAGCGGACCGGGCGGCAGCATCCGACCGTCGGGATCGATGGTCAGGATCCGGGTGCCGGGCAGCGCCCGGCCGATCGGCACCCGCTCCTCGTCGGCCCAGGCACGATCGGGCTCGGGTCCGAACAGCGCGTTGGTGATCGTGGTCTCGCTCGTCCCGTACGCGGTCAGCAGTCGGCAAGTGGGGCTGAGCGCCTGCCACTGGCTCACCGCCCGGGGGTTCACCGGCTCGCTGCCGGCGATCACCATACCGCAGGCCGGCCGGCACTCCGCGGCCCTGCTGGCCGAGGTATCCGACCCATTCGTGCCAGTAGCTCGCCGGCAGGTTGAGCACGGTGACGCCACCCGGACCGCAGAGCTCGTCGAGCTCGGCGAAGGTCGGCGGCGCATCGGTCGGCCCGAAATCGATCGTCGCGCCGACCGCGAGAGTTGGCAGGATCTCCTCGATGGCCACGTCGAAGCCGAGGGCGGCGAACTGCAGCACCCGGTCCCGCTCGGTGAGGTCGTAGGCCGCGACCAGCGCGGCGACCTGAACGTCGACCGCCCGCCCGGGGACGGCGACGATCTTGGGTCGGCCGGTCGAGCCCGAGGTCGAGACCAGGTATCCGCCGCCGAGCTGAGGGTCAGGTTCACCGTGAGGGTGGCAGACGATGTCCGGTCCGAGGATGAAGGCGACCTGCGCTCGGTCGACCAGTTCGCGGCGCCGTCGGTCGGGCCACAGGGGATCGAGCAACAGGAAGGCGCCACCGGACTCCCGGATCGCCCAGACGGCCGCGACGAGTTCGGCCCCGCGCGGCAGGTCGACGGCGACCACCGAACCGTTCGCCAGGTGCTGGTCGGCGAGCCGAGCCGCGAACCGGTCGACCAGCACCTGCAGGTCGTCGTAGCTCGTCGACCAGTCCGCACCGACCACCGCGATGCTCGGACCTCGCGGCAGGACAGCCGGCCGCGGAACGGGCGGAATCGATGACGTCGACGTCCGGTTCGGGACCGAGCGGCAGCGTGGCCAGGCTGGGCGTCCGGGTCGGCGGTGACGGCGGCCAGCAGGGCGATCATCGCCTGGAGCAGGCATTGGGGCGCGACGTCGTCGAACAGATCAGCGGCGTACTCGAGGTAGATCGTCGGGACCGATCCGTCGTCGACCGTCATGCTCAGGTCGAACTTGGCCGTCGAGGTATGCGTGACCTCGTTCGCACCGCCCTCTTCCCGGGCACTGCCGACGGCGAACATGACCTGGAACAGAGGTGCGTACGCGAGCCTGCGTTGCGGCGCGACCCGGCGGACGATCTCCTCCAGCGGCACCTCCTGATGGTCCTGGGCCGCCGTCACCACCTCGCGGACGGTGTCGAGAAAATCTGCGAACGGCTGAGCGGGATCCGGTCGCAGCCGCAACGGCAACGAGTTGACGAACAGCCCGACGATGTCCTCGGTCTCGACCCGCGTCCGTCCCGCGACGGGGGTGCCGACGACCAGATCCAGTTGGCCCGACCAGCGGTGCAGGATCGCCGCGAAGGCCGCGAGATAAACGGTGAAGGGAGTGGTCTGGCGCGCGCGGGCGAGGCGGCGGCAGCCGGCGACCAGTTCCGCCGGGAACGGCACCGAGGCCAGCGAGCCACGGAAGGTCGGGGTCGCGGGCCGGGGCCGGTCACTGGGCAGGTCGATCCGCTGCGGCGCGCCCGAGAGCGCGTCGGCCCACCAGTCGATCGCCGGGCTTCGCCTCTCCAGCTGGGCTTCCCAGACGGCATAGTCGGCGTACTGCAGCGGTGGCGCCGGCAGTGGCGAACTCCGCCCGTCACGGCTGGCCGCCAGCAGGAGCGCGCACTCCCGGCGCAGCAGGGTCAACGACCAGCCGTCGGCGACGATGTGATGAATGGCCAGGAACAGGAATCCGCCGGCCCGCCCACTGTCCACGAAGTGGGCCCGGATCAGCGGCCCGCGGCGCAGATCGAACGCCGTGCCGGCCAGTTGCCGGGCGATCTCGTCCCGGCGAAGCCCGGCGGCCACCGGATCGAGGTCGCCGGTCTGGGTGACGCCTAGCCGGATCTTGAGGGTTCCGGCGATTCGTTGCCGGGGTTGTCCTTCGATGGTGACAAAGGTGGTCCGGAGGGACTCGTGCCGGGCGACGAGCACGTCGAGGGCCGACTGCACGTGGACGACGGGCGTGCCGGGCGGCACCGGAATTGTGGTCGTCATCGTGTAGGTGCTGAGGCCTGGACTGAGTTCCTCAATGAACCACAGCCGCGACTGGGCGGACGACAGCGGATAGGGGCCCGGCCTGGTTCGTGGCCGGATCGGTTGTTCGCTATCGCCGTGCTCGTTGCGGTCCGGCGGAATCGCCGCCCGCTCAGCCTCGACGCGGACAGCCAGGTCGCTCAGCCGGGGGTTGTCGAAGAGCGCGCGCAACGGCACTCGGACGCCCAACCGGTCGGCCAGCCGAGCGGCAACCTGAGTCAGCAGCAGCGAGTGTCCGCCGAAGTCGAAGAACGTGTCGGCGGCGCCGATCTCGGACTCGTCGGCGTCCAGTACTTCGGCCCAGATCTCGGCCAGCGCCTGTTCGGCGGCGGACCGGGTCGCCGCCGCGCCCGGCCGCTCCCGGATGGGCCGCGAGGGGAGGTCGGCCAAGGTTTGTCGATCGACCTTGCCGCTGGTGGTCAGCGGCAGCCGATCGACGGCCACGTACCGGGCGGGCACCATCGCGTCGGGCAGGGCGCGGCGGAGGGACCGGCGGAGTTGCGTCGGGCTCAGCCGGTAGTCGGGTGAGACGACGAGATGGCCGGTCAGTTGGTCGCCGGCTGTGACTGCGGCCGCGAGCACCCCAGGCTGGCGGCGGAGTGCGGCCTCGATCTCCGACGGCTCGATCCGGTATCCGCGAACCTTGAGTTGATCATCGTTGCGGCCGGCGAAGATCAGCGCGCCGTCGTTGCGGACCCGGACCAGGTCACCACTTCGGTAGCGGCCGCCCGCGAATGCGCGCGCCGTGTCGTCCGGCTGACGCCAATAGCCCAGGGCCAGCCGAGGCCCGTCCAGCACCAGCTCACCGACCTCTCCGCGCGGGGTCGTGGTCCCGTCACCGGCCTGCACGCTCACCGTCATCCCGGGTACCGGAGTGCCGAGCGGCACCGCCTCACCGACCAGTGCGGTGCGGTGATCGGCGATGTACTGCAGGGCAACGGTCGATTCGGTGGGGCCGTAGCCGTTCACCAGCACGGCGCCGGCCGATGTGTGCCGCTGGAAGCTCTCCAGGTCGGTTCGAACCGCCGGCTCGCCGCCGAGAACCACCGCACGGACGGCGGTCAGCCCACCCAGCGCCGGTTGACGATCGCGTCGATCGAGCTCGCTGATCAGTTGCCGGAACACCGACGGAGTCGAGTGCAGCACTGTGATCCCGCGACCGGTGATCACTTCCGGCAACTCCTCGAAGGTCACCGACGACGGACCGTCCGGATGCAGGTCGATCGGGTGCAGGCACGCTCCGGTCAACAGTGCGCCGAAGAGGTCCATCACCCCGGCGTCGGTGCCGAGGCCGGGCAGCAGGGACAACTGATCATCGCCGCCAGCGCGATCGACCCCGCATAGGTCAGCGCATTGCCGAGAACATGATCATGGGATTGCATCACTCCCTTGGGACGACCCGTGGTGCCCGAGGTGTAGATCAGGTAGGCGAGCGAGTCCTGATCGATCGGCCTTACCGGGCAGGGATCCCGAGGTGTGGTCACGTCGATCCAACCGAGCCTGGGCCGGGCCGCAACGAGCTGGTCACGCAGTGCGTCGAGGGCCGGATCAACCATGATCATCTCGAGTCCGGCGTCATCGACGATCGCGGTCAACCGCGCCAACGGCCAGCGGGGGTCGAGCGGTACGTAGGCCGCGCCGGAGCAGAGGGTGCCGATGATCGCGGACACCGCGTACGCGTCGTGCCGGGCGAGGACTCCGACGCACCGACCGGCCCCGTCACCCACGGCTGCAGCCAGCCCGAGTGCGCGGTCCCGCAATTCGGCGTAGGTCCAGTGCTGGATTCCGTCCCGGACGGCCGGCCGGTGAGCATGCCGATCGGCGATGTCGAGGAACGCCGCGACGAGATCGCCGTGTTCGGGTTCGGCCGCCGACGGGCTCGGATCGGCGGCGTCGGCGACCGCGGGTTGCGGATCGTCCAGGATGTCCATGATCAGGTCGAACAGGGGCTGGGCGGTCTGGGCACCGACGGTGGCGTCGGCGTAGACCAGTTCCAGCCGGAGTTCGTCGCCGAAGTCCAGTGCGTAGAGCTCGAGGCCGCTGTGAGTGCCGCCGGTCATCGACGTCTGCTCGGTGCCCGCCGGCCGACGCGTCCGACTGTGGCTGGGTAACGCCTTTCCTTCCAGGTAGTTGAACATAAGCTCGAACAGCGGCGTGCCCGGATCCTGCGCCTGGGTGCCGTGGCCGTCTCGTGCCGCGGCACTGATCTGTTCGTACGGGATGTCTTGGCGATCGAACGCCTCAACGGACAGGTCCCGAACCTGGTCGACGAGTTCGGTGAACGCGCTCTCATCGATGCGCAGCCGGATCGGGAGCGTGTTGACGAAGAATCCGACCACCCCGTCAAGATCAGAGTGGGTGCGGCCGGCGACCGGACAACCGACGACCAGATCGCGGCGGCCGGTGAGAGTACTGATCGCCATCCCGAAGGCGGCGAGCAGCACAGCGAACGGGGTGGCGTCCCGCGCGCGAGCCAGGTCACGCAGCCGGCTGGTCAGCTCCGGATCGACCGTACGGGCGAGCCGAACGCCGCGGGGGGCGGCGGAGTCGGCGCCCGGGCGGTTGAAGAGCGGCGGCGGCACGGTGAAGTCGGCGAACTGCTGCTGCCACCAGCCGAGCCGATCGGGCGTGAGGTCGACCAGTCGGGCCGACTGCCAGTCGGCGAAGTCGGCATACTGCACGCGCAAGCCGGGCAACGGCCGGCTGTCGATCAACGCGGCGAGGTCGTCGTGGATGACCTTGATCGACCATCCGTCCACGACGATGTGATGGAAAGCCAGCAGCAGCCGCGTCCGTCGCTCCGTCTTGATCAGCTGAGCGCGGATCAGCGGTCCGCGACCAAGATCAAATGGCGCGGTCAGGTCCGGCGACTGATGGTCGGCCACCTCGACCGGGCAGTGCAGGTCGCCCGGCCGGTGGACCCGCTGGACCGGCTGGCCGTCCAGCTCGTCGAAGGTGGTGCGCAGCGCTTCGTGCCGGGTGATCAACGCGTCAACGGCCTGGGACACCCGGTGGTGATCGACGTCGTCGGGCAGGACCATGGGGGCGCGCACCACCAACGATCGTCCGCCCCGACCCAACTGCTCCAGCAGCCATAGCCGGGTCTGCGACGGCGAGCAACTGAAGACGCTGACCGGGCCGCTCACCGGGAGTCGACTTCGACGGCCAGTGACGCGACGAATCCCTCTCTGGGAAGGAAAGTAGCCAGGTTGGCCGGCGGCTGGAAGGTGACATCGAGCTGGTTGGGCGGGCAGCCCCCGAGGCCGAGACCGGTGGCCTTGACCGACGCCTCCTTGCGGGTCCAGGCGACGAAGAACGCGAGGATCCTCGACGGCCAACTGAGACCAGACCATGCATCGAACTCGTGGTGGGTCAGGAAGATCTCCGCGGCGGCGGCGCTGACCCGATCGGCCCGCACCCGTTCGCAGTCGACGCCAACGGGCGCCCGCGCGATCGCGATCAGCCCGAGCGCCTCCGTCGACGTCGTGCTGAACTGCAGATCGGTCGGCGGCCAAGCGACGGAAGGCTTGCCGTGCGGCCCGGCGTCGAACCGGATGTCGCCCGGTGCACAACCCATTTCGCTGCCGAGCAACCGTCGGAGCTCGAGCCGGCGTCGGAGAAACCGCTGCCGGTCCACTCGCCGGAGGAAGCGGTCGGCACGTTCCTGCTCGATCGGTTCAAGATCATCGAGGGCGCTGGCGGACGGTGGATCTTGATCAAGGTCGACGGCCCAGACCACAACGTCAGCGATCGGGACCGGGATCGCGAATGAGCGACCGGGCGATCGCAGCACTCGCTCCACGGTGGTCAATCTAGACCTCCGTGAGCGGGGCCGGGAAGGGCCGGCTCCGGCCTTCTAGCCGCGGGTCGCCGCGGCGCTCGAGAGGCCGTGATTGATCGCTTCCAGCAGCGCCGAGTTGAACGCCGGAAGATCATCGGGCTTCCGGCTGGTGATCAGGTTGCCGTCGACGACGACCTCCTCATCGACCCACTCGCCACCGGCATTGCGGATGTCGGTCCGAACGCTCGGCCAGGAGGTGAGCCGCTTGCCGCGGACCACGTCCGCTTCGACCAGGGTCCAGGGAGCGTGGCAGATCGCCGCGACCGGCTTGCCGGACTCGACGAAGCTCCTGATGAAGGCAACGGCGTCGTTGTCCATCCGGAGCGCGTCGGGATTGGCCACCCCACCCGGCAGGACCAGCGCGTCGTAGTCGTCGAGGGCAGCTTCGGCGACCGTGACGTCGACCGCCTGGGTGTTCGCCTTGTCGAGATGCTCGAACAGCTGGACCTTGCCCTCCTCTGGGCTGAGCAGCACCGGCTCGTGCCCGGCATCCTCCACGGCGGCCCACGGGTCCACCAGTTCGGCCTTTTCGATCCCCTCGCTCGCTACCAGAAAAGCGATCTTCTTCGTATCAGCCATACGGCCAATCTATCGAAGCGGTTTTCCGAGGTGCAGGGCGTCGGGGGAGTTCGCATAGTGACCGAACCGGTCGACCGCGGCGTAACCGCAGGCCCGGTAGAACGCGACGGCGGCCACCTGCGGGCGGCCGGTCTCCAAGATCATCCAGTCAGCCCCGGCTTCTCGTGCGCTGTTCTCCAACGCGGCCAGGATCGCCCTGGCCAGGCCGCGGCCTCGGAGTTCCTCCCGGACGAACATCCGCTTGATCTCCGCCGGCCGGGTGGCACCCGTGATAGCCGCACACTGAATCGCCACCCGCCCATGGCGGCCGGAAGCCCATCGAGGTACCCGACCAGGAAGGCGCCCTGAGGCGGCGCGAACTCTTCGACCGTGAACGGGGTGTCGTCAGGGCCGCCATAGATCTGGATATAGAAGCGCTGGGCCAATTCGGTGAGCGCGACCGGGTCAGGATGGTCGTAGTTCACCACGCGGAGATCCAGCACGCGGCTCAGCCTAGAGACCATCGAACCTGCCGCGCGCAGTTTTCCCCTGTCGGGCCTTCACTGGATCATCCGCCTGTTCCGTCGCTGATGTTTCCGGGCGGTGAGGATGGCTTGGATGCGGGTGTTGATCATGGGTTTCTGTTCTCGGTCGACCCACTTGGGTGGGGTCCATTCGGGAATCCCGTCGGTGTTGGTGCGGCAGGTCCAGCCGCGGGCCAGGAAGTTGTGGTGGTGGTAAGCGCAGACCAAAGTCAGATTGTTCAGGTTGGTCAGTCCGCCATCGATCCATTCTGTGTTTGATTGCTCGCTCCGCTCGCTGGATTGCGCTCGGAGGCCGCCTACTTCGTCGGCGCTCGAAGACGAAGAACGTGTCTTCTCGCTTCTCCTCAGCACGGCGGCGCGCAATCCGGATGTGATGCCGCTCGCAGTATTGCGGTGGGTGGGCGCAGCCGGGGAACGAGCAGCCGCCGTCGCGGGCGATCAAGGCCAGGGTTTGCGGCCGGCTGGCGATCCGCCGGCTCCGGCCCAGATCCAGCACTGCCCCGGATGGCGGTGAGCACGGCGGGGATGATGTCGGCGTTGTTGGCCAACTGCAACAATTTCCCGGTTGGCAGCACGGTGCCGTCAGCGGTGCGGCCGTGGCCGACCCGGTCGATCAGGTCCTGCGCGTCGATGGTCACGATCACCGTGGCCGGGATGCCGCCGGTGTCGGGCACATCCCCGGCCCGCAGTTGCCGGTCGCAGACGTCTTCCAACGCGTCATGCAGCCGCTGCCCGTGGGTGCGACTGTCCACGGCACCGGACGGGTCGATCCGCAGTTTGGCGAGTGGGTCGAGCAGCGTCTTCAGTTTCGCGCCGGCGGCCCCGGTGAGCCGGAAGTCCCCGACGTAGGCGCCGTCCCGGGTCGCGCGGAGATGAAAGTAGCGCCGGTCCTCGTTCAACTGATCGTTGGGCACGGTCCCGTCGGGGTCGATGGCATCGACGATCCGGTCGGCGAGCAGCCGTAGGTCTTCGGGTGGGAACAGTGCCGCATGCTCGGTCAGCAGCGCCTCGCCGGCGGCGATGTCGGCCGGGTCGAAGCCGCGCCGATCCACTTTGTCGAGGGCGCCGACGATCATCACCACCTTCTCCGCACTCACCGCCCCGTCGCGCTGCGCGGCCGCCAACACCGGCCGCACCGGCGCCAGGACTTCACCGAGCATCGAGAGGCGTGGTCCGACCGCCTCCGCCGCCCGCACCCGACCGGCCGCTTCCCGTTTGGACACCCTCAACACCGACGTCAACACCCGCCGCATGCTGCCTTGACACAACACCGTCGGCAGATCCCGCCGCTCAGCGTCGGCGATGATCTGGTGATCGATCAACGACAGCCGGTTCCGCGCCTGCTCGAACTCCTGCATGAACCCGACAAACCCCACGTCGTCGTACTGCCCGAGACTCCCATCGGCCGCCAGCTTGATCAGATGCTCCAGACCGGTGAGGAAGGCATCGCGAGCAGCGTCGAACGCTGTCGGCTCAGTCATGCCCCCGAAGGTCATGCTCGCATTCTACTCGAACATATATTCGATTACAAGAGAGACCGCTACACGTCAAGGGCTCATTGGCTCCGCCAGGGGGAGAGATCTGCAGGTTGCCGATCGCCCCCGCCCACCCGGCAGGTTTGGCAAGATGTCGACTGCCGCCCGGGCATTGATCACAGGAGATCTCATGGCCACTGACACGTTGTCGACCAACCTCATCGCCCCGGTGGAGGTGCCGACTCACTGGTACAACCTGGCCGCGGAGCTCGCGACGCCACCCCCGCCGCACCTGCATCCGGGAACCAAGGAGCCGGTCCAGCCGTCCGATCTCGCGGCGCTGTTCCCGGCAGCGCTGATCGCTCAGGAAGGCTCGACCGAGGCCTACATCGAGATCCCCGAGCCGATCCGGGAGATCTATCGCACCTGGCGGCCGTCCCCGCTCATTCGGGCCACCCGCTTCGAGCAGGCGTTGAACACCAGGGCGCGGATCTACTGCAAGTACGAGGGTGTCAGCCCGGTCGGCAGCCACAAGACGAACTCGGCGGTCGCCCAGGCGTACTTCAACCATGTCGACGGCGTGACCAAGTTGACCACCGAGACCGGCGCCGGCCAGTGGGGCAGCGCGCTGGCGTTCGCCTGCGCGATGTTCGGCATCGAACTGGAGATCTGGCAGGTGCGGGCGTCGTACGACTCCAAGCCCTACCGGCGGTACCTGATGAACGTCTACGGCGCCCAGTGCACCCCAGCCCTTCCGACCTCACCGAATCGGGCCGGGCGGTGCTCGCCGAACATCCCGACACCAGCGGCAGTCTCGGCATCGCGGTCAGCGAAGCGGTCGAGGTCGCGGCCAAGAATCCGAAGGCCCGCTATGCACTGGGCAGCGTGCTCAATCACGTCCTGCTGCACCAGACCGTGATCGGTCAAGAGGCCATCGAGCAACTGCGGCTGGCCGGCGAGGACGGGGCCGACCTGGTCATCGGGTGTGCCGGCGGCGGATCCAACCTGGCCGGCCTGTCGTTCCCCTTCCTGCGCGACGTCGTCACCGGGTCCTCGACCACCAAAGTGATCGCGACCGAACCGACGGCGTGCCCGTCCATCACCCAGGGCGAGTATCGCTACGACCACGGCGACCTGGCCGGGCTGACCCCGCTGCTCAAGATGCACACCCTCGGCCAGAACTTCATCCCCGACCCGATCCACGCCGGTGGACTGCGGTACCACGGGATGGCGCCGCTGCTCAGCCACACGGTCGAACTCGGCCTGGTCGAGGGCGAAGCGGTCGGGCAGAGCGATTCGTTCGCCGCCGGGGTGCTGTTCGCCCGGACCCAGGGCATCGTGCCGGCGCCCGAGTCTTCCCACGCGCTGGCCGCCACCGCGCGCCGGGTGCGGGACAGCGACACCGAACAGGTCGTGGTGATCGGCCTCAGTGGGCACGGGCAACTCGACCTGCCCGCGTACGAGGCCTATCTGGCCGGCGATCTCGCCGACACCTGACCATCCAGGCGACGACGAGGTAAGGACGCAATCCGCGAGCATCGTTAGGTTAAGCGCCGTGTGCGAGCGGAAAGCCATCACTTAGTAGGCTGAAGCGAGCCCGTTCGACGACTGAAGACTGAGGATCGCTGTGTTCGACACCCTGCAAGACCGCCTCGCGGCGACGTTCAAGAGCCTCCGCGGCAAGGGCCGGCTGTCCGAGGCCGACATTGACGCGACCGCCCGGGAGATCCGGATCGCGCTGCTCGAGGCCGACGTCAACCTGGCGGTGGTGCGCGAGTTCGTCAGTGCGGTGAAGGAGCGCGCTCGGGTCGAGGAGATCTCCGGCGCCCTCAATCCCGCGCAGCAGGTCATCAAGATCGTCAACGATGAACTCGTCGCCATTCTCGGCGGCGAGACCCGGGTGCTGCGATTCGCGAAGCGCCCACCGACCGTCATCATGCTGGCCGGCCTGCAGGGCTCCGGCAAAACCACCTTGGCCGGCAAGCTCGCTCTCTGGCTCAAAGGAGAGGGTCACTCGCCGCTGCTGGTCGCGGCCGATCTGCAGCGCCCGAACGCGGTCAACCAGTTGCAGATCGTCGGTCAGCGGGCCGGCGTGCATGTCTACGCGCCCGAGCCGGGCAACGGCGTGGGCGATCCCGTGGCTGTCGCCCGCGAATCCATCGCCGAGGCCCAGCGCCGGCTGTACGACGTTGTCATCGTCGACACCGCCGGCCGGCTCGGCATCGACGCGGAGTTGATGCAGCAGGCCGCGGACATCCGCGATGCGGTCAATCCGGACGAGGTGCTGTTCGTCGTCGACGCGATGATCGGCCAGGATGCGGTCAACACGGCCAACGCGTTCGCCGAGGGGGTCGGGTTCGACGGCGTCGTGCTGACCAAGCTGGACGGCGATGCCCGCGGCGGCGCGGCACTGTCCATCGCCCGGGTGACCGGCAGCCCGATCATGTTCGCCTCCAACGGCGAGGCGCTGAAGGATTTCGACGTCTTCCATCCGGACCGGATGGCGAGCCGGATCCTCGGCATGGGCGACATGCTCACGCTGATCGAACAGGCCGAGAAGACGTTCGACGCCGAGGAGTCGGCCAAGGCGGCAGCCAAGCTGGCGTCCAAGGGCGGCGGCGACTTCGGCCTGGCGGACTTTTTGCAGCAGATGCAGATGGTGCGCAAGATGGGCCCGCTGTCCAAGATCTTCGGCATGCTGCCCGGCATGGGGGAGATGAAGGACCAGCTCAACAGCATCGACGAGAAAGATGTCGACCGGATCGAGGCGATCATCCACTCGATGACGCCGGCCGAGCGGGACGATCCCAAGATCATCGATGGCTCTCGCCGGGCCCGGATCGCCCGCGGTGCCGGCGTCGGGGTCAGCGACGTCAACGGTCTGGTCAACCGGTTCTTCGACGCCCGCAAGATGATGAACTCGATGGCGACCGGCAAGATGCCCGGTATGCCGGGCCTGCCCGGGATGTCCGCGCCCCGCAAGCAGCCGGCCAAGAGCAAGAAGAAGAGCGGTCGCGGCGTGTCCGGGAACCCCGCCAAGCGGAACGCGCCGCAACGCGAGGTTGCGCCGGTCGTCGACCCGGCTGCGGCGTTCGGCGCGGGCCAGTTCGACGAGGAGGCCATGCAGAAGGCGATGGCCGAGTTCCAGCTACCACCTGAGTTGCGCGGGCGCCTCGGCAAGTAGGGTCACGCCATGGCACCCCGGCTGAAACTCAGCGGTGTGGTGCTCCCTGACGATGACCGGCAAGACCTCTGGGTGGTCGACGGATTGATCCGGACCGAGCCCGTCAGCGGCGCCGAAGCTGTTCCCGGCGGCTGGCTGCTGCCCGGTCTTGTCGATGCCCACTGCCATGTCGGCCTCGAGATGAATGGCGCCGTGCCGGATGACGTCGCCGAACAGCACGCCCTGACCGAGCGGTCCGCCGGAGCGTTGTTGCTGCGTGATGCCGGCAGCCCGGCCGACACGCGGTGGATGGACGAGCGCGACGACCTGCCCAAGATCATCCGGGCCGGCCGGCACATCGCCCGCCCCATGCGCTATCTGCGCAACTACGGCGCCGAGGTCGAGCCGGGCGAACTGGTGGCCGAGGTCGAGCGGCAGGCCGCGCGCGGTGACGGCTGGATCAAGTTGGTGGGTGACTGGATCGATCGGGACATCGGTGATCTTGCACCGCTGTGGCCGGCCGAGGTGGCCGCGGCGGCGATCGCCCGGGCCCACGAACTCGGTTGTCGGGTGACCGCCCACGTCTTCGGCGAGCAGGCGGTCGCCGAACTGGTGGCCGCCGGCATCGACGGCATCGAGCACGGCACTGGGCTGGACGATGCGACGATCGCGATCATGGCCCAGCGCCAGGTCGCGCTGGTGCCGACGATGGTCCAGCTCGACAACTTCGGCGACTACGCCGAGGCCGGCGAGGCCAAATTCCCCGCGTACGCGAAGCACATGCGGGCCCTCTACGCCGGCCGGCTCGAACGTTTCGGGAAGGCGTTGGACGCCGGGGTACCGATCTACGCGGGAACCGATGCCGGCGGTTATCTGCCGCATGGCCTGGTCGGCAAGGAGATCGCGGCCCTGGCGGGATTCAGCTCGCCGGAGTACGCGCTCGGCGCCGGTTCCTGGCGGGCCCGGTCCTGGCTCGGTCGCCCCGACCGGCTGGCGGAGGGCGCGCCCGCGGATGTGGTGATCTTCGATCGCGACCCGCGTATTGATCTTGATGTGCTGATGCATCCGACTGCGGTGATCTTGCGCGGCGTCCGGGTGAGTTGATCATGACGAGGTGGATCTGTGCCCGGTGCGCGGTGGAGTATCCGGACAGCGTTGAGCCACCGGGTGGCTGCCTGATCTGCATCGACGAACGTGAGTGCGTCGAGCCGCCCGGCCAACGATGGACCACGCTGGCCGACCTGGAACGCGACGGCCACCATGGATCGCTCCGCGAGGTGGAGCCCCGGTTGTTCGGGATCAAGGTGGAGCCGACGGTCGGCATCGGGCAGCAGGCGCTGCTCATCGGCAGCAGTGGGGGAAACCTGCTCTGGGACCCGACGGGCTACCTCGACGACGACCTGGTTGATGCCGTTTCGGCTGCGGGCGGGGTGGCCGCGATCGCCGCGTCCCATCCGCACATGTTCGGTGTCCAGGTCGAGTGGTCGCACCGCTTCAACGACGGACCGGTCCATGTGAATCGTGCCGACCGGCTCTACGACAACTTCGGCGGACGCGTCGGCCCCGGTGCGGCCGGACGGGTCCGGCGGTCCGCGGAACGCTACATCGGCTGGGTCCGCGGCGACCACGACAATCTGACGACAGTGAGGTGATCACGATGGCTTCCTGGATCTGCGCGACCTGCGCGGTGGAGTATCCGGACAGTCCGCAGCCGCCGGACCGGTGCCCCATCTGCAGCGACGAGCGACAGTATGTGCGACCGACCGGTCAGCGGTGGACGACGCTTGCGCATCTTCAGAGCCGCGGCCACCGCGGATCGGTCGCCGAGGTCGAGCCCGGTTTGCTGGGCATCGAGATCGAGCCGAGTGTCGGCATCGGCCAGCGCGCTCTGCTGGTGCAGACGACCGGCGGAAACTTCTTGTGGGATTCGACCGGCTTCCTCGATGACGATCTGGTCGCTGCCGTGTCGGCCGCCGGCGGAGTGGCCGCGATCGCGGCCAGTCACCCGCACATGTTCGGGCTGCAGGTCGAATGGTCGCACCGCTTCCAGGGCGCGCCGGTCTACGTGGCCGAAGCCGATCGGGAGTGGCTACAGCGTGAGGATCCGGCCGTCCGGTTCTGGGACGAGCCGGTCGAGGTGCTCCCCGGGGTGACGCTGCACCGGATCGGCGGCCACTTCCCCGGCAGCGCGGTCGCGCATCTGGTCGGCGCGGACGGGAAGGGAGTGCTGCTCAGCGGCGACACCGTCGCGGGCACGCCCGATGAGCACTGGGTGTCGTTCATGCGCAGCTATCCCAACAAGGTGCCGATGTCGGCCGCGGTGATCGAGAAGGTGGCAAGCCGGGTGCTGGCGCTGGACTTCGACCGGCTCTACGACAATTTCGGCGGCCAGGTCCTCACCGACGCGCAGACCTGGGTCCGTCGTTCGGCCGACCGGTACATCGCCTGGGTGCGTGGAGACTTCGACCACCTCACCGGCTGAGCAATCCTGATCCGGATGACCAACCTCAACCGGATCGACACAGGTCCGATGCGGTACCACCAAGCAAGATAGGGGCATGCGCAGCGATTCGGCCCGGCGAATGATCGCTGCCCTGTTGGTTGTGGTCGGCGCGACGGCCGGAGCAGTGGTGCCTTCGGCGCAGGCGGCCGACCAGATCGTGGAGACGGTCGTGATGACCCCTGGGACACCTGAGCCGGACGGTGATCCGGTGATGATCGACACCACCATCCTGACCAGAGATCCGGCGACGGCCCAGCCGGCGGTCGTGCTCGCTCACGGCTTCGGCGGGACCAAGGACGACAGCCTCAGCACGGCCCGTACGCTCGCCCGCGACGGTTACACGGTGATCATCTACACCGCTCGCGGGTTCGGAAAGTCCGGCGGCCTGATCCACCTGGACAGCCCGGCCTACGAAGGTGCGGACGCCAAGAAGATCATCGACCTGGCCGCGACCCGACCGGAGGTGATCAAGGACGGTGGTGATCCGGTGATCGGCTTCGCCGGTGCCTCCTACGGTGGCGCGATCACCTTGCTGGCTGCAGCGCTCGATCCTCGGGTTGATGCCATCGTGCCGGTGTTCACCTGGAACAGCCTGAGCCAGTCGCTCTTCCCGCAGCACCACGTCGACAACGAACAGCAGTCGGTGGCCGACGTCACGCCGAGCGGCCAGTCAGGAGTCTTCAAGCAGCGTTGGGCTTCGCTGCTGTTCCGCAGTGCCGGTCCGCCGCCCGATGGAGGCCGGACAAACCCGGTGTGCGGGCGCTTCGCCCCGGCGTTCTGCACGGGCTATCTGCGGGCCGCCGAGTCGGGACGACCGGATCCGGCGTTGATCAAGCTGCTCGACCAGTCCGGCCCCCGCCAGTACCTCGACAAGATCACCGCGCCGACCATGATCATCGCCGGCGAGGACGACACGCTGTTCCCGCTGGATCAGGCCGACGCCAACTTTCGTGGACTGCCGCCGTCGACGCCGGCCCGGCTGAGCTGGGTGGCGGGAGGCCATGACGGTGACGTCTCCACCGACGAGCTGACCGGCGAGCTCGAGAGTTGGTTCGGCCGCTATCTGAAGCACGACGGCTCAGCGCCGGATACCCGGTTCTCGCTGGTGATGCCGGAGACGTCACTGGTCGGTGAGGGCGGCAGCCGCGACCCGCAGACCCTGCTGGCGCCGACCTATCCCGGGCCGGGCACCGGCCTCTCCGAGCACCGGGTCGAGCTGTCCGGCGAGATGCAGACCGTGGTGTCACCGCCCGGTGGCACGCCGGCGGCGTTGACCAACCTGCCCGGGACCGGCGGGACGCTGGCCCAGGCGTCGAGCATCGCCGGGTACGCGCTGGGCGTACTGCCCGGTCAGGCGGCGACCTTCACGTCCGCGCCGCTTGAGCAGCCGCAGGACCTGATCGGCGGTGGTCGGGTGGTGTTGACCGTCACCTCCGACCGCCCGACCGCGACCCTCTTCGCCTCGGTCTGGGATCTCGGACCCGATCTGGACCGGACGGTGGGTGGGCGCACGGCCAGCGCGCCCAGCACCGCGGTGCTGCCGCAACTGGCCGTGGCGCCGGTCCGGCTAAGCGCGCTCACCCCCGGCCGGCCGGCCCAGATCACCGTGGCCCTGCCGGCCGTGGCGCATCAGGTGCCGGTGGGTCACCGGCTCCAGCTCGTCGTGTCCAGCACCGATCAGGCCTACGCGGTGCCGGTCAGCCCGGCCGTCTACCGCATCGGGCTGGCCACCGGCTCGGCTCTGACCGTGCCCGACATCGCCACCACCGCGCTGAACGCCGGCAGCCTGGACGTGCCGTTGCCGTTGATCATCGTCGTCGGCGCGCTGATCGTGGCCGCGGTACTGGCGCTGATCATCTTCGGGCGGCGGCAGCGCCGGGCCCACCTCCGTCCTGACCTGGCGGGCGTGCCGCTGGTCGTCAACAACGTGGTCAAGACCTATGGCGACGGGTTCCGGGCGGTCGACGGGGTGTCCTTCCGGGCCGAGGCGGGCCAGGTGGTCGGGCTGCTCGGCCCCAACGGAGCCGGCAAGACCACCGCGATCCGGATGCTGGTCGGACTGATCCGGCCGGACTCGGGCGAGATCTTCGTCGACGGCGAGCCGGTGCACGACGGTGCCGACGTCCTCCGCTCGGTGGGTGCATTCATCGAGGGTCCCGGATTCCTGCCCCACCTCACCGGAATGCAGAACCTCACCGCCTACTGGCAGGCCACCGGCCGGCCGATCGAGGAGGCCCACCTCGAGGAGGCGCTGGAGATCGCCGGACTGGGCACCGCGATCGACCGCCGCGTTCGGGGCTACAGCCAGGGCATGCGGCAGCGGCTCGGCATCGCTCAGGCGATGCTCGGGCTGCCCCCGCTGCTGCTGCTCGACGAGCCGACCAACGGGCTGGATCCGCCGCAGATCAAGGCGATGCGCTCGGTGCTGGCCGACTACGCGGCGACCGGCCGCACCGTCGTGGTGTCCAGCCACCTGCTGGCGGAGGTCCAGCAGACCTGCTCCCATGTGGTGGTCATGCATCTCGGCAAGGTGATCTTGACCGGGTCGATGGCCGAGCTGACCGCGACCGAGGACGTCACCTTGGTGGGGCTGGCCGATCCCGCAGACCGGTTGCTGGCCGAGAAGGTGCTGGCCGGCCTCGGTCTCGACACGTCGAGCGACGGCGAGTTGATCAAGGTCACCGGCGAGGTGGCGCGGCCGCGGCTGGTGGCCGAGTTGGTGGGGGCCGGCGTACAGGTCGACTCCCTCGACGGTCATCGTCAGCTCGAAGAGGTGTTCATGAACCTGGTCGATCCGCAGACCACCGCGACTCCCACGACCAAGGGGAGACCGATGAGCGTCGACGTCCGACCACGTAGCCAGGCGCTGCCACTGCGGGCCGAGATCGGCCGCCAGCTCCGGCGGCGCCGGACCCAGGGCACCTTCATCGTGCTCACCGCGTTGCCGTTGATCTTGGTCTTGGCCTTCTGGCTCGGCGACGACAACACCGACTCGGGCGCCCGCGGATTCGTCGACCTCGCCCAGGACAGCGGAGCCAACCTGGTGGTCTTCGCGTTGTTCGCCTCGACCGGATTCCTGTTCATCGTCATCGTGGCCCTGTTCGCCGGCGACACCGTGCCGTCGGAGGCCAGTTGGTCCAGCCTGCGCTACCTGCTGGCTGCACCGGTGCGGCGCGGACGGCTGCTGCGGCAGAAGCTCATCGTGGCAGCGATCTCCTCGATGGCCGCGCTGATCTTCCTGCCCGCCTGGACGCTGCTGGTCGGCGGTCTCGCGTACGGCTGGGGTCCCTACGTCGGGCCGACCGGCGATCAGCTGACCCTCGGCCAGTTCGCCGGCCGGCTGGTGATCATCGTCGGCTACCTGTTGATCGATCTGGCCACCGTGGCCGCCTTCGCCTTCATGTTGGGGGTGTTGACCGACGCGCCGTTGGCCGCGGTGGGTGGGGCGGTGCTGCTGATGATCTTGTCGGCGATCCTGGACTCGATCACCGCCCTCGGCGGGATCCGGCAGGGTCTGCCCGGCCACTATGCCTACGCCTGGGCCGATGCGCTGGCCCCGACGGTGAACTTCTCGGACATGATCACCGGCGCGTTATGGTCGATCGGCTATGCGATTGTGCTGATCGGCTACGCCGTCTGGCACTTCGTCCGGAAGGACATCACCAGCTGATCAGCGGATGCTCGTCCCGAGATGATCAGCGGCGGCGTGACTGCCGACGGCCTTGGCCCCGGACGTGCTGATGCCGGTGGACTTTCCCTTCAGCCGGACGAACATGCCGCCGTGGGCGGCGCCGTAGGACTTGTCGGGGGCGCCGATCACCAGGTCCGCGTACGCGTCGCCGTTGAGCTTGTGGGCGAAGAGCGTCGCACCGAAGTGCGCGTGGGTGGAGACCGATCCGGGCACCCCGGGCGTGGCTGCGGTGAAGCGCTGGCGGTGGGCCAGGGTGACGCCGGTGGCCGAACCGCGGAGCACGTAGACCGCTCCGGCTTCGGACTTCCCCGACACCCGCTCGGTCGGTGCTCCGACGACCAGGTCGGCGTACGCGTCGCCGGTGATCTTGGCGATCGCCAGCGCGCCCCCGAAGCCGTTCCCGTCGTGGGAGTGGGCGTAGACCGCACTCTCGTTGATCAATTGGCGGCGGCTCGCGGACAGGCCGGTGCTGCTGCCGGTGAGGACCACGATGGTTCCGGCGCTGGGGTGCACGCCTTCTTCGCGGTCGTACGCCGCACCGACCACGACATCGTCGTAGCCGTCGTGGTTGATGATCACCGGCCGCCACCGCGGTGCCGAGGTCGCGGAAGACGCCGACCTCATCGCCGCGGATCAGCTGCGGACCGCTCGGGTCGATGCCCGGCGGTGGTGCCGTGGAAGATCATCACGTCGCCGATGAAGTAGTCGACCGGATTTGTCAGGTCGGTGGTCGAGGCGGCGATCAGATCGATGTGCTCGTCGCCGTTGACGTCGCCGAAGGCCAGCGCGGTCGCGTCGTAGTCGTCGAGTTCGTCGTAGCCCGCCGCGGCCAGACCGGTGGACGAGCCGTGGTAGATCCGGATGTTGCCGTCGTCGGTGCCGCGCAGGTCCGAGGCCAGGTCGGCGTAGCCGTCGCCGTCGACGTCGTACGCCGCCAGGGCGTCGGCGAGGTTGTAGGGCTCGTCCCCGTCGTACGGGCCGGTGATGGTGAGTGGCTGGGCGACGAGTCCGTGGCTGGAACCGAGATAGACGAAGATGGCGCCGCGGGTCTCCAGCACCCCGTCACCGACCGGCGGGGTGGTGAAGTTCGGGGCTCCGACGGCCAGGTCGGCGTACCCGTCGTTGTCGAAGTCGGCCGTCGCGATCGCCCAGCCGAACTGCATGGAGTAGACGTGGCTGGCCACCGACGGATGCAGGTACGCGGTGTGCGAGCCGCCGGGGTGGGCGTGTGAATAGGAGATGCGGACCCGGTTGCCGCCCGGGGCGCCGACGGCCAGATCGACCACACCGTCACCGTCGAAGTCCCCGGCCACGTGGTGCGCCGCGGCCGTCGCGGCTGGTGCGGCGAGCAGACCGATGCCGGCACCTCCGACCAGGACGATCAAAGCGGCAAGTGCTCGGCTGATGCGACGGTTCATGATGCCTCCAGGCGGTGGGTTCCCCACTCGTCCAAGAGGCCGGGCTGCACCGATTTGATACGTCGGCTATGAAGTGGCGGATCGGTCAAGATGCTCGCCGAAGAACGCCTCGATCCGGCGCCAGGCATCAGCCGCCGCAACGGGATCCGGCCCGACGTGGCTGACCTTCATCAACGGGCGGAACACGACCGGTCCGTTGGTGGCGTGATTGAGGAAGCTGTGCCCGGCCGTGGGATACACCTCGACGTCGGACGGGATCTGCCGCTCGGCCAGCGCGGCCCGCAGCCGGGCCACACTCTTGACGCCCCGGCTGTCCCGGCCGCCGTAGCTGGCCACGATCGGGCAGGCGCCGCGCAGCAGCTCGGCCGCATCCTCGGGTACCTCGCCGTAGTTGACCGAGGCCACATCGAAGCCGTCCGACGCGACCAGCAACGCGAAGCCGCCGCCCATGCAGAAGCCGATCACTCCGACCTGACCGGTGCACCGCGGATCGGCGAGCAGCGCCTGACGGGCCGCCTCGATCAGCTCGAACGGGCGCCCGGACCGCGCCGAATACGCGCGCATGGTCGCGGAGATGCACCGCAACCACAGCCCTTCGCCCAGCAGATCCGGCGCCAGCACCAGGTATCCCGCCGACGCCATTCGCTCGGCGTGCCGGCGCAACACGTCGTCCACACCCCAGGCCTCGTGCAGCATCACCACGCCCGGCCACGGCCCGTCACCCTCGGGCCGGCTCATCACCGCCAGCCGGTCGCCGATGCTGAGGTCCTCGCTGATGGTCCGCATGCCGCCCACGCTACTGGCGGCCGGATGGTGTCGGATTCCCACGTATACGTGGGAATCTCGCACTGTACCCAGGAAGTTATCTGGGTACAGTGACAGGAAACTGGGTACAGCGCGGCGGCCAACTCGCTGCGCCATGGCAGGCCAGGGCGGCGCGTCGAAACGAGAATCATGCGTTCAGTTCGCCTCTTGGCGGCCAACTCTGGCAGAATGCAGTGCGCATCTGTGTCGAACGGCGCCCTCTAACTCCGTCCGGCACGGGTCCACCCGAGACCATCCGCGTGAGTGTCCCCACCGCGTCCGATGGGATCACCCGAAACAACACAGGAGAAACCACACACGTGGCTGTCAAGATTCGTCTGAAGCGACTCGGCAAGATCCGGTCGCCGCATTACCGCATCGTGGTCGCCGACTCCCGCACCAAGCGGGACGGTCGGGCGATCGAGGAGATCGGCAAGTACCACCCGAAGAACGATCCGTCCGTGATCGAGGTCAACTCCGAGCGGGCCCAGTACTGGCTGTCCGTCGGCGCCCAGCCGACCGAGGCCGTCGTCGCCCTGCTGAAGCGCACCGGGGACTGGCAGCAGTTCTCCGGCGACACCTCCCCGTCCGGGGTGGATCCGCAGGCCGAGAAGAAGAACAAGACCGACATCTTCAACGCAGCGCTGGCCGAGATGGGTGGCGAGCCGAAGACGGCGGCCATCTCCAAGAGGTCGGCGCCCAGGGCGACCAAGTCGGCTGAGGCGAAGTCTGATCAGCCCCCGCCGAACGAGGTCGAGGGCACCCCCGCCGAGGCCGCCGAGGCGGCTCAAGCCGGCGTCGCGGCGGCCGAGGCCTGACATGCTGGCCGACGCACTGGAGCATCTGGTCCGGGGCATCGTCACTCATCCTGACGATGTCACGGTGCGGGACAAGGATCTCCGTCGTGGCCGGATGCTCGAGGTGCGCGTCAATCCCGACGACATCGGCAAGGTCATCGGCCGGTCCGGTCGGACCGCGACCGCGTTGCGCACGGTGATCGGGGCGCTCGCCGGCCGCGACGAGGTCCGGGTGGATTTCGTCGACGTCGACAAGCAGCCACGTCGGGGTCCGGGCGGTCGCTCCGGACAGAGCCGACGCTGACCAGCCGCGAAACGACGATCAACCGCCTCGACCCTGATCCTGGGTCGGGGCGGTTGTCGTTGGTGCGGAGCCGGCTGCGGTGACCGAGACGATCGAGGTGCTGGTCGGGGTGATCGGCCGGGCCCACGGGATCCGTGGCGAGGTCGCCGTCGAACCACGTACCGACGAGCCGGAACGCCGGTTCGCCCCCGGGCAGCGGCTGCGCGCCGAAGGATCAGGGCGCGTCTTCACCGTCGATGCCGCCCGCGACCACTCCGGTCGCCTGTTGGTGCACTTCGAGGAACTGACCGATCGGACCGAAGCCGAGGCCGTACGCGGCACCCGGTTGCTCACCGACGTGCCGTCGACGGAGGCGCCGACCGAGGACGGGGAGTTCTACGACCGCCAACTGGTCGGGTTGCTCGCCCGCCTGACCAGCGGCGAGGAAGTCGGCCGGGTGATCTCGGTCCTGCATCTGCCGGCCCAGGACGTGCTGGAGATCGAGACGCCGACCGGTGTCCGATTGGTGCCGTTCGTCGAGGCGCTGGTTCCCGAGGTCGATCTGGCCGCCGGCTGGCTGACCGTCGCCGACGTCGAGGGGTTGCTCAGCGAGCAGGACGGCGCCTGATGCGCATCGACATCGTCTCGATCTTTCCCGCCTATCTCGAGCCACTGCGGCTCTCCCTGGTCGGCAAGGCCATCGCCACCGGCATCGTGCAACTCGCCGTCCATGATCTTCGGGACTGGACCCATGATCGGCATCGCACGGTCGACGACACCCCGTACGGCGGCGGTGCCGGGATGGTCATGCGCCCGGAGCCCTGGGGCGAGGTGCTTGACAGCCTCGCCCCCGATAGCCACGGGCGAGGTGCTTGACAGCCTCGCCCCCGATAGCACGGGCGAGGTGCTGGATGATCTTGCTGGATCGACGCCTGAATTGGACCCTTCGACCGGTTCAGGGCGCGATGAGCGGCTGAGACTGATCGTGCTGACCCCGTCGGGTCGCACCTTCAACCAGGCGATCGCGCACGAGTTGGCGGCCGAAGATCATCTGATCTTCGCCTGCGGCCGTTATGAGGGCATCGACGCCCGGGTCGCGGAGCACGCGGCCGGCCGGATGCGGGTAGACGAGCTGAGCATCGGCGACTACGTGCTGAACGGGGGAGAGGCGGCCGCGTTGGTGATCATCGAAGCCGTGGTCCGGTTGCTGCCGGGGGTGATCGGCAACCCGGCGTCACTCACCGAGGAATCGCACGGTGTTGATCATGACGGGCTGCTCGAGTACCCGCTCTACACCAAGCCGCCGAGCTGGCGCGGGCTCGACGTTCCGGAGATCCTGTTCAGCGGGCACCACGGCAAGATCGCCGAGTGGCGCCGCCAGCAGGCCCTGGCCCGGACCCGCGAGCGGCGACCCGACCTGGTGCCCGACGAGCCGGAGACCGCAGAATTGACCTGACCCGATCCGCGGAAGGCTGGTCAGATGTCGCTCGACCCGTGGGTGGCGACCTCGGTCGCTGAGCTGCTCCGCGACGCCACCGAGCGCCGGCCGGTGCAGACTGTCGACGCCAAGTCGGGAGCCCGGTTCGAGAAGCTGATCATCAAGGGCCGGCCGTGCTTCCTCAAGGTGTTGTCGACCGAATCGGACTGGATCATGCGGTGCACCGGCAACGCCAGCTACTGGGAGTTCCAGGTCTGGTCGGCCGGCCGCTATCATGCCGCACCGCGGGTGATCGATCACGCGATGATCGGGATGGCTCTGGAGAGCACGGATGGGGCACCGCAGTTGGCCATGCTGATGGACGACCGGAGCGACGACCTGGTACCGCCCGGTGATCAGCCGATCGCGCCGGTCCAGCACGCGGGGTTCATCGAGCATCTGGCGATCATGCATGCCGCCGGCCTCGGCTGGCACGATGATCTTGGTCTGTATCCACTGGAGCGCCGACCGCTGTTCTTCGCGCCGGAGACGATCGCCCCCGAATTGCAGCGCGGCGACGTGCCGGTGCCGATCATGGTGGCCGATCAGGGTTGGGGCGTGTTGCCGGAGAAGGATCCGGCGCTGTCCGAGGTCGTCACCGCGATCCATCGCAATCCCGGCCACCTGGCGGGGCTGCTCCGGGAGACGCCGCAGACCTTCATCGCGGGTGACTGGAAGCTCGGCAACCTCGGCACCCGGCCGAACGGTGACACCGTGCTGCTGGACTGGGCCTACCCGGGCGAGGCGCCGCCGGCGTGGGAACTGGCCTGGTATCTCGCGCTCAATCGGTCCCGGCTTCCCGAGTCGAAGGAGGCGACGATCGATCGCTACCGGGTCGCCCTCGAAGCCGCCGGGGTGATCACCGAGCCGTGGTGGGCGCGGCAACTGGACCTCTGCCTGCTCGGGATGGCGGCGACGATGGGCTGGGAGAAGGCGGTCGGCGACCCGCCCGAGCTGGCCTGGTGGTCAGCCCGGGCTCAGGACGCCGCGCGTTGGATGTGAGTGGCCGGTGATCAAGACCGATGGTGATCAGCCGACGCTGAGTTCCTCACGATCGGCGTCGGCGCCCCTGTGGTGCACCGGGTTGCCGAGCTGCTCGAGCGGGGTCTGGTAGGTCTCGCGGGCCCAGATCGCGCCGATGGCGGCCAGCACCGACGAACCGGCGACCAGCAGCGCCGGGGGCAACCAGTTGGCCTTGTCGCCGTTCATCAAGGCGGTGGCGATCAGCGGGGTGAAGCCGGCGCACAGGATGCCGATCTGGAGTCCGATCGCCATGCCCGAGTAGCGCACCCGGACGTTGAACAGCTCGGCGAAGAAGGACGGATAGATCGCGTTCGACATCGCGTAGGTGCCGGCGGTGATCAAGGTGCTGGTCAGGAAGATCAGCGGCACGTTCTCGGTCGAGATCACGCTGAAGTAGATGAAGATCATCACCGCCGACCCGACCACGCCGGAGATGAAGATCGGCCGTCGACCGTAGCGGTCGGACAGCCGGGCCATCAGCGGCTGGGTGGCGATCGCGCAGACGTTGCCGAGGATGCTGACCCAGAGCATCGTGGTCGCCGGGACACCGACCGACACCGCGTAGGCGAGGCCGAAGGACTGCATCATCGTGTTGGTCACGGTCTCGAAGCTCATCATCGCGACCTGGATGAACTGCTTCGGATGGGTACGGAACATCTCCGCGACCGGCAGCTTGACCAGATCCCCGTGCGCGGCCCGCTGCTCGAACACCTCCGGCTCCTCCAGGGTGCGCCGGACCAGGAACGCGACGACCAGCACGATCAGCGAGCAGAAGAACGGGATCCGCCAGCCCCAGGCCAGTCGGTCTTCGGCGTCCATGGCCGCGACCGGCAAGAACGTGAGGGACGCCAGCACGATGCCGGCCGAGATGCCGCTCATGGCGAAGGACGGGAAGAAACCGCGCCGGCCGACCGGCGACTCCTCCATGGTCAGCGAACTCGCGCCCGCGGTCTCGGCCCCGGCGGACAGACCCTGCAGCAGCCGAAGGGCGACCAGCAGGGCCGGAGCCAGGGCGCCGGCGGTCGCGTAGGTCGGCAGGAGGCCGATCAGGAAGGTGGCGCTGCCCATCAGGACCAGGGTCAGGATGAGGGTGTTCTTGCGGCCGATCTTGTCACCGAGGTGACCGAAGAAGACGGCGCCGAACGGCCGGGCGACGTACGCGACGCCGAGCGTGGCGAACGACGCCAGCAGGGCCACGGTCTCGTCACCGGGCGGGAAGAAGATCTTGCTGAAGATCAGTGAGGCGGCCGTGGCGTAGATGAAGAAGTCGTAGTACTCCAGGGCTCCGCCGAGAAAGGCGGCCAGGGCGGCCTTCTTGGCGCGTTTGAGGCGTCGGGCCGCCTCGGCCGAAGACTCGGTCTCCGGGTTCACGTCCCCATTGGCGTGTGCAGTCATGCGTGGTCCTTTGCGTCCGGGAGGGCGACGTCGCATCCCTCGGCCTCATTGCCTGTTGCTCGACCTGCGAGTGTTCATATAGTGAACATCAATTCGCTAGGTGAACCATCGGCCGAACGCTATAACCTCACGCCGCGATCGGGCAAGTCGAACGCCCCGGTTTGACGACGCCAACCGAATGTTCGTTGAACGAACGCTTGTGCACATCGAGAACTTGTAGTAAGTTCCTGCCGTCAGACGTCGAAGAGCATCGTGTGGGCAGCCGTCGAGGACCACTCCAGCGGCGCGTCTCGCTAGATGACCCGATCGACGAAATCCCCCTTTTCACGGCAGGACGCCAGCCGCGCGGAGCGACTTGGACCGCCCGGCCACGGACGCCGTAGTCCACACCAGGAGGAGCAATGGAACGATCTCACCGCCGAGACCGAGGGCGACCCATGAGCCCCACGGCGTCAGAGCACCGAAGAAGGCCGCTCTCGCGGGCTGGATCGGAAGTGCCGTCGAGTACTACGACTTCTTCTTGTACGGGGCGGCTGCGGCCCTCGTCTTTCCGCAGCTCTTCTTCCCGGCGGCCGACCCGCAGACGGCCCGGCTTGCCTCGTTCGCCACCTTCGGGGTCGCCTACGTCGCCAGGCCGATCGGCGCCGTCATCCTGGGCCACTTCGGGGACCGTCTCGGCCGGCGCACGATGCTCATTTTCACCTTGCTCCTGATGGGCCTGTCCACGATTCTCGTCGGCGTCCTGCCGACCTACGCCCAGGTCGGTGTCCTTGCGCCGATCCTGCTGGTCATCCTCCGCTTTCTGCAGGGACTCTCGGCGGCCGGAGAGCAGGCCGGTGCCAACTCCATGTCTTTGGAGCACGCGCCAGCCAACCGTCGTGGCTTCTTCACCAGCTTCACTCTCAGCGGCACCCAGATGGGCCTGATCCTGTCGACGCTGGTGTTCATCCCCATCGGGGCACTGCCCGAGGAAGACCTGCTCTCCTGGGGTTGGCGGATCCCGTTCCTGCTCAGCATCGTTGTCGTCGCGGTCGGCCTCTGGGTCCGGCGCTCGCTCCCCGAGACCCCGGCTTTCGAGGAGGTGGACGAGACCCACGAGAAGGCCGGCTTCCCCGCAGCCGTCCTGTTCCGGACCCACGGCATCGACGTCCTCCGCGTAGTGTTCTGCGCCCTCATTGCCGTGGTGAGCACCATCTTCAGCGTCTTCACCCTGTCCTACGCGGTGAACGACGTCGGCATCAGTCGGACGAGGATGCTCGCCGTCCTCATCGTGGCCAACATCGTCGCACTCGCGGCCATCCCGCTCTGGGCGACTCTGTCCGACCGCATCGGCCGCAAGCCGGTCTTCATCGGCGGCGCCCTCGGTTGCGCTGCGATCGTCTGGCCATACATGTGGGCTCTCAGCCGCGAAAACTACGCGCTCATCTTCATCATCGGGGTGCTGTTCTCGGGCGTGGTCTACAGCGCCGCCAACGGCGTGTGGCCGTCGTTCTACGGCGAGATGTTCGACACCCGCGTCCGATACTCGGGCATGGCGATCGGCACCCAGGTCGGCTTCGCCATCGCCGGCTTCGCCCCGCTGATCAGTGAGGCACTCCTCGGTGACGGTCTCAACGGCTGGCTGCCCGTTGCGGTCTTCACCACAGCCGCGGCCCTCCTCGCCGCGGGCTGCGCGGCGACCGCCCGCGAGACGTACAAGGTGCACATGCTCGACTTGGGCAGGCGCGGCCCGGGGCTTCCGGCTCTCGCAGCAGAGCGATCCTGACGACGAAGTCGATCCGAGGAGGATCATGTGAGCACCGTCGGGGAGTCGTTCCTGGTCGGACTCATCGGAGAGGGTGTCATCCCGTCCCTGACGCCGCCGATGCACGAGCGCGAGGCCGACCACCAGGGCCTGCGCTACCTCTACCGTCCGATCGACCTGACGAGCATCGGTCGGCCGGGGTCGGACATCGGGGTGCTGCTCCACCAGGCTCGCGATCTCGGCTACAACGCCTGCAATGTGACCCATCCCTGCAAGCAGGAGGTGCTGGCCCACCTCGATGACATCTCAGACACCGCGGCCGCGATCGGCGCCGTCAATACGGTCCTGATCAGAGACGGTCGGCTGATCGGCGACAACACCGACGTGAGCGGTTTCGGCACTGCACTGCGGACCGGACTGCCCGCGGCCGACCTGAGCTCGGTCGTCCTGCTCGGCGCAGGGGGCGCCGGTGCCGCGGTCAGCCATGCGCTGCTCGCGGCCGGTGTCCGGCGGCTGGCGATCGTCGATCTGGACCGCTCACGGGCTGATGATCGCGCCGAATCGCTGCTCGCCCGCTATCCCGACGCCACGGTCAGCACTGACACCCCGGACGCTCTTCCGCGGCTCCTGCCACAGGCGACCGGCCTGGTGCACGCGACCTTCGTCGGGATGCACAGCCACCCCGGACTCCCGGTGCCCGCCGAGCTCCTGCGACCCGATCTGTGGGTCGCCGACATCGTCTACCGGCCGCTGGTCACCGAACTGGTCGCCGCGGCAACCGCTCTCGGCGCTCCGGTGCTCGACGGCGGACACATGGCGACCGGCCAGGCCGTGGACACGTTCCGGTTGATCACCGGGCTCGAGCCCGATGCGGCCCGGATGCGGGCTCACTTCCTTGAGCTGATCGAGGCAGGCCGCTGAGCATGGGCAAGATCAAGAAGACGACCGCGACGGTCTGCCTGTCGGGCACGCTGGTGGAGAAGATGCACGCGTGCGCCGCCGCCGGATTCGACGGCATCGAGCTGTTCGAACCCGACCTGGTGGTCGCCGCCGCAATCGCCGGAGGAGATCCGCACGCTCGCCGAACGGCTCGGCCTCGACCTCGTGCTCTACCAGCCCTTTCGCGACTTCGAAGGCGTCGATGATCAACTGCTGACCGACAACCTCCGACGGGCCGAAGCCAAGTTCGCCCTGATGCAGCGGCTCGGCATCGACACCATCCTGGTCTGCAGCAACGTGGGCACCGCGACCATCGACGATGATCAACTCGTCGCCGGTCAGCTCCGCCGGCTCGGTGATCTTGCTCAGGGTTACGGCGTGCGGATCGCGTACGAGGCGCTGGCCTGGGGCCGGTTCGTGAGCGACTACCGGGATGCGTGGCGAATCGTCGAGCTTGCCGATCATGATCAGGTCGGGGTCTGCCTGGACAGCTTCCACATCCTGTCCCGCGGCCACGATCCGGCGGCCATCGAACAGATACCCGGCGAGAAGATCTTCTTCCTGCAGTTGGCCGACGCGCCGCTGCTGAGCATGGACGTGCTGTCCTGGAGCCGGCATCACCGGCTCTTCCCCGGCGAGGGGGACTTCGACCTGCCGCAGTTCGTCGCCCACGTGATGCGCACCGGGTACGCCGGCCCGCTGTCGCTCGAGGTGTTCAACGACACCTTCCGGCAGACCGACGTCACCCGGACGGCGGTGCATGCCTACCGATCGCTGTCGTTCCTGGAGGACCAGGCGGCCCAGTTGCCGGGTATGGGCGGCGTACTCACCGCACTGCTGCCGCTTGATGAACCGGCCGGCTTCGACTTCGTCGAGGTCAAGGCCGAGAACACCGACCCGGTCGAGATCGTGCTCTCCCAGCTCGGCTTCACGTTCGGCGGGCACCACCGCACCAAGCCCGTCCGCCTCTGGCAGGCCGGGGACGCGCGGATCGTGCTCAACGAGCAGCAGGCCCGGGACTGGGAACCGACCATCGCGGCCGTCGGCTTCGAAGTCTCCGATCCGGCGCAGGCGGCCCGACGGGCCGCTCAGCTCGCCGCGCCTCCGGTCTTCCGGCGGACCAGCGCCCGGGAGCACGAACTGCGCGCGGTCGCCGCCCCCGACGGCACCGAGATCTTCTGGGCCGAGGCCGGCGTCGGCACCCCGATCTGGGCGGCCGAGTTCGATGAGGGCCGCGAACCGCCGGGCGACAGCCTGATCAGCCACATCGACCACACGAACCTGTCCCATCCGTGGCACCGATTCGACGAGGCCGTGCTGTTCTACGGCAGCGTGCTCGCCCTTCAGTCGCAGGCGACGGTCGAGGTCGCCGGTCCGGTCGGGCTGGTCCGCAGCCAGGTGATGCGGACGCGTGCGGCGCCGAGGTCCGGCTGGTGCTCAACGTCGCCCCGCTGCTCGAGGCAGACGAAGGTGACCGGCGTCAGGCCGCAGCACGTCGCGTTCGCCTGCGCCGACGCCTTCGCGGTCGCCCGGGCGGCCCGGGAACGCGGCCTGGATTTCCTGCCGGTGCCCGAGAACTACTACGCCGACCTGCAGGCCCGCTTCGGCCTCGACGACGGCCGGCTCAGCGAGCTGTCCGAGCTGGACCTGCTCTACGACCGGGACGGCGCGGGCGAGTTCGTGCACTTCTACACCCGCACGTTCGGCAACGTCTTCTTCGAGGTCGTCGAACGCAATCACGGCTACGACGGCTACGGCGCGCCGAACGCCCCGGTTCGCCTGGCCTCCCAGCACTCGACTCCGAAGATGATCATGAGAGGAACACGTTGATGAGTGACGACGAAGCGTTCAGCGAGCACGAGCTGGTGACCGGCTCCGATACGGCGCAGCGCAGCCAGGCCGAGATGGATGCCGAGATGGCGGCGGTGATCGAAGGCTACGAAGCCGGCAAGGCCGAGCACGGTGAGGAGACCCAGCCGCGGCTGAACTACCCGCCGTACCGGAGCAGCGTGCTGCGCCATCCCACCAAGGATCCGCACCATGCCGACCCGGAGACCATCGAGCTCTACGCGCCGGTCTTCGGGCATCGCGACGTCGACCCGTTGGAGTCCGACCTGACCATCCAGGGCAACGGCGAGCCGATCGGCGAGCGGATCGTGGTCACCGGCCGGATCGTCGACGGGGAGGGCCGTCCGGTGCGCCACCAGCTCGTGGAGATCTGGCAGGCCAACGCCGCCGGGCCGCTACATGCACAAGCGCGACCAGCACCCGGCGCCGCTGGACCCGAACTTCACCGGCGTCGGCCGCTGCCTGACCGACGACGACGGCCGCTACCGGCTCACCACGATCAAGCCGGCGCCGTATCCGTGGAAGAACCACCGCAACGCCTGGCGGCCCGCGCACATCCACTTCTCCTTGTTCGGCACGGATTTCCCGGCCCGGATGATCACCCAGATGTACTTCCCGGGCGACCCGCTGTTCGCCCTGGACCCGATCTATCAGACGATCACCGATCAGCGGGCCCGGGACCGGCTGGTCGCCACCTACGACCACGACGTCTCCCAGCACGAGTGGAACACCGGCTATCGCTGGGACATCGTGCTCACCGGCAGCCAGCGCACCTGGACCGAGCCCGAAGGAGACGAGCACGAATGAGCGACCATCCCGTTGATGCCCACCCCCGGCCAGACCATCGGCCCGTTCTTCGGCTATGCGATGCCGTACGCCGGCGGCGACACGCTCGCGGCACCGCACCATCCGGCCGCTGTCCGGCTGCACGGCGTGGTGAGCGACGGCAACGGCGACCCGATCCCCGACGCGTTGATCGAGATCTGGCAGGCCGACGAAGCCGGCCAGGTGCCGCAGCGCGCCGGGTCGCTGCGGCGCAACGCCCACCAGGACACCTCGGGCGCGTACTTCCTCGACACCTACACGTTCACCGGTTTCGGCCGGGCCGCGGTGGACAACGCCGGCGAGTACGCGTTCCAGACCGTGCTGCCTGGGCCGACGGAGCCGGGCAAGGCCGCATTCTTCTGCCTGACCATCTTCGCCCGCGGCCTGACGAACCGGCTGTTCACCCGGGCGTACGTGCCGGCCGACGAGGCGGTGCTGAGCGCTGATCGATTCCTGGCCAGCGTGCCGGCCGAACGCCGGCCGACGTTGCTCGCCGGCGTCGACGGCGAGCGCAGCCTGCGGTTCGACATCCGGCTGCAAGGTGACGGCGAGACCGTGTTCATCAGCTATCCGGGCTTCGACTCGCCCCGGGCCGAATTCGGCTGATGAGCGCTCCCAGCCTGTTCTGGCCCGGCGACCACCGGGCGGGCGACGTCTTCAGCTCCGAGGCGTACGCCGGCGCCCTGGTGGCGGTCGAGGTCGCCTGGCTCCGGGTCCTCGCCGCGTCCGGACCGGCACCGGCGGGCGCCGCTGACGCGTTGGCCACGGTGTCGCTCGATCCCGACCAACTGGTCGGGATCGCGACCGATGCCGAGGGCGGTGGCAACCCAGTCATCGGATTGCTGGCCGTGCTGCGTCCCGACTGCCCGATGGGGCCGCGAAGTGGCTGCACAAGGGCCTGACCAGTCAGGATGTGGTGGACACGGCGCTGATGCTGTGCGCGCGCGTCGGCCCTGGACCAACTCGCTGATGATCTTGGTCGCTGTGCCGCCGCGCTCGCCGCACTCGCCGAGCAGCACCGGCAGACGATCATGGTCGGCCGGACCCTGACCCAGCACGCCGTACCGATCACCTTCGGCCTCAAGGCGGCCGGTTGGCTGGACGGCGTACTGGACGCGTTGGACGGGATCATCCTTGCCCGCAAGGGTTTGCGGGTGCAGTGCGGGGGAGCGGCCGGAACGCTCGCCGCGATCGCCGAACTGTCTGGTGATCATGGTCTGGACTGGTCGGCCGCGCTCGCCGGTGAACTGTCCCTGGCTCCTTCGACGCCCTGGCACACCCGTCGTACGCCGGTCACCGCGGTCGGCGACACGCTGGTGACCAGTACCGATGCCCTCGGCCATCTCGCCTCCGATATCGTCGTACTCAGCCGTTCGGAGATCGCCGAAGTAAGCGAGCCGGCGGGCAAGGATCGTGGCGGATCGTCCACGATGCCGCAGAAGCGCAACCCGGTCCTTGCCGTCCTGATCCGCCGAGCCGCGGCAACGGCGCCGCTGCTCGGTTCGCAGCTCCACCTCGCCTCCGCGCAAGCCGTGGACGAGCGACCCGACGGCGCCTGGCACACCGAATGGCAATCCTTGGCCCTGCTCGCCCGGCACGCCGTGACGGCCGCGTCGCAGGCCGCCGAACTGGTCGAGGGTCTCGAGGTGCACGCCGACACGATGGCCGCCACCGTGCAGCGCGCGATGCCGATCTGCTGGCCGAACGGGCTTCCATCCGAGCCTTGACCGGCCGACCGAGCGATGCGGGCAATGCCTCGGACTACCTCGGCGCGACGCAAGGAATCATCGACGCTGCGCTGGTCCGAGCCAAGCGGACTGGAGCGCAGCGATGACCCTCGGCCTCACGGCCACCCAGCTCACCGAGCCGGGCGACGGGCTCCCGTTGCTCGTCGTCGGCCCCTCCATCGGTACTTCGGTAACCGCTCTCTGGTCCTCGTGCGCGGCGCGGCTGGCCGGGCGATTCCACGTGGTCGGCTGGGACCTGCCCGAGGACACGGCCGGAGTGCGACCACCCATGACCCCTTCACCATGGCCGACCTGGCCGCGGCTGTGCGTCCACTCGTCGACAAGATCGTCCTTCGACAGGCTCAGGACACGGATCAGTACAACCCGAGCCCTGAGCTTGTCGAAGGGCGGGATGTCGGTCCTTCGACAGGCTCAGGACACGTTTCTTGGGCTCAGGACACGTCAACCCGAGCCCTGAGCTTGTCGAAGGGAGCAATACAT
>CAVRSH010000046.1:0-63103 GCA_963723815.1 uncultured Actinomycetota bacterium | reverse complement strand
CGGCTTCCAGCGGCTGTGGGAACGCGTTTCCTGGCGGACCAACGTCCGACTGAATGTGCACATCACCCAGATCACTCGATCGCCGGCCGGGATTCCGGATCGAGATGGAGTACCCCGAGCAGCAACTCGACAAGACCGAACTCGTCCAGATCACCGATGAGTACGACTATCTGATCCTCGCCTGTCCGCTGACCCCGGATGTATTCGCTGAACTGCGCCTGGCCCCGAATCAATCTGAGCGCAGGGTCAGCGAGGCGATCCAGGTCAACCCGTACTGTATGACGACGTTCTGGATCGACCAGATGAACCTGCCGGAACCGATCGCACCGGTTCTTCCGCTTCCCGTGCAGGGGACACCCTGGGCGGTCGCCCAGCAGTACCAAGGCATAGGCAACATGTTCACCCAGTTCTACACCCGGCCCACCACCGGTCAGAGCGACCAACAGGTGATCGATGAGGTCAAGCGCTTGGCCTCGCTACTCAACGGCGTCATCGACGAATCCCATGCGCGCTGGCACACCTTCGACGATTTCACCTATTTCCAACACTTCACCATCGACCAGATCAAGGCGGGCATCTACTCCGACCTGGCGTCGATGCAGGGCATCGACTCGACCTTTTATGTCGGTGGCGTGACCGACTTCGAACTCGTCGAGCCGATCGTGGAGCACTCGAAATACCTCGTCGCCGACCATTTCACCGGTACGGAGAGCTGAAGGTAAGAGATACCAGCCGATCGGCCGGAGGCGCCATCCGGCTCGTTTGCCATGTCCACGGTCGCTCTAGTTCCGCCGGCATCCCCTCGCTGCGACCGCGTCAGCCAAATCGGTCCGCGCGCGTTCGGCGGTCAACCGTCCCGCGACGACGAGCTCCGCCAACGCACCGGCGTCCAGCCGACGGCCGAGACCATGGCGCGCTGACAGTGCGAACGGGCCACTCATGTCATCGACCACGCCGAGAGCCCGGCCGGCGCCCTCGGCGGTGATCGCCGCGACTCGGACCGCGCGCAGCTCGGCGGGATCGTCGGCGAAGCGAGTGGGAGGAACCGCGGCCAGCGCCGAGTACTCGGCGGCCATCGGCAAGATTTCCGCCGCGTACGCGTCGGTGTCGACGGTGAAGAGCTGCAACCGAAAGCCAGGAGCTGTGCCGAAGTCGGCCAACAGGGGGCGGACCCGATCAGCGACACCCCGGTCGCCCGACCTGGACGCGTGGTCGGGCCGGGGGAGAACCCGGCGGGTGGGAAGAGCCCCATGACCAGCCCGTCGTCGGTCGCCATTCGGCCCGCCTCCCACAGCAGGTGGCCCTCGAGGGCCAGCGCCTCGGCAGGCAGCACTTCTGCCGACCTCGCCAACCGGTAGAGCCGGGAAGCCTCCCGAGGCGACAGGCGGGCGATGGGCACGTCGCTACTGTGATGCTCGGAGGAAATCGCTCCACGGCTGATGAAATAGCTGCGACGCTGCTGCAGAGCCTCGAGAAAGCCGGCGACGTCCTCGGTCCCGACGCCGGTCACCTCGGCCAGCAGATCGGCATCCGTCCGCCATCCCGGGCGAGCCGGGTCGAGGTAGCGATCGGGGCTGAAGGTCGGCACGACCCGGCCGGATAGGTCCGGGTCCTCGGCCAGCACCTTGTGGGCCTGCAGGTCGTCGGTCGGGTCGTCGCTCGTGGCGAACCGACCGAGGTTTGCCGCGGCCAGTACCCGTCGGGGGAACATCGGGTGCTCGACCAGCCGGACGACCAGACCGTCGTAAACAGTCTCGGGATCTTGATCCTCCCGGAATGGCGGAAGCCCGGCGAGTCGTGCGGTCTCGTCGCCGTCGATCTGCATCCATGGCTTCGCCCAGACACCCGCCAAGTGCGTCCACAGCAGCGCGAAGGCCTGCCGAGACGCATGCTCGCTGCGCCACCCATCGGTCAAGCTGAACTCGGTCCCGATTCCGTTGCTCCGCAAGAGCGCCTGGACTCCCTGATCGTGCGAGATCAGCAGGCTTATCGGATCGGTGATCGGCAGATCCTCGGCCAAATAGCGTGCTGGCAGTCCGTTGTGAACCGAGATCAGCGGTCGCTCAGCCACCGACTCGTACAGCTCTACGGCCAGCGCGCGGGCCCGAGACTCGTTCGGCCAGGCCAGATCAAGGCCGGTCGAGGCACTGGCGTCATGGCCACCAGCGTAGGCCAGCCGGCTCGACCCGACCCGTCGGACGCCGTCCGGCAGAGCCAGGCCGCCGGCGGCGTGGCGACCTATCGCCGCACGTTGCTGCTAGCTTCGCGATAGGAGGCAGAGATGGAGGACAGCGGCCGGTCCGAGCCGACGATCAACGACGTGGCCCGGGCCGCGGGAGTCGCACCGTCGACCGTTTCCCGCGCCCTGGCCGAGCCGGGCCGCGTCAGCTTCAAGACCGCCGAACACGTCCGCCGGATCGCCGATGAGCTGGGCTACCGCTCACACCGGATGGAGTTGTCGATATCGACCCGAGGCACCGGCGTGCTGGCCCTGATCGCGGCCGACATCGCCAATCCGGTCTTCGTCGGGATGATCCGTGGAGCCGAGCGGGAGGCGTCCCAGCACGGGCTGACTCTGGTGATCGTCGAGACCCAGGAATCGCAGGAGGGTGAGCAGCGCGCGATCAGCCGGCTGGAGGCGACGGTCGACGGCTTCATCCTGGCGTCCTCACGGCTACCGGATCAGACGATTCGCTCGCTGGCCAAGCGCAAGCCGGTCGTCGTTCTCAACCGGGCGGTCGGCGAGGTCGCCTCGGTGGTCAGCGACCACGTCCGGGCGATCAAGAAGGCGACCGAACACCTGGTCGAGCTCGGGCACACCTCGATCTGCTATCTGGCCGGCCCCGAGGCCTCCTACGCGAGCGGGGTGCGATGGCGCGGGTTGAAGGAAGCCGGCCTGGAGTTGCTCATCCAGGTCCGTCGCCTCGGCCCGTTCCTGCCGACGATCCGGGGTGGTGCCGCCGCGGCCGAACAGTGGGTGCTCCGTCCGATGACCGCAGTGATCGCCTACAACGACCTGATGGCCATCGGCTTCATGCAGGGGGTGACCGCGGCCGGGCGCCGGGTACCGGCCGACGTGAGCGTGATCGGCTTCGACAACATCGTCGATGCCGGCCTGGTCGATCCGGGTCTGACCACGATCGCCGCACCGCTGGTCAGCCTCGGATCGACGGCCGTGGCCTACCTCGCCAGCCGGCGAGACCGGGACAGCCTCGCGTCCGGGCCGGTTCTACTCCCCGCGCGCCTGGTGCTGCGCGCCTCGACCGGACCGCGGGCCCGGTGAAGCGGCGTCGTTGATCCTGCCGGCCACGGCAAGAGTCGGCAATTTGGCAAGAGGTGGCAAGTCTTCGACTGGGGTGGGTGCCGGGCCGTTGACTTGTCATCACCGGGCCGACCAGCGGCCGTGGATCAACTTCAGGAGTATCAATGCCGAACCCCGCTGCGGTGAAGGAACTGAGGTCGTTGGAGCGGCTGCCGTTCAAGACGATTGCTGGGTATGGGGCCGGGGATTTCGGTTTCAATTTGGCGTTCAGTTTGAGTACGTCGTTTTTGTTGTATTACTACACCGATGTGGCCGGGATTTCGGCGGCGGCGGTGGGCACCATGTTTTTGGTGGTGCGGTTGTGGGATGCGTTCGCTGATCTGCTGGCGGGGCGGCTGGTGGATCGGACGATGACGCGGTGGGGGAAGTTCCGGCCGTTCCTCATGTTCGGCGCGGTGCCGTTGTTGTTGATGAGTTTTCTGGTGTTCCATGTGCCGACCAGTTTCGACGCCGGGATGAAGATCATCTACGCCTACGCGACGTATGCGATCTTGGGTTTGGTCTACTCCCTGGTCAACATTCCGTACGGGTCGTTGGCTTCGGCGATCACCCAGTCGGTGCATGAGCGGGCCAAACTGGTCGCGGCCCGGGCGTTCGGCGCCGGCATCGGGGGTGTCGTCTTGACCTTCGTGGTCGGCAACTACATCAGTGATCTGCGGGGCCAGAAGGCGTTGATCCACAGCCCGGAGGAGCTGCTGGCCTATCAGGCCGCGGTGCAGGGGGTGTTCACCAAGATCACGTTGGCGTTCATCGTGGTCGGCACGGCGGCGTTCTGGTTCACCGCCTGGGCCTGTCGGGAACGGGTGATCCGGACCCAGCCGCGGATCAGCGTCAAGGAGACGATCGCCACGTTGAGGTCGAACAAGCCGCTGGCCTATCTGTGCGGGTCGAGCTTCTTCTACCTGATCGGGTTGTTCGCGGTCGGCGGTACCACCGCCTTCTACGCCCAGTACGTGCTCGGCAACATCGGCCTGGTCGGCATCATCGTCTTGGTCAACACCGGCATCACGTTGCTGGTCACCCCGTTCATCCCCAAGATCATCGACCGGTTCGGCAAGAAGAACGTGTTCCAATACTGCGGGTTGTTCACCATCCTCGGCGGCGTCGGGCTGTTCTTCGCCCCGGCGAACATGTTCTGGCTGGTGCTGCTGACCTTGGCGGTCAAGGGCATCGGGGCCAGCTTGATCAACACGGTGATGTTCGGCCTGGAAGCCGACACCGTCGAATACGGCGAATGGCAGACCGGCAAGCGCAGCGAAGGCGCCACCTACGCGTTGTTCTCCTTCACCCGCAAGGTCACCCAGTCCATCGGCGGCGCCGTCGGCGCCTGGGCGCTGGCGATCGGCGGCTACATCGCCGCCAGCGCGGCCAACCCCAGCCCGATCCAGCCCGACAGCGCGATCATCGCGATCAAGGCCACCATCGGTCTGCTGCCCGCCCTGGCCGCGCTGATCGCCATGCTCATCTTCATCAAATACCCCCTCAACGACGAACGGTTCAAACAGATCCGCGACGAAACCGAAGCCCGCAAACTCGCCGACTTGTCAGATCCTCAGCGCGCTACAGCGCGCTGAGCATCTGACAAGTCTGAGAAGAGAAAGTGATGATCATGACGGCAACCTGGTTCGACCCAACCCTCCCGCCTCGCCACCGCGCCAAGGAGCTCGTGGCCGCGATGACGCTCGAGCAGAAGATCGCCCAGTTGCACGGCGCAATGGAAACCATCGACATTTACGCACTCTCCGCCCAGATCGCCGAGGAGGGCGGCGACCTGGACGCTCTCGCCGCCCAGATCCAGATCGAACGGCACGTGGCCGGCATCGAGGAGTTGAGCATTCCCCGGTTCCGGGTCACCAACGGACCGGTCGGGGTCGGCATGGGCGACGGCACGCCCAGCCCGCCGGCCACCTCCCTGCCGATGACCATCGGGCTGGCCGCCGGCTTCGACCCCGAACTGGCCCGTGCCTACGGCGACATCATCGGCTCGGAGACCGCAACGCTGGGCCAGCACGTACTGGAGGGTCCGGGAGTGTGCCTGCATCGCACGCCGATCGCCGGCCGGAACTTCGAGTACTTCTCCGAGGATCCGTATCTGTCCGGGGTGCTGGGCGTCGAGGTGGCCAAAGCCATCCAGGCCCATGACGTGATCGCCATGGCCAAGCACTTCGTGGTCAACGACCAGGAGAACGAGCGGTTCCGAGCCAGCGTCGAGGTCGACGAGCATGTGCTGCGCGAGCTCTACCTGCTGCCGTTCGAGATGTTGGTGAAGGATGCCGACATCGCCGCGGTGATGAGCGCCTACAACCGGGTTCGCGGCACCTACGCCACCGAGAACCGCTACCTGCTGACCGACGTGCTGCGTAATGAGTGGGGCTTCGACGGCTACGTCCAGTCGGATTTCTGGTCTTGCCGATCGGCGGCGGCGTCGCTGCACGCCGGTATGGACCACGAGATGCCCGACGCCAAGTGGTTGAACGAGGCCAATGTGAAGGCGGCGTTGGCCGACACCAGCCTGGAGATCGAGGCCGTGGACCGGGCGCTGGTCCGCCGCTACACGCAGATGTTCCGATTCGGCCAGTTCGAACGCCCGTACGCGCCGGGGGTGATCGATGCGGCCGCGCACGGCGCGATCGCTCGCACGATCGGCAGCGAGATCGCCGTGCTGCTGAAGAACGAGGAGCAAATCCTGCCGCTCAGCCCGCAGATCGCCGACCTGGTGATCATCGGGCAAGCGGCCTTCGTCGACGACGCCTGTCTGGGTGGCGGCGGCTCGTCGAAGGTGACGCCGCTCTACACCGTCACCCCGCTCGCCGGCCTGCGTGACGTGCTCGCCGATCTCGGCGCGACCGCCAGGGTGAGCAAGGTGACCGTCGCGGACGACCTGTCCAACCTCGACGAGGCGAAACGGGCAGCCGCGGAGGCGTCAGTCGTGGTCCTCATGGCCGGACTGATCGCCACCGAAGGGGCCGACCAGCCCGACGCGAACATGCTCAACGACCAGAACACGATGCTCGACCAACTGCTCGGGCTGAACCCGTCCACCGTCGTGGTGCTCAAGGACAGCAACCCGATCCTGATGCCGTGGATCGAGCAGGCGCCGGCGGTCCTGGAGGTCTGGAACCAGGGCAGCGAGGACGGACATGTGGTCGCCGACCTGCTGTTCGGCGTGGTCAATCCGTCCGGCAAGGTGCCGACGAGCTACCCGGTGACCGAGGCCGACACGCTGTACGCCGGCCACGCCGAGCGGTATCCCGGCACCGATGAGGGCGACGGATATCCCGTCATCCGATACTCCGAGGGTCTGGAGATGGGCTACCGCTGGTTCCAGGGTCAGGGCATCGCGCCCCGCTTCGGCTTCGGCTACGGCCTGTCCTACACGACCTTCGACGTCACTGATCTGCAGGTCGACCTGCGTGACGGCGTAACCTCGCCGGTCGTTGTGACAGTCTCGGTCACCAACACGGGTGCGGTGGCCGGGGCCGAGGTCGTCCAGGTCTATCTGGGCATTCCGGTCGACGGTCAGCCGCCCAAGCGCCTGGTCGGCTTCGCCAAGGTGTTCCTCGAGCCGAAAGAGTCGACTCGGGTGACGATCACCATCGATCCCGCCGCGACGCACCACCCGTTCAGCGTGTGGGACTACGCCACTCGCAGCTTCGTGATCAAGCCGGGCGAGTACACCCTCTACCTCGGCACCTCGGCCGACGACACCCCGCACACCACCACTCTCACCGTCGCGTAGGCGGCCGCGGGCAACGCACTCGGAGGCTGAAGGACTGCCGTGATCGATACTGATCGCCCGCGGGAGTAGATGTCAGATTCGGATGGAGCCGTCGTCGGTGATGGTCCAGCCCGGGTTGTGCGCGACTTCCCACACGTAGCCATCAGGGTCGGCGAAGGCTCCGGACGTGCCGCCCCAGTCGGTGCGTGCCGCCGGCCGCACGATCTTCCCGCCGGCCTGCTCGGCCTCAGCAAGTACGACCGCAACCTCGTCGGGGGCTCGAACGTTCTGCGCGAGTTCGACACCGGGTGCGCCGTGGCCCCCGAGCGCGGTCCAGAGCCCGAAGACCATGCCACCAGCCTGGAAAAAGCAGACCTCCTCGTCAGGCTGCTGTGCGCCGCCCCAGCCCATCGTCTCGTAGAAGGATCGGGCCCGGGCCAGATCGCTGACGCCAAGGGTTACCAGACTGATGCGCTGCTCCATCTGGCAAGCATCGCAGTCGACCACGACGCTGTTGCCACTTGCACGCGGCCTCTGCCCGAAGGTCGACATCGCCGGCAGTCCCTGCGCGTTACCGGGCGGGGAGCGGTTTGAGGTTTTCGTCGGCTTCGGGTTGGGCTTCCTGGCCGGTGTCGGTTCGGCCCTGTGCGGTGGGAGGCGTTGGTTGGGGTTCGTCCGCGCACGAAGCGTGAGGTCGGGGTAGAGCCGAGGTCGACCAGATAGCTGGTGACTGCCGCCGCGACGCAGTGGCTCCGATCGAACCCCGCATGGCCTTCGGCGTGGAAGGTGAGTAGCCGCGCGTTGTCGAGTCTTCGGGTGAGGGCGGTCGCGTCGCGGTAGGGCGTGTCAGGGTCGCCAGTGGTGCCGATGACAAGAATGGGGGCGGACCCTGTGGCGCGGTAGTTGCCGTGATGGCGGCTGGGATGAGCGCCCTTCCACTGCACGCAGGCCGGCGCGTGGTTGTGGTCGTAGGTGGGTGGGCCATAGCCGATTGATGGACCAAGGATCGGGGCGAGGCGAGTGCTGGTGCTGACCTCGCGTCTCAGCCGTTTGCGGCTGCGGGGATAGTCGCGGTCGATGCATTCGACGGCGACATTGACGGTGAGAAAGTCGAAGGACGCCGGCGAGGGCGGGCGCAGCAGGAAGGAACTGCTGTCTCGCCGTTGCGCTTGCTGCAACGCGGTGGCGAGGTCTGGCCAGGCCAGCTTGCCACCGTTGATGTTGAACATCAGCCGGTAGGCCAGTGTGTAGCCGTTGGCCTGGCCTTGACCCGGGATGGGGACTGGGGCGGCGTCGAGCGCACGGGTGAGTTGCTCGAAAGCGGCCCGAGGCCGGCCGTCTCCGAAGGTGCACATGCTGGGCGTGCGCCCACACCAGGCGAAGAAGCGCTGCATAGCCGCGTCGAGCGCGAGGTATTGGGTCCGGTCGTACGTGTAGGGCCGGTTGGCGTACCGGCGTGGGTCATAGCCGCCGTCGAGCACGACCGCCCGGACCCGCTTGGGAAAGAGGTCGGCATACACGGTGCCGATGTAGCTGCCGAACGAGCGGCCGTAGAAGGTCAGTTGACGCTCCCCGAGGGCCTGGCGAAGAAGGTCGATGTCGCGGGCGACGTAGTCGGTACCGACGTAGGGCAACAGATCAGCCGCGTTCTTCCGGCAGGCAGCGTTGAAGCTTCGAGCCTGCCGAACGGCTTGCTTGAACGCGGTTGCCGGCACCGGGCGCCCCAGGGCTCGGGAAACCGCCCGGCTGTACTTCGCGTCGTCCCAGCACTGCAGTTGGCCGCTCAGCCCCACTCCTCGTACGTCGAAGCCGAACACGTCGAACCGGTCGCGCAGCCGGGCGGGCAGGGCGTCGTAGCTGTTACGAACGAAACTGACTCCGCTGTTTCCGGGTCCACCAGGCTGAAGGAACAATGTCCCTTTTCGCTGGGCCGGGTCGGCGACTTGCCGTCGAATGAGGGCCAGCGGGACCAGGCGGCCAGTCGGGGAACGATAATCGAGCGGCACCCGAGCGGTCGCGCATTCGAACCCGCCGTCGCACGGCGTCCAGACCAGTGACGGAATCGCCGGGGCGTGCGCCGGAACCATTCTATTTGGATCATCAGCATTCGCCGGGAGGCGCGATAACAGTGACCGACATGACGGTCAGAGCCATCACCGCAAGCCTGACCATTCGAGTTAGTGCCATGTCGTCCTTTGGTCACGCGCCTTTCGACTCGGGAAACGTAACACTGACTCGTTTGCGTGTATACCGGATCGGCAGGCTAAAAGGACCCTGATTGGCCCTTAATGCCGCAGGCACCCTGAAGATGGTTGTCCGCGGCGTGAAATACCGGCAATTGAAGTACTGGGACCGTGGTGTGCTGCTGCTCGCCAGCCGTGGCGCCCGGCTGTCATAGTTCACTATGACGTTCATTGCGGGTGGTCCTCGCCAGCCCGGGCTGGGACCTTGGCGGGTGCTGGCCGGTGCGGACCTGACCGGCGGGCTTGTGGGCTTCGGGGATGCACGGATCCCACCCCACACGGCCGGACCGGGCCTTCATGTCCACACTCGGGAAGACGAGGCTTCCTACGTGATCGCGGGAATCGTCACCTTCGTGGTCGGTGACCGGACGTTTGAGGCCGGTCCCGAAACCCTGGTCTGGCTGCCGAGGACTGTGCCTCACACATTCGCCAATCGTGGCGATGAGGATGCGTGGGTCGTCGGAGTCACCAGTCCTGCGGGGATCGAGGCCATGTTCGAGGAACAGGCGGCATACTTCACCGGATTAACCGGGCCGCCCGACCGCGAGTACCTCGCCGAACTCGGAGCACGGTTCGGCGTCACTTCACTCGGCCCACCTCTGGACGTCTAACCGGAAGCGGAACTCGCCCTTCTGATTGGGATACCGACACCACTCGGTGTTTGGACGGCTCAGAGCGGCGGCCCGATCATCTGCGGAGCACCCGGCGGAGGGTGTCGACGGCTCGATCGATGTCGTCGGCGGTGTTGTACAGGGCGAAGCTGAGGCGGCAGCTGGCCGGAGGGGTGAGGGCCAGTTCCTGGTGTGCCAGCGGGGCGCAGTGACATCCGGCGCGTGCCTCCACCCCGTATCGCCCAAGTGATTCGGCGATTTCGACCGGGTGCCAGCCCTGCACGTTGAACGCGATCAGGGGCGCTCGGTCCGCGGCATCGTGGGGGCCGTGGATCTGGAGTCCGGGGATGGTGGTCAGCTGTTCGATGGCGCGGGCGGTGAGGGCTGTGGTGTGGCGGTGGAGTCGGGTCATGGTCCGTTGGACGATCGGCTGCTCGATCGGGCGGTCGGATCTGAACAGGGCTGGTTCTTCGTCCTTGCCGGTGAGGTCGGCGACGAGCCGCAGGCTTTCTGCGGAGATGATCGCGCCGAGGATGTTGGGGGTGCCGGCGGAGTATTTCCAGGGCAGGTTGTGGTAGCCGACGTGGTCGCGCGTCACCTGCCCCGCGGCGATCATGTCGCCGCCGTAGAGGAACGGCAAGGAGTTCTGCAGCAGATGCTCTTTGGCGTACAGGACGCCGATGCCGAACGGTGCGAGGAATTTGTGGAAGGAGAATGAGAGGTAGTCGACGTCGAGCGCGGCCACGTCCACCTGGCTGCTCGGGACGAGTTGGGCGCCGTCCACCAGCAACAGCGAGCCGTCCCGCCCGTCGGGCTGGACGTAGCCGGAGTCGCGACAGATCTGCCGAACGACCGGCAGGGGTGGTCGGGTGCCGAGGAAGTTCGATGCTCCGGTGCAGCAGACGATCTTGGTTCGGGAGTCGACCAGTCCGGCTAGATGTTCCAGGTCGAGCTGACCGGTGGCGTGGTCGAACCGGGCGAGCCGGTACTCGGCGCGGATGCCGAGGCGGGGCAGGATCTGCCGGCACAGCGCGTACCACGGCACGTAGTCGGAGTTGTGCTCGAGCAGGGTGGTCACCACGTTGTCGCCGTCGCGGACCTCGGTCAGCATCGGGTACATCACCGCGTTGTGTGCCTCGGTCGTATTGCGATAGAGGGCGATGGTGCGCCGGCTCGGAGCGTTCAGCCAGGCCGCGATCGTGTCGTAGGACGCCTCGAACCGCTCTGTGGTCGTTGTCGACGACGTGCGACTGGCCGCGGTGAACGTTCTCGTACTCCGGTACCAGGGCGGTGTAGAGATCGACCAGCTCCCGCGGCGGCTGGGTGGTGGCGGCATTGTTGGTGACCACGCGACCGGTCTCGGCGAACGCGAAGTGGGTGCGGATTCGATGCGCATCCAAACCGTCGGTCGGCAGCATCGACAAACCCCTTCCCTCTAGTGACTGCGAGGAGGCGCCGCTCCGGCTGGGAATACGCACCGGCCGGTAATTGGAGTGGCGATCCTGCCCTGCTCACCCAGGACCCGCGACAGCCACGCTCCCGTCGTGGGACCGTCGCGCCCGCACCGCAGTGGAAGAGTCAACCTTTGTCGCCTCAAGCCGCCCCGGCGGTAGCGCGTGTATGCGTCCCTTGGGGTGGTGTAGTTCCTGAGGCCGTCGGCCGTGTCGTTCACGGCGTATTGGGCGGCCATCGTGCAACGGTCAGTGAGACCGGACTAGGGAACTCACAGAAGGACACGATGCACGATGACCATGGACCATGCTGCCTTACTCGAGGTGTTGGAGGCGATGAAGTCCGCTGGGGTGAATGAGCGGGTCAAGACCGCGGCCCAGACGATGTATCAGGCGTTGATCGAGGCGGAGGCGACGGCGGTGATCGGCGCCGGCCGCTGGGAACACAGCCCGGACCGGACGGCGCACCGCAACGGGTATCGGCCCCGGGTGTTCTCGACCGCGGCCGGGGATTTGGAGTTGGCGATTCCGAAGTTGCGGTCGGGGTCGTTCTTCCCGTCGTTGCTGGAACGGCGCCGGCGGGTCGACCAGGCGTTGTTTGCGGTGGTGATGGAGGCCTACCTGCATGGGGTGTCGACCCGCAAGGTCGACGACCTGGTGAAGGCTTGGGCATCGACTCCGGGATCTCCAAGTCCGAGGTCAGCCGGATCTGTGCCGACTTGGACATCGAAGTCTCCGCGTTCCGCGACCGGACGCTGGCCGAGACGACTTTCCCGTACGTGTTCTTGGATGCGACCTACTGCAAGGCCCGGGTGAACCACCGCGTGGTGTCCCAGGCGGTGGTGATTGCCACCGGGGTGACCGGCGACGGCCGGCGTGAGGTCCTCGGGTTCGACGTCGGCGACTCCGAGGACGGCGCGTTTTGGACCGCGTTCCTGCGCTCACTGAAGGCCCGCGGACTATCAGGGGTGCAGCTGGTGATCTCCGATGCCCACACCGGACTCAAACAGGCGATCGGGGCGGTGATGATCGGTGCCGCCTGGCAACGCTGCCGGGTCCACTTCATGCGGAACGTGCTCGCCGCAGGTGCCCCGCGGGAACGCTGAGATGGTCGCGGCGGCGGTCCGCACGGTGTTCGCCCAACCCGACGCCGAGCATGTTCGCGAGCAGTTCGAGACGATCGCGATGATGCTGGGCCGACAGCTGCCCAAGGTCGAGCAGATGATGCGCGCCGCCCGCGAGGACCTGTTGGCGTTCACCGGCTTCCCGCAGCAGCACTGGCGCAAGATCTGGTCGACCAACCCTCTTGAGCGGGTCAACCGAGAAGTCAAACGCCGCACCGAGGTCGTCGGCGTCTTCCCCAACCCCGCCGCCCTGCTCAGATTGTCCGGTGCAGTGCTGGTCGAGATCCACGACGAATGGGCCGTCGCCAGCGAACGCCGCTACCTCTCCGAGGCCAGCATGAAACTCATCACCAACCCAGCTCACAACCCCGAGGAGGTAGCCAAACCCGCCGCCTTAACGGCATGATCAACAACACTGACCTGCACAGTGGAAACCACACCACTCACCGGGGCGCGATCTAGCGCGTTCGAGCTCATCGCCAGCTAGCCGTCAGGCCGCTGCCAGTTCTAGACGAGTGCCGACACTGTTGGCAATAAACGCCTCGGGGAGCCGGTCGCCCAACTTCTGCATCGCACGAGCCTCCCCAGCGTCCCAGTCAATGATGTTGCGGCAGCGCAGAGTCGAAGCGTGGTGTTGAGACCAGCGCCCACGTAGTGCGTGTCGAGCGGATTGTCGGAGCTCCCTCAGATAGCTTGTGATCAGGTGAGTTAGCGGGCCGGAGGCCTGGTCGAAGCGCACGACCAGGCGATGGCTCGACGCAGGCGAAAGCGTCGCCCACCGACGCAAGTCATGATCAGGAGACACGGCACTTGATCACCGCGGAGTTAGCCGGCCCACTCCGAAAGCAACAGGGCCGGAAGCTCGACCACCAGTTTCACCGACCCAGAATCGTCGTCCCTATTCGACGCTGAGTGCAAAGGCTCAACGGCAGACGGGACTACGACGTCGTGGCGGTCGACGTGTTGGGCAGCGGCGGCTCTGCCGATCCGCCGGAGGAATTCGGTCTCGCCGACCATGCTCATGGCCTTGCGGGGACCCTCGACACCCTCCGAAATCGCGCCGGCTCACGTGATTGGCCAGTCTCTTGTTTCTGTCCTGGCCGTTGCGCCGTACCGCGAGCATCCGCGGACCGACGAAGCCTGGTCCTTGCCGCCGCCTACGCCGGTGGGCCGGTTCACTGCCGCCTGAGAGATGAAGTCTCGGACGTGACCGAACCAGTCGGAGGAGCCCCGATGGATCTACGCCTTGAGCTTGTCACCGTTCCCGTGTCCGATGTCGACCGCGCCAAGGCGTTCTACGTTGAGCGAGTCGGGTTCAGCGTCGAGCAGGATGTCCAGGTCGACGATGATCACCGTTTTGTCAAGCTGATGCCTCCTGGCTCACACTGCTCGATTGCATTGCAGAGGGGTTACGTGGATTCCGTGCCCGGGTCACTTGGTGGTGTACAACCTGATTAGCGGGCCGGTGGTCGTGGATGGGTTTCACACACAGCTGCTCCCGGCCCTCCCCTCGCCGGCACAAATTCCCAGTGGTGACGTGTTGGTGCGGCATATCTTGACAGCCGACGGCTACCGCACGCATCTATAGCCGAACATCACAATATCGGCTCTACGACTGGTCCTCCTTCAGCCAGATAGGTCTCGAAGAGCCGCGTACGCTCGCCAGATGGGTGAGGTCTTGTCTGAACACGTGGCCGAGAACCGTCGTTACTGGGACGGGATGGCCCATGAGTGGGTCGAATCGGGCGAGCGGGCGTGGACGAGCGAGCCGCGCTGGGGGATGTGGGGGATCTCGAACGCGGAATTGCCCATGTTGCCCGATGAGATGTCCGGTGTGCGGGCGATCGAACTCGGGTGTGGAACGGGCTACGTGTCGGCGTGGATGCGCCGTCGCGGTGCGTCGGTATATGCCATCGACAACTCCGAGTCCCAGTTGGCGACGGCGCGGCGGTTGAGCGACCTTCATGGCCTCAACGACATCGAGTGGGTGCATGGCAATGCCGAGGTGGTCGACCAGCCGGACGGGTCGTTCGACTTCGCGATCAGTGAGTATGGCGCGGCGATCTGGTGTGAACCGAGGACCTGGATCTCCGAAGCGCACCGGCTCCTGCGTCCCGGTGGGGAGTTGGTGTTCCTCGGGAACCATCCGCTGGTCGCGGTGTGCTCTCCGGTGGACGGGTCGTTGCCGGTGACCGATCGGCTCGAGCGGGACTACTTCGGTCTTGGGCGCCTTGACTGGCGGGACGCGGTCGACGAGCCGGGCGGCATCGAGTTCAACCTGCCGATCTCGTCGTGGATGCGCCTCTTCGACGACATCGGCTTCGAGGTGATCGACTACTTCGAGGTGAGGGCACCCGACTCGGCAACCGGCGTGAACGAGACGGTCACCGCCGACTGGGCCAGGCGCTTCCCATCCGAGCAGGTCTGGCGCCTGCGCAAACGGTAAGTCAGGCGCTCGACCGCCTGTCGTCGGGTTATCGGGCGTCCGATCCGGGTCGACCCGGACGTGCCTGATCCGCTCCGCCGACATCAGCAAGCATGTCCCGGCGTCATGCCCGACGGCTGGAGGACTCTTCATCTATGCAAGCCCAGGTGGACACGGCGTGCACCAGGGCCCGATGACCGGTCTGCAGGTCCCTGCCCCCGGTCGCGGGGCATTCATTCAAGGACTATCGAGTCGTTTCGTGCCCGAGACGTTCGAGCTGAGGGCGCCAGTTTTCGAGGAGCATCGTGATTGAAAGCATCAGCAACTGGAAGGGTTCCCTCGTCGTCGACGACCCCAGATCTGCCTACGGTGCCCTCGAGCCGATGGACGGACTGGGCCCCGCCGACTATCAGCCCGTAGCCGCCATCAGCAGGCGGCCACGGACCGACACCCTGGACAGTCCCGTGGATGTCGACGAGCTTCTCCAGCTCACCTGCCTGGCTGCGATCGATGCCGTGCCCCGCGCCGAGTACGCCGGGATCACGATCGCCGACCGCCACGGCAAACTGGAGACTCACGCGGCCACGCACGCACTTGTGCACCGGCTCGATGCACTGCAGTACCAGTTAAACGAGGGCCCCTGCGTCGATGCCGTCCAGGGGCGGTGGCAGCCGCCCTCGAACGACCTGCGCTTCGACGTCCGATGGCCGAAATACGGCCCGCTGGCCGCCGATCTCGGCATCGCGTCGCAGCTGGGCATCGAACTGTGCGATGACCCGGATCTCATCGCCGGACTGAATCTGTACTCCTCGACCATCGGCGCCTTCGACGACGACAGCGCCGAGGCGGCCATGCTCTTCGCCATTCAGGCCAGCCACACCCTGGGTCGGGTGATGACACAAGAGCAGCTCATGGACGCGATGACCACCAGCGCCACCATCGGTCGAGCGACCGGTGTGGTCATGGAGCGGTTCAAGGTGAGTGCGGATCGAGCGTTCGAGCTCCTCACCCGGGTCTCCCAGATCCACGACCTGACCCTTGAGGTCGTCGCCGACCAGATCCTCGACGACGACACGAACGCAGCGAAATATGTGGCGGAAGTGCTCGCCGGCAGATCGGTTGCCGATGTCGCCAGGACCATGCTGGCCGGACTCGGGGGGCACTGTGGAGAATGAGCGCAGCGGAGACGCTCAGGTTGGGTACGGTTCGACGCCAACATCGGCCGACGCGCATGTCGTGATCGATTTCGGAGTTGGACCCGATGGTGTCGGCCCGGTGATGGGCTTTGAATCGGACGACTTCTTCCGTTCGGCACGCGAGGCGGACAGGGACGCAATGGAATCGACTGACACTCTCGGGACGGCACTGGTCAGATGACATTCTCGGCCGAGCAGCTTGCACCTGCCCTGGATATCGACGCTCGCCTCACCGAGATCGAGCGGGGCTTGAACCTGCTGCTCAACGTGACGCCGGTCAATGCAGCCGAGGCATGGGTGGACTTCGAACGGAGCGACTTCGGGACGGTACCCACTCTCCGGCTCAGACCGTTGGAATTCGAGCCGGACCTGGTGCGACGCGACCTGTACAACCTCGAGATCGAGAACGTGGCCGACCCCGCGCTGCACACACTGTTCCGGGCGAAGCGGGACGAGATAGCTCGACAGATCACCGCCCTGGAGGATCGCGACACTTCACGGTTCGTGTACGGGTCGCTGCAGCTCTACGGGGGGATCGCCCAGCCTCTCGCGTGCGCCGCGGAGGAGTTGCTGGCAACCATCCCGGCCCGAGCTCCGAGTATCCGGAGCGTCACGGCTGGGGCGTTCGCGGAAGCGGCTCGGGCGGAGTTCGATCGGTACCGTGCTGTGTATCCAGACTTCCCGGCTCACCTCGAGGTGCGCGACGACATCTCCGAACTGATGGTGTCGCTCGGCCGGCTGCTGATCCCCGCCGACGCCGCCATCCGGGCGGACCGCGTCGAGCCCTTGCTGCATCATGAGGTCGGCACCCACGTCGTCACCTACCAGAACGGCGCCCGGCAACCGTTGACGCTGCTGACGATCGGGCTGCCGGGCTACGACGAGACCCAGGAGGGTCTTGCCGTGCTCGCTGAGTACCTGACCGGCGGATTGGACCCGCGGCGGCTCCGCGTGCTTGCGGCGAGGGTTGTCGCTGTGGGCCATCTGCTCGACGGCGCCGGATTCCTGGAGATCTTCGAATCGTTGCGGGCGGAGCATCGGATCCCGGCAAGGACGGCTTGGTCCATCGCCATCCGGGTCGTCGTCGGGGGCGGATCGGTGAAGGACGCGATCTACCTCCGTGGGATCACCCGCATCCTGGAGGCCCTGGCCGAGGGCAGCAGCCTCGACGTCCTGTTCGTCGGCAAACTCGCGTTGGATCACATCCCGTTGATCCAGGACCTGCTCGACCGCGAGGTGCTCCAAGCACCGTGGGTGCGTCCGCGATGGCTGGACGTTCCCGGTGCTCAGGAGCGCCTGGACAGACTGCGCGCGGGCGCGTCGGTCACGGACCTGTACGAAGGAGACATGTCGGCATGAAGCTCGCCTTCTTCGTCAACGACGTCATCACCGAGGTGGACGAGTACACGACTACGCGGCTGGCGAGGGCCGCGGCCCAAGGTGGGCATGAGGTTTGGTACATCGGGGTCGGAGACGTCGAGCTCGGGGAAAGCGATGGGCAGCTCGTCGCCCGGGCTCATGCCGCGGAGTTCGACAAAGACGACACCCTCGAAAGCTTCATGGCGCGGATCAAGGAGCGCGACGCCGAACCGTGATCATGGACGACCTTGATGCCTTGTTCCTGCGAAACGATTCGATCGAAGATCAGCAAGAGCGGCCGTGGGCAAGTCCGATGGGTGTGGTCTTCGGCCAGATGCTCAAGGCTCGAGGCGTCACGGTGGTGAACGACCCGACGTCCCTGATGCGCGCAACGAGCAAGCTCTACCTGGAGGAGTTCCCGGAGAAGATCCGACCGCGATCACTCGTGACGCGCGACCCGGAAGCGATCAGGCGGTTCGTCGGCACGGTCGGCCACTGCGTCGTTAAACCCCTCTACGGCGCCAAAGGTCGGAATGTGTTCATGATCGAGGACGACGGCGAAGCGAACCTCGCGCAGATAACAGAAGCGGTGCTCCAGGACGGCTATGCGATCGTTCAAGAGTTCGTCGACGGTGGTGAGGACGGGGATGCCCGAATCTTCCTCCTCGAGGGACAGATCCTCGAGCGCGAGGGGAAGCTGGCCGCCTTCCGCCGAGTGCCGACGGGTAACGACCCGCGGGCCAACATCAGCGTGGGCGGATGTCCGGTCCCTCTCGAGATCGGCGACCGTGAACGCGGCATCGTCGAAGCGATGGGCAAGAAACTGGTGGCCGACGGCATGTACTTTGTCGGCATCGATGTCGTCGGTGACAAGGTGGTGGAGATCAACGCCGAGAGCGCAGGCGGGATGCAGAGCGTCGAATGGCTGTACGAAATCGACGTCTGCCCGACCGTCATCGAAACCCTGGAGCGCCGCACCGGCTCGAAGTCCTGAGCAAGCTGGCGTCGATCGCTGTCGATCGCCGCTCCAGCGAGCCGTGCGCCGGTACAGAACCAAGGACGAGCGCGTGGTTCACAATGAACCGTGCCCAGACAGCTTGGCGACGTCGCATGGCCCGTGTCCACGGCGCGGTTGACGCTGCGACGGGCAAGAGCCGACGACGCTGATGCCGTGCTGTCCTACCGATGCCTGCCGCCTGTCGCGGAGTGGATCGGCGACCCGCCGGAGGACTTTCCCGCCAGATTCGCCGCGCCCGAACGACTTGACGTCTTGTTGTTAGTCGAACGGGCCGGTGCGATCATCGGCGACCTCATGGTCAAGATCGAGGATGCGTGGGCTCCCGCCAAGATGATGTCGCAGGCCCGCGGCGTTCAGGCCGAACTCGGCTGGTCGCTGCGACCCGAAGAAACCGGAAAGGGGTATGCGACTGAGGCCGTCGAGGCGGCGCTCTCGATCTGCTTCGAAGACTTGGGTCTGCGGCGAGTGATCGCAAGCTGCTTCACCGCGAACACCGCCTCGTATCGGCTGATGGAACGGGTGGGCATGCGACGGGAAGCGCACACGATGAAGGACGCGCTGCACCGCTCCGGCGAATGGCTGGATGGCTACAGCTATGCGCTGCTGGCTGATGAGTGGCGCCAGCGCCACCCCTGACGGGTGCATCCCGGCGAGCGCGGTAGTGAGTACACAGCGCTGGACTCGCCGAGGGTACTCTCGGCCACCTCCGGTCGGATCCAGGTGCCGCGGTGTCAATCGTCGGAGCGGAGCTTTTCGGCAACGGAGTCGGGCACGTGTCCGTTGTCCAGCTGATCAGGCATCACTTTCCTCCGCCGGGTCGTCGCGTCCTACCAGGCTACGCTCTTGATCCTCTGGCTGTCCCCAGCTTGCTGCCGCCCAGTTGCGCAGCGCGGTGCTCGCAGCCTCCAACTGCTCGCGGCTCAGGTCACCCCCAGTCATCAGATCGCGAATGATGTCGCGAGCGGTCTGCCGGGCCCGCGGGTGCTCGGAGTACAGCGCCTGCAATTGCGAGACGAGCAAGGCCGTCACATCCGAGCGACGAGCGGACCGCTTGCCGATCCACACGCCGAGCAGGCCACCCAGAACGCCGGCCAGTGGAATTCCTACGGCCGCCACCCATCCCATACTTCCGACGGTAACCGTACGAGCGAAGCGCTCAACTCACAGCAAAGCCGAACCGATCGGCCGCGCGCCTCCTTGCCTTTTAGGCTCTCAGGGCCGCTGCCAGGACCGATCCGGGTCGGTGACGGTTCGCGCCAGCACGGCGGTCAACAACGAGCCGATGGCCACGCCGATCGCCAGGTTGATCACAGCCGTGCCGATCTTGCTCGCCGGGCTGCCCGCCAGCGCGAACGGCAACGCGGCCGCCGCCAACGTGGCGAGACCGACGATCCAGCGGAAGAATGACCGCGGCCTCGGCGTGGTGACGGCCAGCAGGTGGGCCAGACCGGTCGCCACCAGGGCCAGCACGAAGGCCGTCGCGGCGTAGCTGAGCGCGAACGAGTCACCAATGGGCAACAGAACGGGTCGCACCAGATGGAGGTCAAGGACCTTGTCGCAGATCAGCACGCCGACAGCCGCGATCAGCGCGGCGACGCAGGCGGTGGCCACCCCACCACCCCACAAGCGGCCGGCATCCACAACCACCCGGCCTCGCCCGGTCGGGTCGGGGCTCACTGGCGCTGTCACCGCGGCCTCCCCGGAGCGTCTTGCGCTGCCGCGCGGACGCGATCGCAGAAACTGCTCCGGACCTGATGGTCAGTGGGATCCGCGACAGCGGTGACGAGCACGGTGGCAGACAAGTCGGGCATTCCTTCCGGTGACTGCGCGGGCACCAGCGGGAATGCGCAGACCAAACGAATGCTACAGCCGCAGACCCGCTCAGCCGCGCCGCCGACGCATGCTCGCGAGGATCCTCCTGACGAATGGGCGATCGGCGCGCCCCATCGACATCCGTCCTGCTGGCCCATCACCTGCCACTCTTGGCATAGTGCGCGGGCGAGGTCCTGCGCCTGGTAGGAGGCAGAACCATGCGAGTGGCCGTTGTCGCGGCAGCGTTCATCACGCTGGGGGTCCTCGCGGGGTGCGGTTCTGGCGGCGGAGCGGGGCTGCCGACGCCCACCCGGTCGCTCGCGCCGAGCGTCACACTTACGCCGAGCGTCACACTTACGCCGAGCGTTGCGCTCCCGACGGCGCGTCCGCCGTCGAGGTCCGAAACCCCGGCACCGACCAGGGCGCCGAGCCGGTCGATCACGCCGACGACGCCGGCCGCATCCCCGCCGTCGCCGGAGACATCGACGGCGGCGGCGTCGAGGACACCCACCGCGACGGCTCCGTCCGCGTCGAAGCCTGCATCGTCGAAGCCTGCATCCAAGACCCCGGCCGTCAGCACGACGACGGCCACGGCGACCGCGACCGTGACCACGACAGCCACGGCGACCACGACAGCCACGGCGACCGCGACGGCGCAGCGAGCCTCGCGCAGCCCGACCAGCACCTCAGCCTCGCCCAGTCCGCCGACGAGCCTGACCGCGAGCGCTACGCCGACAACCTCGGCCACGCCGGCCCAGTCGGCGACGCCCACCGCCGTCGCTCCGACCTCGGACACTGGCACGACCTGGTGGCCATGGCTGGTGCTTGTCATCGCCGCTGCTGGCGGCGGCGTGTGGTGGTGGCTGAGACGGCGGCGTACGGGTGGACACGAGCACACCTGACGGCTGGCTTCTCGAAGCCGTCCCCCGGATCTCGCCGCTGGGCGTCAGCCGGTGAAGTCCTCCGGACTCTGTTCGGCACTCTCGACTTCGCTTGCCTGCCGCTCCACCGCCTTCGCGCGCGGCCGACGTCGCAGCGCCCGCTTGACGGTGTTGCTGATCGAGAAGTCATTGGGTAGCGACAACTTGATGACCTGCTTCCAAGCCGAGGCCACCTGGCGGGGAAGTGATCCGGTCGTGTACGACAGGCCGTACCTGCGGCAGATCTCCTTGACCCTCGGCGCGATCTCGGCGTACCGGTTGCTGGGAAGGTCCGGGAAGAGGTGGTGCTCGATCTGATGGGAGAGGTTTCCGGTCATGATGTGCATGGCCTTGCTGCCGCTGATGTTGGCTGAGCCGATCATCTGGCGGAGGTACCACTCCCCGCGCGTCTCTCCGTCAATGGATGTCTTGGCGAACGTCTCGACGCCTTCGGGAAAGTGACCGCACATGATGACCGAGTGCGCCCAGAGGTTGCGGACGAGGTTCGCCGTGGCGTTTGCCGCCAGGGTGTTGAAGAAGGAGGGCCCGGAGAGCAGTGGATGGAGGAGGTAGTCCTTGCGCATCTGCCGCCCGATCTTGCGGAGGACCGACTTGCCGTCGCGGTGGAACTGCTCCTTGTCGCCACCGCTCCTGAGTTGTTTGCCGAGCTGGAGGTCGTACGCGGCGATGCCGTATTCGAAGACGCAGGCGGTGACGAAGTTCCAGAGCGGCTGGCCGAGGAGGATCGGTCCCCAGGGCTGGTCTTCGTCGACCCGCATGACGCCGTAGCCCAGGTCGTTGTCGAGGCCGAGGACGTTGGTGTAGGTGTGGTGCAGTTCGTTGTGTGAGCGCTTCCACAGGTCGGCGGGCGATGCGTGGTCCCACTCCCAGACCGCCGAATGGATCTTGGGATCGCGCATCCAGTCCCACTGGCCATGCAGGACGTTGTGTCCGATCTCCATGTTCTCGAGGATCTTGGCCACGGAGAGCCCGGCCGTGCCCACCAGCCAGGCGGGCCGGAAGCGGGAGAAGAGGAGAACGGCACGGCTGCCGAGCTCGAGCATGCGCTGCACCTGGATCAGCCTGCGGATGTATGCGGCGTCGCTGGTGCCGCGCGCGGCCAGGACCTCCTGGCGGAGGGCGTCGAGTTCGCGCGCCAACGCCTCGACGTCCGCGGCGGAGAGGTGTGCGGTCGGGTCCGGCTTGCCGGACGGCTTGGGTACGTGCCGGCGTTCGGTCGTGACGACGCTGAGGCGGCTGTTCGCAGGCCTGGCCTTGGGTGCGTTGACCGTCGGAGGAGTCGAGTCGCTCATGCTTTCGGTGCTGGTCGCAGCAGTCATCTGGCTTCCTAAAGGTCGATCTCGCAGCTGCCGGCAACCGCCGACACGCAGGTCTGGATGTGGATGGAGTCGCCTTCGGCGGCGACCGTCAACTGCCCGTCGCGCAGGTCGCGTACCGCACCCTGCTTGAGGGGAACGACGCACCCGAAGCAGATCCCCATCCGGCACCCGGAAGGCATCAAGACGCCAGCCTGCTCGCCGACATCCAGGATCGGGGTCGCGCCGTCGGCTTCGACTACGGCTTCTTGGCGAGCAAAGTTCACCGTACCGCCTTCACCCTCCATCAGGAGAGCCGAACGGAACCGTTCGGTGTGGAGTCGCTCGCCGAGGTCTGCCTCGGCCCAATGCGACTCCATCGCGTCAAGCAGCCCGATCGGCCCGCAGACCCATGCTTCTCGTTCCCGCCAGTCAGGGACCAGTTCGTCGATGTGGGCGGGGACGAGAATGCCTTCGGTCTCGGTGTACCGCTCGACCAGCTTCAGCCGCCCGATTCCGGCCCACTCCCTCAACTGGTCGCCGAAGATGACGTCGTCCCGCGTGGGGGCCGAGTGGACGACAACCACGTCGTGCAGGCCGTCGAGATGGTTCCGCAACATGCCCATGACTGGAGTGACACCGCTGCCCGCGGTCACGAAGAGCGTCCGATCAGGCAGCGGTCGCGGCAGTACGAAGTCGCCCGATGCCTGATCGAGGTGGATCAGTGTGCCCGGCGACAGCAGCCGTACGATGTGGTTGCTCACCTTGCCGTTGGGGATGGCCTTCACCGTGATGGACAGCAATCCGTCACTCGAGGTGCTCCGCGACGTCAGTGAATAGGCCCGCCAGTGGCGTACCCCGTCGACGTCTATCCCGATGCGTATGTACTGTCCAGGCCGGTGCCCCTTCCAGGATCGACCGGGACGGATCTCGACCGTCGCGGCGTGCCGCGTCTCCGGTGTCACCGACACCACTCGGCCGCGAAGTTGAGCTGTGGCGCGGAGCGGAGCGACCAGGTCGAGATAGTCGGCGGGAAGCAACGGCGTCGCAACCGATTCAGCCAGCCGCCGGATGGCCCGCACGAGGGCAGTAGTCGCGGGTGAGGAGGTAGCCGTGGCCACGCCTCACTCTAACGACGCAACCGTAGCCGTCCACCGTTGATTGCGGGCTGGACGTGCGCCCGCCGAAGTTGGCTTTGTCTCGATCGGCTGAGCGAGCTGTGAATTGACATCTACCGGCCACTGACCGGACGTGGTAGCCCAGGCCGCAACCGCGGTCTAGCGTGGAGGTGTGGCTGTTCCTGCGGGCGTCCCGGGTTCGGCTTATGCCGCAGGTGTCGAGCAGTTGTTGGCGAGCTACCGGACGATTCCTGCGACGGCTTCGGTGCGGCTGGCGAAGCAGACCTCCAACCTGTTCCGGGCCCGGGTGAAGAACGACGCTCCCGGTCTGGACACCTCGGGTTTGACGGGAGTGATCTCGGTCGACCCCGACGCCAGAACGGCTGATGTGGCCGGAATGTGCACCTACCAGGACCTCGTCGCCGCCACCCTGCCGTACGGGCTGTCCCCGCTGGTGGTCCCTCAGCTGAAGACGATCACCCTCGGCGGGGCCGTCACCGGTCTCGGTATCGAGTCGGCCTCCTTCCGCAACGGAATGCCGCACGAGTCGGTGTTGGAGATGGACATCTTGACCGGGACCGGCGAGGTGCTCACCGCTTCACCCGAGCGACCATCCCGACCTGTACCGCGCGTTTCCCAACTCCTACGGAACGCTTGGGTACTCGGTACGGCTGCGGATCGAGCTGGAAACCGTCCAGCCGTTCGTCGCGCTGCGTCATGTCCGGTACCACTCGTTGACCGACCTGGTCGACGCGATGAACAGCATCGTCGAGACCCGCAGCCTTGACGGGGTCCGGGTCGACTATCTCGACGGCGTGGTCTTCGGCGCCGACGAGTGCTACCTCAGCGTCGGTCGGCAGACCACGACTCCCGGACCCGTCAGCGACTACACCGGCCAAGACATCTACTACCGGTCCATCCAGCACGGCAGCGGCACCTAGCACGACCGGCTCACCATCCATGACTATCTCTGGCGGTGGGACACCGACTGGTTCTGGTGCTCCCGCGCGTTCGGCGCCCAGAACCCGCGGCTGCGGCGGCTGGTGGCCGCGGCGCTACCGGCGCAGCAGCTTCTACTGGAAGCTGGTCGCGTTCGACCGGCGGTTCGGAATCGCCGACCGCATCGAGAAGCGTCACGGTCGCCCACCGCGAGAACGCGTCGTGCAGGACGTGGAGGTGCCGATCGAGCGGTGCGTGGAGTTCTTGGACTGGTTCCTGTCCACTGTCCCCATCCAGCCGATCTGGTTGTGCCCGCTGCGCGTGCGCGACCGCTGGTCGCTGTATCCGATGCGGCCCGGCCACCCCTATGTCAACGTCGGTTTCTGGTCCTCGGTACCGGTCGGAGCCACCGAGGGAGAGACGAACCGGCTGATCGAGGCGAAGGTCCGCGAACTCGACGGGCTCAAGTCGCTGTATTCGGACGCCTTCTACTCCCAGGATGAGTTCGACGAACTCTACGGCGGTGAGGACTACCGGATCGTGAAGAAGACGTACGATCCCGACGCCCGTTTCCTCGACCTCTACGCGAAGGCGGTGCAACGACGGTGACGGCGTACAAGGAGCAGGTGACCGCTCATCGGTGTCGGGCCGGCTGTCCCTGGCTCAGATCCTGGAGATCTTGGTCGCGGGTCGGCTGCCGCTGCGGTTCACCGCCTACGACGGCAGTGCGACCGGGCCGGACGGCGCCCTGGGTCTGGACCTGGTGGCCCCGCGCGGCACCACCTACCTGGCCACCGCACCAGGTGAGCTGGGGCTGGTCCGCGCCTACGTGTCGGGAGATCTCCAACCCCACGGGGTGCACCCGGGTGACCCGTATGAGCTGCTCAAGACCCTCAGCGACGACGTGAAGGTCACCAGGCCGCCGGCGCGGGTGCTGGCCGACATCGTCCGCTCGATCGGCGTCGAGCATCTGGTGCCCATCGCGCCCCCGCCGCAGGAGGTGCTGCCCCGCTGGCGCCGCACGGTGCAAGGGCTCCGACACAGCCGGACGCGTGACGCCGAAGCGATCCACCACCACTACGACGTCTCCAACACCTTCTACGAGTGGGTGCTCGGCCCGTCGATGACCTACACCTGCGCCTGCTACCCGCACGCCGGCGCGACGCTGGAGGAGGCGCAGGCGAACAAGTACCGGCTGGTGTTCGACAAGCTGCGCCTCAAGGCGGGCGACCGGCTGCTCGACGTCGGTTGCGGCTGGGGCGGCATGGTGCGCTACGCCGCGCGCCGAGGCGTCAGGACCACCGGGATAACGCTGTCAGCCGAACAGGCGGCCTGGGCGCAGAACGCGATCGCGGCGGAAGGGCTGAGCGAGCTCGCCGAAGTCCGGCACGGCGACTACCGCGAGATCCGGGAAACCGAGTTCGATGCGGTGTCGTCGATCGGGCTGACCGAGCACATCGGCGTCGCCAACTATCCGGCCTACTTCCGTTTCCTCCGGTCCAAGCTGCGGATCGGCGGACTGCTGCTCAACCACTGCATCACCCGGCCCGACAACCGGTCCGCGGCTGCCGCGAGCGGGTTCATCGACCGCTACGTCTTCCCGGACGGGGAGATGACGGGGTCTGGCCGGATCATCGCCGAGGCTCAGGACGCCGGCCTGGAGGTGCTGCACGAGGAGAACCTGCGGCCGCACTACGCATTGACTCTGCGCGAATGGAGCGCCAACCTCGTCGAGCACTGGGATGAGGCGGTCGCCGAGGTCGGGCTGGGTACCGCGAGGGTCTGGGGTCTCTACATGGCGGGATCGCGGTTGGGTTTCGAGCGCAACGTCGTGCAGTTGCACCAGGTTCTGGCCGTCCGGGTGGACGACCGCGGCGGCGTGGATCTGCCGCTGCGACCGTGGTGGCAGCCGTAGGCGGTTGATGGACGGGCCGTTGGAGGAGCAGAGGGGTGGGAGAGGAGGCACATGGCGCGCATCTTCATCACCGGTTCCGCCGATGGTCTGGGTCGAGCGGCTGCCGAGACCCTGCTGAGGGACGGGCACGAGGTGATCGTTCACGCTCGTAGCTCCGAGCGTCTGGTGGCTGTCGATGACCTCATCGGCCGCGGCGCGTCCGGCGTCGTCGGTGACCTGGCCGACCTGAGTCAGACGCGGGCTGTGGCCGATCAGGTCAACGAACTCGGCCGGCTCGACGCGGTGATCCACAACGCCGGTGTCTTGAGCGGACCGGCCGTTCTGCCGGTCAATGTCGTCGCGCCATATCTGCTCACTGCCCTCATTTCTCGCCCGCAGCGGCTGGTGTATCTGAGCAGTGGCATGCATCGTGGCGGACGAGCCGATGTGGCTGGCGTGGACTGGACCGGACAACACGGCCGCGGCTCGTACTCGGATAGCAAACTGTTCGTCACCGCCCTCGCTCTAGCGGTCGCCCGCCACTGGCCTGAGGTGTTCAGCAACGCCGTCGATCCCGGTTGGGTGCCGACCAGGATGGGTGGGCGTGGGGCTCCCGACGACCTACGGCTCGGCCACTTGACCCAGGAATGGCTGGCCACGAGTGACCAGCCTGACGCGCGCAGCAGCGGCGGATACTGGTTCCACCAGCGACGCCGCAGTCCGCATCCGGCCGCCGGGGACACACAATTCCAGGTCAGCCTGCTTGCCTCGCTGGCACGCTTCACCGCGGTGCCGCTGAACTGAGATGCGATACCGATTCCGGGTGACTTCGCCCGCACTGCTTGAGGTGCCCTGTCAGTACAGGTCTTGACAGAGACTTCCTCAGTGGGGTCGGGATGCGGTTGGCTGGACTCAACGGCGGGGCACGACGTCCCAGCCGGTCCGGTGTTGCCCCTGTGTCGAGGAGTCTGTTCCATGCGCGTTGCTGTGATGACCGCACCCGGTGAGGTGCGGGTGGAAGACCGCGCCGAGCCGACCATCCTGAAGCCGACCGATGCCGTCATCCGGCTGTCGGCGACCTGCATCTGCGGGTCGGACCTGTGGCCTTACCGCGGGATCGAGAAATTGAAGCGGCCACGGGCGATGGGTCACGAGTACGCCGGCATCGTCGAGGAGGTCGGCTCGGCGGTCACCACGGTGAAGCCGGGCCAGTTTGTCGTCGGGTCGTTCTTCGCGTCCGACAACACCTGTGAGATCTGCCGTTCCGGCTACCAACCTTCCTGCCCGCACCGTGAGGCGTTTGGTCCGACCGGTGCCGCGCAGGCGGAGCGGATGCGGGTGCCGCTCGCTGACGGGACGTTGGTGGCGACTCCGGAGGTTCCGGGCGAGGATCTGGTGCCGCACTTCCTGGCCACCTCCGACGTCCTTGGCACCGGGTGGTTCGCCGCTGTCGCGGCCGAGGCCGGACCGGGCAAGACGGTTGCTGTGGTCGGGGACGGTGCGGTCGGGCTGCTCGGGGTGATGGCCGCGCAGCAACTCGGCGCGGAACGGATCATCGCCATGAGTCGCAATGAACCACGTCAGCAACTCGCGTTGGAGTTCGGCGCCACCGATATCGTCACCGAACGCGGAGACGGAGGGCGTGGCGGCGATCAAGGATCTGACCGACGGATTGGGTGCGCACTCGGTGATCGAGGCCGTCGGCACCCAGGAATCGATGATGCAGGCCATCCACTCCACCCGGGCCGGTGGCCATGTCGGCTTCGTCGGGGTGACGCACGAGGTCGCCATCCCGGGCATGGAGCTGTTCTACTCCCACGTGCACCTGCACGGCGGCCCCGCACCGGTCCGACGGTTCCTCCCCGACCTGATGGACCGTGTCGGAGCAGGCAAGATCCAGCCGGGCAAGGTGTTCGACCTCGAACTGCCCCTCGACGATGCCGCCGACGGCTATCGAGCGATGGACGAACGCCGCGCCATCAAGGTCCTGCTCCGCCCCTGACCGCCGTCCGCTGGCCGCTGTTGCTGACCCAGCCGCCACGGTCGGCCACGCTAACACCGGCGAACCGTCACGTTTGCGACACCGGGCTGATGACCAGTTCGTCGATGCGGACGTGCGCTGGTACGTCGAGCACATAGAGGATCGCGGCCGCGATGTCGCCGGGTGACAGCATGGTCTGCCGACGTTCGGCATCCGGGGCCTCCGGGCGCAGATTGAGGAATTCGGTGTCGACGTCGCCGGGACACAGGTGACAGGCCCGAACGCCGTGCCCGGCTTCCTGGGCGTTCAGTGATTGGCAGATCGCCGCGAGCGCGGTCTTGCTGGCGGTGTACGCCACGCCTGCGTGTGGCGAGAAGCGCCAGGCCGAGTAGGACGAGACGACGACGATCTGCCCACAGCCGCGGGCGCGCATGTCGGGCAGCACGGTGTCGATCATCCGGGCGACGGCGGTGAGGTTCGTCGCGACGATGCGCTCGAAGGTCTCGAGCGCTTGATCATTCCAGTAGCGCTGAGGGGTGTTGAGGCCAGCAGCGAGGACGAGGTCGGTGACCTGGCCCCAGGTCGCCCGGATCGTCTCGTGGGCAGCGGAGAGCTCAGTTGGATTTCGGGCGTCGAGAGGCAGCGTCAGCCTCTGCGCCGCCCACCTCGGCGACGAGCCGAGCGGTCTCGTCGAGCGGATCTGCGCGTCGCCCGCTGAGGGCCACCCGCCAGCCGCGGGCGGCAGCGGCCACGGCGGCCGCGCGGCCCATGCCACTGCCTGCGCCCGTCACCCACAGCACACGGTTCGCGTTCATCACGACAGGATCCCAGCGACCCACCTTGGCCTAGCGCGGGACCCTCGTCCGGGTGTGCCGGCCGCACGTCGGCTTCTAGCCTGGTGAGGTGAACCGGACGCACGCCGCGATCGGCAGCGCGACCTTCTTCTTGCTGGCCCCTGGCACGGTCGCGGGGCTGGTGCCGTGGTGGATCACTGGTTATCGACTCCCGGAGCTGAATTCGATCGTGGACTGGGCTTCCGTTCTGCTCGGGTTCGCGCTGGTCGCGGCCGGCGTTGCGGTCCTGGTCGCGGCGTTCTTCCGTTTCGCTTCGGTGGGTCGAGGGACACCGGCGCCGGTCGCGCCGACCGAGTATCTGGTGGTGGGTGGCAGTTATCGTCATGTTCGCAATCCCATGTACGTCGCCGTGGTCACGGTCATCGTGGGACAGGCGTTGGCCTTCTGGTCGATCGGCTTGTTCGGGTATGGGTTGCTGGTCTGGTTGATCATGGCGGCGTTCGTTCGCTGGTACGAGGAACCGGCCCTCTGCGAACGGTACGGGGCCTCGTACGAGCTCTATCGCAAGTCAGTACCGGCTTGGATACCGCGTCTTCATCCGTGGACTGGGCCTTGACGAGGCAGTCGTCTCGGAGGGGGCGTCCGGATAACGGTGTAAGTGGCGGTTTCATGATCAGCTGGTTGGGGTTGACCAGTAGGTTCAAGGGCCATGAACACTTCAGCTAAACGTGTCCTTCTCACCGGCGCGGCAGGGACGATCGGCAGCCAGTTGGTGCCGGCGCTGCGCGAGGCCTTCGACCTCCGGATGGTCGACGTCAAGGACACCGACCGTCAGGGGCAGCGGTTGGAGGGTGTTGAGCTCTTCGACCTGGTGGAGTCATCCGACGAGGAGGTGACCGAGTTGTTCTCGGCTTTCGAGGCCATCGTGCACTGTGGCTATCTGCGGCCGGTCGGCGAGCACAGCTATGCCTCGGAGCGTCGCAACGTCGACCTGATGGAGCGGATCTACCGACTGGCGATGGCCGCCGGGGTGAAGCGCGTCGTCGCGGCCAGCACCAATCAGGCCTCCAAATGGTACGAGCAGCCGTGGTTCGAGGGCCGGATCGACCGGGTCACCCCCGATGACTACCCGCGACCGGACACCTTCTACGGCTGGGCCAAGGTGGCGTACGAGTCGCTGGGTTTCCTCTACGCGTGCGGTTCGCTGGGGCGGCGGCTGGAAGTGGTGCAGATCCGGATCGTGGCGCCGCGCGAGATCGACGCGGCCGCCTTCGAGGATCGACCGCTTCGGCGCTATCTCCGCGACATCACCGGCTACATCAGCCAGCGTGACCTGCAGCAGCTGTTCGTACGGTCCGTGGACGCGGAGTCGATCGACGACCCGATTCGGCGTGCCGTTTCAGATCTTCTACGGTGTCTCGAATAACGCACGCACGTTCTGGAGCATCACCAACGCCCGCGAGGTGATCGGCTACGCGCCTCAGGACGACTCTGAGATCGCTTTTGCCGACGACATCGCCCGGATGATCGCCCGCGGCTGAGGGATGATTCAGCCAAACCTGAGGTCAGCGCAGGGTGAGCCTGAGCACCCGACGATGTGGAGATCCGACAATTGCGATGTGAACTACTACTTCAGGCTTACCAGCTACCAACAGGGAATCGGGGCAACGCAAGCACTGGCTCAGCTCCCGGGCGAGCAGCGGTCAGCGCGACCACCCTATGGGCCGCTCAAGCGGTTGCTGCTCCTCGCTCTGGGCTAACCGATTCGATCACAAGCTCGACCTGAGGCCGGCCAGGGCTTCTTTCGTTCCTTCCAGGGCGCTGCACGACCCGCCCCCGCGCTGCCGTCGGAGCTGCAGGAGAATTCCGACGTGCCCGCCATGTTCCCGGCGCTCGACGCCAGCCCGATCACCAGCGGAAAGCTGCTGGACCCGTGGTGATCCCCATCATGCTCGACCTGGATCTCGCGATGGGTGCGCCCGGCAGTGACATCGACGACGGTTTCGCCCTGGCCCTGGCGGTCGCCGATCCCGACCTCGACCTCCGGCTGGTGACCACGGTGAACGGCAACACCGACGTCGACACCGCCACCACGCTGACCCTGGAACTGCTCGACCAAGTGGGCCGCGCCGACGTCGAGGTCCGGCGAGGTGCCGGGCGGCCGCTGCTGCACCCGCAGTCCCGCTTCGGCCGGCTGCCCGACGGGATCGAACCCCGGGCCGCCCCGCCGGGTCACGCGGCGATCGCCCTGACCGAGCTCGCCCGCACCCACCCTGGTGAGCTGACGCTGGTCGCCATCGGGCCGTTGACCAACATCGCAGTGGCCATGCTCCTCGATCCGCAGTTCGCCGGCCGCCTCGCCGGACTGACGATCATGGGCGGGGTGTTCACCGGCACCACCGGACGCAGCGACATGCCAGGGGAGTTCAACGTGTGGAGCGACCCCGAGGCGGCCCGGATCGTGCTGCAGAGCGGCATCGTCGCCCACTGGGTCGGACTGGACGTGACCCGCCGGGTGCGGATCAGCCGGGCGCAGGCCGAGACCATGGCGGCCGACGCCCACCCGTTCACCGCCTACGCCGGGCGTTACACCACCGCCTGGATCGACCATCTGGCCGCCGACGACCCCGGCCTGAACTCCTGCCCGTTGCACGATCCGCTGGCGGTGGTCACGCTCACCCAGCCCGGGTTGGTGCGGTTCGTCGACGCCTGGCTGGACGTCCAACTCGACGGTCCGGCCCGCGGCGCCCTGGTGGCCGACCTGCCCGCCCGCCGGGACGGCCCCCCGGCCAACGCCCGGGTGGCGGTCGACGTCGACCCGGCCCGCTTCGCCGACCACCTCGACCGATGCCTGCGCCGACTGTGACCCCGCTGCGCCTCGCCGTCGTCGGCGCGGGCTCACGCGGGATGATCTACGGCCGGGAGGCGGTCGAGACCGGATGGCCCAAGTGACCGCGGTGGCCGAACCGCGGGCCGACCGGCGGCTGGCTGCAGCCGCCGAGTTCGGCGTTCCGGTGAACCGGTGCGTCAGCGACTGGTCGGAGCTGTCCGGCTCACCTGACTTCGACGTCGACGCGGTGATCATCACCACGCCCGACCGCCGGCACACCGAGCCGGCGCTGGCCTTTCTGGCTCGCGGCTTGCCCCTGCTGCTGGAGAAGCCGATGGCCCCGACCGAGGCCGAGGCCGAGGCGATCGTGGCCGCGGCGCGCAGGCCGGGGCCATCGTCTGCGTGGCGCACGTGCTGCGCTACTCGGCCTACACCGCCACGGTCAAGGCGGCGCTGGACGGCGGCCGGATCGGTGAACTGGTCAGCATCCAACACCTCGAACCGGTCGGCTGGTGGCACCAGGCCCACTCCTTCGTCCGCGGCAACTGGCGGCGGGCCGAGGAGTCCAACCCGATGCTGATGGCCAAGTGCTGCCACGACGTCGACTGGCTCGGTTACCTCGTCGACCGGCCGGCGCTGAGGGTGTCGTCGTTCGGCGGTCTGCAGCACTTCACCGCCGGCCAACCGGCCGGCCGGAGCGGGAACCCGGTGCCTGGACTGTGCGGTCGAGCCGGATTGCCCGTACTCGGCCAAGCGGATCTATCTGGATCACGTCGACGATCCCGGCGCCCGGCGCTGGCCGTTGTCGGTGCTGGCGGTGGAGGTCGAATGCCGAGTCGATCACCGAAGCGCTGCGCGAGCGGGCCGTACGGCCGCTGCGTCTACGACTGCGACAACGATGTGGTCGACCACCAGGTCGTCAACATCGAGTACGCCGGCGGGGTGACCGCATCGCTGACCATGACCGGCTTCACGCCCATGGCCTTCCGCAAGACCCGGATCTTCGGGACCCGAGGAATGTTGGAGGGCGACGGCTACACCGTCAGCGTCTTCGACTTCCTGACCGGCACGACGACCACCACGGCGGTGGTCGATCCCGACGATCCCGTTGGCCGGGGATGGCCATCTCGGCGCGGACGGCGCGCTGACCCGGGCCTTCCTGGCGGCGGTCCGCGACGCCGATCCGAGCCGAATCCTCACCTCGCCCGCGGTCAGCCTGCACAGCCATGCCGTCGTCTGGGCCGCCGAACGCGCCCGGCTCCGCGGAACCGTCGAGCCGATTGTCTGACCGCCAGTCGGCGCCCGGCCCGGGCGAACCGTACGAGATCGCGTGTGACGAATCCGGGTTCGCGGGCGGCAACCTGGTCGGGCCCGGTCACAGCACGGTGTTCGCGCACGCGAGTGTGCGCCTCGATCACGGCGCAGCCGCATCGGTGATCGGCGAGGTGCACCGGTTGATCGGGGCGAAGGGCGGTGAGTACAAGTCGGCCGAACTGATGCGCCCACGACACCGCCCGGTCTTGCGCTGGCTGCTCGATCCGTCCGGACCGGTCGCCGGAGTCGCTCGCGTCCACCTGATCGACACCCGATTCTTCGTGCTCGCGCGGGTGGTGGACGTGCTGCTCGGCTCGGGACCGGTGATCGGGACGGACCTCCCCGGACGTGATGCCCGATCGCGGCAGCTTGCCCTCACGTTGTATCGGTCGGGACCCGAGGCCTATGGAGCCCGACGATGGCAGGAGTTCCTCACCGGCGCGGCCAACCTGTTCCGGACCAACAATCGTTGGCTGCCGAAGCGGCCCGTCGACATCTTCTACGAGACCGTCGGCACCCTGGCCGACGGACAGCGGCAATCCGGCGTCGCCGAGGTGATCACGCTGCTGGAACGCAGCCGGCCCGCCGCCGAAGCGGTCCGCCAGGCGCACCTCACCGATCGCACCCTCAGCCCGCTGATGGAGCCGCTGATCCCGGCCGTCCTGCGGACCGTCGAGCTCTGGGGCCGGACGACGCCGACGATCACCCTCGTGCACGACGAACAGTCGGCCTTGACGCCGGCCCGGATCGCCGAGATCGCCCGTGAGTTCTCCGCGCATCACCCGGGTCACCGGCTGACCGCGATCCGGCGCGTCGACTCCCGCGCCGATCATCGGATCCAGGTCGCCGACTTCCTCGCCGGCATCGCCGCCCGGTTCGCCCGCGATCGGCTCCGCGGCCGTCCGGACCCGGAGCTGACACCCCTGCTGCTTCCGCTGGTCGATACCGGCTCGGTCTGGACCGAGCCGGTGGGCGCCGGTTGGGGCTCCACCAACCGAGGTCACTAGCTTCCTCGGGTCTTGTGACCCGGGGAAGCTAGCGTGAGAGGACCGGCCCGAGGCTGGTTGAACCCGAGGGGGAATCTGATGCGCACACTGATGGTCGACTTCATCACGTCCCTGGACGGTTACGCGGCCGCTGAGGGCTGGCCACCCGACTGGTCGGCGGGGATGCGGTCCAGGCCGTGAGCAACCACGAGACGTCCGTTCTGGTCCGGTGCCGGCCGGGTGCGGTGAGCGGCCGGCTGGAGGATGGCGTCGCCGTGTTCCGCGGCATCCCGTTCGCGGCCCCGCCGGTCGGCGAGCTGCGGTTCCGGGCGCCTGCACCGGCCGAACCGTGGGACGGCGTACGCGAGGCTGATGTCTTCGGGCCGCCGCCGCCGCAGATCTTCAATGGGGGAGCCACGCCGCCGGACCCGCCCGCCACCGGTCCGATTCGGCACGACCCGAGCGACTGGCTGACCGCCAACGTGTGGACGCCGGACATCGCCGACCGACAACTGCCGGTGATGGTCTACATCTACGGCGGCGCCTACCGGTCTGGTCATGCCGCTGCGCCGAACATCGACGGCAGTGTGCTGTCCAGGTCTGGGGTGGTGGTCGTGACCGGCAACCACCGTGTGGGTATGGAGGGCTACGCCTCGCTGGATGGGGCGCCGGAGAACCGAGCCCTGCTGGATCAGCTTGCGCTGCTGCGCTGGGTGCAGGAGAACATCGCGGCCTTCGGCGGCGATCCGGCCCGAGTCACAGTCTTCGGCGAGTCGGCCGGCGCCGGCGCGGTGGCCAACCTGCTGACCTCTCCGGCGGCGACGGGGCTGTTCGGCGCGGCGATCGTGCAAAGCCTGCCGGGCACCTACTTCACGCCGCGGCTGGCGCGGGACATCGCCACCGAACTGCTGGCGCCGCTGGGCGTCCCGGCAACGGCGGACGCGCTTCGCTACACCGATCCGGGCGCCCTGGTCACGGCCGCCGCGGCGATCGACGCTGTCATGGGTCCATGGAACGGTCGCTCCGGCGCGCTCGCGGACCGCTGGGGACCGGTCGCCGCCACGGTGACGCCCTTCTCGCCGGTCGTCGACGGCGAGGTCCTGCCCGCGGACCCCTGGACCGCGCTGGCCGCCGGCGCCGCCCGCGACGTGCGGCTGCTGGTCGGCCACACTCGCGACGAGTGGCGACTGTTCCTGGTGGAGATGGGTTGATCGGCCGGATCAGCGACGCGGACGCGGATGGGCGCTGCAGGCCTTCGGTCCCGGCGACGATCCGGGGCCGGCGGTGCGGGCCGCGTACCCGCACGCGACGGCGGAGGAGTTGTTCACCCTGGTGCAGTCGGACTGGCTGTTCCGGATGCCGTCCCTGCACTTGGCCGCGGCTCAGGCCGACGGGGGCGGGCAGGCTTATCTGTACGAGCTGGCCTACGGCGCCCCAGCAGCCGGGGGCATCTTGGGCGCCTGCCACGCCCTGGACATCTCCCTGGTCTTCGGAACGCTGACGGCCGCCGAGTCCTTTCTCGGCGACACACCACCGGAGGAGGCGGCAGCCGTCTCCGCGGGAATGCGGTCCGCCTGGGTGACCATGGCGACCCAGGGGCATCCCGGCTGGCCGTCGTTCGACCACCGGCGGATGACCGGTGTCTACGAAACGACGTCGACGCCTCAGGTGCAGTCCTATCCGGAGGAGGCATCGCGTGCGCTGTGGTCCGATCACCGGTTCGGCGCACTGGATCTGGTCAGCTGAACCCGGCCGGCCCGTTGCTGGTCGCCTGCCAGTGAACCCCTGTCGTCGGTTTCGGGAGCTGTCAGTGCCGCCGCATACGGTGTCAACATGAGCCAATTCGAAACCGAGAGCAGCCAGGCTGCGCAGGGAGAAGTCGACGATATTCCGGCCCCGCCCGAGGGCCGTGAGACCCTCGGTGCCTCGACGCCGGGCAACGACGCGCTGGAGAAGGATCCGGCCGAGTGGGTCAGCGGCGCCGATCCCATCACTCCGGCACAGAAAAGCTACCTGGACACACTGGCGCGGCAGGCGAGCGAAGAACTTCCCGCCGACCTGACCAAGGCCGAGGCGTCGCAGCACATCGAGCGGCTCAAGACCCAGCTCGGTCAGGACGGTTGATGGTTGCGGCAGTGACTCGGAACAGCCGCCGTAACCGTCATTGTCGGCGATCTCAAGCGCAGTGCCTCTCTGCGGTTTACGGTGTAAACCGGAGTCTGTCATCAGGACGGACAGGATCAGGAGGTACGAACGTGAACACCGTTCAGACGAGCGTTCAGGTGGACGTTCCCGTCAGCACCGCCTACCGCCAGTGGACCCAGTTCGAGTCCTTTCCGGAGTTCATGGACGGGGTGAAGTCGATCAGCCAGACCGATGACACCCACACTCACTGGGTGGTCAAGGTCGGCGGTGTCACGCGGGAGTACGACACCGAGATCACCGAGCAGACCCCGGACGAGATCGTCGCGTGGCGCAGCACCGGCGGCGACACGGGCGGTCACAGCGGCCGGGTGCTCTTCGAGTCGCTGGGTGCGACGTCGACGCGGGTGATCATCGAGCTGGGATGGGAACCCGAGGATTTGGTTGAGAAGGCCGGCGCGGTGTTCAACGTCGACCAGCGTCAGGTCGACAAGTCGGCCGAGGAGTTCAAGCGCTACATCGAGAGCCGCGGCGTCGAGACGGTGAATGGCGCGGAAGCGTCAGCGGCGGCCAAGACCACCAGTTGACTTGACGCCGAACAATGTGCCGGTCGCGACACCAGTGTCTCGGTCGGCAAGACGGGCCGATTCGGGTGCCTCCGCTTCCGCGCAACCGAACGAAGTAGAAGCGAAAGTGCGGAAATCACCCAACGGATGGAGTCGGAATGATCAAGAAGTTGCATGAGGCGGGGATACGGAGTGAGTGGGCGTACGTCGCCGGCTTTGCCTCGATCGGCGTGTCCTACCTGTCGTACTTCGTCAGCCGGGGGAAGAAGGGCCACGACAAGGCGCAGTCCGATCGGTGGGGGATCTTCACCGGTCATTGGGCACCCACTTTGTTCGCTCTCGGTATCGCGCTGCGTCTGGAAGAAGACTGAGCGCATGAGCATGTCGAGCGCGGACGAGGTGATGGACCGCATTCGCCATGCCCGCGACCGGGCGCTGGCGGCCGAGGCGGAGGAGCGTCAGCGGTTGGCCGATGCCGATTCGCGCGACCTGCAGCAAGCGGCATCGGTACGGCTGGCCACCCGCCAGGCCGTTCGCGAGGCGCTGGACGACATCGTCGGTGAGGACGCCGGCCCGAACTGACCGCACCGGCGCTCTCACCGGTGCCCTTGCCATGGTCACCGGGATGCGTTGGCCGGCAGTTCGGGCAGCGGCGATGCCGCCATTGCCGTCGGCGGCTTCCTCGACCCGAGGTACAGCCGGGTCAGTGAGTCCCGGCGGTGGTCCGCTTCGGCGCCGGTCAATCCGACGAGCGGTCGTCTCAGGACGGAGCGACGGGGCTTTCCAGTCCGTCGTCCCCGGTGCCGTCTCGCACTTCGGCGCCCTGAACGAGTTCCGAATCGCCCGATGGTGCCGCCGAACCGGCCGGCGTGGGCGCCTCGGAATCGTCGACCCCGGTCGCGCCGGGATCTGGTGCTCCCGCGTCACGCAGGCGGTCCGGATCGGCGTTAGATGCGGTCACGAGCATCTCCTATCGTGAGAACTGGCGCCGCGAGGACCCGCGACCAGGCCAACGTATAGCGGCCCGTCGGGCCCCTGAACGCCCGGTGGCCGGTTGGCGGAGACGCCAGCAGCGGCGGAGCGCGTCACGGCGGAGGCTACTTCCGCATGTGCAGCCGTACGGTGGTTCCGCTGTTGCCGGAACGGGCCTGCACGAGGTCGCACATCTGGTTGGCGAACCACAGCGGGTCCAGCCCGGCCGTCACCGGTGTGCGTCGTCCGATCAGGAAGTCGTCGATCACCGTGTCGTCGGTCAGGTCGCAGATCAGCACGTCGGGTTTGTCCCAGAGTCGAACGCGCACCCGCTGCGCGCCACGGTTGAGGCTGTTGGCGGTGAGCCCCCGGACGGCGTCGGTGAGATCGACGATCCGGTGGGACCAGAGGTCGGCCAGGGCGGCCTGGAGGGAGACGTACTCGGCGGTCGCCTTGAGGTCGACGCGGTCCGGTCACCGTGGTTTCGGCCGGCCGCCCGCAGATGGCGGGTAACTCGGCCGTGAACATCTCCTGTGCGTGGGCGTGACCCCGGTAGCTCGGGCTGCCCTGGTAGGAGCCGGCCGTGGAAAGTGCCGGGTGGCTTCGGCCCGCCTCGGCGATGACCTCGTCGTCGAGGTGTTCGGCGTCGTACGGGCAGATGATCCAGACGGGCAACTCCGGGTCGACGGCAAGGTTGAAAAGGGCCTCGTGAAGCTGGCACTCGAGAATTTCCTCCGGCCGCCGTCCGGGCCAGATCGGCTCGCCGACGCCGCGGGCCGGACGCTCGTGGCCGGACCAGTCGCGGAGGAATTTCTGACAGGCCGGGATGATCCGGGCGGGGTTCCGGCCCAGTTCGACCATGTCGACGAACTGGACCTGGGCTGCGGCGGGGCCCAGGTCTTTGCGGATCCAATCGGCGTGTTCGGGAATCAGGGCGGCCAACACCGCCTCACCGGCATCCACGCCCTCTTGGATGAACGGTACGAGTTCTTGGACGTAGTCTGCCCGGTCGCGCCACAGCAGAGCCTCGTGACGAAAGCTCTGGCGTGCGCGGACCGGCGCCGGCGTTGACATGGTTCCCTTTCTCTACATCGAGGCTCCCGACGGGGGATCTCTCGGTGCATCGGCAATCGTCGGCTTCTCGACTGGTTCGAGCTTTTCGAACGCCTTCCGAGTACCCGACCGGTTCCGTCCGAATCGCGCCGCCGGGTGGGCGGCGACGACCTCGACTGGGCACGGGCAGCATCTGCTGCTCTGAAGTGTTAATACGGTACGTGAACAGTTCGTGTATGAATACTTCCTGCCCGATTGGCGAGATCGGCGCTCGGCTGATCGATTCGCGACCGGGCCGGGGTGGCTTCTACAGTGGCCTGAGGTCACCCGCCGACAAGGTGATCGACCGCCGACGAAGCCTCATGGCGGACCATGATGGGAGTCATATGTCAGCCGGTCTCGACGAGGACGATCGACTTACCCTCGACCAACAGGTGTGCTTCACGTTGGCGGTTGCCGCTCGAGAGGTCATCTCGCTCTACCGGCCGCTCCTCGAGCCGCTCGGGCTGACGCATCCGCAGTATCTCGTCATGGTCACGCTCTGGGAGGCCGGAAGGCCGATCTCGATCAAGCAACTGAGCAGGTTGCTGAAGCTGGAGGCGCCCACCCTGTCGCCGCTGTTGAAGCGTCTGCAGAACGCCGGGCTGGTCGAGCGGCACCGCGATCCGGCCGATGAACGCTCCCTGCAGGTCAGCTTGACCGAGCGCGGTCAGAACCTGCGCGCCCAAGCCGTCGGCGTCCCCGCTGCCGTCGTCGAACGCCTGGGCATGAGCATCAAAGAGCTGGAAACCCTCCAAGATGTGCTCACCGATGTCATCGCCCATTCGCGGGAACGGAAGCGACACGATCGGACCGAGATCTAGGACTGTCGCCGGATCGCTTCGCGCGCGGCATCGGATTGACGGCGAGGCCGACGATCGCGTAGCCTCAAATATATCAATTCTCCATCAGTCATTGGGACCAAAATGTCAGCTTGGGCGCGGGGCGGGGTGCTCGTCCTGCCGTCCGGCGCTGGATGGAGAGTTGAGGCATGAGGGACGTCATCATCGTGGGGGCCGGTCTCGCGGGCCTGTCAGCCGGCTGGCGACTGAAGCACTGGGACACGGTGGTGCTGGAAGCCGATCACCGCGTCGGAGGTCGGATCCGCTCCGAGCGGCGCGGCCCGTACTGGCTGAACTGGGGCGGTCACGTCTTCGCCGGGCCAGGGTCGTCGACCGACACCCTGCTCAATGAAGTCGGCGTCGCCGCCGTGGCCGTGCCGGGCTCATTGAAGGGTCTGTCGATGAACGGCCGGTTCATCCGCAAGGGCCGCATCGAGACCTATCCGTTCCGGATCCCCATGCCGCTCGCCGACCGGGCGGCCGTGCTCGCCACCGGCCTCAAGGTCGGCAGCGCGGTGCTGCGCTACGCCCGCGTGGTCCGGCAGCGGTCCGGCGAGTCCGGCGCGGTCCGGCAGCAGCGGATCTACGACTTCGAGAACCAACGGACGTTCGCCGACTTCGTGGGCGACCTCCCGGCGGACGCCGCGGCGCTGTTCCAGACCACGGTCACCCGGTCGGGCGGCGACATGGGCGACATCTCCGCCGGGGCCGGCATCGGCTACTTCAGCCTGGTGTGGAACGTCGGACAGGGTCTCAACCGGGGCATCGTCGGCGGCCCGTCCACCCTCACCGAGGCCGTTGCGGTCGCGCTCGGAGAACGGGTCAAGTTCGGCGCCGACGTCCAGGAGATCGTGCACCGGGCCGACTCCGTCGTGGTGCGTTACCGCCAAGACGGTGCGGACCACGAGGTGGAAGCACGCTGTGTGGTGCTGGCGACCCCGGCCACGGTGGCCCATCGGGTCGCCGTCGACCTGCCCGAGGACATCCGGGATGCCCTCGGCAAGGTCGTCTACGGCCCGCATGTGAGTTCGGCGTTCCTCACCGACGAGACCACGGCCCGCCCGTGGGACGGCTCTACGCGATCGCGACGCCGAAGCGTTCGTTCGCCATCGCCCTCAACCAGGCCAGCATCGTCCGGGGCACCGAGTCGGTGCGGCAGCCCGGCGGCAGCATGATGACCTTCTCCCCGGCCGGTCTCGGTCGGGCGCTGCTGGACTCCTCCGACGAGGAGATCGTGCAGACCCACCTGGCCGACCTCGATCAGGTGCTGGGTGGCGGCTTCGCCGACTCGGTGGTCGAGGCCAAGGCGTCGCGGTGGAAGGACGGCTCGCCGTACTGCTTCCCGGGCCGGGGCACACTGCAGCCGATCCTGATGCGCCGGGCGAGCCGGGTCTTTTTGGCCGGTGACTACCTCGGCACCCTGTACACCGAGACCGCCATCACCACCGGCTTCTCCGCCGCCCAGGAGGCCGTCAGCCTGCTGGCCACCGAGCGCCAGCAGGGCCGACGCGGCCCAGCGCCATCCGACACCCAACTCAGCTCGCGTATCGTCAGGAAAGGACCCTGCATCATGACTGCATCACTCGGGGGTGTGCTGGTCGCCCTGGCCACCCCGTTCGCCGCAGACGAGAGCATCGATGAGTCGAGGCTGCGCGCGCTGGTCGACCGCACCATTGACGGCGGTGTGCACGGCGTGGTGGCCTGCGGCTCCACCGGGGAGTTCAGCGCGCTGAGCGTCGAGGAGCGGCGATTCGTCGTCGAGACCGTCGTCGACCAGACCGCCCATCGGGTGCCGGTGATCGCGCAGACGGGCTCGACCAGCACCAGGCGAGGCGATCGAGTTGTCCCGGCACGCCGAGTCGGTCGGTGTCGACGTGGTGATGCCGGTGGCCCCGTTCTATGAGGCGCTGTCGCTGACCGAGACGACGTACTACCTGCGCCGGGTCGCGAGTTCGGTCTCCATTCCGGTGATGCTCTACAACCTGCCCGCTGCCACCGGCGTCGATCTCTCGGCTGACACCGTCGCCCTGCTGGCCCGCGAGGTGGAGAACATCCGCTACATCAAGAACACCACCCCCGACATGGCGCAGGCCGCCCAGCTGATCCACCACTACGGCGACCTGGTCGGCGACCTTCATCGGCTGGGACAGCCTCATCTTGTCGTCGCTGGTGTCCGGTGCGGCCGGTGTGATGGCCGGCACCGCCAACATCGTGCCGGCCGAGATCGTCGCGGTCTACGACGCCGTCCAGGTCGGTGACCTCGATGCCGCGCGGCAGACCTGGTCGCGGATCTACCCGCTGCTCGATGCCGCCCTTTCGGTGAACTTCATCGCGGCCGTGAAGGTGGGCTCTGAACGCCGTCGGCTTCCCGGCCGGCGCCGACGCGGGAGCCGGTGCTGCCCCTCGCCCCCGAAGACGACATCCACATCACCAACCTCGCGTCGGTGTTCCGTCCCCAGACCGTGTCCTGAGGCACGGCGCCTCGTCAGCCGATCGAAACGACCTGCCGCCCCTTCTTCCTGGAGATCACATGACCACGACCGCCTCCCCCACCGAAACCCAGATCCGGCGCAGCGAGGGTCCTGCGCTGCTCAGCGAGGGTGACCTGCCGCCCGCGCAGCACTTCATCGACGGCGCGTTCCGCGCCGGCTCATCGGGCACGTTCATCGACGTCGTCGATCCGTCCAACGGGTCGGTGTTCGCCCGGGTGCCGGAAGGGACCGTCGACGACGTGGACGCGGCGGTCACCGCCGCCCGGTCCGCCCAGCCGGCCTGGGGCGCCTTGACCCCCAAGGAGCGAGGGGCGATCCTGCTGGCGATCGCCGACCGGGTCGAGCAGAACGCCGGCCTGTTGGAGCGGCTGGAGTCGGTCAACGCCGGCAAGCCGAACGCCGTCTCCGCCGACGACGTCTCCAGCACCGTGGACACCTTCCGGTTCATGGCCGGAGCCGCCCGCTCCATCACCTCCCAGGCCGCCGCGGACTACACCGCCGATCACCTGTCGGTGATCATCCGCGAGCCGCTCGGCGTCATCGGCGTGGTCACGCCGTGGAACTATCCGCTGCTGATGGCGGCCTGGAAGCTGGCGCCGATCCTGGCCGCCGGCAACACGGTGGTGCTGAAGCCGTCCGAGCAGACCCCGCTGACCACGCTGAAGTTCGCCGAACTCGTCGCCGACCTGCTGCCCGCCGGGGTGCTGAACGTCGTCACCGGCTACGGCCCCGAGGTCGGTGGCCGGCTGTCCACCCACCCGGACATCGACATGATCGCGTTGACCGGTTCGGTGGCCAGCGGCCGCGCGGTGGCCAAGGCGGCGGCCGAGTCGCTGAAGCGGGTCCACCTCGAACTCGGCGGCAAGGCGCCGGTCCTGATCTTCGCCGACGCCGATCTCGGCCGCGGCGGCGACCTCGCTGCGCGCGGCCGGCTACTGGAACTCCGGCCAGGAGTGCGGCGCCGGCTGCCGGGTGCTGGTGCACTCCTCGGTGGCCGAGGAGTTCGTCGACCACCTGGTCCGCGAGGTGTCCACCCTGGTCGTCGGCGAGCCCGGCGCCGGCGACGACGTCGAGATCGGGCCGATGGTGTCGAAGGCGCACTTCGACCGGGTCTCGGGCTACCTGGAGCGGGCGGCCGCGGCCGGCATCAAGGCGGCCGTCGGCGGCGCCCCGCTCGACGGCCCCGGCTACTTCATTCCGCCGACCGTACTGATCGACGTGCCCGGCGACGCCGAGTGCGCCCGCGAGGAGATCTTCGGCCCCGTGATCACCGTGGAGACCTTCGAGGACGAGGACGAAGCGGTCCGGCGGGCCAACGAGGTCCCCTACGGCCTGGCCGCCTCGGTGTTCACCGAGAACGCCCGCCGAGCGCTCGACATCCCCTCCCGACTCGACTTCGGCACGGTCTGGGTCAACTCCCACCTCGTCCTGGCCACCGAAGCGCCCTGGGGCGGCTTCAAAGGCTCCGGCTACGGCCGCGACCTGTCGCTGTACGCGCTCGACGACTACTCCCGCACCAAGCACGTCATGCACAACCACGGCCGCTGATCCTCGGCGTCTTGGTCTCGGCGCCGATAGCCCGGTGAATCCGACCGCGACTTCGCGGCCACATTCACCGGGTTATTCCGGCGCACCGCCGAGACCCTCAGATGACGGCGCGTACGCCGGCCTCGAACCCGATCACGTGCGCCCGGGCCAGTTCGGCGGCATGGTCGCCGTCGCCGGCGATGATCGCGGCCAGCAGATCGGCGTGCTCGTTGACGTGCTCGCCCACGGCGGGCAGCCGCTCGAGGAAGAGGCAGAACATCCTGGTCGCCAGGTTGTGATAGCGGATGAGCACGTCTTCCAGGTGGGGGTTTCCGGCGGCCTGGTAGATGGCCCGGTGAACCTCCAGATCGAGACGCATCAGGTCGGTGCGGTTGGTGGGGATCTCGCCGGCGGACGCGAACCGGGTGATGAGCTTCTGGATCTCGGCCCGCTGCTGTCCGGTGGCGCGCTCGGCGGCCCGGCGGGCGGCGAGCGGCTCCAGTTGAATTCTGATCTCGTTGATGAAGATCAGGTCCGTGATGTCCACATTGGTCGCGAACGTCCCGCGGCGCGGGTACGCGACGACCAGTCGGTCGTCCTCGAGCCGCTTGAGGGCTTCCCGGACCGGCGTGCGACCCAGTTGCAGTTCTCCGGCGACCGACACGTCATCGATCGGTTCGCCGGGGCGGATCTGCAACGTGATCAGCCAATCGCGGAGGGCGAGGTACGCGCGATCAGCAAGTGACCGGCCCTGGTTGTCGCTGGCTGCTGCGGTCACCGGTGAACCGTAGCACTGAGAGCCAACAGTTATCCATCACGCGGCGGCATTGCCAATCACGATATTCAGCTGATATATGACGCCAACCCGAGAAGGGTCTTCATCCCGCGGCCGAGGGCGACGGGGTGGCGCTGGAGCCCTGTTCCTCGGTGGCCGTCATCAGCTCGATGATCGCGGAGCGGTCGGCCGCCGACGGCAGGCCCCAACTCGGCTGATAGCGGTAGACGTCTCGGAGTGAGGTGGACGCGGTCCGGCCGTCGAGGATCTCCACCGAGCCGGCATCGATCAGCCCCGGGTGCTCTACGCCGCAGGCTTCGGCCACCTTGACCAGGTCCCGCCGGAGCGTCTTCACGTAGTTGGCCAGCCGGACCGACTTCAGCTCGGGATCCAGGCCGTGGGCCAGCCAGGCGTTCTGGGTGGCCACCCCGGTCGGACAGGTGTCCGTGTGGCATTTCTGAGCCTGGATGCAGCCGATCGACAGCATGGCCTCGCGGGCGACGTTCACCATGTCGCAGCCGAGCGCGAAGGCGACGATCGCGTTGTCGGGGAGCCCGAGCTTGCCGGCGCCGACGAAGACCACCTGCTCCTGCAGGTGCCGCTCGGCGAACTTGGTGTAGACCCGGCTGAAGCCGAGCTGGAAGGGCAACGAGACGGAGTCGGTGAAGATGAGCGGCGCGGCGCCGGTGCCGCCCTCACCACCGTCGATGGTGATGAAGTCGACACCCCGGCCGGTCTCGGCCATCAGCGTGGTCAGCTCGTCCCAGAAGGCCATGTCACCGACCGCCGACTTGATCCCCACCGGCAGACCGGTCTCCTCGGCCAGCAACTCGACCCAGTCGAGCAGGCTGTCGGTGTCGGAGAATTCCGCATGACGGGAGGGGCTGATGCAGTCCCGGCCCTCCGGCACCCCGCGGGTGGCGGCGATCTCCGCCGAGACCTTCGGCTCCGGGAAGTACGCCACCAAGGCTCGGCTTCGCGCCCTGACTCAACTTGATCTCCAGCGCCCGCACCGGCGCCTCGGCCACCAGTGCCTTGAGCCGGTCCAGACTGAACCGGCCGTGCTCGTCACGGCAGCCGAAGTAGGCCGTGCCGATCTGGAACACCAGTTCGCCGCCTCTGCGGTGGTACGGGGAGATGCCCCCCTCACCGGTGTTGTGCAGGCAGCCGGCCAGCGCCGCACCGGCGTTGAGGGCGGCGATGGCGTTGCCCGACAACGAACCGAAGCTCATGGCCGAGATGTTGACCACGGACTGCGGACGGAACGCCAGCCGGCGGTTGCGAGCGGCCCCCAGGACCTTGGCGCACGGCAAGACGACCTCGTAGCCGGCGGCGGGTGAGGACGGCGGGATCGCGCGGCCGAAGGTGCGGTGAGTGATCACCGGGTAGCCGGCGGTGTACTCGATGTCGTTGTCGGTGCCGAACCCGAAGTAGTTGTTCTCCTTCTTCGCCGAGGCGTACACCCAGCGTCGCTGGTCCCGGGTGAACGGGCGCTCCTCGTTGTTGCCGGCCACCAGGTACTGACGCAGTTCGGGACCGATCGACTCCAGCGCGTACCGAGCGCGACCGAGGATCGGAAAGTTGCGCAGCAACGCGTGTTTGCGCTGCCTCAGATCATGCACCGCAACGGCTGCCGCAGCCGCGGCCGCGGCCGCAGGTATCGCCCTCGAAGCCCACCCCATGGCGACATTCTGCTCCAGGGCCTTCGGCGTGGTCACGGAACCCAGCACTCCCGCCGACACCCGCTGGCCGGGCGGTCAACGGGCCAATAGTCTGGCGGTGGCGGGCAGGTGCTGAGCCTGGACGAAACAGGGCTGAAGGCAGGTGGCGCAAACGGCTGGGGGCGAGGACCATTCGGTGGTCGTGGGGGAGGGTCGCCCCGAACCGGATGCGTCGGGCAAGCCGACATCGCTGAAGCAGATCACGACGAAGTCGTGGCGCTACCTGCTCCGGCGGACGGTGCGGGAGTTCTTTCGCGATGAGTGTCCCGATCTCGCGGCGGGGCTGACCTACTTCGGCGTACTGGCGGTCTTACCGGGCCTGATCGCGCTGATCTCGACGCTCGGAGTCTTCGGGCAGCGATCGGCGTCGGTGTCGACGATCCTCGACGTGGCGCGACGAGTGGTGCCGTCCGCCAGCCTCGACCTGGTTCGACCCATCCTGGAGCGGTTGACCCAGAGCTCCGGGGCAACCCTGGGACTGGTCCTGGGCATCGGCGCCGGCCTGTGGTTCGTGGCGAACTACGTCGGCGCCTTCGGCCGAGCCATGAACCGGATCTACGGATCTCGGAGGGACGGCCCGATCTGGAAGCTCCAGCCGCTGATGCTGCTGGTCACGGTGCTGCTGGGCCTGCTCAGCTTCTTCGCGGTACTCCTGCTCGTGATCTCCGGTCCGCTGGCCCGGGCCATCGGCGCCGTCCTCGGCCTGGGTTCGACCGCGGTGCTGATCTGGAACATCTGCAAGTGGCCGCTGCTGGCGGGCATCGTCCTCGTGGTCGTCGCCCTGCTGTACTACATCACGCCCAACGTCCGCCAGCCGCGCTTCCGCTGGCTGAGTCCCGGGGCGCTGCTCGCCATCGTGACCTGGTTCTGCGGATCCGCCCTGTTCGGGCTGTACGTGGCCAACTTCTCCAGCTATGACGCCGTCTACGGGTCGCTGGCCGGAGTCATCGTCTTCCTCGTCTGGCTCTGGGTGTCGAACTCGGCCCTCCTGCTCGGTGCCGAACTCGACGCCGAGATCGAGCGGGCTCGTGAACTGCAAGCAGGGATCGGCGCTGAACGCCACGTCCAGCTTCCGCCCCGCGACACCCGGGCCAGCACCAAGGAGCGCGCGCAACTCGAGCGGGACCACGCCCAGGGCGAGGAGATCCGCCGGCAGAACGCGAGGGCGGGCAGCAACGAACCCGAGGAGTAGGCGACCGGTTGCCCGCCGGTGACGCCGAGCACCGGACGGGGCCAGTGGTGGTACGCCAGATCTCGATGTGCCAGGGTGGCGCGAGACGAGAGGAGTTGGCATGAGCGAGTTGACGGGTGGAGCCGCCACCGGCGGACAGATCGGTCCGGCCGACGCAGCCACCGGCGGAACGCCGTCCGAGTCAGATCTGCCGAATCTGCAGGGTCTCGACGAGAGCGTCGACGATCCCAGTGATCCGGAGGCGGCCCGGGAGGGAGACGGAACGCCCGGCGAGGTTCCGATCGCCGACCTGATGGACACCGGGGACAGCAAAGGTGCCTCCGATCCGATGCCCGACATGTCGGGGTCGGGGTCCTGAAGCCGGCCTCCGCAGTCGGGCTGACCTGACGCACCGCCGCCGCACTTCGGCTACGCCGGCGGCCCGTTCGCGGCCCACGCGTCGACGTGATCACTGATCATGTGCAGCATCAGCGTGTGCATCTCCTGGATGCGCGGCGTCTGTTCGGCGGGTGACAACAAGGCGTAGTCGGCATGTTCGGATGCCGGCCCGCCGCCACAGCCGCCGAAGAGCACGGTGGTGGCGCCGGCCAGTCGGGCCGCCTTCAGGCCGGTCACCACGTTGGCTGAACGGCCGCTGGTGGTGAACGCGACGACCACATCACCTGGGCGGGCCAGGGCCGAGATCTGGCGGGCGAAGACGTCGGCGTAGTCGTAGTCGTTGGCGATGCACGTCATCACCGTCGGATCGGTGGTCAGGGTGACCGCCGGCAGCGCCCGCCGGGACCGCTTGTAGTGACCGATGAGCTCGCCGGTGAAGTGCTGCGCATCGGCGGCGCTGCCCCCGTTGCCGAAGGTGTACACGTAGCCGCCGTCGGCGAACCGCTGGCAGAGCAGTACGGCCACCTGCTGGACCGCCGGCAGCACCGTCTCCATGGCTCGCGCCGCGGTGAGGTGGTCGGTGATGTGGGACCGCAGGCAGGGCAGCCCGTCGGACTCGTCAGGCCGGTTCATCGGGGCCAACCAGGCTCGCGCCGGGAGTTGATGACGAGATTCTGGACGAAGGTGTCGGGCGGAAGCGTGATCATGAACTCCACCGCCGATGCGACCGTGTCCGGGTCCATCATCACCTCGTCGGCCAGATGCCACTGCTCCATCATCGGCGTGTTCATGGCTGAGGGCATCAGCCCGTGGATGCGGGCGGGCCAGCGGTATTCGTGGGCCTCGCGTTGCATGATGCGGGTGAGCATCGCCAGCGCCGCCTTGGACGAGTTGTATGCCGCCGCGTCGGTGCCCACCGTGATGGCGGAGATCGAGATCACGTTGACCACGTCGGCGGGAAAGGCGCGCTGCCCTGGACCGATGACCTTGAGGAATTCCCGGGTCAGGTAGAGCGGGCCCGACTGGTTGACGGCGATCACCTGCTGCCACTGCTCGTCGGTGAGATCGAGGATGCCGGCCCCGCGGTCGGTGCCGGCATTGTTGACCAGGCCGTCGAACCGGTCCCCGAACTGCTCGTACGCCTCGTGCACCGCCGACCGGGCGCTGGCCGGATCGGTCACGTCCAACCTCACCGCGACGGCCTCACCGCCGGCCGCCTCGATGGTCCGCACGGTCTGCGCGGCGCCGGCCTCGTCGATGTCGGCGACCACCGCGGCGGCACCGCCGGCGGCCAGCCGACAGGCGATGGCTCGCCCCAGCCCGCTGCCGCCGCCACTGATCAGGACCGCCCGGTCGTGAAGGATCCTGGCCATCATCTTCTCCCTTGTCCGGATGCCGCTGGTTGATGTCGGTTGTCGACGGTCTGCATGACCTGGCGTACGCCGTCCAGGACCTCCGGGACGGTGATCCGGAGCAGAGCGGCGTCCGGCGCTGCACCGTGCGGGTTCCCGGCTACCGTCGCCGTGGAAGATGACCAGGTGCCAGGGGTCGGGCGGCGGGCCCCACAGGGCCGGCGACACCGGACCGAACAGCACGACCGAGGGCGTGCGGTAGTTGGAGGCGAGGTGGGCGACGCCGGTGTCACCGCAGACGACCAGGCGGGCTGACGCGACGAACCGACATCAGCCGGGGCAGCGAGAGGCCCAGCAGCGCCGGTGCGCCGCTGGCGTCGGAGATCCACTTCGGCCAGTGACCGCTCAGCGGGCCCGCCGGTGATCACCACCCGGTGACCTTGTCGGCGCAGGTGCGCCGCCACGTCGGCGAACCGCTCCGCGGGCCACCGTCGAGATCCGGCGGCGGCGCCGGGATGAACGATGGTCAGACCCGCGTCCACCTCCTCGGCCGGAACTTCGACGGCGCCCACGACACTCGGCCACTCCGCGTCATCGAGTCCGAAGGCCGTGCCGACCAGTCGGCACCAGCGCTTCACCTCGTGCTCGGCCGCGTACCACGGCGGACCCGTGAAGCCGGCGGTCGGGTCGGCGAAACCGACCAGCCGGCCCGGCTCCAGGTCAGCCAGCAATGTCCGGCTGGCCGGGCCCTTGCCGTGCAGGTCGACGGCGACGTCGACGCCGCGATAGCGCCGATCGACCGGCATCAGCTCACCGGTCGGCTCGAGCCGGTCGACGGCCGGCACCAGCGGGATGATCGGCGCGAACACCGCCGGCGCGGCGAGAACTACTTCGTGTTCGGGCAGCGCGCGCTTGAGCAACTGGAGGGCCGGCAGGCCGGTCAGGAAGTCGCCCAGCCCCAGCGCCCGGAGCGCGAGGGCGACCGGACGGCTCAACGCTGCACCGACTCGGCGGCGAGCGACACGATCTCGCTGGTGGACCGGCCGCTGAGGTATGGCACGGTCAACACCTCGCCGCCCCAATCCGACATGATCGCCGCCTCGGGCAACGGCATCCCCGAGTAGTCCCCGCCCTTGACCCAGACGTCCGGCTTGATCCGCCGCAGCGCCTCCACCGGGGTGTCCTCACCGAAGACCAGCACCGCGTCGACCGCCTGCAGAGCCAACAGCACCCGGGCTCGGTCGGCGACGGACTGCAGCGGCCGTTGCGATCCCTTGAGCCGCCGGACCGACTCATCGGAGTTCAGGCAGACCACGAGCATGTCGCCCAAAGCCCGGGCGGCCTCCAGGGTGGCGACGTGGCCGGCGTGCAGCAGGTCGAAGCACCCGCCGGTGGCCACGACCACGCCGCCGGCGCCGCGCACCCGCTCCAGTCTGGTCTCCAGATCCGGCTCCGCCCCACCGGTTTCCGGCTCGTCGGGATCGAACGCCGCCGCCCCACCCGCGGCGACGAACCGGCTCGCCGCGGCAACGGCTTTGGTCACCGCCTCGCTCGGCAGGTCACCGTCGGCCAGTGCCGCGGCCACCGCGGCGGCGAAGCTGTCCCCGGCACCACAGGTGTCGGTGCCCGCGACCGCCTTCCCGGTGGCCAGTCGGGGAGCGTCTTGGCCGACGAACAGCAACGCACCGCGGGAGCCGATGGTCACGCACACCGCGGCGGCCCGCCACCGATCGGCGAACTCCGCCGCCGCGCGCCGGATGCCGGTCAGCGAACCGTCCGCCGGACGGTCGACCAAGCTGAACAGTTCCTTCTCGTTGGGCGTGACCAGCGTCGTCCCGGGAACGGCCGGCGCCCCGTTCGGGTGCGGATCCCAGATCACCGGGATGGTGGCCAGAGCATCGGCGATCAGGGTACGGATCCGTTCGTCGGAGGTCGTTCCGTGGCCGTAGTCGGCGACCAGGATCGCCGCCGCTTCAGCGATCGCCGACCCGGCCCGTTCCGGGACGGATTCGATCCGGCCTGGTCGCCCACCGGTATCGACCCGGGCCACCGGATGGTTGCCCGCCCGCAACCGGCTCTTCACCGGCGTGGTCCCGGTCCACGGGAGCGCCACCAGTTCCACCCGGTCACCGAGCAGCGCCCGCAGCCGGTCGGCCGCCGCGTCATGGGCCATCGGGGCGATCAGCACCACCGGACGGCGGCCGCGGGCGGCCAGACTGGCGGCCAACGCCGCGCCACCGGGCCGGAACGTCTCGCACGGTTCGTGGATGACCGGTACCGGGGCCTCCGGTGACAGCCGGGCGGCTGTCCCGACCACGTCGATGTCCAGCAGCACGTCACCGATGACCACCAGGGGCTGGGTCTCGGCGTCACGTCGCGGGCTGGTCATCCGGACGCCACCCTCGGCAGTGCTGAGCGCGCCTCCAGCGCCCGGCGGTAGGACTGCTCGGTTCCTTCGGCGACCCGCTGCCACGAATAGCAGTTCCTGACCCGCTCAACCCCGGCCCGGCCCATGGCCGCTCGCCGCTGCTCATCGCTGAGCAACCACCGCGTCCCGGCCGCGATGCTCCGGGGATCGCGGCTGTTCACCAGCACGCCGGTGACCCCGGGTGCGACCGTGTCCAGCATTCCCCCGACCGCCGACGCGACCACCGGCACGCCGCAGGCCATCGCCTCCAGCACGGTGATCCCGAACGGCTCGTACCACGGAACGGCGAGCAGCACGTCGCTGGATCGGATCAGCGCGGGCAGTTGCTCGTGCCGCAGGTGGCCCGTCATGCAGACCTGTCCCGCCACCCCGCACTCAGCCGCGACCTGTCGCAGCCGGGCAACCTCCGGGTCGTCGTCGAGCCGGTCAACGGCCGGTCCGCCGACCACGACCAGTTCGGCGGCCGGCATCAGGGCCAGGGCGCGGATCGCGTCCTCGACGCCTTTACGGGGGACGAGTCGGCTCACGACCAGCAGCCGCGGCGCCGACCGGCCGGCCCCGACCTCGTCGGCGCCGGGATTGAACAAGGAGGTGTCGACACCGCAGGGAACGACGTCGACGCCTTCGACGGCAACCCCCATGGCGCGCAGTTCGGCCACCTCGTCGGTGCAGGTGGCGATGATCCGGTCGGCGCTGCCGCCGATCCACCGCTCGGTCTCGATCCGGGTCGCCGGGCTCGTGTCCTGGTCACCCTGCCACCGTCGCTTCACCGTGCCCAGGGCATGGAAGGTCTGGACGACCGGTACGCCGCACCGTGCCGCAGCCCGGATCGAGGCCAGGCCGCTCATCCAGAAGTGGGCGTGAACGACGTCGGGCCGGTCATCGGCCCAACGTTTCGCGAGGCCGGCGGCGAACGCGCCCATGTACGGCAGCAACTCATCCTTGGCGACCGGTTGCGCGGGGCCCGCCGTGACGTGCTCGACGTGCACCCGCGGTCGCATCGCCACCCGCCGGGGCAGTTTGCGACTGTCCCTCCGGGTGTAGACCACCACCTCGTGACCCCGGTCGGCCAGCGCGCCGGCGAGGGCGGCGACGTGCACGTTCTGTCCGCCGGCATCGACGCCGCCCAGCGTGGCGAGCGGGCTGGCGTGCTCGGAGACCATCGCGATTCTCATCCGGTCAGCTCCAACTCCTGGTCGGCGGTGCGGGCGAGCAACTCGTCCCACTCGCGGAGGAACCGAGCCAGCCCGTACCGTTCCAGCGCCGCGGCCCGAGCGGCCACACCGGCCGCTCTGGCCGCTGCGGGCTCGTGCAGGAAGGTGCGGAACGCCGCGTGCAGCCGCTGGGGATCCGTGCTGACCACGCCGGCGGCCGCCGGCACCGCTTCGACCGCCTCGGTGGCGGCCACGGCGACGATCGGCAGGCCGAGTTGCATGGCCTCGATCAGCGACAGGCCGAGGGAGGTCCAGCGCATGGGGTGCAGGTACACCCGCCGCCGGGCCAGTTCGGCGTGCATGTCCTCCTGGGTGCGCAGGTTCTCGTGGGCCACCACGGCGTCGGTGGGCAGTGTGTCGACGAAGGCCTGGGTCTGCATGCCGTAGACGTCGACCGGTCCGACGTCGGCGAAACCGGTGACCAGGTCGGCGCCGACCATCCGGCCCCGCCGGCCCGGCTCGTTGACCACGACGGCACCGCGCCGGAGTTCGCCGGTGTACCGGGCTCCCGGGTCGACGATGCCGTGCTCGATCACGGTGGTGGGCGCCCCGCCGTTGTCCCAGTAGAGCCGGTTGAAGTGGGTCACGTGCGCGATCGGGATGTCGCGGCGGTCAGCGAGCGGGTGACGCTGCCGGCACGGGCTGTCCTCGGGCGTGTTGTGCTCGAGGTAGACCGCCGGCAGGTCGATCCCGGGCGCGGCGGCCGGTCCAGCGGCGAACCAGGTCGAGCTCATGCGGGCGCTGCAGCACCACCATGTCGAACGGCTGGCTGCGCAGGTCCTCCGGTGCCACCTCCGAGACCGTGGCGGGCCAGTCCCACGTGCGGGCCCGGCCGACACCGTCGGCGCCTCGATCGGGCAGTACCGGCACCACGTACTCGTGCTGCCCCTGGACGAACGCGGTCGTCCAACTTCCGTGTACGTGCCAGAGCAGGATCCTCATCGGATGCTCAACTCCCGGTCGGCCGGCTGGGTCGCGGACAGCAGCCGGACGGCGTCGACGATCTGCTCGGCGGACACCGAAGACAGGCACGGGTGGCCGTCGAGCTGACAGGAGGTCCACCGGGTGTCCCGGCACGGGGCGTCCTGATCGCCCAAGAGCTCGACCGGTACGCCGAACGGAGCCCAGCGCAGTGCCGGCACCACCGGCGCGAACAGCGACACCACCGGCGTGCCCACCGCGGCGGACAGGTGCGCCGGTCCGGTGTTGGCGACGACCGTGACCTCGGCCCGGTCGAGCACCGCCGCCAACTGCGCCAGATCGACGGTGCCGGCGAGATCATGAACGGTGTCGGCCCCCGGGCCGGCTACTGCAGCGGCGATGCGCCTGGTCAGCGGCTGTTCCGAGCGGCTCCCGGTGAGGACGACCTGCCAGCCGTCCGCGATCAGCCGCTCCACCGCGGTGACCCACAGTGGCCACGGGTAGGCCCGGGCGGGTGCGCTGGCTCCGGGATGCACGGCGACGAGCGGCACCCCTGGCTCGACCGGCAGCAACGCATCGACGTCGGGCAGCGGGCGGCGTACCTGGAGCCGGCCGGCGTCACCGGCCGGCAGCGGGAACCCGGCCGCGCGTACGGACTGCAGCATGCGTACGGGTTCCGGCGCGTCGTCGGGCACCGGCAGTCTGACGTCGAGCAGGGAACCGGGATAGTCCTCGCTGACCGCGGCGATCCAGCGCACGCCGGCAAGCCGGAGCAGCAACGCGGTGGGCAGCGGTGACTGATGGAACGAGGTGAGGACCACAGCCTGGTCGATGCCGAGGTGCGCTATCCGGCCGATCAGGTCCTCGACGCCGGTACGGCTCAGCTCGGGCGGCGGGTTCATGATCCAGGGACATTCCCAGACCACCGTGGCGTCGACTCCGGGCAACAGCCCGGCCGCCGGGAGGCCCAGCGGTCCGCACAACACGGTCAGCCGGTCGGCGCCGGCGGCCACCGCGCGGATCGCCGGACCGGCGGCCAGCATGTCACCCATGCTGTCCAGGCGGACCACGAGAACATGACCGGCCATGTCAATACCGCCCGGCCAGCACGATGTCCACGGCGGCGGTCAGCGTGGACGCCTGTCGTGGAGCGGCTCGCACCTCGTCCGGCCGGGTCTGGATGGTCGGAACGAGAATCGCCCGGGCACCGGCCGCCTGGGCGCTGCCCATGTCGGCGCCGATGTCGCCGATCACGACGCAATCCTCGGGCGACACGCCGAGCCGGTGGGCCGCTTGCCGAACCAGGCCGGGCATCGGCTTCCGGCAGTCGCAGCCGTCCGCATCGGTGTGCGGGCAGACCAGCCAGGCGTCGAACGGACCGAGCAGTTCCTCGATCCGCTCGTTCACCGCGTCGACCTCGCGTCGATCCAGCAGCCCACGGCCGATGCCCGACTGGTTGCTGATCACCGCGATCGGGATACCCGCGTGCCGGAGCCGTTGCAGAGCGGCCGCCGCTCCGGGCATGGGCTCCACCCGGTCGGGATCGCCGTTGTACGGGACGTCCTTGACGATGGTGCCGTCGCGATCGACCAGCACCGCCGCCGGCCACGGTTCCCGAGGCGTCGCCGGGCTCGATCGCCGCAGCAGGGCCCGAGTCCAATGCCAGGAGGCGGCGAGCGGGATGGCCGCGCTGGTGGTCAGCATCTTGAGCACCTCGGCGCGGTCGCGGGGGCCGGGCCGGATCCGTCGCCAACTGAAGTCCGCCGTCAAGATCGCCCATCCGGCGCCGGCCACCACCGCAGTCCAGCGGCGCCGCAGCAGCAGGGCCGCCGGCACGGCCAGCGCCAACCCGCTGGTCAGCAGATGGAAGGGCCGGCGACCCAGCGGCGCCTCGGCCCGGCGCCGCCAGTCCCGGCCGTGCACCCGGTCCATCAAGACGTCGTCGGCGTTGCCTCGCTGCTGGCGAAGGCTCGCCCACCAGCCGGCCGGGCGTACCGGATGTGTGGTCTGGCGCTGGCCCTGCGCCAGGCCGTAGCCGGCGTCCAGGACCCGGAGCGCCAGGTCGGCGTCCTCGCGGAAGGCCCGCGGAAACCGCTCGTCGAACCCTCCGACCTGGCGCAGGACGTCGCCTCGGTACGCCATGTCCGCGGTGATCCACCGCGCCGTCTCCAGTCCGGCCGTGCCCCGTTCCCAGTCGGTGGGGCGGCGGTCCGCCGGCAACGGCACGGTGATCCGTCCCTGAACGCCGGCCACCGGCGCCGGCTGGTCCAGGTCGGTGACCAGGTCGGCCAGCCAGTTCTCCGAGACGACGACATCGTCGTCGAGGAACGCCACCCAGTCGGTCCCGGTGGCCCGCCAGCCGACGTTGCGCGCCGGCCGCCGGACCGCGTCCGCCGCTGTGCCGCACCGTCACCCCGGCCACCCGGGGCGAGTCCGGCGGGTCGAGATCTCGTCGAGGGCCCGGCCGATCGTCGACGACGACGATCCGGGGCAGGGCGATCCCGGTGACTTGCGAGGACAGCCTGAGACTGTCGAGCAGCGCCCACAGGGAAGGGCGGCCGATCGTCGGGACGACGATCGACCAGGAGCCGCCGTGGGCTTCGGTGCTCATCCGGACACCCCGAGGCGGCGGCGGCGTACCGCGAACGGACCGATGGCCAGCAGGTCGACCGGCGTCGAGCCGAAGCATTCCAGGGCATCGCGCGGCGAATCGACCATCGGCCGGCCCGCGGTGTTGAGGCTGGTGTTGATCACCACCGGGAGCCCGGTCCGTTGCTCGAAGCCCTCCAGCATCCGGGCCACCAACGGTTCGCTCGACGGGTCGACGGACTGGATCCGGGCGGTGCCGTCGACGTGGACCGCGGCCGGGATCCGGTCCCGCCAGCCGTCGGCGACGTCGTGGACGAAGAGCATGTACGGCGACGGGATGGGTCCCCGGGAGAACAGCTCCGAAGCCCGCGAGGCCAGCACCATGGGCGCGACCGGCCGGAACTGCTCGCGGCCCTTCACATCGTTGAGGCGTCGCAGATTGCTCTCCCGTCCGGGATGAGCCAGCAGGGAGCGATGCCCCAGCGCGCGCGGACCGAATTCGCTGCGGCCCTGGAACCAGGCGACGATGCCGTCGTTGGCCAGTTCCTCGGCTACCGCATCGGCGATGTCGGCGGGTCGGTCGAACGGGAGGTTGGCGGTTCGCAGGGCCGCCTCCAACTCCTCGTCGGTCCATTCCCGGCCGAGATCGGCGCCCGGAAACTCCGGGATGGAGTCGCCCAGCCGCTGCGCGACGTACAGGGCCCCGCCGAGCGCGGTCCCGGCGTCGCCGGCCGCCGGCTGAACCCAGACCTGGTCGAAGCCCGATTCGGTGAAGAGTCTGGTGTTGGCGACGCAGTTGAGCGCCACACCCCCGGCCAGCGCCAGGTTGCGGGCGTGCGTCTGGTCGTAGAGCCACTCGGCCAGCGCGAGCAGCACCTCTTCGAGGACCGTCTGCAGGCTGCTGGCCAGATCCGCGTGCTCGGCGGTCCAGGGCTGATCGGCCGAGCGCTTCGGGGCCAGGACGCTCCAGTCCACGCCCGACGTCCGGAAGCCACCATCGCCTCGGGCGTGGACGAACTGCCGGAGGTAGTCGAGATGACGAGGCTTGCCGTACGACGCCAGGGCCATCACCTTGTACTCATCGGAGCTGCGGAGGAACCCGAGATGCTGGGTCGCGTCCTCGTACAGCAGTCCCAGCGAATGCGGCAACTGCTGGCTGTACAGCGTGTGCAGGGTGCCGTCGCAGAATCGGCCGGCGAGATGGCTGTGCTGCTCACCGCGACCGTCGAGGACCAGGACCGCGCAGTCACCGTCGAACGGGGCGGCCAGACCGGCCGACGCCGCGTGCGCCACGTGGTGCGGCACGAACCGGACCCGCGATGCCTCCAGGCCCGGGAGGGCCGTGGCCAGAAACTCCGGCGCCCGCTGGGCATAGTCCTGACGCAGGTCGTCCCAGGGATCGAACAGGCCGAGCTCGCTCGGCGGCAGCCGCAGCGCGGGATCGAAGGAATAGGTCACCGCATCGAGCTCTTCCGGCCGGATTCCCGCCTGGTCGAGGCACCAGGCGGCCGAGAGCTCGGGAAGTTCCCAGGCCGAGAAGGGCACCGGGCGCTTGCCGTGCTTGCGCCGGCTGAAGCGTTCCTCCTCCGCGGCGGCCACGGTCGCCCCGTCGACGACGACGGCCGCCGACGGATCGTGATAGAGGGCGTTGATTCCGAGAATGCGCATCGGAGCTGTCCTTACCGGTTGGTCGCGAGAATGGTCGGCGGTGGGCTGGTCAGGCAGCCGTGGGCGTTTCCGACTGAGCGAGGACCGCGTCGGTCATGCGGCAACCGAGGAGGTCAGCGCCGCGATGGTGGTGTTCAGCCCGTCCCGCCAGCTGACCTGCGGCTGCCAGCCGAGCTCGCGCTGGATCAGGCTGATGTCGGGCCGGCGCACCATCGGGTCGTCGATCGGCCGATCGATGAAGGTGATGGGCGAGCGGGACCCCGTGGCCTCGACGATCGTCTGGGCGATCTCCAGTACGGTCAGCTCCTCCGGACAGCCGACGTTGACCGGGCCGGCCAACTCGCTCGCCGCCACGGCAAGAACTCCGCTGACCGTGTCGTCGACGTAGCACACCGATCGGGTCTGGCAGCCGTCGCCGGCGACGGTGAGCGGCTCGCCGTCCAGCGCTTGCCGCAGGAAGGTCGGGATGGCGCGACCGTCGTGGGCCCGCATCCGCGGACCGTAGGTGTTGAAGATCCGGACGATCGCGGTGTCCGTGCCGTGCGAGGTGCGGTACGCCGTGGTGAGCGCCTCGGCGAAGCGTTTCGCCTCGTCGTAGACCCCGCGCGGACCCACCGGGTTGACGTGTCCCCAGTAGTCCTCCGGCTGCGGATGCACCTGCGGGTCGCCGTACGCCTCCGACGTCGACGCGAGGACGAACCGCGCTCCCTTGTCCTTGGCCAGCCCCAGCGCGTGCAGGGTGCCGATGCTGCCGACCTTCATCGTCTCGATCGGCAGCCGCAGATAATCGGCCGGTGACGCCGGCGAGGCGAAATGCAGGACCAGGTCGACGTCGCCCGCGACATGGAGATAGTCGGTGACATCGGTCCTGACCAACCGGAATCGTTCCTCCGATTGGAGGTGGGCGACATTCTCCGGAGCACCGGTCAAGAAGTTGTCCAGACAAGTGACCCGGGTGCCGTCGGCAATCAACCGGTCACATAGATGTGACCCGAGAAAACCGGCGCCTCCAGTAACAACGGCGTGGCGAAAGTAACGCATGCAAAGCCCCCTTCTTCACAACGTGCGAACGCCATGAAACGCCTCACCCAGTGGGCGACGCGCGAAGCTCAGATCCCCCGTACGCGGTGACTCTCGGCCGAAAGCACCGCCGCGAAGGTAGCACGGTTCTCCAATTTGGGAGCAACGGTTCTCGGCTGATCGCCTGCCGGAGCGAGGTCCATGCCCGCCAGCAGGCTGCCCGAATCGCCCCATCCGGCGTGCGTTTCCACCCGTTGGTCGACAACGACTGGCCTCGGGCCGCTCGGCGCGTACGTCTGGCACCCGTTGGTTCGAAACGATCAGATCGACCCCGGCTTTCCTCATCGGGGGCGCGGTGGACACTAGGAGGGAGGGCGCGGAAGTCGGGGGACTACTGATGGCTGACAGGATTGCCGACGTCTGGGGGGAGCGGACGCCGCACGCGAAAGGCACGGTGTGGCCGGCGCGGGTCGACCTGCACCTCGAGCCGGGGATCGCCGAAGGCGACGTCGAACGCTGGGTGACCTCGGCGTGCGTGTTGTGCAGCAACGGGTGCGGCTGCGAGATCGCGGTCAAGGACGGCCGGATGGTCGGCATCCGGGGCCGGGCGACCGACGTGGTCAACCACGGGCGGCTGGGTCCGAAGGGGCTATACGGCAGCACACCGTGGGCACACTCACCGGACCGCCTGACCCGGCCGCTGATCCGGGACGGCGGCCGGCTGGTGGAAACCGACTGGGACACCGCGATGGGTCGGGTGGTGGAGGTGTCCAAGCGCCTGCTCGCCGAGCGAGGGCCCTTGACGCATGGGTTCTACACCACCGGGCAGATCTTCACCGAGGAGTACTACACCCTCAGCGTGATCGGCAAGGCCGGCCTCGGGACCCCGCACATGGACGGCAACACCCGCCTCTGCACCGCCACCAGCGCGGCGGCGTTCAAGGAGTCGTTCGGCGCGGACGGCCAGCCCGGCAGCTACACCGACATCGAGCACTGTGACGCGGTCTTCCTCTTCGGTCACAACATGGCCGAGACCCAGACCGTGCTGTGGATGCGGATCCTTGACCGCACCCGGGGCGCGGACCCACCGGTTCTGGTCTGTGTCGACCCGCGGCGGACGCCGGTGGCCGAGGAGGCGGAGCGGACCGGCGGGGTGCACCTCGCGCCCCGGGTCGGTACCAATCTGGCCCTGATGAACGGCCTGACCCGCGAGTTGCTCGCCCAGGGCTGGATCGACCGGGAGTGGATCGATGCGCACACCGTGGGGTTCACCGACCTGCGGGACGTCGTGGAACCGTACGACCCCGAAGAGGTGGGCCGGATCTGTCAGATCGATCCCCAGGACCTGCGCCGCGCGGCGCGCATCTTCGGCGAGAGTGAGAATGTCCTCTCCACCGTGCTGCAGGGCTTCTACCAGTCGCACCAGGCGACGGCCTCGAGCGTTGCGGTGAACAACCTGCACCTGCTGCGGGGGATGATCGGGCGGCCCGGGGCCGGCGTCCTCCAGATGAACGGGCAGCCGACCGCACAGAACAACCGGGAGTGCGGTGCCGACGGTGACCTGCCCGGCTTCCGGAACTGGGAGAACGCGGCCCACGTTCGGCAACTGGCCGAGCTGTGGAATGTCGACGTCGCCACCATCCCGCACTGGGCCCCGCCCACCCACGCGATGGAGATGTTCGGGTACGCCGAGGAAGGGTCGATCGGGCTGCTGTGGATCTCGGCCACCAACCCCGCGGTGTCGATGCCCGAGAGCGCTCGGATCCGCAAGATCCTGCAGGGGGAGCAGTGCTTCGTCGTCGTCCAGGACCTGTTCCTGACCGAGACCGCGGCACTCGCCGACGTGGTGTTGCCGGCGGCCGGCTGGGGCGAGAAGACCGGCACGTTCACCAACGCCAGCCGCACGGTTCACCTGTCCGAACAGGCGGTGCCGCCTCCGGGGGAGGCGAAGAGCGACCTCGACATCTTCTTGATGTACGCCGACGCGATGGACTTCCGCGACCGGGACGGTGCCCCGCTGATTCGTTGGCGGACCCCCGAGGAGGCCTTCAAGGCGTGGCAGGAGGCCACCCGGAACCGGCCAGTCGATTACACCGGGCTCAGCTACGCCAAGCTGCGTGGCCCGACCGGCATTCCGTGGCCCGTCAACGACGCCGCGCCCGACGGGACCGACCGGCTGTACACCGACCCGGTGTTCCCCACCGACACCGACGCATGTGAGACCTACGGTCACGACCTGCTGACCGGTGCCGCCGTGACCGAGCAGGAGCATCGTGCCCTGGCACCGGCGGGGCGGGCCTTCCTCAAGGGCTGCGGGTACGCGCCCGCCCACGAGGAGCCCAGCGAGGACTATCCGCTGCTGTACACCACCGGCCGGACGGTCTACCAGTTCCACACCCGGACCAAGACCGGCCGAGCTCGGCCACTGCAGGATGCTGCGCCCGACGCCTGGGTCGAACTGTCGGGCGCTGACGCCGCTGAACACCACATCGGCGAAGGCGACCTCGTCCGGGTGGAGTCACCCCGAGGCGCGATCGAGGTCCGGGCCCGCATCGGCCCGGTGATGCCGGGAGCGGTGTTCGCCCCGTTCCACTACGGCTCCTGGGACCTCGCCACTCTGGAACCGGCCGACCAGCACCGGCAGGCCAACGAGCTCACCATGACCGTCTGGGACCCGGTCTCGAAGCAGCCGTGCTTCAAGACCGCCGCGTGCCGGATCAGCAAGGTCGGCGATGCCGACCGACCCGCGGCCCCGCACTCAACGGGCACCTCGGCGCCGGCTGATCGCCCAGTGCCGGCGCGGCCGCTCACGGACGGCGGCACCACATCGTCGACCCGACCCGCGACCCCGCGTTATCCGAACGATCCGTCCCAGTCGGACCCGGCTGCTGCTCAGTGGCGAACCGTGACTCGGAGGTCGTGATGCCCCACATCGCCACCTACGTCGCTTTCGTCCACCGGGCTGAGCAGACGCTGGCCGACTCCTTCCGTGCGGTCGGCGAAGGCCATGCCCAGCACCCCGACGTCTTCTTCACCTGCCAAACTCTCGCCGGCATGAACGACGAGCACATCCGGGCACTGGCACCGATCGCGCAGCGGTATGGGGAGCAGAGTCGCGGCCAGGACATCGAGGAGCCTGAACGGTTGCACGCGGCCGGACTCGCCGAGACCCGAACCGGACCCGTCGGACTGCTTCGTGACCTGCAGGACCTGCATGTGCTCGGCACCCTGGTGCAGACCACCTGGACGGTGCTGGCGCAGGCGGCGCAGGGACTGCGCGACGACGAACTCCATCAGCTTGCCGTCCAGGCCAACCAGGACATCTCCCGGCAACTCGCCTGGCTGAACACCAGGATGAAAGTCGCCGCCCCGCAGGCGTTGATCGCCGCCCAGTGAAGCCGGCGTCTTGCCGTCAGCGGGCGCCGACCCCGCTAGTTCTGGACTTCGGCGAGGTCGCCGTACCAGTACGCGGCGGTCACTCCTCCGTCCATCAAGATGTCGCTGCCGGTGATGAAGCCCCCGTCCGGACCCATCAGCAGCGCGCCGACGCTACCCACCTCATCGGGTGTCCCGGCCCGGCCCACGGCGCTCGACTCGATCATCCGCCGGTACCCGGCTCCGCGCGGCCCGGTGAGCTCATCCTTGGCCAGCGGCGTGATGATGATGCCCGGGCTGATGGTGTTGACCCGGGCACCGCGCCTGCCCCACCGCACCGCCTCGGCCATCACCCGCAGCGAGTTGCCGCGCTTGGAGATCTGGTACGCGTGAAGCGGGTCGGTGACCTGGTCGGGCTGGAGGAACGGCAGGCCGAGCAGTTCCTCCACCGGCGTCGTGGCCAACG
>CAVRSH010000045.1:0-112815 GCA_963723815.1 uncultured Actinomycetota bacterium | reverse complement strand
GCAGGTCCGCGGCCTCATCCCGGATCCGCATCCGCCGGGATTCGGAAATGGACGCTTCATGCGGAACCTCTTCGAGGAGGCCACCTCGATCCAGGCGGAGCGGCTGATGGACCTGGCCATGCTGACCCCCGAGATCATCCGAACCCTGCTTCCCGAAGATCTGCCCACCGAAGCACCGGCGGATCCGCGCCGCCTGCAGGGCATGTACCTCTGACGTCGACCTGGTCAGGGTCGATCAGATCAGGGTAGGCGGCAGCGCGCCCTCGTTCTCCAGCAGCCACCGTTTGGTCTCGAGGTGGCGACCCGGATCACCACCGGAATAGCCTCCGAGGCCGTCGCTGGCCACCACCCGATGGCAGGGGATGATGATCGGCACCGGGTTGGCGCCCATGATCGAGCCGATCGCCCGCGCCGGGACGCCGGTCCCGCTGCGCTCGGCCAGCTCCGCGTAGGTGACGGTCTCGCCGTAGCCGACGGTCATCAGCGTCCGCAGCACCCGCTCGGTCGTCGGCTCCAACGCCGGCAGATCCAGCGGCAGGTCGAAGTTCCGCCGCTGACCGGCGAAGTACTCCCGCAACTGGCCGAGTGCCTGTTGAACGGTCTCGTCCGGCTCGATCGAAGCGCCCTTCGGGTCGATCCGCCAACCGATCCCGCGGACCCCCGCCGGGCCGGCCAGGATGCCGATCACGCCCACCTGGGAGTCGAACTGATCGAAGAAGAGCTGTTGCACGGGTCCATCCTCACCCATGGCCCTGACACTTCCGCCGGCCGTGACGCATGTCGCTGGATCACGACGCGATGGTGGGCTCGACCACCAGACCGGGATCCCGGACGGCAATCTCGCCGGTCAGGATCTGCTCGGCGTAGTGGCAAGCGACCTTGCGCCCGGCCGCCGCGGTGTCGATCTCCCGCAGCTGGGGCTCCTCGGTGTCACACCGGGTCGGCTGCCGAAAGGGGCAGCGGGTGTGGAAGCGGCAACCCGAGGGCGGATTGGCCGGACTCGGCAGATCACCCCGGAGCAGGATCCGCTCGCGACGATCCTCGACGTCCGGGTCCGGGATCGGGATCGCCGACATCAAGGCGATCGTGTACGGGTGCAGGGGTTGCTCGTAGAGGTCGTCACTCGGCGCAACCTCCACCATCCGGCCGAGGTACATCACACCGATCGTGTCGCTGATGTGCCGCACCACGGCAAGATCATGGGCGATCACGATGTAGGTCAGCCCGTACATGTCCTGCAGATGCTCGAGCAGGTTGATCACCTGCGCCTGAACGGAGACGTCGAGCGCGCTGACCGGCTCGTCGGCGATGACCAGATCCGGATTCAAGATCATCGCCCGGGCGATGCCGATCCGCTGCCGCTGACCGCCGGAGAACTCGTGCGGGTACTTGGCCAGCGCCGCACGGGGCAGGCCGACCACCTCCAACATCGACGCCGCCTTCGCCAGGTGGGCCTTGGCCGAATCCTTCCCGAACTCCTGGCGGTCGGTCTCCGACAGCCCGTGCACGGACAGCGGCCGGGTCAGCGAACTCTCCACCGACTGCCGCGGGTCCAGGCTGGCCAACGGATCCTGGAAGACCATCTGCATCCGCCGCCGGATCAGCCGCATCTGCTCCGGCTTGAGCGATCCGAGGTCCTGACCGTCGAAGTCGACCGTGCCGCCGGTCGGCTCCTCCAGTCGCAGGATCGCCCGGCCCAGGGTGGACTTGCCGCAGCCCGGACTCCCCCACCAGCCCGAAGGTCTGACCGCGCACCACGTCGAGGTCCACGCCGTCGACCGCGCGGACGTGCCCCACGGTCCGGTCGAACACCAGGCCGCGCTTGATCGGGAAATGCACCTTCAGCCCGCGCACGGTGAGCAGCACCTCGCTCACGGCAACTCCCCCTCGTGCCGACTGGTCAAGCTCCAGGCGCGCCAGAGCGGGCTGAGATTCCGACGACTCCGGGCGCGGGGTGGACACAACGCACGAAGTGATTGTCGCGGCCCATCGGCATCAGTTCCAGGTCGTCGACCACGCAGTCGTCGGCGGCGAATCGGCAGCGCGGCGCGAACGCGCAGGCCATGGACCAGGCGATGGTGTCCCGCGGGGTGCCCGGGATCGGGCTGCAGCGGCTCACCGCGCGGGGCATCGAGTCGCGGGATCGAGTTCAGCAGCCCGTGGGTGTAGCGGTGCCGCGGATGATGGAACAGCTCCCGCCGACCGGCCGACTCGACGACCCGGCCCGCGTACATCACATTGACGAAGTCGCACAGCCCGGCGACCACACCCAGATCGTGGGTGATCATCACCATCGCCGTACCAAGATCATTGACGAGTTCCTTCAACAACTCGAGGACCTGCGCCTGAATGGTGACGTCCAGCGCCGTCGTCGGCTCGTCGCAGATCAACAACGCCGGCTTGCAGGCCAGCGCGATCGCGATCAGGGCGCGCTGCCGCATCCCGCCGGACAGCTGATGCGGATACTCGCGCAGCCGCCGCCGCGGATCCGGGATGCCGCAGCGGCGCAGCAGGTCCTCCGCCTCGTCCTTGGCCTCGTTACGACTGATGTCCTGATGACGGAGCAACACCTCCGTCACCTGCACGCCGACCGGGATCACCGGGTTCAGCGAGCTCATCGGATCCTGGAAGACCATCGCGAGTTCGCGGCCGCGCAGGTCGGACAACTCGCCCTGACTCAGAGTCAACAGGTTGCGCCCGCGGTAGAGAGCCTCGCCGCTGACCTGGACGCCCCGGGTGGGCAGCAGGCCCATGACGGCCATCGAGGTGACCGACTTGCCGCTTCCCGACTCCCCCACGATGCCGACCACTTCACCGGGCTTGACGGTGAAAGACACGCCGTCGACGGCCCGGGTCGGCTGGCCGTCCCGGCGCCGGAAGATCACGCTGAGGTTCTTGACCTCCAGCAGCACCTGGCTCCGGTCGACGGGCTCGCGGCTCGCCCGCTTGCTGATCTTGCTCGTGACGACGCTCGGCGAACTCATGATCATCTCCTCGACTTCGGGTCGAGCGCCTCGCGCAGAGACTCACCCAGCAACGTGAAACCCAGTGCGGTGATGGCGATGCACACACCCGGCAGGACCATCAGGTGCGGGTCTGTTTGGATCCGGTCCTGGGCTTTCACCAGCATCCGGCCCCATTCGGCGGTGGCCGGGTCCGGCACGCCCAGGCCGAGGTAGGACAGCGCGGCCACCTCGATGATCGCCGTGGCCAGCGCCAGAGTCGCCTGGACGATCACCGGGCTGAGCGAGTTGGGCAGGATGTGTCCCATCACGATGGTCCGTCGGCGCAGTCCGAGCGACACCGACGCGAGGACGTAGTCCTGGTTGCGCTGGCCGAGCATCGAACCGCGCAGCAGCCGGGCGAAGATCGGCACCTGGGCCGCGGCGACGGCGATCATGATCGAGATCGGCCGCTGCCCGATCACCGCGGCCACGCTGACCGCCAGCAGCAATGAGGGGATCGACAGCAGGATGTCGACGAAGCGCATCACGAGCGTGTCCACCTTGCCCCCGATGCCGCCGGCGACGATGCCGAGGATCGCACCTCCGATCAGGCCGAGGCAGGTCGAGACGACTCCGATGATCAAGGACTGCCGGGCGCCGTAGACCAGTTGGGTGAACAGGTCGGAGCCGAAGGGGTCGAGGCCGAGCAGGTGTCCGGGTGATGGCCCGGGCACGCTGCTGGGCGTCACCTGGTCGATCCACTCGCTCGTGGCCGGCTCGTACGGGGCGATCAACGGGGCGAAGACCGCCACCAGGATGAACGCGGCCACGATGATCGCGCCGCTGATCGCCGACGGGTTGCGCCGCAGGCGCTGGAAGGCCCCCTGCCACAGGCTGGTGCCCCGCTCGTCGCGCGAGCGAATCGGTCATCAGGGCCGAGAGACGCCGGCCTCAAGACTCGGCAGTCATAGGACTGACGCGCGAGAACGCTTTTCGTCCCGCGAAGAGCGACCGCCTGGAACCAGCGCTCATGCGCGAGCGCGACAGCCTCTGCAGCCTCATCTGGGATCGATGACGCCGTAGAGCAGGTCGACGATCAGGTTGACCACGGCGTAGATCACGGCGATGAACAGGATGAAGCCTTGCAGCACGACGAAGTCGAGGCTGCTGATGGCGTCGAACAGGTAGGATCCGATGCCGTTGAAGGCGAACACCGATTCGGTGAGCACGGCTCCGGCGAGCAGCGCTCCGGTCATCAGGCCGATCGTGGTGGTCACCGGCAACATGGCATTGCGCAGCACGTGCCGGCGGGTGATCATGGACTGCGAGAGCCCCTTGGCCTGCGCGGTGCGGACGTAGTCCTCGTTCAGCACGTCGATCACCGAGGCCCGGGTCATCCGGACGATGATCGCGAGCGGGATACAGCCGAGGGCGATGGCCGGCAGGATGAGATGGAGGATCGCATCCCAGGCCGCGTCCCACTCCCGGGTGAGCAGTCCGTCCAGCACATAGAAGTTGGTGATGTGGGTCGCGTCGATCCGCGGATCCTGCCGGCCCGACGACGGCAGGACGGCCAGCACGTGCAGCGGACCGGGCAGGCCGACCGCGAAGACGATCTTGAGCAGATAGGCCAGCACGAACACCGGCACCACGACGCCGAGCAGCGAGGTGGCGACGAACGTCCGATCCACCCAGCCGCCGGCCCGCTTGGCCGCCAGGTAGCCGATCGGGATACCCAGCACGATGGCGAAGAGCAAGGCCGAGATGGCGAGTTCCACCGTGGCGGGAAAGCGCTCCTGGAACGTCTCCAGGACCGGGAGCCCGGTCCGCGGTGACGAACCGAAATCACCACGGATCAACCGGCTGGTATAGGTCAGGTACTGCTGCACCAGTGGTTTGTCGAAGCCGTACGTCGCATTGACTGCGGCGATCAACTCCGGCGTGGCCTTCTCACCCAGGAGCGCGCGCGCCGGATCTCCCGGCAGCGCGCGCACCCAGATGAACAACAGCACGCTGAGGCCCACCAGTACCGGCACCAGCAACAGCAGGCGCCGGATGACGAACCTCAGCATCTCAGCCGGTCACGGTGACGTTGTTCCACACCTCATCTTGCACCGGGCTCGCGACGTAGCCCTGGACACCCTTGGCGAAGGCCAGAGACGGCGCCGGATGGGCCAGCGGGACCCCGGGAGCGTAGTCGGCGATCTCGGCGTTGATCTCCTTGTACACGGGGATCTGCTCGTCACGCGTCGGCAACTCACGGGCGTCGGCCAGATCCTTGAACAGCTTCGGGTTGTCGAAGCCCCATTCCGCGGACTTGCGACCGAAGAAGACGCCCAGGAAGTTGTCCGGATCGTTGTAGTCGCCGGTCCAGCCGAGCAGGTGGATGTCGTGCTTGTCGACGCCCTCGTCACCTTGAATCATGTCCAGGTAGTCCGGGCTCCACTTGGCCGCCACCGGCGTGATCTTGATCCCGGCCTTCTCCAATTGGGTCTTGATCACCTGGAAGGTGTCCTCCGGAGCCGGCATGTACGGTCGCGAAACGCCGGTCGGGTAGGCGAACTTGAGCGTCAGGTTCTCCTGCCCGGCCTCCTTGAGCAGGTCCTTGGCCTTCTGCAGGTCGTACGGATACTCGGTCACTGAGTCGTTGTAGCCCTCGACCGAGTTCGGCATGAACTCCTTGGCCGGGACCGAACCTTCCGGCAGCGTGGACTTCACCACGCCGGCCCGGTCGATCGCGTAGGTGATGGCCTGCCGCACCTTCGGGTCGGCGAGCGCCTTGTTCTTCTGATTCATCCCGAGGTACAAGATGTTGAACGCCGGGCGGTTGACGATCTGGAAGCCGGCGTCCTTCAGCGGCTGCACGTCAGCCGGCCCGACCAGGTCGTACCCGTCGATGTTGCCGGCCTGCAGTTCCTGGGTCCGAGCCTTCGGGTCGGAGATCGTCTTGATGATCACCGTGCTGACCTTGGCCTTGTCACCCCAGTAGTTGTCGTTGCGCTTCAGGGTGAGCTGCTGGCCGCGATCCCACTTGTCGAAGATGAACGGTCCGGTGCCGGTCGGGTGCGCCGTCGCGTACTCGGAGAAGCGCGGGTCCGTCTCGGTGCCCTCGGTCTTGTCGGCGTTGTACTTCTTCAGCGCGTCCGGGCTCTGCATCGAGAACGACGGCAGGGTCATCGCCTGGACGAACGCGGCGAACGGCTTCTTCAGCTTGATCACGGCCTGGTTGGCGCTGGGCGCCGAGCAACTGTCGTAGATGCCGCCGGTCTTGCCGGTCTTGAAACCCTTGAACAGGCTCGTGTAGTAGTAGCTGATGTTCTGGCTCTGGTTGACGCCGGTCCAGTTGTACCAGCGGTCGAAGTTGTAGCAGACCGCGGCGCCGTTGAAGTCGGTCCCGTCGTGGAACTTGACCCCGTCACGCAGCGTGAACGTATAGCTGAGGCCGTCCTTGGACGTCTCCCACTTGGTGGCCAGCAAGCGGCTCGGTGTCGGTGGTGCCGGGCTTGGTGCTGACCAGGCCCTCGAACATCTGCCGGGCCGGCCGGAACGTCTCGCCGTCGCTCGCCATCGCCGGATCGAGCATCACCGGGTCGGACGACGCAGCGAAGACGAACGTGGCTTCGTCGCGCCGCTGGTCGTGCCCTCCGGGGCGCGCTCACTCTTGGCGCAGGACGCCAGCGACACGGCAAGGGCGGCCGAGGCGAGCACCGCCAGCGACTTCTTGAACGAATTGGGGAATTTCAACGCATATACCTCAAATCTTGCGGGCAACGCGCGTCGCTGGTCGAGCATCTGCTGGGTCGCGTCGCGCGTTAGCGATCGGACGGTCGAAACCTGACACTATCCCAAGAGCATGCTGAAAGCGCCGACTGTTGTGATAGCGCAATCTGCGCGCCGTCAAACCGACTATCCGGTGAGGTCGGCACTGCTCGATGACCACCAGGGCATCACGGTGCACCACCGTCCGGTCGTAGCCGGCCCCGAGTTCGGCGGACAACTCGCGGGTGCTGCGACCGAGCAGGGCCGGCAGTTCGTCGGCGTCGTAGTTGACCAGTCCACGGGCCACGACCTGCCCGTCCGGACCGGCCAGATTGACCGGTTCACCGGCCGCGAACTGCCCGATCACCGCAGTGACCCCGGCCGGCAGCAAGGAGGCGTTGCGCTCGGTGACCGCGCGGACCGCGCCGGCGTCGAGCACCAGCGTCCCCCGCGCATCGCTGACGTGCCGCAGCCAGAGCAGCCGGGTCGGTCGTCGCCGCCCGGTGGGGTGGAAGAGCGTGCCGACCGGCTTCGCCGGAGAGCGCAGCCCGAGCATGATCAGCAGCGGTGAGCACGACCGGGATCCCTGCTGAGGTGGCGATCCGAGCGGCATCGATCTTGGTGATCATGCCCCCGGTGCCGATCGCACTGCCGCGTACGGCGAAGTCGACGTCGAGCAAGATCATCGTCACCGTGCACGTCGGTGATCTTGACCGCGGTCGGCCTGGACGGCTTCTCGGAGTAGAGGGCATCCACGTCGCTGAGCAAGATCAGCGCGTCGGCGTGGACAAGGTGCGCGACCAGTGCCGCCAGCCGGTCGTTGTCGCCGAACCGGATCTCCTGAGTGGCTACCGTGTCGTTCTCGTTGACGATCGGCACCACCCCGAGCTCCAGCAGTCGGCCGAAGGTGCGATAGGCGTTGCGGTAGTGCCCCTGCCGGGTGACGTCGTCGACCGTCAGCAGGATCTGGCCGACCCCGAGACCGTGCTCGGCGAAGAGTTGGGTGTAGTAACCCATCAGCAGGCCCTGACCGACCGACGCGGCTGCCTGCTGGGTGGCCAGATCGCGCGGCCGGGTGCGCAGCCCGAGCGGCGCGAGTCCCGCCGCGATCGCGCCGGAGGACACGAGCACGATCTCCCGGTCGGCCAGCCGAGCCCTGGCCAGGGCCTCGACCAGCCGGCCGATCCGGTCGGGGTCGATGCCACCCTCGGTGGTGGTCAGCGACGACGAGCCGACCTTGACCACCACGCGGCGAGCGTGCGTGATCTGCTCACGCATTCGGCAGCCCGGAGCCGCTCGGATTGATCTCCTCGTCGACGTCGTCGTGATACTGCCGGTCCTTCTCCCGGCGACGCTGGGCAGCGGGCCGCTCCTCGGCGAACCGCTGGTCCTCGCCGCGCCGGCTGAGAATCTCGGCGCCGATGTCGATCTGCGGAGCGAAGTCGAAGACCACCGCGTCCGCTCCACCGATGGCCACCCCGTCGCCGGCTCGGGCCCCGAGTTCCAGCAGCCGATCCTCGATCCCGATCCGGTTGAGCCGATCAGCGAGGTAGCCGACCGCCTCGGCGTTGCCGAAGTCGGTCTGGCGTACCCAGCGCTCCGGCTTCTCGCCGCGCACCCGCCACAGCTCGTCCTCGCGGCTGATGGCGAACTCGGCCTGATGCCCGACCGGGCGCGGGCGGATCACGATCCGGGCCGGCGCGGGAGGCGGCGCGCTGGCCCGACGGGCGACGACCAGCTCGGCCATCGCGAAGGTCAGGGCCTGCAGACCGTGACCGGTCTTGGTCGAGATCTCGAAGACCTTCAAGCCTCGGGCGCGCAGATCACCCGCCACCAGGTCGGCCAGCTCGGCCGCATCCGGGACGTCGACCTTGTTCAGGGCGACCAGCCGCGGCCGATCCTCCAGGCCGCCGTGCGCGACCAGCTCGGCCTCGATCACGTCGAGGTCGGTCATCGGGTCGCGGCCCGGATCGAACGTCGCGCAGTCGATGACGTGCACCAACGCGGCGCAGCGTTCGATGTGGCGGAGGAAGTCGAAGCCGAGGCCGCGTCCCTCGCTCGCCCCCTCGATCAGACCCGGGACGTCGGCCACGGTGTAGGTGACGTCACCGGCCACCACGACGCCCAGATTGGGGATCAGGGTGGTGAACGGGTAGTCGGCGATCTTCGGCCGGGCGCGCGAGATGGCCGCGATCAGCGACGACTTGCCGGCGCTGGGGAAGCCGACCAGGCCGACATCGGCGACCACCTTGAGCTCGAGAGTGACCGACCGGGTCTCGCCCTCCTCGCCGAGGAGCGCGAATCCCGGTGCCTTGCGGCTGGCCGAGGCGAGTGCGGCATTGCCGAGACCGCCGCGACCGCCCTGCGCGACGACGATTTCGGCGCCCTCACCGGTCAGGTCGGCCAGAACCTCACCGGAATCGGCATCGGTGACGACCGTGCCGTCCGGCACCGCGAGCACGATGTCTTCCCCGGTCGCACCGTTGTTGTGGTCGCCCTTGCCCGGCTGTCCGTTGCCGGCCCGCCGGTGCGACTGGCGGTGGTAGTCGACCAGCGTCGTGAGCGAGGGATCGACGCGCAGGATCACCGAACCGCCACTGCCGCCGTTGCCACCGTCCGGCCCGCCGAGCGGCTTGAACTTCTCCCGGTGCACCGATGCGCAGCCGTTGCCGCCGTTGCCCCCGTAGGTGTGCAGAGTGACGCGATCGACGAAGGAGGGAATAGCCATGACCCGCCGAGCCTACCGGCGCAGGCCGGTGAAGCCCGACCAATATCGGCGTGCCAGCGCGATCGCGAAGCGTCGCTTTACCCAGTTTCCTGTCGCTGTACCCAGGATGTTTCCTGGGTACAGTGCCGGTCCCACGTATACATGGGAAACCGACCCCAGCCACCTGGAAACCACGAGGGTGACTCCGCAATGGAGTCACCCTCGTGTTGAAGTGTGGTGCGCGGTCAGACCGAGGCGGGAGTCTCGGAGGCCGGAGTGATGTTGACGACGCGCCGGCCGCGCTTGGTGCCGAACTCGACGTGGCCGCCGACCAGCGCGAAGAGCGTGTCGTCGCCGCCCCGGCCGACGCCGTCGCCCGGGTGGAAGTGGGTGCCGCGCTGCCGGACGATGATCTCGCCGGCGTTGACCAACTGGCCGCCGAAGCGCTTCACGCCGAGCCGTTGGGCATTGGAGTCCCGACCGTTGCGGGTCGAGGATGCGCCCTTCTTGTGTGCCATGTCGCTACCTCAGCTCTCGATCCCGGTGACCTTGACCTGGGTGTACTTCTGACGGTGCCCCTGGCGCTTGCGGTAGCCGGTCTTGTTCTTGTACTTCAGGATGTGGATCTTCGGGCCTTTGGTCTCGGCCAGGACCTCTGCGGTCACCGAAACCGAGCCGAGTGCGGCCGAGTCAGCGGTCACCGTATCGCCGTCGACCAGCAACAGCGGGGTCAGATTCACGGTCGAACCCGCCACGTCGTCGACGCGGTCGATCTCGAGGACGTCGCCGACGGCGACCTTGTGCTGGCGGCCGCCACTACGCACGATCGCGTACACGCCTGACCTACTCTCTTCGATGTCGGTTGATCGTGTGCCGCGAATGGTCAACGTGCACACAACAGGTGCACGCCGAAGCGCGCACCGAGGGTCTAGGTTACGCGGGCCGGTCCGGCCCGGTCAAACCGCCCGGCCGCCGGCGTAATGTCGGCCGAAACTCTCGGAAGGAGCGCGCTATGGCCACGATCAACGCCACCATGAGTATCAGCTCTCGACGGAGTGATCCAGGCGCCCGGACGCAGTGACGAGGACACCCGTGACGGGTTCGATCGCGGCGGTTGGGCGGTCCCGTACGGCGACGACGTGATGATGCAGAAGATGGGCGAGGGCATGGGCGGCACCTCAGCGATGCTCTTCGGTCGGCGCACCTATGAGGACTTCGCCGGCTACTGGCCCCACCAGACGGACAATCCGTTCACGGGTCACCTCAACCAGGTGCAGAAGTACGTGGTGTCAAGCACCCTGACCGACCCGCTGCCCTGGCAGAACTCCACGGTGCTGCCCGGCGACCCAGCCGAGACGGTGGCGGAACTCAAGGCCGGGTCAGGGCCGGACCTCGGCATTGTCGGCAGTGCTCGACTGCTCCGCTCGCTGCTGGCGGCCGACCTGGTCGACGGGCTCACGCTGCTGATCCATCCGCTCGTCCTCGGGCAGGGACGGCGGCTCTTCGAAGACGCAACGGAGTTGAAGCTGGAACTGGTGGACAGCCTGACCACTTCCAAGGGCGTAGTCATCGCGTCCTATCACCGCACCTGATACTCGACACGCAGAAATTGGCCGCAGCGAGCGGCCACGGCCATTCGCCCCAATAATGAACGCGTGCTTCCCCGGATCGCGGCCACCGCCTACCTCACGCCGCTGCGCGAAGGCGGCTCGCTCCCGGGACTGATGGAGGCCGACGACGACGGCACCTACGTGGTCAAGTTCACCGGAGCTGGTCAGGGCCCGAAGGCACTGGTGGCCGAGATCGTGGTCGGGGAGCTCGCCCGGCGGCTCGACATCCTGGTTCCGGAACTGGCGCTGATCGAGCTCGATGCCGAAATCGGCCGCCGCGAGCCGGATCAGGAAGTGCAGGCGCTGCTCTCGGCGAGCGCCGGGCTCAACCTCGCGAGCGATTTCCTGCCCGGATCGGTCGGTTACGACCGCACCTTCGAACTGATGGCCGAGGACGCCGCCCGGATCGTCTGGCTGGACGCGTTCGTGGCCAATGTCGACCGCAGTGCACGGAACACCAATCTGCTGATCTGGCACCGCAATCTGTACGCGATCGACCACGGCGCCTGCCTTCGGTTCCATCACGCCTGGGGATCGCCGGAGGCCTTCGCCGCGTCGGCGTACAACTACCAGGACCACGTGCTGGCCGGCATCGGCCGACCGCGTGCCGTCCATGATCAACTCGCTCCCCAGGTCACGGCCGACGTGCTGGAGTCGGTGGTCGAACTGGTCCCGGACTCGTGGTTGCTGCCCGACCCCACGCGCCCCGATCCCAACGCACCCGCCGATGCCGCGGCCGCCCGGAGCGCCTACGTCGACTACCTGCTGACCCGGCTCGCCGCGGCCGATCGGTGGCTGCGGTGAGTGTCCATGCCTTCCAGTACGCGGTTTTGCGGGCCGTGCCCCGGGTCGACCGCGGTGAGTTCATCAATATCGGCGTGATCCTCTACTGCCAGGAACTCAACTACCTGCACGCGTCCGTGGTGGTCGACGACGTGCGGCTGCGCGCGCTGGCCCAGGACGTCGATCTCGACGCGGTCCTCACCTCCGCCGAGGCGGTGGTCACCGCGTGCCGGCACGAACACGGCTCCGCCCGGGAGAACAGCGGGCTGGCCACCCGCTTCGGGATGCTGACCGCGCCGCGCAGCACCGTGGTCCAGCCCTCTCCGGTGCACGCCGGGATGACCGAGAATCCCGAACGCACGCTGAGCATCCTGCTGACCAAACTGGTCGCCCCGGCGGGCTGAGGCCTCGGTCACTTCTGGGTCAGGGCAGCAGGCTGCCGAGTTCGTTGCGCGAGGTGATGCCGAGCTTGCGGTAGGCCGAGGCGAGGTGGCTCTGCACGGTGCGGATCGACAGCACGAGATCGTCGGCAATCTCCCGGTCAGACAGACCCCGACCGGCGAGCCGGGCGACCTCGGTCTCCCGTTGGGTCAGCGGGCTCGGTGCCAGCGCGGCCGCCGATCCTGGGGCGGCGCCCAGACGTTCCTTCGACTGCCGGCCGACCGCGGCGATACGCCGCCCGAAGGCGCCCTGGCTGTCGGCGGCTCGGGCCAGCTCGGCCAGCTCCCAGGCGTGCCGATTGAAGCCGGCCGCGAGCTGGGCCTCGGCCGCATCGAGCAGAACCTGCGGGTCGCGCCGCGCCCGGGCCAGCACATCCGCCGCCCGGACCCGCTGCAGGTCGGTGTCCAGCGGCAGCCCCAGGCTGGGCAGCACCGCGGCGGCCTGCCGCGCGTCGCCGTAGCGGGCGGCGTCGGTGAGGAAGTTCATCGCCATCGCGGCCGCACCGGTGGCGGCGGCGGTGCGCGCCGCGTCGATCGCCAGTTCGGTGGCGCGCGAGTGGTGCCCGGCGGCTGCGTCGACGGCCGACTGGGCCCAGGCCGCCAGACCGGGAATGATCGCGATCGCGTCCGGTGGATGGTCCCGCATGATCGTGGCCGCCTCGTCGTACTGACCCAGTTCGGCCAGCACGATCACCAGTTCCGCCGTGGCCTCGGACCGGAACAGCCCGGTCCCGGACTGCTGCTGCACATAGGCCTCGCGCAGCGGCGCCACCGCACCTTCCAGGTCACCGAGGAAATGCCGCCGGAGGCCGACGAGGAAGGGCCAACCGAGATCGGTCGACGAATCCAGCTCGCCGTCGGGGCCGCCGGCCGCGGAAATGACGGTCGGCCCCTTCAGCTGCTCGGGCTCGCCGGGCCAGCGGCCGGAGGTACCCACCGGTCGCGGCAGCTGGTACTCGACGCCGTAGAAAACTCCGGTCGCCGCGACCAGCGCGTACGCCAACCCGGTCCGGGTCGCCGAGACGCGCGTCTCCGCGAGTGCATCGAGCAACTGCTGTCCGGCAGCGATCGCCTCAGGGCCGCGATCGGCGAAGGCCAGGGCCCCGGTCAGGCAGGTCAGCGCGCGGATCCGCGAGCTGGGATCGGGCTCGCTGTCGAGGATCTGCCGCGCCAAGCCGATCACCTCGACGCACCCCCCGGTGAACAGCCGGACGACGGCTTCCGCCCCGAGCACGGCGTTGTCCGACGCCGGGCAGCTCGGAGCGCAGCCGGTCGACGATCGCCCAGGCGCGCTGTGGATCGCGCTCGCCCCACAACGCCAGGCTGAGGTCCTCGGCGGCGTAGGTCAGCCGGTCGTCGTCGCTGGTGATGAGCCCGATGGCCGCGTCCAACACACCACGGGCCAGATCCGGCCGGCCGAGCTCGCAGTGGGCGGCCGCCACGGTCTTGGCCGCCAGCACGCTGTTCCGGGCCTGCTGGGCCCGCCGCGCGAGCCGCAAGGCGGCAGCCGGATCGTTCATCAGGACGGCATCAGCGGCGGCCAGCATCAGCTCGACGTTCGGCGCGCCACCGCCGGCGTCCTCCCAGGTGGCCCGGCGGACGATGTCGACGTGGTCGGCCGGCGCCTCGCGCAGTCGACGGGACAGGGCGCGACGACGGGTGGCGCTGAGCTGTCGCTCGGCCACGGTGTGCAGCAGCGGGTGGGAGAAGCGCAGCCGCAGCACCCCGTCCTGCTCGTCGCTGGTGACGATCTGACTCCGGTCCAGCGCCATGATCGCGTCCTCGCTGACCACCGACGCGAGGGTCTCGTACGGCAGCGGCTCACCCAGCGCGAGAACGTCGACCGCCTCCCGGGCGTCCTCCGGCAGGGCGTCGATCCGGCGTTGCAGCAGCTCACTGAGCCGCGGCGGCATCTCCGATCCGCCGATCCACCACCAGACGCCCGACTTGAGTTCCAGCTGACCATGATCAGCACCGAACCGGGCCAACTCGCTGAGATAGAAGGGATTGCCGTTGCTGCTCTGCCAGAGCGTCTCGAGCGTTCCGGTGGCCACCGGTCCGTTGAGCTGAGCCTCCAGCAGGCGCTTGCTGGCCGCGCGATCGAGGGGCTCCAGGTCCAGCCGATCGACCAAGCCCTCCTTCCACAGAGCGGTCACCGCGTCAGACGGCGTGCCGCCGACCCGCATGGTGGCGAGCAGCCGCAGCGACTTGGCCGTGACGAGTGACAGCAGGACCGCGGACGACTGGGCATCGAGCAACTGGGTGTCGTCCACCACCAGCACCGGGGGCACGTTGCTGCGTTGGTCGGCCCGGCTGAGCTCGCGGAGCCGGGTGCTCACGTGCTGCGCGACCAGCGCCGGATGGATGGTCGCCAGGTCCGGCGGCAGCAGGCCGCCGAGCGCGCCGAGCGGGGTGGTCCGGCTGGCGGCCGTGGCCACCACCCAGGCGACCGGCGGGTTGCTGAGCCGCTCGGCGACGGTGGCGGCCAGCATCGTCTTCCCCAGCCCGGCCGCGCCGGTGATCATCACGCCCCCGGAGAATCGCAGGCTGTGCAGAGCACGGTCGAGTTCGGCCTGTCGGGCGATCATCGAGGTCGCTCCGGTCACAATGCGCTCATCCCCCTGGCTGGACCCCAACAGCCTAATGTGCAGCCATCCCCTGATCTACGTACCTGAACCGGACAAACTGCCCCCCGGCCGGAGTCCAGATGATCACTGATCGGCGGGTCCGGAACCGCCGTCCTCGGCCGCGGCGAGCAGGTCGTGTCGGTGGGCCAGAGTCGTGCGCACCCGGCCGTGAGTGGAGCCGAGCTCGATCTCAGCCGCGTCGATCCGGTGCCAGGCCGGCATGTCGAGTGCCTGGATGCCGCGGCCGGCCAGCAGTCGATCAAGGTGATCACTGCGGCCGTGGGCTTGGACGGCGCCGTCGTGCACATCGGCCAACAACGAGTTGACGGTCTCCACCGCATCGGACTTGTTGGTGCCGATCACCCCGGTCGGACCTCGCTTGATCCAGCCCGTGACGTACTCGTCGGCCGAGAAGTCGCCGTCCCGGATCACCCGGCCCTCGGCGTGCGGCACCCGCCCGGTGCTCTCGTCGAACGGCACGCCGGACAGCAGCACCCCTCGATAGCCCACCGAGCGGATGATCAACTGGGCCGTGATGGTGCTCGTCGGACCGGCGCCGACCACGTACCCGTCGGAGTTGATCATGGTGCGTTCGACCTCGACAGCGGCGACCCGGTCGCTGCCGATGATCTTGATCGGCCTGGTCCAGAAGTGGAAGTGGATTCGGCCGGCGGCTCCGGTCGGCGTCCGGCCGGCCCACTCCTTCAGTACGGCGAGATTGCGCGCCGCGATCTTGTTCCGCTCGACCACGGCCTGGCTGGAGTCGTCGAGCTCGAGGTCCCCCGGGTCCACGATCACGTCGACACCGGGCAGCTGACCCAGCTCGCGGAGTTCCTTGGTGGTGAAGGAGGTGTACGCGGGACCGCGCCGACCGAGGACGTGCACGTCGGTGATCTGCTTGTGGGCAAGGGATTCCAGCACCTCGTCGGCCATGTCGGTGTCGTCGAGCTGATCCGCGGACTTGATCAGCACCCGCGCGACGTCGAGCGCCACGTTGCCGACGCCGACGACGACGGCGCTCGTCGACGTCACGAGCAGCCGGTCGATTCCGGCGGCGGTCAGATGATCACCGGTGGCTGCGGCGTCGATGTCGGGGTGGACGTCGGGATGGCCGCAGTACCAGGCGACGAATTCGGGTGCCGCGATGCTGCCGGGCAGATCCTCACCGGAGATCTCCAGCCGCTTGTCGCTACCGGCACCGTAGGCGTAGATGACCGCGTCGACGGCGTTCCGGAGCTCATCGACGGAGATGTCGGTGCCGATGGTCACGTTGCCGAAGAAGCGGACGTCCGACTTCTCCAGCGTCCGTTCCAAGGTGTTGCGGATCGAGCGGATCGAGTGGTGATCGGGCGCGACCCCGTACCGGACCAGACCGAACGGCACCGGCAGCCGATCGATCACGGCCACCCGGACGGGCACGTCCACCTGCTGACTCAGCGCCTCGGCGGCGTAGATGCCGGACGGGCCGGCACCGATGATCGCCACGACCAGTGGGTTCGCCGGGGTCGGCTGGCTGGACTCCGAAGTCACCTGGTCAGTATGCCCGGACGGACATCTGGGCGATTGTGCGCGCAAACAGCCCCGATATCAGGACGAATCGGGGATGTTTGGTCCGTTGTGCGCGCAAACGGCTCACCAGGAGCCGCCACGCGCTCAGCTGATGGGCTGCAGTTCGGATTGCGGCTCGGACTGCGGTCCGGGCTGGGACTCCGGCTCCGCGCCGGAGTCGGCAGCCTGGTCGCGGCCCTCGCCGCCATCGCTCGCACGCCGGCTCCGTCCACCGCGGCGGTTACGGACGGGCTTGTCGGCCTCGGTCGGCCGCTCACCCTGGGGCTCCGCAGACTTCGCGGCGTCGGACGGCTTGCCGCCACCACCGATCCGGATCCGCGCCGATCCCGCGGGCGCGGTTCGCGGGTACCGCCGTCGGCCTGCTTCTGCGAGTCGACGGGCATGTCGTGCAACTCGACGCCGCGGCCGTGGCAGTGCGGGCACTCGGTGCTGAACGCCTCCAGCAGCCCGGCACCGATCTTCTTGCGGGTCATCTGCACCAGGCCGAGGCTGGTGATCTCGGCCACCTGGTGCCGCGTGCGGTCCCGGCCGAGGCCCTCGACCAGCCGGCGCAACAGCAGTTCGCGGTTGTTGGGCAGCACCATGTCGATGAAGTCGATCACGATGATGCCGCCGATGTCGCGCAGCCGGAGCTGGCGGACGATCTCCTCGGCCGCCTCCAGGTTGTTGCTGGTCACCGTCGCTTCCAGGTTGCCACCGGCCCCGGTGAACTTCCCGGTGTTCACGTCGATCACCGTCATGGCCTCGGTGCGATCGATGATCAAGGAACCACCGGAGGGCAGGAAGACCTTGCGTTCCAGGCCTTTGGCGATCTGCTCGTCCAGCCGGTACTCGCCGAAGAGATCACGCCCGTCGGCTGCCATCCCAACGGCGCAGGCGATCCTTGAGGTGCGGAGCCACATGGTTGACGTAGGCCTCGACGGCGTCGTACGCGTCGGTCAAGCTGCCATTGCCCTGAATGATCAACTCCGAGAAGTCCTCGGTGAACAGGTCGCGGACGATGCGCACGGTGAGGTCCGGTTCGCCGTAGAGCAGCTGTGGCGCCTGCCCGGCCTTGACCTTCTTCTCGATGTCCTCCCACTGGGCCTTGAGCCGGTTGACGTCGCGGACCAGCTCCTCCTCACTGGCACCTTCGGCTGCGGTGCGGACGATCACGCTGGCTGATTCGCCGACCAGATCGGACAAGATGTCCTTCAGCCGGCGGCGCTCGATGTCGGGCAGCTTGCGGGAGATGCCGGAGAGATGGCCGCCCGGTGCGTAGACGATGTAGCGACCCGGGATCGAGACGTGGTTGGTCAGGCGGGCGCCCTTGGCCCCGACCGGGTCCTTGGTCACCTGGACCAGGATCGTCTGGCCGGACTTCAGCACCTTCTCGACCTTGCGGTTCTGGCCCTCGGCGCCGAAGGAGTCCCAGTCGACCTCGCCGGCGTAGAGCACGGCGTTGCGACCGCGACCGATGTCGATGAAGGCGGCCTCCATCGAGGGCAGCACGTTCTGTACGCGGCCGAGATAGACGTTGCCGATCAAGGAAGTGGCCGAGTCGCGGTCGACATAGTGCTCGACCAGGATGTCGTCCTCGAGCACGGCGATCTGAGCGAGATCCTCCTGCTGCCGGACAATCATCTTCCGGACGACGGACTCCCGGCGGGCCAGGAACTCGGCTTCGCTGAGGATGGGCGCTCGCCGGCGTCCGGCCTCTCGCCCTTCCCGGCGTCGCTGACGCTTGGCCTCCATCCGGGTCGACCCGTCGATCCCGGTGACCTCGTTGCTCGACTTCTGCTGCTGCCGACGCGGCTCACGGACGCGGACCACGACCTCGGTCGGATCGTCGGGCGCGGACACGGCTTCCTCGCCCTTCCGGCGGCGGCGCCGGCGGCGGCGGCGCTGACCGTCGCCGTCGCCATCACCTTCGCTGTCGCTGTCGGACTCGTCCTCGACGACCGGCTGGTCGGTCTCGTCGTCGCTCGCGGCGGCGGGTGTGGCCGCCTCGTCGTCGCTGGCCTCGCTCGCCCCTGAGTCGTCATCCGAGCCTCCGCGACGGCGGCGGCGGCCCCCGCGACGACGGCGACGTCGGCGAGAATCACCTTCGCCGGTTTCGGCCTCGGCTTCGGGATCTTCGGTCGTCTCGGCCGTCGACGGCTCAGCTTGATCGGGCTGGGGCTCGACTGTGACCGTGGCCTCGGCTTCGGCCGTAACTTCAGCGTCCGTCTCCGGCTCGGCTACCGCAATGACTTCGGCCTCAGGTAGCTCAGGCTCGGGCAGCTCTGGAGCGGCGGACTCCTCGACTCGAAGCAGGCTCGGAGTGCTCGGCCACGGTCTCCGTCAACTCCTCCAGGGCGACGGCAACATCGGACCGGTCCTCGTCGGCGGGTTCCGGGGCGACGGGAGCGACCTTCTTGGCGGCCCGCTTCCGGGGCGGCTTGGCTGCGGCAGCATCGGCCGATTCAGCTGTCTTCGCGGCGGCCGCCTTCTTCGCCGGGCGTTTCGCGGCGGCTTTCTTGACCGCCTTCTTCACCGGCAGGGTCGGCTCGACCGCTGCGTCCGCAACCGGTGTCTCCTCGACCGCTGCCTCGATGGTCGGCTCGGCCGATGCGACCGGAGCGGGCACCTCGACGGGCGCGGTGTGCTCGATCGGTGGCGCATCGGGCGCGGACGACGGCGGACCTGCTGGTCGGCTGGCTGCCCGCCGGCGGCGGACGACCGGAGCGACTGGCTGCTCGGGTGATTCCTGGGTGTGGTTGTCGGGCTCGTTATCGAGCATCCGGACTCCTCTACGGCGCTTACACGCGCAATACTCGTTTCGCGCTCCGGCGCGCGGCCGGGCTGCGGAAGTTCATGGACCGATGCGATGGAGTCGACGCTCCCGCGGTCAAACGATGCTGTCGTCACACTCGAACAGCCCGCTCGTCGCGGTGGAGAGATAGCCGTCCACCAGATCGTGGCCCGGACCAAATGGGGATCCGAACCGCCTTCAGTATCCCACAAGTCACACGCGTATCAACTCGCCAAGTCCTCAGGGCTCCGCGATGTCGCCGGTTTCGAGGTCCAACCGGCCCTGGGTGAGGCGCGTCAGAATCGGGATCTCGACCGGATCGAACTCCGGCGTCAACGCGTGCAAGGCGCTCAGGACGTCGTCCGGTCGAACCAGCGGCACCTGGTGGGCGAGGGTCATAACGAGCCCGCTCGGTTCGGTCTCGATCGACACGACCGCTCCCCGCGCGTCGAATCCGCGCATCCCGTTCTTGGTCATCCGTTCCACCGGCACGGCGTTCTCGGCCAGAAAGGCCGCAACCGCACGCTGCAGCACGCCGGGGTCCACGCCGACCACGTGCGACGTGCCAGCGCGAGCCGGTCAGCAGATCGGCCAGCGCACCCGGAGGCGCACCGACCACCTCGACGATGTCCAGGCCCGGCGGCAGTGCGGCGTCGAGGGCGGCCCGCACCCGCTCGGGTTCACACCTCTCGGCCAGCCCGATCTCGAGGTACTCAGCCTCGCTTGCCGCACCGGTCGGCGAAGCGTTCGCGTACGAGATCCGGGGATGCGGCGAGAAGCCGGACGAGTACGCCATCGGCACACCGGCCCGTCGCAACGCGCGTTCGAAGGCCCGGCCGAAGTCGCGATGGCTGGTGAACCGGGCCCGGCCACGCTTGGCGTACTTCACCCGCAACCGCTGCACCGGCGGTGCCTGCTGCTCGGGCTGGGGACGGTGGGCCACGATCGCTGACCCTACCGGGACGCCGGCGTTGCCGATCGATCTCCGGCACCCCAAGTCGCATCCAAGTCGCACCGAAGCCACCTCTTCGATGCTGGTCTCACCGACGATGTGAGAGGACGACTTCGATGACGAGAACCCCGACCACCCGGGCCTGGCCGACCCAGATTCTGTTGCCCGGACAGGCGGCCGCCCCGGAGGGACCAGTCGACATGGTCATGATGTACGTGATGCATCACGCCTTTCGGCGTGACCTGGCTGCTTTCGCCGCCGCGGCGCCGGCGACCCCGCTCGACGACCGGAAGGCCTGGCGGGACCTCGCGGCCCGCTGGGACTTGTTCGCCACCGCTCTGCACCACCACCACAGTGGCGAGGACGCCGGACTCTGGCCGCTGCTGATGTCGCGGGCTGACGGCGCGGGCCGAGCATTGCTTGAGGCGATGGAGGCTGAGCACGGCCAGATCGACCCGATCCTCCAGGCCTGCGCTGCCGGTTTCAGCCGGCTGGCCGAACGCCCGGACGCCGACGCCCGCGCCGCCTTGGTGGTGCGACTGGTGGCCGGCCGGGAGAGCCTGGCCCGGCACCTGGCCCACGAGGAGACGGACGCGATCACCCTGATCCAGCGGGTGATGACCGACGCGGAGTGGCGGCAGGTCGAGAACGAGTACTTCAAGAGCCAGCCCATCCCGCCGAGGCTGATCCTGAAGATGCTTCCGTGGATGTTCGACAAACTGCCGACGCCGGTGCGCGAGCAACGGCTGGCTGAGGCTCCGCTGCTGCATCGGGTCGTCTACCGGCTGTTTCGCGGCAGCTATCAACGCACCGAGCGACGGACGTTTCGATACGCCGCCTGAAGCGGTCATCGCGGTCGGTCGCCCGCTCAATGGAGCGGAAACCGAGCCCGTGCCCGCCGTGGCCGCGACTGATCCCTGGAAATTGCACCCGATCAGGCGATTCGACCGTTTCAATCAGCGATTTCAGGGCGAATCGAGTGCGATTTCCAGGGACTCCCCTCCTGCCTAGAACCCGAAACGGTCCCGGTAGCCGCGCAACCACTGCCCGGCGACCGGGATCCGCCACTGCTTCATCAACTCGTCGGCTCGGTCGGCGTGCGTCGTGGCCAGCGCCCGCTCCCCCACGGCTGCCGCGGCCAGCGCCAAGAAGGCGTCGACCGGGCCGGCTGCGTTGCTCGAACCGGCCGCACAGATGTGACCGGCGTAGGGAGCGAGTCGGGCGTAGACATCGGCCGCGAGCGGGTGGTCGTCCATGACCAGGGCCACCTCGGCGGCCATGCCCCAGTTGAGGGTGGAGAACCAGTCGTCGGCCGTGACGTTGATCGGATGGGTCGCATAGTGGGCGGCGGCCTCCTCCGCTCGGCCCGAGCGCAACAGCATGACGATGATGATCGCGGTCACGGGCATCGGACCGCCCTCCATCTGGGTCAGCACCGGCGTGACCTCGTCACCGCGGCCCTGCCACATCCGGAGCCCGATCAGCGCGCCCGCGGTCGCGTCGCCGGAGTGTTCGAGCGACATCCGGTTGTCGAGCGCGATGATCCTGACCAACGCCGCCTCGGCGGCGTCGAAGTCGCCGGCCATCGCCAGCCACGGAAGGGCCAGGCTCTCCAGCACCAGTTGCCCGTAGGGAAGGTGCAGCCGCTCCGCCTCGGCCATGGCGTGGTCCCACGACTGCCACATCCGCTCGATCAGGCCGAGCTCGGCCTCGACCACGGTGCGCATCGTGGCGGCTACCACGTAGGACTGCTCGTGCCCGAGTTCGCGGGCCAGCGCCATCGCCTCGGTGACCCGGGCCAGCCGCTGCTCGGCCGTGGCACTCACCCACAACGCCGCGAAGCCAACCAGGTTGCCGTGCAGCAGCAACGCCTTGTCGCCGAGTCGTTGCGCCATGGCCAGGGCCTCCTCGACCAGGGCCATCCGCTCGGCCAGCGTCGCCCCGTAGTAGAGCTCGTTGGCCAGACTGAGCATCACCCGGCAGCGATCCATCCCATCCTGGGCCGGCAGCCGCTCCAGGCAGCTCCGTAACGCGGCCACCACCCGTTCGTTGACCTGCCCCGGCGGCGCCGACTGCCAGATGGCGCCGACCGTCGGCGCAGTCGCGGCGCCGGCCACCAGCCCCAGGATCGCCGAGGCTCTCGGCAAGGTCGATCGCGCGGCCCACGACCTCGATCAGCTGCGGCCACATCCCGGTCCACCGGTGGCCGTCGGCCAGATCCATCAGCAGGTCGTAGCGCTCCCGCGGGCCGGCACCGGGATCGCCGTCCATGGCCGCCAGGGCGGCCTCGAGCAGCTCGACCGAACGCTCGTGGGCGTGCACCCGACGGGCTTGGGCGGCCGCGACGACCGCGGCACGCCAGGCGCGATCCGCATACCCGGGACCGGCCGCGAGCCAGTGCAGCGCCAGCTCGCTCTCCCGCCCCGGCCGCCCGGTCATGGCCTGGGCGACCTGGGCGTGCAGCCGGGCGCGGCGCGATTCCGAGACCTCGGTATAGGCCGTGTCCCGGACGAGTGCATGGGCGAAGCTGAACCGGTCGATGCCGTCCTCGCGGACCAGCCCGGCCTGCTGCGCCGGTTCCAGCCCGTCGAGCACCGGATCCTCGTCGAGGCCCGAACTCGCGGCGAGGACGGCGAGATCGAACTGCCGGCCGATCACCGAGGCCAGCCGGAGCAGCGCACGGGTCGAGTCCGGCAGCCTGGCCAGCCGGCGGGTGAGTACGTCGTGTACCGCGGTCGGCGGGTTCGCCTCGGCCAGCAGGCGGCCGAGGTCACCGCGCTCAGCGGCCAGCCGCGCGTACTCGACCAGGAAGAACGGATTGCCGTCGGTCCGCTGCAGCAGTGCGTCGGCTTCGGCACCCGTCGGTCTCGAGGTCACGAGCCGCTCCACCACGTCGGCCGCCTGGTCGGCGCTGAGACCGGTGAGTTCGATCCGTACGGCGTGCGCCCGAGCCAGCATCTCGGCCACGTCAGCCAGGGCACCCGTCGGCGGCGGATGCGACCGCCAGGTGCTGAGCACCATCAGGGATCGGGGCCGATCATTCTCGATCAGCAGCCGCAGCACCCGGAGTGACGACACGTCCGCCCAGTGCAGATCGTCCAAGATCAACAGCAGCGGCTGGTCATCGCAGGTCTCCAGGATGGTCGCCACAATCCCTTCCCAGACAGCGAACTGGGAGACCTGATCTTGGTCTGGCGCCGTCGGCAGATCATGATCGAGCTCGCCGAGCACCGAGATCCACGGCCACAGCGGCGGCGCGCCGTCGTCCTGGGAACAGCGACCCACGACCACTCGCAGCCCCCGCTCCTCGGCGATGGCCGAGAGTTCGCCGGCCAGCCGGGACTTACCGATGCCGGGATCTCCCACCAGGCTGGCCAATGCTCGCTGACCCGACTCGGCGACGTCGAGCAGCGCAACAAGGGCAGCCAGTTGATCATCACGCCCGACCATCGGCCAACCCGGCGCCCGGGGAGCGGACGGCTGGCGGCGGGGACGGGTTCGGGGCGTCGATCGAGCGGTCGGCTGCGGGGCGGCGACCGTCCACTCGAGCACCGCCTCCTGCCTCAGCACCGCGGTCTGCAGTGCCCGTAACTCACTGCTCGGCTCCAGTCCGAGCTCGTCGTCGAGCAGCTCCCGTACGGTGCGCAGCACCTCCAGCGCGTCAGCCTGGCGACCGGCTCGAGCCAGGGCGAGGGCTCGAAGTCCCCACAGCCGCTCCCGCAGCGGATAGACCGCGGTGAGCGACTCCAGCTCGGCCGCGACCGTGGCCTGCTCCCCGAGCCAGAGCCGGGCGAGCGCGCGGTCCTCCAGCCCGATCAGCTGCAACTCGCCGAGCCGGGTTCGCTCGGCCCGGCGTCGACGGCGTCGTCGAGCTCGAGGATCAGGCTCGACCCCGCCACAGTTCGAGCGCGGCGTCCAACGCGGCCCACCGCCTCGGTCAGCTGATCATGGTCCAGCCCGGTGCGACCGGAATCAGGCACCAGTCCGGCGACCGGCGCCAGCCGCTGATGCTGGCTGGTCACCGCCCGGCTGAACCGGCCGACGTCCAATTGGTCGGGCGCCACCCGCAGGGCGTAGCCGGCGCCCACGGTGACCAGGATGCTGGCCGGCGTTCGGGGCGCGCGGTCGGGCTCCAGCGCTTTGCGCAAGCCGGCGACGTAGGCCTGCAGCGTGCCGGTGACCGCCGGCGGCGCCTCGTCACCCCAGAGCAGGTCGACGATCGCGTCCACCGACACCGGGCGGCCCGCGTACAGGGCCAGCGCGGCCAGCAGCGCGCGCTGCTTGCGGGTGCCGAGATCGACCGGTTCGGCACCACGGTGAACCTGCGCCGGACCGAGGACCGCGACCTCCACGTCAGCAGAGTAATGGGAGCGGAGGTATCGCGGGCCCAAGTGCGACCTCAAGTCGGAGCCAACCCGGTCCCAAGTGGCCGGCCGCAACCTGATCTCACCGAATCCACTTCCAACCAGGAGTTCCTCACATGACCATCGACATCACCAGCACCGAGATCGCCGGCACCGAGGCCGCGCTCACCGGATCACTCGCCGCCGAGTCGCTGCGCGGCCTGTGCGGAGGGAACGTCTACCTGCCCGGCGACCCGGGCTACGACGAGTTCCGCATCCCGTGGAACCTGGCCGACCAGCGGCCCGCCGCGGTCGCTGTGCCGCGGAACGCCGCCGAGGTCTCCGCGGTCGTCCGGGCCGCCGCCGCCGTCGGTCTCCGAGTGGCCCCGCAGAGCACCGGGCACAACTCCGCACCGCTGGCCGCCCGTGGGATGGCCGATGTCGTGCTGGTCCGCACCTCAGCCCTGACCGAGGTGTCGGTCGACCGCGCCACCCTCACCTGCCGGGTCGGCGGCGGCGTCGAATGGGAGGCTGCGGTCAACGCGGCCGCGGCCGAGGGCCTCTCCACCCTGCACGGCTCGTCGCCGAACGTCGGTATCGCCGGCTACTCGCTCGGCGGCGGCACCGGCTGGTACGCCCGCAAGTTCGGTCTGGCCGCCAATCACCTGACCGCGGTCGAGATCGTCGTCGCGGACGGCACCTTGGTCCGCGCCGATGCCGAGCACCACGCCGAGCTCTTCTGGGCGCTGCGGGGCGGCGGCGGCAACTTCGGCGTGGTGACCGCCCTCGAGTTCGACCTGTTCGACTTCAACACCGCGTACGCCGGAATGATGATCTGGGACGCCGGCCGGGCCCGCGAGGTGCTGCAGCGCTGGGCGTCGTGGTCGATCGCCGCTCCGGATGAGGTCACCACGTCGTTCCGAATCCTGAACCTGCCCCCGCTGCCCGAGCTGCCGGACTTCCTCCGCGGCCGGTCCGTGGTGGTGATCGACGGGGCGGTGCTGGCCGACGACGCGACTTCCGCGGAGATCATCGAGCCCCTCCGCGCGCTGCAGCCGGAGATCGACACGTTCGCGACGGTTCCGACGGCCGCGCTGATCCGGCTGCACATGGATCCGGAGGAAGGGACCCCGGCCGCCTCGGACACGGTCATGCTGTCGGCCCTGCCCGAGGACGCCATCGAGTCGTTCGTCGCCGCGGCGACCGCCCCCGGGACCGCACTGATGATGGCCGAACTCCGCCAGCTCGGCGGTGCGCTGGGCCGGCCGCATCCGGGTGGTGGTGCGGTGTCGCAGTTCTACGGCCAGTTCCTGGCCTTCGCCGGTGGCCTGGCCCTGACCCCCGAGATGGGCATGGCGGCCGAGGCGGACGCGATGGCGCTGACCGGGTCCCTCGTCGAATGGGCGAGCGGGTCGGCGTACCTCAACTTCGTCGAGAGCGAGCTGGACGCCAGCACCGCCTTCCCCAGCCGGGCCTGGGAGCAACTCAAGGCGATCCGATCGGCCGTCGATCCTGACGGCGTCTTCGCCGCCAACCACGAGATCCCCCGGGCCTGACCCACCGACTTGTCAGATCCTCAGCGCGCCATAGCGCGCTGAGGATCTGACAACTCTGGGGTTGGGGTAGAGGTTACGAGACCTTGGCGGGGGCCGGTCCCGAGGGTTCGTCGATCGTGTCGGGATCGTCGTCCAGGTCGTGCGGGTCGAGCATGGTGGTCTCGTCGAACGGCAAGTGGCCGGCGAACACCTCGTCGACCCGTTCGCGGTTGATCGACTTGGTCCAGGTGCCGACCAGCAGAGTCGCCACGGCGTTGCCGGAGAAGTTGGTCACGGCCCGGGCCTCTGACATGAAGCGGTCGATGCCGACGATCACGCCGACGCCCTGCACGAGGTCGGGCCGGTGCGAAGCCAGTCCGCCGGCCAAGGTGGCCAGTCCGGCGCCGGTGACCCCGGCCGCACCCTTCGACGCGATCATCATGAACAGCAACAGGGAGATCTGCTGGGGAACCGAGAACGGTTGACCCATCGCGGACGCGATGAACAGTGACGCCATGGTGAGGTAGATCGCCGTGCCGTCCAGGTTGAACGAGTAGCCGGTGGGAACGACGATGCCGACCGTTGGCTTGGCCACGCCCAGATGCTCCATCTTGGCCATCAGCCGCGGCAGGGCCGACTCCGAGGACGAGGTGGAGACGATCAGCAGATATTCCCGGGCCAGATACTTCAACAGCTTGAAGATGTTGATCCCGGTGACCACCTTGAGCATCAGACCCAGGATGCCGAGGACGAAGATGGCGCAGGTGAGATAGAAGGCGATCATGAGCACGCCCAGTGCCTTGAGCGCACCCACACCCGTCTCACCCACGACCGCCGCCATGGCTCCGAAGGCACCGAGCGGCGCCGCCCACATGATCATCGTCAGGACGCGGAAGACCAGCCGCTGCAGATGACCGACACCGACCAGAATGGGCCGACCCGATTTGCCCATGGCCTGGACGGCGAAGCCGACGAGCAGCGCGACCAGCAGCGTCTGCAGGACCACTCCGCTGGTCAGGGAGGAGAACATCGTGTCCGGGATCAGGTGCAGCAGGAAATCGGCGGTCGTGGTCTTCTCCGCCGCCGCCGGAGCCTTGCCGGCGGCCAGATTCAGCCCCTCGCCCGGGTGGATGAGGTTGCCGACGACGAGGCCGATGGCCAGTGCCACCGTCGACATGACGATGAAGTAGATCAAGGCGATGCTGCCGACCTTGCCGACCTGCGCGGCACTGCGGACCGAGCCGACGCCGATCACGATGCTGCAGAAGATGACCGGGGAGATCATCATCTTGATCAGGTTGACGAAGCCGGTCCCGATCGGCTTGAGCTGCTTGGCGAACTCGGGAGCGATGAAGCCCACCGCGATCCCGAGCGCCACCGCGACGATGACGGCGACGTAGAGGTAGTGGGTGCGATCCTTCTTGGGCTCTTCGACCGGCTGCGCTGCGGTCGGCGGTGAGGCGTTGGCCATCGAGGTCTCCTCTTCGAGAACGGGCGGATAGTCACAGCTTGCCGTGCCGTCCCCTCGTGTCAGCTTTTGGTCGTTAAGTTCATGGGTCGGTTGACCGCAGGAGCGGAGCGGGCAGACTCAGGCATATGAGCCTGCGCGGCGGTCGATCGGTGGCGCGTCAGATCCTGGCGCTGCAGCTGATCGTGCTGGTCGTCGTGGTCCTCGGCAGCCTCGCACTCGCCTACACGGACGCCCGTCGGGACGCCGACCGGGCCGCGACGGATCGGGTGCTCGCGGTGGCCCTCACGGTGGCCGAATCGCCTGTGATCGACGAGGCCGTCCGCAAGGCGGATCCGTCCGCTGACCTGCAGCCGTACGCCGAGAGCGTTCGGGTCGATACCGGCACCGACTTCGTGGTGATCATGAACCGCGACGGGATCCGCTGGACCCACCCCGATCCAGCCAATATCGGGAAGGCCTTCCTCGGCTCGATCGACCGGGCGCAGCAGGGTGAGGCACAGACCGAGCGGTACGCCGGCACTCTGGGTCCATCGATCCGTGCGGTGGTGCCGGTCATGCGCGACGGCAGCATCGTCGCCCTGGTCTCGGTGGGCGTGACCGTGCAGAAGATCAACACCGCCCTGTTAGGCACTCTCCCCCAGCTGGCGGTGGCGGCGGTGGCCGTGCTGGGAATCGGGCTGCTCGGCGCACTGCTGATCAATCGGCGGCTCCGCCGGCAGACGCACGGCATGGGCGAGCGTGAGATCACCAGGATGTACGAGTACTACGACACGGTGTTGCGTTCGGTGCGCGAGGGCCTGATCCTGCTCGACCGGTCCGGGCGGATTCAGCTGATCAACAGTGAAGCGGCACGGTTGCTCGGTGTCGAGCCCGAGGTCACCGGCTCACCGATCGACGCAGTCGGGCTGCCGGAGAGCCTGGTGTCCGCGCTGGTGGGCAGTGAGCCGATGACTGACGAGATCCATCTGGTCAACGCCCGGATGCTGGTGTTCAACCGCCGGGCGGCGGGCCGGGATGATCATGATCTCGGGTCGGTGATCACCTTCCGGGACCACACCGAGATCCAGGCTCTGTCCGGCGAACTGGACACCGTCCGCAGCCTCGCTGACTCGTTGCGGTCGCAGAATCACGAGGCCGCCAACCGACTGCATACGGTGGTCTCGCTGATCGAGATCGGCCGGCCCGACGACGCCGTGGCGTTCGCCACCAAGGAGCTCCAGGTCGCTCAGTTGCTGACCGACCAGGTGGTCAGCTCGGTCGACCACCCGGTGATCGTCGCGTTGCTGCTCGGCAAGATGGCCGACGCTTCGGAGCGTGGTGTGCAACTGCAGATCCGGCCGGACTCGTATCTTCGAGGCATGCGGATCGATCCGCACGATGCGGTGACGATGCTTGGCAACTTGATCGACAATGCCATCGATGCGACCGGCGAGTGCGCGCGTCCGCGGCAGGTCGCGGTCGAACTGCGGATCGACGAGGATTCGTTCCGGCTGCAGGTCGACGACAGCGGCCCGGGCCTGAATCAAGATCAACGCGAGCTCGCGTTCCGTCGCGGCTGGTCGACCAAGACCGCCGACAACGCGCGCTTCGGCCGCGGTATCGGGCTGGCCCTGGTCGTGCAGTTGGTCCGGCGGCACTCCGGCCGGATCGAGGTCGGCACCAGTGATCTCGGCGGGGCGTCCTTCACGATCGACATCGACACGCCCGCGCCCCGGGAGCCGGCATGACGTTCCGGGTGCTGGTGGTCGAGGACGAGGAGGTCGCCTCCGAGGCCCATGCTGCGTATGTCGATCGAGTGCCCGACTTCGAGATCGCCGGAGTGGCGCGTACGGCCCGTGCGGCCGCTGACTTTCTCGCCGCGGACGATTCCGTCGATCTGATCCTGCTCGACATGCACTTGCCGGACGGCCACGGGCTCGGGCTGCTCCGGCATCTCCGCGCCGCGGGACACGCGTGCGATGTGATTGCGGTGACCTCGGCGCGCGATCTGGACGTGGTCAAGCACGCCGTGGCGCAAGGGGTGGTCGCGTACCTGATCAAGCCCTTCACCTTCGCCGGCTTCCGGGTCAAGCTCGACGACTATGCGGCCTACCGGCGGCGGCTCGCCGCGCAGCACGAGCTCGTGGACCAGGGCGACGTGGACGCGATGCTCGCCGCGCTACGTCCGCGGGCGCAGGGGCAACCGCTGCCGAAGGGACTGACCCGCAGCACCCTGGCCCTGGTCACCAAGACGCTCCGAGAGGGAGATGATCCGGTGACCGCGTCCCAGGTGGCGGCCGTCATCGGTGCCTCCCGGGTGACCGCTCGCCGCTACCTGGAGCACCTGGCCGACAGCGGCTCGGCGACCAGGGAGAGCCGGTACGGCGGGACCGGTCGTCCCGAGGTCGAGTACCGCTGGTCGGGTCAGCCGTAGAGCTTCTCGGCGTACGCGGGTCCGTAGTGGCGCTCGAGATCCTCGAGGGTCTCCTCGGGACGCTCCAGCGTGTGAGCGATGACCGGCCGCTTCGGCACCTGGTCATGCCACGTTTCCGGTTGCCACAGCTGAGACCGGAGGAAGGCCTTGGCGCAGTGATGGAAGATCTGCTCGACCTCGACGACCACGGCCAGGATCGGTCGATGCCCCTTGACGATCATCGCGTCGAAGAACGGGGCGTCGGACACCAGCCGGGCCCGGCCGTTGATCCGGAGCGTGTCGCCGCGCCCGGGAATCATGAACAGCAGCCCGACATGAGGATTGACGAGGATGTTCCGGTACCCGTCGGCCCTCCGGTTGCCCGGCCGCTCGGCGATGGCGATGGTGGTGTCGTCGACGACGTAGGCGAGCTGCCCCGCTGGATCGCCTTTCGGTGAGACATCGCAGGCGCCAGTCTCGTCGGCCGTCGCGATCAAGCAGAACGGGGAGTTGGCCAGCCACTGCCGATCAAGATCATGAAGGGTCGCACGGTCCTTGTTGGCCACGGCTGCGGTCGGCGATCCGATGAGGGCGACGAGTTGTTCGACGGAGGTGATCTGCTGCTCGGCCACCGCGCCAGCCTAAGCTCGGTGATAGCCGCGATGAAAGGACCTTTCATGTCGACGACCTGGTATCTCGCCGTCGAGGGCGTGACCGGAGACTCACTGGCCGAGGGCCATGAAGGTGAACTGGAGATCGGCCGGTGGAACTGGGGCCTCAGCAACGAACGCTCGCCGAACAGCTTGGCTGGCAGCGGACGTCCCGTCCTGGCGGACCTCGTGGTCAGCGTGCCGTCCGCCTCGGGGACACTCCAGTTGTTGCAGTTCTGTGCCACCGGCCGGCAGGCCGAATCGGTGGTCCTCGCCGGAATCCGCGACGGTGCCGGGTTCGCCTTCCTCCAGTACGACCTGCAGCGGGCCAGTGTCGCTTCGGTCAATCAGGTCAGCGACGATGACGGCGAACTGACGAACCTGGCCGCCTTCCGGTTTCGCGGGATGACGGCAACTTTGATCACGCCCAATCCGGACGGCGGTCCCGGCGCGACCCGCCGGATCGACGTAGGCAGCCTGACCCGCTGACTCGCATTCGTGTCCTGCTCAGACGCGAGATCGAGCGTTTGCCACCAGCTGGTGCGAAACGACCACTTCGAGTGCAGAAAATCGTGCGTTTGCCGCCAGTTGATGCGAAACGACCGCATCGAGGGCCGCAGAGGATCCCGCCGATCAGACGGGCGTCAGCGGCAGCAGACTCCGCCCGGTCGGTCCGATCTGGATCGAGGTGTCCAGCTGCGGGCAGACGCCGCAGTCGAAGCACGGCGTCCAGCGGCAGTCCTCGACCTCGACCTCGTCCAGCGCGTCCTGCCAGTCCTCCCACAACCAGTCGCGATCGAGGCCGGCGTCCAGGTGATCCCAGGGCAGCACCTCGGCGTACTCCCGCTCCCGCGTGGTGTACCAGTCAAGATCGACGCCGGTGCCGTCCAGCGCCTCCTCGGCGGATGCGGCCCAGCGCTGATATGAGAAGTGCTCGCTCCAGCCGTCGAACCGACCGCCGTCGCGCCAGACCGCCTCGATGATGCGTGCCGACCCGCCGGTCACCACGCGACAGCAAGCCCTCGATGATGCCCGGGCTTGCCATCGTGATAGCGGAATCCGATCGCCTTGCCGTACTGCCGATCACTCCGGACGGCGTCCCGCAGCTTGGCCAGCCGGGCGTCGGTGGTCTCCGCGTCGAGCTGCGCCGCCCACTGGAACGGCGTGTGCGGCTTCGGCACGAAGCCGCCGATGCTCACCGTGCAACGGATGTCGCGCCGGCCGCTCACCTCACGCCCGGTCGCGATCACCCGCTTGGCCAGCTCACCGATCGCCAGCACGTCCTCGTCGGTCTCGGTCGGCAGACCGCACATGAAGTACAGCTTGACCTGCCGCCAGCCGTGCGAGTACGCGGCCGCGACCGTGGCGATCAGGTCGTCCTCGGTGACCATCTTGTTGATCACCTTGCGCATCCGCTCCGAGCCGCCCTCGGGAGCGAAGGTCAGTCCCGAGCGCCGCCCGTTGCGGGACAACTCGTTGGCCAGGTCGATGTTGAACGCATCCACCCGGGTGCTCGGCAACGACAGCGAGACATTCGTTCCCTCGTAGCGATCGGCGAGTTGGTGGGTGATCTCACCGATCTCGGAATGGTCGGCACTGGACAGCGACAGCAGTCCGACCTCCTCGAGCCCGGTCGCCTCGATGCCGCCCTGCACCATCGCACCGATGGTCTCGATGTTGCGTTCCCGTACCGGCCTGGTGATCATCCCCGCCTGGCAGAACCGGCAGCCGCGGGTGCAGCCGCGGAAGATCTCCACCGAGTAGCGCTCGTGCACGGTCTCGGCCAGCGGCACGAGCGGCTTCTTCGGGTACGGCCAGGCGTCCAGGTCCATCAGGGTGTGCTTCGCCACCCGGATAGGGCACGTCCGGCCGGTTGGGTGCCACCCGCTGGATCCGGCCGTCCGGCAGGTACGAGACGTCGTAGAACTTGGGCACGTACACCGCGCCGCCGGCGGCCAGCCGCAGCAGCAGGCCGTCGCGTCCTCCCGGCCGCCCCTCGAGCTTCCACTCCCGGACCACGTCGGAGATCCGCAGCGCGATCTCCTCGCCGTCGCCCAGCACGGCCGCGTCGAGGAAGTCGGCGACCGGCTCCGGGTTGAACGCGGCGTGCCCGCCGGCCAGCACGATCGGGTCGTGCTCGCGCCGATCGACCGCGTGCAACGGGATCCCGGCCAGATCGAGAGCGTTCAACATGTTGGTGTAGCCGAGTTCGGTGGCGAAGCTGAGGCCGAACACGTCGAACGCGCCCACCGGCCGGTGCGCGTCGAGGGTGAACTGCGGCACGTGATGCTCGCGCATCAGCGCTTCCAGATCGGCCCAGACCGCGTACGTGCGCTCGGCCAGGATCCAGTCCTGCTCGTTCAGGATCTCGTAGAGGATCGCCACGCCCTGATTGGGCAGCCCCACCTCGTACGCGTCCGGGTAGGACAGGCACCAGCGGACGTCGACCGAGTTCCACTCCTTGACCTGGGAGTTCAGCTCACCGCCGACGTACTGGATCGGCTTGCTGACCCGGGCCAGCAGCGGTTCCAGCCGGGGAAACAGCGACTCGGGTGCCTCGGTCTCGGTGGTCGTCATAACGCGGCCAGCCTAATGCCCGAATCAGTGGCGAACCGCATGTATTGCACCGGCCCGCTCGTACCTCTATCTGCTAGAAATGCTTCATCGGTGCCCCATTCCTGCCGACGCGAGGATCACCAGATGGGATTCCGGCTCTTCGTCAGCCACAGCACGCCTGAGGCCGACCTGCCCCGGCTGACCGCGCTCGTCGGGGCGATCGAGGCTGCGGCCGGCGACACCGTGCTCGATGTCATCTGACACTCGATGTCGTGTACGACAAGGAGCAACTGGCCCCGGGTGACGATTGGCGGCAGCGGATCGCGTTCATGCTGCACGCCTGCCACGCGGCGATCGTGATCCTCGACGAGAACGCCCGGAACTCCGACTGGGTGCTGACCGAGGCGATCTTCCTGTCACTGCGCAATCAGGTCGATCCGGACTTCCAGTTCATTCCGGTCAACTTTCTTCCCAAGGCCGACGGCACGGCTGACGCCTCTGGATGCGCGCGCCGCGCGGGCGGCCGAACGGGCCAAGTTCGGCGAGGGCACCTGGCGGGTCGTGGACCTCAACCGGATCCAGCAGGCCCGGGGCAGTACGCCCCAGCAGGTTGGTCAACTGGTGATCGGCACGCTCCTGAGCAAGGGGACGCTGACCCCGTACCAATCACCGGTTGACCGCCTCGCCCTGCAACTGGCCACCAACCTGGGTGCCGTGGCCGGTGGTCTGCTGGATCGGCGTGATCGACACCTTCGGTCGTGACATCAGCTACCTTCAGGGCGAGCGCGCAACGCGAGCCGCGATGTCGATCACTCGGCATCTTGTCGGCAGCGGCCGGCTGCAGGACATCCGCAACGCCTTGGACCTGCTCGGATCGGCCGTTTCCGATGATCAGCGGTTGGCGATCATCGATGCCCTGGCTCCACTGCCGCTCGATGCCAATGCGGCGGCTCTGCTGACGCGCAAGCGAGCGAACGGTTCGGGCTGCGTGCATGCCAGTATCCAGACGACGCGGCCCGCAGCAGACCGTGCCCTGGTACATCGCCCGGGCCAACCTCGCCGGCCGGCCCAAGATCATGCCGATCAACAACGCCGACGCCAGTTTCGAGTCGCTGCAAGCCGATCTGCGAGCCGCCTGGAAGCTGCAGAATCGTCGACTGATCGATCTTTGACCGACGCCGAGATCGATGACCAACTGCGCTCGACCCCGCGCTATGTCACCGTGCCCGGCACCATCGGCGCCGACGTGCTGGCCCGGCTCGACGCCGCGTACCCGGCGATCTCCTTCGTCATGTTCGACGCCCGGGGGATCGACGGTCCGCTGCCACCCAATCTCGTCGAACTGGTCCCCAGACTCGATGCCGACCGTGAGAAGGAGATCATCCGTGACTACGTCAGCGCGATCGACAGCCTGGGTTGACCGGTGACCGCCAATTTCGCCGGCGCGCCGTTCGACCCGCACCGCCCGCCGGATCCCGCTCGGGCCCGATGATCGCGCCTACGTCTACCACGACCCGCGCATCGTCTACGCCGTCAACGTGGCCATGATCACGCGGCGCCCGTTGCTGGTCACCGGTTCGCCCGGGTCGGGCAAGTCGACACTCGCCGACGACGTCGCGCGCCGCCTCGGCTGGGCACTGGCCAAGACGACCATCACCGTCGCGTACCCGCTGGATGACCTGGTCGCACGGTTCGACGCCGTGAAACGACTGAGCCACGCCCAGGTCAAGAAATCGACGAGCGCGAGGGCGCCTACCTGGTGCCCGGCGTGCTCTGGTGGGCCTTCGCGCCCGACTCGGCCCGGGCGGCGATCTCCGCGCCCAAGGATCGGCGGATCAACCCCGACGGCGACCGGCTCGGCACGGTCGTGCTGCTCGACGAGATCGACAAGGCCGAACCGGACCTGCCCAACGATCTGCTGGCCCCACTCGACCGCTACACGATCGAGGTGCCCGGTCTGGACCCGATCAGCGCGCAGACGGAGTGCCTGGTGATCATCACCAGCAACGGCGAGCGCACCATGCCACCGGCCTTCCTGCGCCGCTGCGTCACGCTCGAACTGGATGACGATCGATCCCGACTTCTTCGTCGCCGTCGCGGAATCACACTTCGGGCCGCGGCCGGGCACGCTCTACCGTGATCTTGCTGTACGCACCCTCGAACTCGTCTCCGACGCCGAGCAGGCCCAGCGCCGGGCGCCCTCCATGGCTGAGTATCTCGACGCACTGAGAGCCTGTCTGAAGTTCGGCGAGTATCCGGGTTCGCCGCTCTGGGAACGGATCGAGGAAGTCGCGCTGCGCAAGACCCCTGAGACCCGGAAGCAGCCGCTGACTGCGAGCGATCCGCCGTGACCGGTCGCGGGCAGATCGGCATGGCCGAAGCCTTGACCGTCGCGCGCACCCTGCACCTCGAAGCCGACGACGATCTCGCCATGGTGCTTGAGTTGCTCGGTCTCCGCCGACGCACCGAGGACACCCCTATCAGCCCGCGAGCCACCACGGCGGGATGCCGCGGAGCCGAGTCCGATCCGGGGTCAGCGGCCCCGGATTCAGCTACGGACTCGAACTCCCAGCCGATCAAGTCGGGATGCGCACGGTCGTCGAGCCGCTGCCTCCGGATCCGGTCGCTCCGATCACCTTCGAGCAGGCCGAGCCACTCATCCCCGGCGCCGCCGGGCGGTGGCACGTGCCGTTACGAACCGATCGTGCCGCTGCACCAGTTGCGGGCCGCGATGACCATGATCATCCGACGTCCCCGGCGCAGCGTCCAGCCCGACATCGAGGCGGCCATCGAACTGATCGCCGAGCAACGACCGCTTGATCAACTCCCCCGTCTGATCGAACAGACGGTCGACGGCGGGGTGACCATCATCGCCGACGTCGGACCGGACATGCTCCCTTATCTGCAAGACGTCTAGCCATCTCGTGCAGGCCGCGCAACAGGTCGCCGGTGCGCCGACGACCGCCGTGCTGTGGATCGAGGACTGTGACGACCTTACCAGACCTGGACACCGAGCGGCCGATCATGATCATCTCGACCGTTCGGTGCGGCCCGGTCCCCCGCCAGTCCGCCGGGGCAGCGGCTCGCTGGCGGGAACTGGCCCGCACCATGATCATCTCCGAGACCGACGCCACGGCAGTTGTGCCGCATCGCCGGACCAGAGGCGTCTCAGGTCGGATGCGCTCGGTCGCCTGGGATGATCTCGCCGAGGTGGGCCGTGGCCGAACCTGATCGGGAACCAGGCATCGAGCTCCTGGCCGAGGTCCTGGCCAGCCCACTGGAGGTGGTCAACCTCGCCCGGCTGGCCAGTGTTGCTTCGATCGTCGAGCCCGCTCTCCTCCGCCGCCTCCGCCGGCGCCTGCTGCCGGCGCTGGACGCCGGGGTGGAGGCCGACCTGTGGTTCAGTTCGCTGACCCACGTGGCATCCGCGACGGCCTGGACCATGCGCACCGAAGTCGCCGCGCTGTTCCGCGCTCAAGCTGGCCAATCCCTGGTACGAGCAGCAGCGAACCGCGGCCCGCGCGATCGTCGTCGAGGCGCATGCCGGGCACTCGGACATGCTCCGGCTCGAGGACACGATCGTCTGGGAAAGCATCTGCGGTCATGATCAAGAGGTCGAGCAGGCGTTCAACCGTGCGCTGGCGACCCTGGATAGCAGCCCCGAGATAGCGCGCGACGTCGTCCGGTGGTTCGGCCAGGCGCAACGGCGGCTGCCGCCGGCAACGCTTGGCGTCCGCTCCGGCCCAGCGCCTGTCGGCGGTCGCCGCATTGCACGCCGATCGCATCGTCCCGGACACCATCGTCAACGGCAGCAGCTTTCCCGACGGGCTCGGGGCCGCCGCCCCGTCGACCTTGCCGACGACCGACATCGCGGTCGAACTCGTGGACAGGGACTGCGGTTCACTGCCCCGGGTGCCGGGGATGGCGCGGTTCTCGCGGTGCCGGACACCAGGCCGCTCCGTGGTCGAGGTGACCTGGCAGGCCGCCGATGGTGAGTCGCACACACTGATCACCCGCGCCGATCCCGGCGCCACCGCGGTGCTGACCGATGTGGGCTCCGAGGTGGTCCTGAGAACCCTGGCGGGGAGACGATTCCGGCTGAGTTCGGTCGAGACTCAGCTCTCCGTTGATCATGCGCTGACCATGCTGCAGTCGCTGGCCCTGACCTTCCACATGCGACGGTTCTTCGACGAAGGATCGAGCGGTGAGCGTAGCGAGCGGGACATCCTCGCGCTGTCGGACGATCAGTCCTGGGCGACCTACCAGCACGTCCGGACGATGTGTGAGTACTTCACTCAGCCGATCCAAGCCTTTCTGGAGGGTGGTGAGAATCCGCTCTGGATACCCGATCCGGCACCGATGTCCAAGGGCTCTCCGAACCCGTCGGGCTTGTCCGCACTTTCGCAGTTTCCGGGGATCGCCGAGACCGGGTTGACCTGGCCGACCTTTCATGCGTACGTCGACTGGCTGGTGGGCACGTTCCGGAGCTACCTGGCGACTATCGTGCAAAGGCTCGGGCCGCGCTTGGTGCATGTCGGATTCGCCGTGACGACCGACGCCTGGGAAGCGCTGCAGACGCCACGGCGACCCTACCGTCCTGCCGGCGGAGAACCGCGAGCCGCTTCGCTCGTCGTACTCGAATTCCGACGAACCGCAGCAGTACACCTACGACGTCGAACGCGCGGGCGTTCCGCTGCTGATCGACGTCATGCTCCCACCGATTCTTGACGCCATCGCGGCGGCGGAGAGCGAACGGCCACCGGCGGCGCGGCTCGACCATCCGAGTCTGGCTGATGCCGCAGCGAATCTGACCGGCTCGCGGCCGCTGCTCAACAGGCGGGCGACCTCGATGCCGCGGAGGATCACTTCCGCGCCGCCCTGGAGCTACGCCGAGGGCTTGGAGATCGTGGTCCGGCAGGCACAGTCCTGGCGCCAGCTGGGTGCTCTCAGCCTGATGCGTGGCGATGAACCAACCGCCGAGAAGCACTATCTCAGCGCGCTCGCGCTGGCTGACAAGTCCGAGGACTCGGCTGGCGCAGCTGAGACCCTGGTTCAGCTCGGCCACTTGGCGATCGGCCGCAGTGACCACGCCCAAGCGCTCGAGTACTTCTTGCGCGCCGCCTCGATCTCCGCCGACCTCGGCGACGATGCAGCCCAGATCCCCGCGCTGCAGCAAACCGCGACCCTCGAACGGGAACCAGCAGCCTCGACCAAGCCGAATCGCCACATTCCGAACCGCTCGGGAGATCAGTGAACGGATCGGTGACCGGGAGAGAAGCGAAGCGTCTCGGCGCGCGCTCGACGACATCGCTTCGGAGCGTGACCCACAGCCCTTCGATTCCGGCTCGTCGGGCATGATCATTGCAGCGCCTCGGAGACCGCGGCAGCCGGACGACGACCGATCAGCGACGTCCACGACGACATACCAGCCAGTGCGGTCGCCGAGCAAGATCATCGGCGAGCCGGCCGGTGCCGGTCAAGATGATCACCGGCCGGTGGTCAGCCCGATGCCCGTCGATCTCGATCATGGTCTGGGCCCCGCCACCGGCAATGACGCGACCACCGGACCGCGCCGGTCCAGTTCGCGGCAGAGGGCCAGCATGGTGGGTGTCTCATCGCCCCAGGTCGCGCCATCGACGAGCAGCACATGGCTGTGATGGCGCTCCAGCGGGGTGCCGTTCGGCCGATTGATCTTGCCCGCAGGGACGACGCCGATGACCGGACCGGCGAAACGGAGCTCAGCGACGACGTCGCCGAGCAGGCTGAACAGCCCGGCCTGGGTGCCACCGGAGATGATCACCGGTCCCCATGCAGGCCAGTTCGACCGATCACGGCGCGCAGAGCCTGGAGGATCGCGGCGATCGGAAAATCCGGATCGTCGCTGGTCCCGCCGTTGATCACCAGAGTTGTCGTACGGGCCGGCAGGTCGAGCTGATCCAGAAGATGATCAACCGATCCCGGAGCCGCCGCGACCGCTATCCGACGCGGTGCCGGCTGTGCCATCCTGGCTCCGCGATCGATTTCATGTCGACGAGCCTACGGGAGGCAGGATGACGGCGGAGGATTCCCAGAAAGCTCTGCTCGCACTCGACGGCGGCGGCATGCGGGGGGCCTTCACGCTGGGGGTTCTGGGCGAGATGGAGTCGATGCTCGCCGACCTGACCGGCCGCCGTGAGGGCTTCGTCCTGGCCGACTTCTTCGACTACATCGGCGGTACGTCGACCGGCGCGATCATCGCCACGGGCCTCTCGCTCGGCTGGTCCGTCGATCGACTCAAGGGTATGTACCGTCGATCTCGGCAAACGCGTTTTTCGCAAGCGCAAGTTCATCCCGATGCGAGCCTGGTCGAAGTATCCGGACAAGCCGCTGCACGACGAACTGACCCGGGCCTTCGGGGACCGCACGTTCGGCAGCCCCGACCTGCGCACCCTGTTGCTGATCGTGATGCACAACCGGACGACCAACTCGCCCTACCCCTTGTCGAACAACCCGCAAGGCGACCTACAACACCGGCGAGTCCAAGACGCGTGACAACCTGAGCGTTCGGCTGTGCGATCTGCTTGCGGCGAGCACGGCCGCACCGGCGTTCTTTCCGCCGTTCCGGCTCAATTTCGGTGCAAAGGATCAAGGAGGTGGTCGACGGCGGAATCACGGCCCACAACAATCCGGCGCTGCAACTCTTCCTGGCCGCAACGCTTCCGGAGTACAAGCTCCAGTGGCCGATCGGGCCGGACAAGCTGCTGCTCACCTCGATCGGCACCGGCTTTCCGCCGGGTCGCCTGAAGAATCTCAGCAGGCTGCGCCGCCACATCATCTATGTGGCCACGAATACGCCGACCGGCTTGATGTTCGCCGCCGCGAACCACAATGACGTGGTGTGCCGGGCACTCGGCGAGTTCCGGTTCGGTCCATTCCTGGACAATGAACTGCGAGTATCTGTCGCAAGGGTTGCCGCACGAGATGTTCGCCTATGCCCGGCTACAACATCGAGTTGAGCCCGAAGTATCTAGAGCCCTACAACGTCACCGTCGATCCTCAACAGCTCGCCCGGCTCGACGCGGTCGAGCACGTCGAGACGCTGATGGAGCTCGGGTCGGCGTACGCAAAGACGCAACCTGACCCCGACCACTTCGCCGGCTTCATCCGGCTTCGCCCTCGGCTGACCGGCTGGTCGGACAACCGGAATCCACCCGCCTCGAGGTCCTCAGCCAACTCGTCGCGGACCAGCAGGTCACGACGCACCTGATTGCTGCGATAGACCGTCCGCCCGACCAGGTGCGCGGCCACCGGCGCGGTGATCAACTGGCAGGTCGCGATCAGCAGCACCGTGCCGAACGCCGCCCAGCTACGCAGCGAAAGCTCGACGCCGAGCGCGACCAAGATCAACCCGAGAGTCTGCGGCTTGGTCGCGGCGTGCATCCGGCTCAGCACGTCGGGGAAGCGCACCAGCCCGACCGCTGCCGCGAAGCAGAGGAACGCGCCGAGCAGCACCGCGGCCGCGCCGGCCAGGTCCAGCACATCGCTCGCGGTCATTGTGCCCGAGCCCGCCGACGGCCGGGTCTCCGCTCGGGATCGTCCACTTCCCACGGGTCGCCTTGTCGCGATCGGCGACGAACCGGGCGATGGCCACCGAACCGGCGAAGCCCAGCAGGGACAGCACCAGCATCACCGGCAGGGTCGTGGTGTGGTGGTTCATAATCGCCTCCAGGGCCAGCGCGGCGATCACCACCGCAACCAGCACGTCCGCCGCGACCACGCGGTCGAGGCTGCTCGGGCCGCGGGACATCCGCAACACCGTCAGCGCGGCCGCGATCATCAGCAGCACCGCGGCCACGCTGACCATGATCATGATCACGAGATCAACCATCGTCCGACCCTTCGACAGGCGCAGGCCGCGGCATGCCGAGCTCCGCGATCTCTTCTGTGGAACCGAATGCGCGTATCACCCTGGCCTCGGCGCCCAGCACGTCCCGGACCGCTCGTTCGAGGTCGGCGTCCGACACCGTGTCGAGGACGTGCAGGTACAGCGTGCTGGTCGACCGCCGCGCTTCGACCACGATCGTGCCCGGCACCAGGGAGACGAGTTCGGCGGTCTGGGTGAGATACAGGTCGGAGCGGCTGCGCAGCTGCACCCGGATGATCGCACTGCGCGGCACCGTCCCGAAGCTGAACGCGAGCCTGACGACCGCGAAGCTGGACATCACGACATCGCCGAGCAGCCGCAGCACCATCCGGCCAGACCGAGAGGGCGGACGCGGCCGTGCAACTCGATCGGCGGCAACGGGAACACCAGACCGATGAGCAGGCGCGAGCAGCGCTCCGGTGAGCACGATGAACACCGACGGGTGGTCCCAGAGCAGGACCCACACGCCGGTCAGCACGACGATGGCCGCCGACGCTCGGTCGGTGCCGTGGGCGCGTCATCGGAGGCCTTCGGGCAGCACCGCGGCGATGTAAGCCCGGCCGCCCACGAGGTCGGCGGCGGATCGTTCCGCGAATCCGTAGAGTGGTCCGGCGACCACGGTGATCCCCACCCCGACCAGCACCAGCATGGCCGCGGTGGCCAGCATCGGCTTCGGCATGGTCCGCGGTCTCCTCGCCGGGCTCAGGCGCGTCGGCGATCGGCCGCCAGAACGCGCGGTTCCAGACCTTGGCCATCGCGTACAGGGTCAGCAGGCTGGTCAGCACCCCGCCGACGATCAGCACGTACGCCAGCATTCCCCCGACGTTCGGCTCCGGCCTGCAGCAGGCCGACCTTGCCGACGAAGCCGGACAGCGGCGGGATGCCGGCGAGGTTCATCGCCGGCACGAAGAACAGGATCCCCAGCACCGGCGAGGCGCGGCCAGCCCGCCGAGCTTGTTCAACGAGGTGCTGCCGCCGCGGAGCTCGACCAGCCCGATGATCAGGAACAGCGTGGTCTGGATGGTGATGTGGTGGGCGGTGTAGAAGATCGCGCCCGCGTAGCCGGAGATGCTGGCCAGCCCGACGCCGAAGATCATGTAGCCGATGTGGCTGACCAGGGTGAAGGACAGCATCCGCTTGATCTCGGACTGCGCGATGGCCCCGAGGATGCCGATGATCATGGTCGCCAGCGCGGCCCACAGCAGCAGCGTCGGTCAGATGGCTGTCGGGGAACAGCAGGGTCTGGGTGCGGATGATCGCGTAGACACCGACCTTGGTGAGCAGGCCGGCGAACACCGCGGTCACCGGTGCCGGCGCGGTCGGGTAGGAGTCCGGCAGCCAGGCCGACAGCGGGAAGACCGCGGCCTTGATCGAGAAGACGGTCAGCAGCAGCAGTTGCAGGACCAGGCTGCACATCGTCGGGCAGTTGCGCCAGGCGCACCGACGAGCTGGGCCAGGTTGACGGTGCCGGTCGCGGCGTAGATCGACGCGATCGCGATCAGGAACAGCAGCGAGGACAGCACGCTGACCACGACGTACGTGCGTCCCGGCGCGCACCCGCGTCGCCGGTGCCGCCGAGGGTGAGCAGCACGTACGAGGCGAACAGCAGGATCTCGAACCCGACGAAAAGGTTGAACAGGTCGCCGGCCAGGAAGGCGTTGGAGACGCCGGCCGCCAGCACCAGCAGCGTCGGGTGGAAGATCGACACCGGCGTCTCCCGCTTGCGTTCCTCGTCGTCCGCGCCCATCGAGAACACCAGCACGGCGAGCGTGACCGACCGCGGACACCAGCAGCATCAGCGCGCTCAGCCGGTCGGCCACCAGGGCGACGCCGAGCGGCTCCGGCCACGCGCCGACCCACAGCACGACCGGTCCGTAACGGTCGGTCAGATCGACCAGGATCGCCGCCACCGTGATCACCGCACCATCACCAGCGTCGAGACGACCCGCTGCGCCCGCGGATGGCGGCCGAGCGCCAGGGCGATGCCCGCGCCGAACAGCGGCAGCAGCACGGGCAGCGGAAGCAGATTGTTCATCGACCGGTGCCCCTCGGCCGGCGTCAGCATCCGTGCCCTGAGCCTGTCGAAGGGCCGCGTCCGCCTCGTCGACCCGCTCGCCCTCCTCGTCGCCGGTGCCCTGCCCGATCTCGTCGGGGTGCCCTTCGACCGATTCGTCGTACGAGCCGGAGCCCCGATCGGCTTCGGCCAGGTGCCGGATCGCGGCATCCTCGACGTCGTCGGCGACCTCGTCGTGACCGTTCAACTGGAAGCTGCGGTACGCCAGGGCCAGCAGATACGCCGTCACCCCGAGGGTGATCACGATCGCCGTCAGCACCATCGCCTGCGGCAGCGGATCGCTCATCTCCTCGCGCTCGGCGTCACGCCGATGATCGGCGCACCGCCTGCCGGGCCGGAGACCACCAGGAACAAGATGTTCACGCCGTTCCGAAGCGAGCAGCACGCCGATCAGGATCCGGGTCAGCGAACGTTCGAGCAGCAGGTAGACCCCAGCTCCGATCAGGACGCCGGCGATGACGACGAGTACGAGATTCGGGCTCATCCGGCGGACCTCGGTGTACCAGCGGCCCGGGATCGCAGCGTCGGCTGCGGGCTCGGCGTACGGTCCTCCTCCTCGTGCTGGTCGATGCCGGCCCCCAGGCTGCGGGCCAGATCCAGCATCACCCCGATCACCACGAGGTAGACCCCGACGTCGAAGAAGACCGAGGTCACCAGGTGGGTGGCGCCCACCGGTCCGAGATCGACGGCGATGTCGTAGCTCTGCAGGATCTTTCCGCCCAACAGGGCGGGGGCCAGGGCGCTGAGTGCGGCGATGATCAGCCCCGCCCCGAGCACTCGGCCGGCGTCGACCGGCGCAGCTTCGTCGAGTTCCCCGCCGACCCGCGGCGAGATACCGGATGACCAGCGCCATCCCGGCGACCAGTCCCCCGGCGAACCCCCCGCCCGGCGCGTTATGACCGGCGATCAGCAGATAGATCGAGACCATGATCATCACCGGGAAGAGCACCCGGGTGACCACCTCGAAGACGATCGAGCGGCGCGCCGGGGACAGCGCTTCACTGCCGCGCAACCAGACCAATCGGCCCGGCGCCGGGGGTTCACTGGTGACCTCGGCGCGCGTCGGCGGCGCGGAATAGCGGCTGCGGATGAAGATCAGACTGGCGACGCCGGTGGCCGCGACCACCAGGACGGCGATCTCACCCAGGGTGTCCCACGCCCGGATGTCGACCAGGGTGACGTTGACGATGTTCTTGCCGTAGCCGAAGGTGTATGCCGCCTCGTAGAACCCCTCCGAGATGGGGACGGCGATGCGCGCCCCGCTGGCCACGATGGTCACCAGGCAGACGACGACGGCCACCGCGATCGCGATCACCAGCCGCCACCAGCGGCTCGAATGCAGCGGCCTGGTGGTGAAGTACTTCGGCAGCTTCCGCAGCACCAGCGCGAAGATCACCAGGGTGACCGTCTCCACCAGCATCTGGGTCAGGGCCAGGTCGGGGGCACCGTGCAACAGGAAGAGCATGGCCACGCCGTAGCCGGTGACGCCCACCAGCATCACCGCCTGCAGCCGCCCCCGCGAGGTCGCGGCCAGGAACGCTGCGGCGATCATGATCAATCCGACCAGCAGTTGGGCCCAGGTGTCGGCGTAGCGGACTTCGCTGGGCCAGTTGGCCAGCACCATCAGCGCACCGCCGGGCAACAACACGACCACGAGCAGGATCGAGCCGAGGTAGACCGGCAGCGAGCCCCGCTGGGTCCGCGCGGTCACCTCGACCGCCAACCGGTCGACCCCGCGCATGGTCCGCTGGTAGAGCTCTTCGGAGTCGAATGCCGCCGGGAAGGTGGACTGGGCCCGGGCGATGAACCCGCGCTGCCAGAACAGCAGACCGCCCACGGCGAGCGCGATCACCGACATCAGCAGCGGCACGGTGAATCCGTGCCACAGCGCGATTCCGTGGCTGTCCTCGCCGGTGGTGAACGTGTCGACGTACGGCATCAGGGCTTGCGTCAGTTCGGGGCCGAGGAAGCCCCCGATCAGACACAGGGCGCCGAGGATCACCGGAGCGACGGCGAAGCCGGCGGGCACCCGATGGCAATGACTGGACGCCACTCCGGTCTTGTCGGCGAAGGTCCCCCAGAGGAAGCGCAGCGTGTAGGCGACGGTCAGCGCGGACCCGGCCACCAACGACGATCGCCAGCAACACACCGGCATCGCCGGCACTCCGGTCCCGTCTCCGCCCGCGACCAGATAGGTCACCGCCTCGAAGGCGGTCTCCTTGGCGGTGAAGCCGATCGTGTGGCGGGACGGCGGCCATGGACGCGCCGGCGAGCACGGCGGTCCCGGCGACCACCGGCATGGCCCGGCCGACCGATGAGAGCTGGCGCAGGTCGCGGCTGCCCGTGCTGTGGTCGACGATGCCGACGACCAGGAACAACGTCGACTTGAACAACGCATGCGAAATCAGCAGCGCCACCCCGCCGAGGGCGGCCGCCCGCGTCCCGAGGCCGGTCATCACGATCAGGAAGCCGAGCTGGCTGACGGTCCCGTACGCCAGCAGCACCTTGATGTCGTACTGGCGCAGCGCCCGCCAACCGCCGATGATCATGGTCGCCGAGCCGAGGACGAGGGTGACCGGCCGCCAGCCCGGGGTGGCCGCGAAGATCGGCGCGAGTACCGCCACCAGATAGACGCCCGCCTTCACCATGGCGGCGGCGTGCAGGTAGGCGCTGACCGGGGTCGGCGCGGCCATGGCGCCAGGAAGCCAGAAGTGGAACGGGACCAGTGCCGACTTGGACAGCGCCCCGACCAGCAGCAGGATCACCGCGGTGATCACCAGCCCCGAGCCGACACCTGAGGCGGCCGCTCGGCCGATCACCCCGGAGAGGCTGTAGGTGTCGTCCGGACCGCCAGTAACACGATGCCGATCAACATCGCCAGTCCCCCGACGGTGGTGACGATCAGAGCCGTCAACGCGGCCCGCCGATTGGCGCTGAAGGCCGGGTTGTGGCCGACCAGGAGGTAGGAGAAGACCGTCGTCAGTTCCCAGAAGACGTACAGCCCGATCAGATCGTCGGAGGTGACCAGACCGGTCATCGCACCGGCGAAGGCGAGCAGCACCGCCCCGGTCCGCAGCGGCGGATCGGCGTCGTCGAAGTACCAGCGGCAGTAGAACAGCACCAGGGCACCGATTCCGCTGACGATCGCCGTGAGCACCCACTGCAGCACGCCGATCCGGAAGGAGATCTCGATGCCCAGCACCGGGATCCAGGCGAACTGCTCGGTGATCACACCACCGGCCAGCACAAACGGTGCGTGCCATGCGGTCCAGATCGCCGTAGCGAGCGGCGGCAGCGCGAGGAGGAAGAAGGCGCGCCCCCGCAGCACGCGCAGCAGCATTGGCGCCAGACAGGCAACGCCGAACTGCACGGCGATGAGGAGCGTCACGAGTGCCTCTCGTCGTCAGCGAGTCGGTGGAAAGCCCCGACCCTACCGAAGCCTCTCAACGTCGCGCGGTCTGCGTCTCACAGTCACGCGCTGCGGGCGGACCAGACCGATCTCGTAGGCGAGCACGACCAGCGCGACCCGGTCACGGATACCCGTCTTGGCCAGGATCCGGCCGACGTGGGTCTTGACCGTCGCCTCGGAGAGGAAGAACTTCGAGGCGATCTCGGTGTTACTGAGCCCGTGGGCGATCTCGACGAGGACCTGCCGCTCCCGGTCGGTCAGGCTTGCGATCTGGGTCGGCGCGGGCGCGGCGGCGTCGGGCACCGCCTGGACGAACTTCTCCACCAGCCGCCGGGTGGTGGTCGGGGCGATCACCGCCTCACCGGCGTGCACCGTGCGGATGGCGGCGAGCAGTTCGGCCGGCGGGGTGTCCTTCAGCAGGAAGCCGGCAGCCCCGGCGCGCAACGCCGAGAACGCATACTCGTCCAGATCGAAGGTGGTCAGCACGATCACCCGCGGGCTGTGCGCGGCCAGCCGCTCGGTGATGATCTTGGTCGCCTGCACGCCGTCCATCCGCGGCATCCGGACATCCATGATCACGACGTCGGCCGCGGTCACCGCCAGGCGCTCGACGGCCTCGCCGCCGTCGCCCGCCTGGCCGACGACCTCGAGGTCGTCCTGCGACCCGATCACCATGGCGAAACCGGCGCGGACCAGCTCCTGGTCGTCGACCAGGAATACTTTGATCTTGTCCGTCACCGCGTTCCCGTCACGATCTCCCTCGAGCGATCTCTGGTCACGATCTGCCTGTCTCGGTGGGCAGCCAGGCCACGATCTCATATCCGCCGTCGGACGTCGGTTGGGCCGTCAGCGTGCCACCGACCGCCGCCACCCGTTCCCGCATCCCGATCAGTCCGTGGCCGGGCTCGCCCGACATCATCGGTTCGGCGTCGCCACGGCCACTGTTCCAGACCCTGACCTGGAGACCACCCGGCACCCGGTCCAGGGCCACCGTGACGTCCGACCCACCGTGCTTGCGCGCGTTGGTGAGACCCTCCTGGACGATCCGGTACGCGGTCAGCGAGACCAGTGCGGGCAGCCGTTCAAGATCATCGGCCCTCCGCACCTGCACGTTCGCACCACCCGCGCGAGCCTGATCGACGAGGGCATCCAGGTCGCCGAGGGCGGGTTGTGGATGGCCGCCGAGCGCGTCAGCCTCGTCGGCCCGCAGCAGTCCGAGCAGATCGCGCATCTGCCCGAGCGCCTCGCGGCCGGTTTTGGAGATCTGTTCCAACGAAGCCTTCGCCTGGCTCGGGGACTGCTCCACCACGTACGTCGCACCGTCGGCCTGAGCGATCATCACCGAGAGGCCGTGGGCGATGACGTCGTGCATCTCTCGGGCGATCCGCGCGCGTTCCGCGGCCGCGGCCAGCAGGGCCTGCTGCTCGCGCTCGCGCATCAACTGGTCGGCTCGCTCGGCCAGGGCGATACCGCCCAGTCGGGCGGAACGCAACCGCTCCCCCAGGGCCCACGCCGTGAAGATCAACACCAGTGCGCCCAGCGTGCTGTACGGCCTGATCCAGGTGTCCCCAGCCACCTGCAGATCGATCCACCACCACCAGTCGGTGAACGCCCCGATGATGATCGTCACGAAGGCTCCGCCCAGGGCGACCAACCCGAAGCGGCGGTTGGTGTAGCCGACCGCTGAGTAGAGGCCGAAGAGCACGGCGGCGTCGTAGATCCCGATCAGGATGCCGGCGAATTGCTGGATGATCGCCATGCCGAAGATGGCGAACACCGAAGATCGCGGGAAGCGGCGCCGAAACGCCAGCGGGAAACTGACCAAGATCACGAACAGATAGTCCAGCGGACGTTCGTGCAGGGCCATCACCGTGAGCAGCAGCGCGCCCATGGCCAGGAAGGTCACCATGATCACCGAGTCGAAGACCAGGCTGCGCAACGGCAGGTCGCGGCCGACCTTCCCCTCGTCGCTGGGTTCGAGCAGGTGGGCCAGCCCTTCCCGACTCGGCCGGCCGGGAAGCGCAGCGGTCAGGCGGGACACATCCGGGCCAGATTCGGTTCGGTCAACCCGGCGCGCGTTTTCGGGTCCGCCAAGGTGACCTGGGCCACCGGCCACTCCGCACCGGACGTCATGGACCAACCCTAAGCCGAGTTGCCCTCAATCAGGCCGAGCGGCCAAGCTGGGCACATGAGCGCAGAGGCAGTCCAGACGGCCGTGTCCGAACGGTTTCCCCAGGCAACCACCGCGACCAGCGGGGTGGCCCGCAGGAGCCGGCCGCCAACGAGTTCGTGATCTTCAGTAAGCCCGAGCTCGGCCGGCTGGGTGATGATCACCTGGCTGCGGTATGGGACCTGTTCGCCGAGTCGTTCCGCACCCATGACGTGACGGTGCACCGGGTGAAGATCCTCACCGGGCCGGAACTCGAGCAGGCGGGGGCGATGCAGGAGCACTACGGGGTGATCAACCAGATCTCCCGCCTCGGCCGGCCGGCGCTGACCGACGCCGCCGAAGAAGCCCTGCAGGCGCAGTATTCGGCGTCGCTCGACGATGCTGAGGTGCTGGGTGGGCACCAGTTCCTGGAGCGGTACCCCGAGATCAGCCCGTTCGCCCTGGCGATGTTGTTCTCCAACTCCAGCGTCGGCCGGCTGGGCCCGGGCACATACGCAGCCCCCGTCAAGATCGACGGCGCGTCGATCATCATCTTGAACGGCTTCCATCCGCGGCAGCTCAGCTTCTTCACCGCCGACGACGCGGTCTGTGCCTTCTTGCACGCCAGCAGTCCGACCGACTGGGAGGTGCTCCGCTCCGAGATGATCGGCGCCACCGATCCGAGCAAGGCGGCCAGCGGCTCCATCAGGGGCAGGCTGCGCGCCGACCCGGCCTGCTTCGGGCTGTCCAGCGTCAACTCGAACTTCAATGGGGTGCACATGTCGGCCGGCCCACTGGAGGGGCTCGGCGAACTCGATCGATTCTTCGGGGAGGTACAGGATCTGTTGGACTGGCAGTTCGCGAAGGCGCTGGTGGCCGCCGGAGCCAGCAGCGATGACGTGACCGCATTCGTCGCCAATCCGGTCATCGAAGCCAACGGCGAACGCGGCACGGCCTTCGACCTGACCGAGGGCGTGAACGCCGACGCGGCCGCGAAGCTGCTGACCAGCGCCAGCGTGTCGTGACGAGTTCTTCTCTGACCTCACACCCGATCCCTTGACTTCGTCATCGATGTCGCCGACAGCTGAAACTTGTGGTTGTTTCCCGGCACCATTAGGTCAGACCAGGGGAAGCGTTGCACGAACTCTCAGTAATGAGGCTCCCGAAGCTCTATGACGTGTCATCGTGTGAACCAGTGTCCAATCACCTCGCACCGGCCAACATTAAGAGATGACGACTACGCATGGCACGCAGCACCTGGTTGACCCCAAGGTTCAGCCCTTCAGCTCTGATCCCACAGGCGTCCTACGGATTCGGAGAAGTCCGGCCGAAGTGGTCTTCACCTGCGAATTTGATTACTCGAACACCTCGGTGAATGTGCTCGAGACGTGGCGGCCACCTCCCGGATGGATCTCCCGCCGATAGTGACGCCGCAAGCAACTCTTCCAGCGACAGCACCGAGAAGAACGCCTGCAGAATCGTGACTCCGATTACAACCCCTGCCGAAGCATCGGATCATCGGACACCGGGCGGGAGGACCGACACAAAGACCGGCCTGGAAGTTGATTCTGCACTCGCCGGATCGGCGTCGGCGTCCCCCAGATGGTGGTCTCGAGCCGCGGCTATCGGCACAGGGTCATCGCTGGCCAGATCCCGGCGATGGTGGCGGACCGGCGGAATGCGGACTGGTATGGACCGAAAGCGTGGAGGCCTTAGAAACTCGAACTTCGGGGTGAGGTCCGATAGCAAGTAACTGAGAACGCGCACGTTGCCATCGCGTGACCATGTCGATAAATATGCGACCCGTCCAGGTCGTGAGGGCCGCTCGAATCCCGGCGGGACCTTGGGTGATAGGCGCTCAGCCCAGCCCAGATCCATGCCACGGACCAGATGCCGGCCACCGTGTTCGGCGGCGTCGCCGTGGGTCAACCAGGTGCTGCGTGCCATGCGTAGTCGTCAGTTGTCCCGGGTCTCGTGGAAGTTGAGGTGGCGGTCCCCCGCCTGACAGCTGCCTTGCGGTAGGTGTTGGGCGACCGCCAAGTCGACCCAGAGACAGGGGACCGCTGTGAAGAAGAACTACCAGAAGAACGCTGTGAGTGCGACGACGCCGATGCTGCCGGAGGCTGTGTCGATCGCGATGGCCGAGCTGGCCGGCGACGTGCAGGAGGGCCTGCTCGCGATGGCCGTGGGCACCGGGCTGCAGGTGATGGCCGCGCTGATGAACGCCGACGTCGAGGCGGCGTGCGGGCCGAAGGGCAAGCACGATCCGGGCCGGAGTGCGGTGCGCCACGGCACCGAGGCCGGCTCGGTCACCCTCGGTGGCCGGCGGGTGCCGGTGCAGCGGCCGCGGATGCGCGCGGCGGACGGGAGGGGCGAGCTGCCTGTGCCGGCGTACGAACTGTTCAGCCGGACCGAGGTGTTGGGCCGGATGGCGATGCAGCGGATGCTTGCCGGGCTGTCCACTCGCCGCTATCCGGCCGGGCTGGAACCGGTCGGAAAGCGGGTCGAGGAGTCGGCCGGCCGACGAGCAAGTCGGCGGTGTCGCGCCGGTTCGTCGCCGCGACCGAGACCGCGCTGGGCGAGCTGCTGGCCGCGCACGCTGGGTGAGCTGGACCTGGTGGCGTTAATGATCGACGGGGTGCACTTCGGTGAGCATCTGTGCGTGGTGGCGTTGGGGATCGGCATCGACGGCGTCAAGCATCCGCTCGGGCTGGTCGAAGGCTCCACGGAGAACACGAGCGTGGTCACCGATCTGCTGACCGGGTTGCGTGATCGCGGCCTGGACACGACCCGGCCGATCTTCGTCGGCATCGACGGCGGGAAGGCGCTTGCGAGCCGCGGTGGTGAAGGTGTTCGACCACCCGGTGATCGGTCGCTGCCAGTTGCACAAGCTGCGCAACGTAGCCGACAAGCTGCCCGAACACCTGGCCTCGACGGTGACCAAGCGGATGCGGGCGGCCTACCACGCCGAGTCCGCGATCCTGGCCGAGGCGCAGCTCGAGGCCCTGGCCAAGGAGCTGCAGCGGACCCACCCCGGCGCCGCCGCCTCGTGCGTGAGGGCCTTGCCGAGACGCTGACCGTGCTGCGCCTGGGCGTGTCGCCGACGCTGGCCCGCACGCTGCGCTCGACCAACAGCATCGAGTCGATGATCTCGATCGCCCGCAACCACTCGACCAACGTGAAGAACTGGCAGAACGGCACCATGGCGCTGCGCTGGTGCGCCGCCGGCATGATCGAGGCCCGCAACCAGTTCCGTCGCGTCAACGGCCACCTGCACCTGCCGGCGCTCCGCGTCGCTCTCGACGAGCATATCGCCGCACAGACTGTCGGTACCGTCCGTCATGATGACAACGTGATCGCCGCCTGACGATCACCAAGACCGCCACCGAAGTTCAACGGAGCGCGGGACAACCTCGGCGTGACAGCTGAAAACTTGTGGCTGTTTCGAGGCACCATTAGGTCAGACCAGGGGAAGCTTTGCACGAACTCCAAGTAATGAGGCTCCCGAAGCTCTATGCGTGTCCTCGTGTGAACCAGTGTCCAATCACCTCACACCGGCCGACATTATGGCGCGAGGCGATTCCACCGTGATGAACAATGTCGTTGCGGATGTGTCTCAAGTCACCAAGTAGCGGGGCCGTGATCTCGGAGATCGCACACCCCTTGCCTCTGCGAGCTTCGGCCGAAGGCCTTCGTTCCACTGGGCGTAGAACGCCACAACCCACTGATGACCAAGCTGAACTGCCAGGGAACCGCCTGGGAGTGTCACACGCATGATTTTTGCTCTCGACCACCTGGAGATCATCGCGGTTCTCGGATCTCGGGGGTCACCAGAACCGAAGTGGAGCTTCGGGTCTGGGTTTTCCGGTGTCGCTAGGACGTGCCCATCGACCCAGCTTCTCGCCAACTCAACCCCGACTAGAGCGAACATCAGGTTTCCAAGTGAGTCATTAAGGGCTTCGCTCAGCTCACTCACCACGCGGTCGCTCGCCTTGGACTCGTCGCCACCATCCCGCGAAGTCGCCACTCGCCTAGGTTAGTGAACCGGCTTGAGCCCTGATTTGCGGGCAACCCGCAGACAATGCGGCCGCCGGGGCTTGGATGAGATGATCAAGGTGCTCCAGGACGAGCCAACGACTCAGCCCTGAGCGTCGAGGACCTCAGTGGCCCTTGATGTGATGCCGTCACACAACGCCAGCCATCGTCCCGTCAGCGGGATTGATCGCGCAGTAGGGCGTCGATCTCGTCGTCGTTCAGGAGACGAATGACGCTACGACCGGCGGCACCGGCCGAGGCGGGGTCGTGATCGGGGGAACAGCTACCGGTGCACCCGAGAAGAACTAACCCCGTAAGCACTGCTGTCGCTCGATAGCGAGCGCGGAGCCAAACCCTCGCTGTACCGTCGCTACATCTCACTATCGACCGATAGGACCGTGATGACATGGCGTGCTCAGACACGGCCATACCGAGTGATCTGGTACCGATGCTGACCGATGCGCTGTTCGAGGTGTCGGGACGCCGCGAGGACACCGCCACGCTGCCTAGCGGCTGCGCTGACCGGGGTGGTGCAGCACTACATCGCCTCCGAACTCCTCACCTACGGCCGGACCCCGGAGATGGTCCGGGCTCGGGCTTCCTGGTGGCACTGCGTGCAGATGTGACCTTCGGGACGGGGTGTGTGGCCGAGCCAACTCAGCGGCCAGTTACTCGGACGTTCCCGCGACGAGCGGCTTACCCAATGCCCGAGCCGGTCATACCCGCCGCCCCCGCGCCCGGAGCGGCACCTCCTCTGTCGCGATAGGCGTTACAGCGCGAGCACACCTGATAACACTCGTGGGTCTCTGGATTCTCGCGATCATCCCATGAGTGGTGCCTCAGTCGGCATTTCCATGGTTTCGCCATAGCCCAGAGTTTCCTCCTTGGCATTGGGACTCGGCAAGCATCGCGGTAACCAGCGCATGAGTGGCGCGGTGGCGGCCCTGAAGGCCGGTCCAAAGGCACTGGGCAACGCCACGCCGCTTGATCTGAGCATGCTCCTGCTACCTCGGGACTCGCGTCGGGTGGAGGCGTTCCTGATCACGTTCCTGTCCGTCCCGAAGGGCCAGAACGCCCTGAAGCCGTTCCGGGTGGAGCAGGCTGTTGCTCGACTGGATACGCGAGGGCGTGCGGCGGGCGGAGCCCGTGGTGGACCTGGGCGCCCTAGCCCGGCCGACCGCGCGAGCGTGCCTTAACTCATACTCCACCAATCTGACGTTGGTCTGCGCGTACCACCATCACAACTTCCTGGCCCGCGGCTGGACCTGCGCATCAACACCGACGGCCTCCCCGAATGGACCCCACCAAAGTGGGTCGACCGAGAACAGAAACCCATGATCAACACCCGCATCCAAGCCATCCTCACCGCCCGAAAACAGACGCGGCGGAACAGGCCGATTGTCAGCTGATGGGCCGAGCTATGGTCAGGACTGCGCGGTCTTGGCCTCATCCAATCGCTTACCCAGAATGAAAGTGATGACCCAGATGGCGGCGAACATCACGCCGACGATGAACATCGTGGAGGTCAGGAAGCCCAGCGCGACGCCGACGAGTTGGGTGGCCCAGCCCAGGTAGTAGCCGGTCGGACGACGAAGCGTCCCGGCGGCCAGCAGGGCGAGCAGCGCGGCCCCACCTCCGAAACCGCTCGCCGCGCCCGCCGAGACGTCGCCGATCAAGATCATCACCGGAATGGCGAGTCCGAAGACGATCACCTCGAAGATCAACACCGACAACAGCACGACCCGCATCGGGTTGCCCGGGCTGAGCGTCACGTCCACAGCTCCCGGTCGGGCTCCTGGCCGTTCTCGGATTCCGCATAGTCCGCGTCCCAGTCGTCGTCGGGATCATCGTCACCTGCGGTCTCGCCCGACGGCTCCTCGGACACCAGCAAGGTCCGCGCCTCACCGACTGCGACCACCGAGCCCGTGATCAACACACCGGGAGCACCGGCGCCTTCGACCTCGGCCAGCGATATGGCCCGTTCGATCGCGTCGTCGAGCCGCGGCGCGACGGTGACCCGCTCGGCGCCGAAGATCTCCGCGGCCAGTTCGCCCAGTTCGTCGGCGGGCAGTCCACGCGTGGTCGAGCCGACCTGGGTGACCACCAGGTGATTCATCAGCTCCTCGAAGGCCTCGAGCAGTCCGCGCGCGTCCTTATCGGCCATCACCGCCACCACGCCGATGAGCGGGCTGAAACTGAACGCCTCCGTCGACTGCGGCAGCCGTGGCACGCGCACCGTGCGGATTGTGCGCGGCGTCCAGCACCACGGTCGGCGACCGGCGGACCACCTCCATCCGACCCGGGAACGTCACGTGCGGCATACCCCTCGCGCGCGACGTCGGGATTGAGCGCCTTCAGTCCGAGAAACGCCTCCACCGCGGCGAGGGCCTGCGCCGCGTTCGCCGCCTGATGGGCGCCGTAGAGCGGCAGGAAGACGTCCTCGATCGGCCCTTCGGCGCCATTGATACGGATCACCTGGCCGCCGACCGCGAGCTGCCGGCTGATCACCCCGAAGTCGATCCCCTCCCGCTGGGGCAATGCGCCGACCTCGGCGCAACGCTGGAGCAGCACCTGCGCCGCCTCGGAACTCTGACCGGCGAGGATCGCGTGGGCTCCCGGCTTGATGATGCCGGCCTTCTCGGTGGCGATCTCGGCGATAGTGGTGCCCAGCAGATGCGTGTGGTCGAGATCGATCGGGGTGATCACTGCGACGTCGGCATCGGCCACGTTGGTCGCGTCCCAGGTGCCGCCCAGCCCGACCTCGACCACGGCCACGTCCACCGGCGCATCGGCGAACGCCGCGTACGCCATGGCGGTGATGATCTCGAAGAAGGTCATCGACACGCCGTCGAGCTGCTGCTGCGTCGATCAACGCCACGTACGGCTCGATCTCACGCCACACCTCGTCGAAGCGCTCCTCGCTGATAGGCGCACCGTCGATGGTGATCCGCTCGGTCACACTCGTCACATGCGGCGAGGTGAACCGGCCGGTGCGCAGCCCGTCGGCCCGCAGCAACGACTCGATCATCGCCGCGGTGCTTCCCTTGCCGTTGGTGCCGCTGATGTGGATCACCGGGTACGCCTGTTGCGGATCGCCGAGCAGCTCGGTCAGAGCCCGGATGCGCGCGAGGCTCGGCGCGACCCGATGTTCGGGCCACCTGCGGGTCAGGGCGGCAACGATCTCGGCGTGGGACTGGTGGGACGCATCATCAGGTGACATGGCGACCCGAGTCTAGGGCGCATCCGGAATGCGCCCCAGGAGGCGACCGTCAGTCGGTGACGGTACCGGGATCGCCGTCGACCGCCGCGGCAAGCCGCGGGGTGAGTTGCTCGACCAGATAGCCGACACTGAGCACGGTCAAAAGGACAAGGCCTCGTAGACGCTGTCCCCGGCTCGGTGAAGATCTCCGACCCTCGCGATGCACCGCCAGGGAGGTGTAGGCCTTGTTCGCCTCGACTGTCTTGCGCCCGTCACCCTCCATGAGCCAGATGATCATGTCGGTGTCCAGCAGGTCGACCCGCTCGGTGCTCAACTGGCCTCCCCACGCCGAACTCCGGATGGGCCGCTGCCGCGTCCGCAACCTTCTTCTTGGCCGCCGCCACCAGTCGTCGTCGGACTCTTCACGCCCTGATATGACGGCGAGGATCAGGTCGGGCTGCAGTGCGGCGATCTTCTCGACCTGGATTCCGTCGGTGTCGGTCAGCACGGTCGCCCCGACGAGTCGTGACGGTCGGGCTGAAGGAGCAGGACGACTGCTTTGCCGTCGGTGTCGTGCCGGTGGGCTCGACCAACCTTAGTTAGGTTAGGTGTACCTCGCTGCCCTGCGGTACCGGCCCACGAAACGCGATCGCGGCCATAGGCGGCCTTCTCTAAGATCACGACCATGACCATCGAGCAGACCGACCACCGACCCGACGCACCACCGCTTGGTGCTCCGGTCGTACCGGATCGGCCGGCGCTGGAGGGCTCGAGAGCAAATGGGTCGAGCGTTGGAAGGCCAAGGACACGTACGCGTTCGTCCGGCCGGAGACCCGGAGCCGAGGTCTTCAGCATCGACACCCCGCCGCCGACCGTGTCGGGTTCGTTGCATGTGGGCCACGTGTTCTCCTACACCCACACGGATCTGATCGCCCGCTATCAGCGGATGACCGGCAAGCACGTGTTCTATCCGATCGGCTGGGACGACAACGGCCTGCCGACCGAGCGTCGGGTGCAGAACTTCTACGGCGTCCGGTGCGACCCGACCGTCCCGTACGACCCGGATTTCACCCCGCCCGACAAGCCCGATCCGAAGAATCAGCTCCGGATCAGCCGGCGCAACTTCGTTGAGTTGTGCCACGAACTGACCCACGTGGACGAGACGGCGTTCGAGGATCTCTGGCGCCGGGTCGGCCTGAGTGTGGACTGGTCGAGCCTCTACACCACGATCGGCGACGACTCGATCGCCGTTGCCCAGAAAGGTTTCCTGCGCAACGTCGCGCGCAACGAGGCCTACCTTTCGGAGGCACCGACGCTGTGGGACGTCACCTTCCAGACCGCGGTCGCGCAGGCCGAGGTGGAGGCGAGGGACTATCCGGGCGCCTACCACCGGATCGCGTTCGCCGGGCCCCAGGGACCGGTCCACATCGAGACCACCAGGCCCGAGCTGATTCCCGCCTGCGTTGCGCTGATCGCCCATCCCGACGATGCCCGGTACCAGCACCTCTTCGGCCAGACGGTCAACACGCCGCTCTACCACGTGGAGGTGCCGGTGCTCCCCCACCCGGCGGCCGAGCCGGACAAGGGCGCGGGCATCGCGATGTGCTGCACGTTCGGTGATCTGGCCGACGTGACGTGGTGGCGCGAGTTGCAACTGCCGGCCCGGGTGATCATCGGTCGCGACGGCCGGATCGTCGGCGAACGGCCGACCTGGATCGCCAACACCATCGACTGGACCAGCATCGCCGGCAAAACCACGTTCTCCGCCCGGGAGGCCATCGTCACGGCGCTGCGCGACTCCGGCGATCTCGACGGCGAGCCGACGCCCACCCAGCGCAAGGCCAACTTCTACGAGAAGGGCGACAAGCCGCTGGAGATCGTCTCGACCCGCCAGTGGTATATCCGCAACGGTGGCCGCGACGCCGGCCTCAAGGAGACGATGCTCGCCCGCGGCGAGGAACTCGGCTGGGTGCCGCAGCACATGAAGTACCGCTACGACAACTGGGTGGCCGGGTTGAACGGCGACTGGCTGGTGTCCCGGCAGCGGTTCTTCGGGGTGCCGTTCCCGGTCTGGTATCCGCTGGACGCCGACGGCGAACCCGACTACACGCAGCCGATCAGCGCGGCCGAGGACGCGCTGCCGATCGATCCGAGCTCCGAGGTGCCGCCGGGCTACGACGAGGCGCAGCGCGGGCAGCCGGGCGGATTCATGGCCGACCCGGATGTGATGGACACCTGGGCGACGTCCTCCCTGAGCCCGCAGATCGTCTGCGGCTGGGAGCGGGATCCGGAGCTCTTCTCGCTCACCTTCCCGATGGATCTGAACACCCACGCGCACGAGATCATCCGCACCTGGCTCTTCTCCCGGGTGGTGCGGGCGCACTTCGAGAACCACTCGCTGCCCTGGTACCGATCGATGATCAGCGGCTTCGTGATGGATCCCGATCGGAAGAAGATGAGCAAGTCCAAGGGCAATGTGGTGGTGCCCACCGATGTGCTCGAACGCTACGGCTCCGACGCGGTCCGCTGGCGGGCGGCCAAGGCGCGTCCGGGCCTGGACTCCCCCTTCGACGAGCGGGAGATGAAGGTCGGTCGACGGCTCGCGCTGAAGATCTTGAACGCGAGCAAGTTCGTCCTCGGACTGGGCGGAGCTGTCGATCATGACGATCAGGACGTGATCATCGAGCCGGTCGACCGCGCCTTGCTGGCCCAGTTGCGGACCGTGATCGCCGACGCGACCACCGCCTTCGAGGCGTACGACTACACCGGTGCGCTGGAGGTCAGCGAGCAGTTCTTCTGGCAGTTCTGCGACGACTACCTGGAGCTGGTGAAGGAGCGCGCGTACGGCCCGGCCAGTGCCGGGGCCGCGTCGGCCCAGGCGACGCTCCTCGCCGCGCTCGATGTGATGCTTCGGCTGCTGGCGCCGATCATGCCGTACGCCACCGAGGAGGTCTGGTCGTGGTGGCACCAGACCTCGATCCATCGCGCCAGTTGGCCGCGGGTCGAGGAGATCGAGGTCGACGGGGACCCGGAACTGCTGGCTGACATCGCCGCCGCCCTGGTCGAGATCCGCGGCGCCAAGTCGCAGGCCAAGGTCTCGATGAAGACCGAGGTCACCGCGGCGCACCTCTCCGGGCCGGCTCGAGACTCTTGACCGGCTCCGAACCGTCGAGGCCGACCTGCGGGCCGTCGGCCGGATCACCGGCGAACTGACCTGGCGCGATGCCGACACGCCGCTCTCCATCGACGTCACCCTGAGCGCATGAACACCGAGGGCGGGAGATCGGCAGCGGAGCCCGAGCCCGGCGTCGTCTTGATCACCGGAGCCTCGTCGGGAATCGGCGAGGCGACCGCCCTCCTGCTCCATCAGCACGGACACGTGGTTTACGCCGGTGCCCGCCGAACCGACCGGATGGCCGCCCTCGCCGGAACAGGGGATCTCCACCCACGCGCTGGATGTCACCGACGATGACTCCACCGCCGCGATGATCAAGACGATCATCGACGAGCAGGGCCGCATCGACACCTTGATCAACAACGCCGGCTACGGGTCGTACGGATCGGTCGAGGACGTGCCGATCTCCGAGGGCCGGTCCCAGTTCGACGTCAATCTGTTCGGCCTGGCCCGGCTGACCCAGCTCGTCGATCCCGCACATGCGGGAGGCGGGCCGGGGCCGGATCATCAACATCGCCTCGATGGGCGGCCACTTCGGCGAGGCGCTGGGCGCCTGGTACCACGCCAGCAAGTTCGCGGTCGAGGGATTCAGCGACAGCCTACGGCTCGAACTGCGCGGATTCGGCATCGACGTGATCTTGATCGAGCCCGGCTCGATCAAGACCGAATGGGGCGGCATCGCCACCGACAGTGCGGAGAAGTACTCCGGCCACACCGCGTACGCCGGACTGGTCAAGAGCATGCAGCGGCTCTATGCCTTCGCCGACCGCTTCGGAGCGGAGCCCTCGGTGGTCGCGGCTGCCGTCCTCGACGCGGTCCAGGCCCGGCGACCGAAGACTCGCTATGCGATGCCGTTCACGGCCAAGGCGATCATTGCCGCGAACACCCTGCTGCCCGACCGGATGCTCGACTTCGGCGCACGCACCCTGTCCAGAGGGATGCGCCTCTAGGAGCGCGCACCCGTGTGTTCTTGCGCGCGCGGCGGGGGTTCAAGGGGGTCGCCCCCCTTGCCGTGACAGAGCGCGGGATCTACGCGGACTTGTCGCGACGCTCGCGCTTGGCCAGTTTCTCCCGCGGCACCAGGGTCGGCAGCACGGAATCCTTGACGACCTCGGCGGAGATGATCACCTGGGCGACGTCGTCCCGGCTCGGCACGTCGTACATGACGTTGAGCAGCACTTCCTCGAGGATGGCCCGCAGACCGCGCGCACCGGTGCCGCGGAGCAGCGCCAGGTCGGCGATCGCCTCGATCGCGTCGGGGGTGAACTCCAACTCGACGCCGTCGAGTTCGAAGAGCTTGTGGAACTGTTTGACCAGGGCGTTGCGCGGCTCGATCAGGATTCTGATCAGCGCATCGCGGTCCAGCGGGGAGACCGAGGAGATCATCGGCAGCCGGCCGATGAACTCCGGGATCAACCCGAACTTCACCAGGTCCTCCGGGCGGACGTCGGCGAACGGGTCGTCCGATTCCGGCCGGCGGGTGGCAAGGTCGTTGTTGAACCCGAGGGGCCGCTTGCCGACCCGCGACGCGATGATGTGATCGAGCCCGGCGAAGGCGCCACCGACGATGAACAGCACGTTGGTGGTGTCGATCTGGATGAAGTCCTGATGCGGATGCTTCCGCCCGCCCTGCGGTGGCACCGAGGCGGACGTGCCCTCCAAGATCTTGAGCAGCGCCTGCTGGACGCCCTCCCCGGAGACATCGCGGGTGATCGACGGGTTTTCGCTCTTCCGGGCGATCTTGTCGACCTCGTCGATGTAGATGATGCCGGTCTCGGCCTTCTTCACGTCGAAGTCGGCGGCCTGGATCAGTTTGAGCAGGATGTTCTCGACGTCCTCACCGACATACCCGGCTTCGGTCAGCGCCGTGGCGTCGGCGATCGCGAACGGCACGTTGAGCATCTTGGCCAGCGTCTGCGCGAGATAGGTCTTGCCGCAGCCGGTCGGGCCGATCAGCAAGATGTTCGACTTGCCGAGCTCGACCCCGTCGTCCTCGGCGCGCCGGGCCGGGTTGGTCGCCTGCGCCTGGACCCGCTTGTAGTGGTTGTAGACCGCGACCGCGAGTGCCTTCTTGGCGTTGGTCTGACCGATCACGTACCCGTCGAGGAACTGGCGGATCTGATGCGGCTTGGGGAGTTCCTCGAGGAGACCGACCTCGGCACCCTCGGAGAACTCCTCCTCGATGATCTCGTTGCACAGATCAATGCACTCGTCACAGATGTAGACGCCGGGACCAGCGATGAGCTTCTTGACCTGCTTCTGGCTCTTTCCGCAGAACGAGCACTTCAGCAGATCACCGCTTTCTCCGATGCGTGCCACACCGCCTCCTGTCTAAGGTCGATCATCTCGGCCGTGAGGCCGGGAGGTGTGTCCCACAGTAACCCGCTAGCTCGCGGATGTGGAGCACATTGAGCCGGCGTCCACGGCTCGGCGTCACTCAGACCGGAACGGCCTTGAGCGAAGTCAAAACCTCATCGATGATTCCGTACTCCAAGGCCTGCTCGGCCGTCAGGTACTTGTCCCGCTCGATGTCGTGGCTGATCTCGTCGGTGGACTTGCCGGTGTCGGACGCCAGCATGTCCTCCATCAGTGACCGGATCCGCAGGATCTCGCGGGCCTGGATCTCGATGTCGGAGGACTGGCCGTATCCGCCCTCGGTCGCCGGCTGATGGATCAGGATCCGGCTGTTCGGCAGGGCGAGGCGCTTGCCCTTGGTGCCGGCGGCCAGGATCACCGCGGCGGCCGAGGCGGCCTGACCGAGGCACACCGTGCGGACGTCCGGCTTGATGTAGCGCATCGTGTCGTAGATCGCCGTCAGGGCGGTGAAAGAGCCGCCCGGTGAGTTGATGTAGATCTCGATGTCGCGTTCGGCGTCCATCTGCTGCAGGCAGAGCAGCTGGGCCATCACCGCATTCGCGATCTCGTCCGAGATCGGCGTGCCGAGGAAGATGATCCGGTCCTCGAACAGCTTGGTGTACGGATCGATCCGGCGCATCCCGTACGAGGTGCGCTCCTCCCACTGCGGGATGTAGTAGTCCATGGTCGGCGCGAACTGATCGTGCCGCACCTGCGGTGCACGGCTCCGCGAATCGATCTCCGGGGAAGAGAACTGGCCCGAGGCGTTGGGCGCTCCGAAACGGTTGCTCATGGTCGGCACGCTCCTCTACTGGTTGGGGGCCTGGGGCGACGGGATCTGTGCCGCCGCTGCATAGACATGGTCGATGAAGCCGTACTTGAGCGCGTCCTCGGCGGTGAACCAGCGATCGCGGTCGGAGTCGGCCTCGATCTGCTCCAAGCGTCTGGCCGGTGTGCTCGGCGATCAGCCTCTGCATCACGCTCTTGATGTGCAGCGACTGCTCGGCCTGGATCTTGATGTCGCTCGCCGTGCCGCCGAGTCCCCCGGAGGGCTGGTGCATCATGATCCGGCTGTGCGGCAGCGCGTACCGCTTGCCATGGGTGCCGGCGCAGAGCAGGAACTGGCCCATCGAGGCGGCGAGTCCCATCGCCACGGTCGCCACGTCGTTGGAGATCCACTTCATGGTGTCGTAGATCGCCATGCCCGAGTCGACCGAGCCGCCGGGCGAGTTGATGTAGAGGTAGATGTCCTTGTGCGGATCTTCGGCATTCAACAGCAGCATCTGGGCGCAGATGGCGTTGGCGTTCTCATCCTTGACCTCAGACCCGAGAAAGATGATCCGGTTCTGCAGCAGGGCCTGATAGACGTTGTCGTCGAGGCCCATGCTGTTCCGGCTTGCCGCACGGTGGGTGAGGGGAGTGGCCGAGCGAGGGTCGACCGGGCCGGCGAGAGCCGGCCCAAATGGGGATCCAAACGGTGCGTTCACGTGGACGAACCTACCCCCGGCCACTGACCGCGGGGCCGGGAATCACGACATGTTCGCTATCGGCGCAGAAGGCTCCAGACCTTCGCCCGAGAACGGGAAAGTTGGTCAGATCCAGGCTGATCAACAGCCGGACCTGACCAACCCTTCACCCCAACGCCCCGAGTGTCGCTCCCCCGAGCTACGCCCCCGATTCGCTGGGTCTGCGGCGACTGCCGCGGATCCTCCCCCTGATTTGAATCCACGACTGCCAAGCCTGCTGCCCGACCTCGACGGTCCCCGAGTGCTGCTCCCCCGAGCTACGCTCCCCGAATCGTCGAGCCGTGCGGGCGACCGAGCGCGGATCCTCCCCCTGATTTGAACCCACACCAGTCACACCTTCCTGCTGACCGACGTGGATCCTCCCCCTGATTTGAATCCACGACTGTCGTTCAACTCGGCAGCTTCGAACACGTTCCCCCTGACAACGAACCCGTCGCGAAGCTGCCGATGCGGTGTGTCGATCTGAGGGAATTTCCTGCTGTCCCCTCGGCCCGACAAGATGAATCTTCTCCGAACAACCTCCGCGACCGGTCGTCTTCACGTGCGCATTCCCTCAAGATCATCCGAATCCTCGATTTGCCCTTTTCGGGCCTGAGTCAAGGCGATCCTGAGCCGATCCAGAGGTCGGCCGACATTCGCGGTCCCGCAGCCCCATTCACGACTTGTTGATCATGGCGGGCCGTGTCCTCTTCGGACACCCACCAACCGAACGTGCCCCTGTCCAAATGTGGACAGGGGCACGGATGCCTGGAGCGAAACGAACCGATCAGGCCGGCGGCGCGGTTTCCTCTTCCTCGACCGGAGACTCGTCGGTATCGCCGATCGTGCCGTCCTCCTGCAGCCGCGCGAGTTCGATCGTCTCGCCGTCGGAGTCGGTGACCTCCGCGGCCTCAACGATCAGCGCGAGCGCCTTGCCGCGACGGATCTCGAGCATGTACTCCTCGATGTGATGCGGATGCTCCTTCAGGTGGTCGGCCACCTGCTGCGGCGGCACGCCGTCGGCCTGGGCCTTGCGGACGATGTGCTGGGTCAGATCGTTCTGGTCGACGCGCGATGGCGCGTTCCTCCGACACCTTGTCGAGAATGATCTGTGCCGTCAGCGACTGCTCGGCGCGAGTCTCGACATCGGCCCAGAACTCTTCCTCGGACTGGTCCTCCTCGGCGTCGACCAGATACTGCTCGAGCGTCAGGTTCGCCTGGGCCAACTGGGTGCTGATCTGCTCGTGCCGGCCCTCGATCTCGGTCCTCAGCAGATTCTCCGGAACCTCGATGTCGAGTTGTCCGATCAGGGACTCGAGGACCGCGTCGCGGGCCTGGCTCGCCTGCTCGAGGCGGGCCAGATTGACCAGCCGGTCGGCGATGTTGCTCCGCAGTTCTTCGATCGTGTCGAACTCCGATGCCTCCTGCGCGAACTCGTCGTCGGCGTCCGGCAACGTCTGGGACTGCACCTTGGTGACGGTCACCTCGATGTCGGCCTCCTCGTCCTTCAGCGGGCCGCCGACCAGGGTCGAGCTGAACTTCGCCGACTCGCCGGCGGAGAGCCCGGTGACGGCCTCATCCAACCCTTCGAGCATCTGGCCGGAGCCGACCGTGTACTCGATGCTCTCGGCGGTCGCGTCCTCCAGCGGCTCGCCGTCCTTGCTCGCCACCAGGGTGATCGTCACGATGTCGCCGTCGGCGGCGGGCCGGTCCACGACCTCGCGGGAGCCGAACCGCTGCTGCAGGACCCGGATCTGCTCATCGACCAGCGACTCCGGGACGTCGAGCGCGTCGACGGTCGCCGTGATGGTCGAGAAGTCGGGCAGCTCGAAGTCGGGGCGGATGTCCACCTCGGCGGTGAACTCGACCAGATCGCCGTCCTCGAGCTTGGTGACCTCGAGTTCGGGCTGCGCCAGCGGCGACAACTTGTTCTCGACGATGGCCGAGCGGTAGAAGCCTTCCAGCGAGTTGTTGAGCGCCTCCTGCAACACGACGCCACGACCGAAGCGCTGGTCGATGACCATCGGCGGCACCTTGCCGCGCCGGAACCCGGGGATGTTCACCGTCTTGGCGATCTCGGCGTACGCCTTGTCCATACTGGGCTTGAGATCTGCGAACGGAACCTCGACGGTGATCTTGACCCGGGTGGGACTCAACTGCTCGACGGTGCTGGGCACGCTGACAACTCCTGTGTTCATGGCGAGGGCAGCAACGACCGCCCGAGGATGGGCTCTCTTCGAGCCCCGGTAATCCTACGGGGAGGTTCGGAGGGTGGCCAAACCTCTCGAACGGCTCAGGCCCGCGGCGGATTCCGGTTGGTGGCCGGGTCGGGGTGCCTTACACTCGTCGGCGGACGTCCGGGCTTGCGACAACCTGCCGGGCTGGGCGGCCGGGGCGTAGCGTAGTGGCTAGCGCGTCTGCTTTGGGAGCAGAAGATCGCAGGTTCGAGTCCTGTCGCCCCGACTCCGTAGCCAGGTCGAGCAACGGCTGCTCGGCTCGGCGTCGGAACCTGCGGGTGTAGCTCAATGGTAGAGCTCCAGCCTTCCAAGCTGGTCATGCCGGTTCGATCCCGGTCACCCGCTCTCTAAGCGTCAATAGGAGTTGCCGGTAGGACCCAGCCCTCATTGGGGTCCGCCGCGGCTCTTGGGCCGTCAGCAACTCGGCTTGCACCTCGATACCGTCGCTGAGCGTGAGTGGGGCCACGGCTAGAGGATCCCGGAGCCAACCAGTGCGCCTTCGGCTGTGGCGGCGTCGAAGTTGCGGGGGGCGTGGGCGTCGCCGGCTAGCCGTACGTCGAGCTGGGGATCGAGTCGACGAAGCTCGTCGCCTAGCTGGTTGACTGCTTGCCGGTGACCAGCGACCACGACCAGCCCTGGTGCAGGCATTTTGATGATCTTGCCGGTGTGCACGTTCTCCAACGTGACGTCGGGCCCGGGATCGGCCAGGAACCGAACGTCGGTGACCACTTTCAAATCGACATCGGCCAGCCGCTCGTGGACGAACCTGATCAAGGTGCCATCGACCTCACCGGCCAGCATCGGCAGTGAGGTGGCGACGGTCACCTGCCAGCCGCGCTTGGCCAGCGCATCGACTGCGGTGGGCGCGACCATATGACAGTCGTCGTCGATGATGACGGCTTCGGAGTTGTCGCCGGGCTTGGGTGGACGAGCGATCACCTCGTCGGCATCGACCAGCGTGAGCCCGTCGACGGCGCTCAGCCGGTTACGCAGCTGGGAGCCGGTGGCGACGACGACCGTCTCGGGGTCGTGGTTCAGCACCTCGGCGACGGTGGCCTCCACTCCGCAGATGACCTTCACCCCCGAGGACTGCAACTCCGCGGAGAGGTAGTCGAGGTAACGTTGCCAGCTTGGCCGCCACCCGTGTGTCGCATTGAGCAGCGAGCGCCCGCCCAGCTGACTCCCGCGCTCGATCAAGGTGACCTGGTGACCGCGGCGGGCGGCGTGACCGGCGGCCTCCATCCCGGCAACGCCGCCGCCCACGACGACCACGCGCCGCGGTCGCTCGGTGGGCTCGAGGACGTCCAGTTGAGGGTCACGGATGGCCGGGTTGACCGAGCAGACGATCGGGTAGCCGCTATACAGCCGCCCGATGCAACCTTGGTTGATGCCGATGCAGGGCCGGACCCGCTGGCCGGCGCGAAGCTTGTTCGGCAGATCAGGATCAGCGATGATCGCTCTGGTCATCGCCACCAGGTCGGACTTGCCGGCGGCGAGAGTCTCTTCGGCCGACTCACCGGAGATGATCCGTCCCGCGAGCAGAACCGGTATCTCGACATTGGCGGTGACTTTCGCCGCGGCGTCTCCGCCGGGCACCTCCGGAACGAAGTCCGAACCCATGGCGACCGACAAGGCCGCCTTGGTCATTCCGTCCCCGACGGTGACGCTGAGCAGGTCGATGTCGCCGGTCGCGGCCATCTCGACCGCGATGGCGTACAGCTCGGCGGGGCTGACGGCGTAGTCGCGGGCGTTGCTGAGTGAGTCCAGGCTCATCCGGAAGCAGACGATGAAGTCGTCGGGAACGGCCGCCCGGACGGCCGCGACGACCTCCTTGCCGAAGCGCATCCGGTTCTCCAGGGAACCTCCGTACTCGTCGGTGCGGGTGTTGATTGCCGGATTCCAGAACTGCTCGATCAGGTGGGCGAAGGAGGTGATCTCCACCCCGTCCCAGCCGCAGCGCTGCAGCCGGAGCGCCACGTCGACGAACCGCTGGGTGAGAGCGTGCAGCTCCGGGACGCTGAGCGGCGAAGCGACCTCACGGTGCTCCGGCTCGGGCAGGTCGGAAACGCCTCGCACCGGCGTCAGCACCTTGCGGGAGGAGCCACGGTGACCCATGTGGGTGGTCTGGGAGATGACGAGTCCGCCGTGGGCGTGCACACCATCGGCGAGCCGGCGCAGCTGCGGCTCGTTGCGCGGGTCCCACAAGGCGATGGACCCGTAGGAGGCCGCGGTGGTGGGATCGACGGTGGCGGACCCGAAGGTCATCACCAGTCCCACACCACCGGCCGCTTTACGGACGTGGTAGTCGACTTCCTTGTCTGAGATGAGTCCCCCGGGCAGCTCCCACCCGGTCGCATGCGGTGTGGAGACGATGCGGTTGGGGATGGTTCTGCCGCGCACGGTCAAGGGGGTGAACAAGTTGGCGAAGGTGGTCATCGGTTCCTCCTCATCTCAGGAGCGCAGGCTGCGGCAACGAGCCGCTCGTGCAGCGGCTCGGGAAGTTGAAGTTGCGTCACCTCATCGAGGTGGCGGCCGAAGTCGACGCCGTAGCGGCTGCGCAGACGACTCAGATGGGCTTCCACTCGCTCCAGGTAGTCGCCGGCGAACGCGGCCGGATCGAGGGCCAGCAGGAACAGACCGACGCGGGTCGGCTCCGCACCGGAGGCGAAGTCCGGGGCGTCGACGGCGAACCTTGCTCCCGACAGCACCGCCAGAAGCTCCACGATCATGGCGATGTTGCTGCCCTTGACCTGCCCGAACGGCAGCAGGGATCCCAGCAGGGCCGCCGCGGCATCGGTGGTGGCACGGCCCTCGGCGTCCAATGCCCATCCGGCCGGGATAGGTTCGCCCGATTCAGCCGCGTCGCGGATCCGGACCCAAGCCGCGACGCTGGCGGCCTGGTCGATGATGCGCGGCCTCGGCTGCGCCGGTAACGCGAAGGAGATCGGGTTGGTGCCGGTGAGTGCTGCCGGCACGTCGTAGAGCGACATCATGGCTGGGGCGTTCGCTCCGGCCAGGGCGACGAACCCGTGCTCGGCGACGTCGGCGGTGTAATACCCGAGCTCAGCGACCGGAAAGGAGTCGCTGATACCCAGCACGGACACACCGTTGTGCTGAACCGCCTCGAGCAGATCGGAACGCGCGCTTCGGTACGCCAGCTGAGCCACCCCGTCATCGGCCGAGACGGTGATGACTGACGCTCGGCCCCGGGTGATGACCGGTCTGGCCACACCGTTCAGGCGTCCGGCGCGAAACGCATCCAGGTAGTCGAACAGATTCGCCACGCCGAGAGCCGGCGCACCCCCCGACGCTCGGCGGCGATCACCGCATCGGTCAGAACAGCGGTCGTCGGCTCATCGGCCCCGGCAGCGGTGATCGCCGACGCGCACAGATCGGCGAGCTCTGTCCAGCCGATGTCGATCACCATTCCGCCTTCGCTGGTCGGGTAGCCGTGTTCCATCCTGGCCGCCACCGGGGGCATCCACTAGTCCTGGAGGCGGGATATCTTGGGCCCCGACCGCGGTCGAGGATCAGTGGTCGAGGGCGAACAGGCCCGGTCTGGCGTCGGGCCGGTGCTGCTCCTTGACCGCCCTCAGACTCACTAACCGGATCAGGTTCCAGACGGTGCCGGCCTTGTCGTTGGTGCCCGAGGCACGGGCGCCACCGAACGGCTGCTGGCCTACGGTCGCACCGGTGGGCTTGTCGTTCAGGTAGTGGTTGCCGGCGGTGTAGCGCAGCACCTCGTCGGCGTCGCGGATCGCCGCCGGGTCGGTGAGGCACTTTCGGCCGGCTTCCAGACGACGGTGTTGCCGAGCAGCGCGGGTCCGAACGCGAGATTGTTCATCGAGGTGAAGTTGAACGGGGAGACGGCGAAGACGAACCCCTCCAGGGGACGATAGTCGACCCGGGTGACCACACCGGGAGTTGACGTCGGCTGCACCGCCTCCAGGGCTTCGGCGTTGGCCGCGTTCGCCCGGAGGAAGCCGGCGACCTCGGCAACGTCGCCGTCAGCCTGCGCGGCGGTCTTGGACAGCTCCAGCATGGTGGCCGCGACCAACCGCATATCACGCGCTGGACTCGGCCATCCGCAAGGCCATCTACGCGGCGGCCCACCACCCCTTCCTCGAGTCCAGCCTCACCCAGTACCTCCATCTGACCATCCGGATCTGGCACGACGGGCTGCGCCGCATCCCATCGCACCACGCCGCCGGTCGTGACCAACAAGACGTCGTAGCGGCGATCGTGCAAGGGGACATCGACAGTGCCGGCGCGGCCGCTCGCGCCCATCTGGGTGACTACTCGGCGGCCGTGCGCTCGTTGCTGGCTCGCTAGCCTTCGGCCGTCCGGCGGCTCGGTGGTCACCCCGAACCCGGACGAGCGCCGAGGGTGATCTTCAGGAGTAGAGCGGCGAAGAGCCCACGATGCAGTCGACGACAGATCTAGCGGCCGGGTTTCGGGTCTCGCGGCCCCAGAGCAGATGAAGTTCGACCGGTTCTGGGGGGAGATCGTCAATCGCCAAGAACTCGACTCCGGGAATTCCGAGTCGTGCCGAGGTAGCGGGAACGAATGCGACGCCCCGTCCACCGCTGACCAGCGACAACATGGTGAGCACCTGGCTGACGGTGTGGACGACGTTCTCGCTGGCCACCGGTACGACCCGGACGACCAGATCGTAGAAGTAGCGTGCCTTGATCGGTGAGTACATGATCACCGGCTCTGCCGATAGCTCGCGCGGATCGACAGGTCGGTCCAGCGCGGCGAGCCGATGACCTTCCGGGACGGCAAGGAGCAATTCCTCGCGGTGGATGAGCCGCGATCCGAATGCCGCCTTGTCGAAGGGCGGCCGGGCGAGTCCGAGGTCGATCTCGCCGTTGAGCAGTTTGTCGATCTGTTCTCTGGTCACCATCTCGGAAAGATCGAGGTGGATGTCCGGGTAGGACTCCGAGATCGCGTTCAGCACGGTCGTCAGCACCCCGAACGTCGAGGCGGCCGTGAACGCCATTCGGACGGTGCCGGCGGCACCGGCCTGAATGCGCTGAGCCTGCTGCAACGAGTTGCTGGCCAAGACGAGGAGGCGTCTCGCCTCGACCAGGAAGTCCCGCCCGGCTGCCGTGAGCTCGACCTTGCGATTGTCCCGTTCCAGTAGCTGCACGCCGACGGCACGCTCCAACTTCTGGATCTGGCGGCTCAGCGGCGGCTGGGTCATTTGGAGTCGCTCGGCGGCACGGCCGAAGTGAAGTTCATCCGCGACAACAACGAAGCTGCGGATCTGGTCGAAGGTGAACATGATGCAAGAAAGGTATCAGTCGATGCCAATATGCTCTTGGACAAGCATGGCCGGAGCCCATAAAGTTCACAACTAGAAATCCACTCGGCGCAGTCGGCGCCTCAGCATCACCGGTCCGCCCAGCCCTCGCCGACAGAGCCTGATGCCGACGCGCGAGGTCTCAGCAGGCCTTCGCACGCTCCCTCCAGTCACACCGAGTCACCCCAAGGAGAAACAGTCACCATGCCCGCTTACACCCCACAGGAAGTCGCCGAGCGTCTCGGCTCCGGGCTGCTGTCGTTCCCGGTCACCCACTTCACCCCCGACCTGAAGTTCGACGAGACGGCCTACCGCGCCAACATCGCCTGGCTCGGTCAGCACGAGGCCGCGGGGCTGTTCGCCGCCGGTGGCACCGGAGAGTTCTTCTCCCTGCATCTGGAGGAGGTTGAACAGGTCGTGGCCGCGGCGGTGAAGGAGACCTCACACGAGTTGCCGATCATCGCCCCGGCCGGCTACGGCACCGCGATCGCGGTCGACCTGGTCAAGGCCGCCGAGCGGGCCGGCGCCGACGGCATCCTGCTGCTGCCCCACTACCTGTCCGAGGCCGGCCAGCAAGGACTGGAGAACCACGTCCGCGCGATCTGCCGGGCCACCGACCTGGGCGTGATCATCTACAACCGGGCGAACGCCCGCTACGACGCCGACACCGTCGAGCGCCTCGCCGCGGACTGTCCGAACCTGATCGGCTTCAAGGACGGCGTGGGCGACATCGAGCAGATGACCCGCGTCTACTCCCGGCTCGGCGACCGACTGCTTTACGTCGGCGGCCTACCGACCGCCGAGCTCTACGCCCTGCCCTACCTGAAACTCGGGCTGACGACGTACTCGTCCGCGATCTTCAACTTCTTGCCGGCCTGGGCTCTGGACTTCTACGCCGCGATCCGCCGGGGCGACGACGCGCACGTGTTCAAGGCACTGAACGAGTTCGTGATCCCCTACTGCGACCTCCGCAACCGGACCCAGGGGTATGCGGTCAGCATCATCAAGGCCGGCATGAAGGTGATCGGCCGCCCGGCCGGACCGGTCCGATCGCCGCTGACCGATCTGAGTGAGGCCGAGGTGGCCGAGCTCGCCGCCCTGATCGAGAAGGTCGCGTGACGATGACCGACGGCCTGACCGGCTCCTCGTTGATCGGCTCAGCCGACGTGCACCCCGAAGGGGGGACGTTCCGGGCGGTCAACCCGGCGACCGGCGCCGAACTCGACCCCGCGTACGGGGAGGCCGGCCCGGCCGAGGTGGGCCACGCGGCCGCTTTGGCCGCCGAAGCCTTCCCGGCCTACCGACGGACCACCTCCGAGCATCGCGCGGCATTTCTCGACAGCGTCGCCACCAATATTGAGGCCCTCGGGTCGACGCTGGCCGAGCGCGTCACCGCCGAGACGGGCCTTCCCGCGGGCCGCGTGGCCGGCGAGACCGCCCGCACCGTCGGTCAACTGCGGCTGTTCGCCTCCGTGGTCCGCGACGGCGGCTGGCACGGCGTCCGCGTCGACACCCCGCTTCCCGACCGCACCCCACTACCCCGCCCGGACCTGCGGCAGCGCTCCGTCCCGGTCGGGCCGGTGGCGGTCTTCGGCGCGAGCAACTTCCCGCTCGCGTTCTCGGTCGCCGGCGGTGACACCGCCTCCGCCCTGGCCGCCGGCTGCCCGGTCGTCGTCAAGGGCCACCCGGCCCATCCGGGCACGTCCGAGCTGGTCGGACGCGCCATCCGGGACGCCGTGGTTGAGCACGGCCTACCGGAGGGCACCTTCTCCCTGCTGCAGGGCACCACCCACGAGCTGGGCACGGCCCTGGTCGCCGACCCCCGCATCCAGGCCGTCGGCTTCACCGGCTCGCGTCGCGGCGGCCTGGCCCTGTGGCGGCTGCGCAGCAACGACCCGAACCGATTCCGGTCTATGCCGAGATGTCCTCGGTCAACCCGGTATTCCTGCTCCCGGGGGTGCTGACTGAGCGGGCGGACGCGACGGCTTCCGCGTACGTGGCGTCGGTGACTGGCTCGGCCGGGCAGCTGTGCACTCAGCCCGGGCTGGTGTTCGCTCTGGAGGGTGAAGGTCTGAATTCGTTCCTCGATGCGGCTGCCCGGAACATCTCAGAGGTTGTCGCCACGCCGATGCTCACCGCGGGGATGGCGGACGCACTGCAATCCGGCGCCGGGGCGATTGCCAGCACTCCTGGGGTGACCACCGTCGGCACCGGCAAACCCGACGACTCGCTGGCCTACCCGGGTCTGCCGCAGCTCTTCGTCACCGACGGCGACACGTTCCTCGCCTCGCCCGGCCTGGCCGGGGAAGTGTTCGGACCCACCTCCCTGGTGGTCCGGGTGCGTGACCCCGAGCAACTGCGGCAGATCGTCGCCGGGCTCGAGGGTCAGCTGACCGCATCCGTCGCATCTCACCGACGCCGACCACGACCTGGCCGCCGAGCTGATCGACGACCTGGAACTGATCGCCGGCCGGGTGATCGTCAACGGCTGGCCGACCGGAGTCGAGGTCGGCCACGCCATGGTGCACGGCGGACCCTTCCCGGCCACCTCGGCCCCCGCCACCACCTCGGTCGGCACCCGGGCGATCGAACGCTTCCTGCGCCCCGTCGTCTACCAGGACGTCCCCGAGGCCCTGCTGCCCGCGGAGCTCCGTAACGACAACGCCGACGTCCACGCCCCGGCTCGTCGACGGCGTCCGCCGGCCCTGACCATTTCCCGCTCCGCCGCATAACTCTCGAGAGGAACCTCCACGCATGACCGCCACCACGACCGCCCCCGGCCCGACCAGCGCCCTGTCCGCCAACAACGCCCCGCTGATCGCCGCCTCAGTCGGCGCCGCCACCGTGGACCGGATCGCCCACCTCAAGCTCTCCTCGATCACGCTGCCGCTGGCCACCCCGATCAGCGACGCCAAGGTGCTGACCGGGCGGCAGAAGCCGATGACCGAGGTCGCGTTCCTGTTCGTCGAGGTCACCACCGAGAACGGGCACAACGGGATCGGCTTCTCCTACTCGAAGCGGGCCGGCGGTCCCGGGCAGTTCGCGCACGCCAAGGAGATCGCCGACGTCCTGATCGGCGAGGACCCCAGCGACATCGGCAAGATCTGGGTCAAGCTGTGCTGGGCCGGCGCCTCCGTCGGCCGCAGCGGCCTGGCCACCCAGGCCATCGCCGCGTTCGACGTCGCGCTGTGGGACCTCAAGGCCAAGCGGGCCGGCCTGCCGCTGGCCAAGCTGCTCGGCTCCTACCGCGACTCGGTCCGCACCTACAACACCTCCGGCGGCTTCCTGCACACCCCGATCGAGCAGGTCAAGGAGAACGCCGCCGCCTCGCTGGAACACGGCATCGGTGCCATCAAGCTCAAGGTCGGCCAGCCCGACTGGCGGACCGACGTGGCCCGGGTCACCGCGGTCCGGGAGTTCCTCGACGACGACGTGCCGCTGATGGTCGACGCCAACCAGCAGTGGGACCGCGCCACCGCGATGCGGATGGGCCGGATCTTCGAGGAGTTCGGCCTGGTCTGGATCGAGGAGCCGCTGGACGCGTACGACGCCGAGGGCCACGCCCACTGGCCCGCGCGCTGGACACCTCCATCGCCACCGGCGAGATGCTGGCCAGCGTGGCCGAGCACGCCCGGCTGATCGAGGTCGGGGCGGCCGACATCGTGCAGCCCGACGCCCCGCGGATCGGTGGCATCACCCAGTTCCTCAAGCTCGCCGCCCTGGCCGAGTCCAAGCAACTCGAGATCGCCCCGCACTTCGCGATGGAGATCCACTGCCACCTCGCCGCCGCCTACCCGATCGAGCCCTGGGTCGAGCACTTCGACTGGCTCGACCCGCTGTTCAACGAGCACCTGGAGACCCGCGACGGTCGGATGTGGGTCTCCGACCGCCCCGGCCTCGGCTTCACCCTCAGCGAGCAGGCCCACGCCTGGACCGTCGGCACCGCCGAGTTCGGTCGCCGACCCTAGAAGTTGAAGGCTTTCTTCCACCACATCGAGAGGAGGGAAGATGTCACAACCGACCATCGTCAAAGTCGCCGTCTACCCGGTCGCCGGACACGACAGCATGGAGCTCAACCTCAGCGGCGCGCACGCGCCGTACTTCACCCGCAACCTGCATCGTGCTGACCGACTCCGACGGCCGGATCGGCGTCGGCGAGGTGCCGGGCGGAGAGAAGATCACCCAGACGCTCCGTGACAGCGCACCGATCGCTGCTCGGCTCCAGATTGGCCGACTACCGGGGCATCCTCAAACAGATCCGGGCCACCTTCGCCGACCGCGACGCCGGCGGGCGCGGCCTGCAGACGTTCGACCTGCGCACCACCGATCCACGTCATCACCGCGGTCGAGTCGGCCCTCCTCGACCTGCTGGGCCAGTACCTCGACCTGCCGGTCGCGGCCCTGCTCAGCACCGACGGCCAGCAACGAGACTCGGTCAAGATGCTCGGCTACCTGTTCTACATCGGCGACCGCACCAAGACCGACCTGGACTACCTCGTCCAATCCCGATGCCGAGGACGACTGGTACCGGCTGCGGCACGAAGAGGCCCTCACCCCGGAGACAATCGTCGCCCTCGCCGAAGCCACCCAGTCCCGCTACGGCTTCCAGGACTTCAAGCTCAAGGGCGGCGTGCTGGCCGGCACGGAAGAAGCCAAGGCCGTTACGCGCACTGAAGGAACGGTTCCCCGAGCCCGGATCACCCTCGACCCGAACGGCGCCTGGTCGTTGGCCGAAGCGATCGACCTGTGCTACGATCTGCACGACGTGCTCACCTACGCCGAGGATCCCTGCGGCGCCGAAGACGGATTCTCCGGTCGCGAGATCATGGCCGAGTTCCGCCGAGCCACCGGCCTGCCGACCGCGACGAACATGATCGCCACCGACTGGCGGCAGCTGAACCACGCGCTGGCCCTGCACAGCGTAGACATCCCGTTGGCCGACCCACACTTCTGGACCATGCAGGGCTCAGTCCGGGTGTCCCAGGTCTGCAACGACCACGGCCTGATCTGGGGCTCCCACTCCAACAACCACTTCGACGTCTCCCTGGCCATGTTCACCCACGTCGGCGCGGCCGCCGTCGGCGAATACACCGCCACTGGACACCCACTGGATCTGGCAGGAAGGCACCGACCGCCTGACCAGAGAGCCCCTGCAATCGAAGACGGCGAGGTCAGGGTCCCCGCCAAGCCTGGCCTGGGCATCGAACTCGACCTCGAACAGGTCGAGGCGGCCCACCAGCTCTACCTGGAGCAAGGCCTTGAGCGGCCGCGACGACGCCGCCGGCATGCAGTACCTGATGCCCGGCTGGACCTTCGACAACAAGTCGCCCTGCCTCGTGCGATAAGCCGCACGAGTGGGTGGCCCCCTCGAACGGCAGAAGTCAGGAGCCGGTCTGCGAACGGCGGTCCCAACCGTGTCAGGGTCGACGTCGGCGGCGAAGGCGTCGCGGAAGGCAACGGGTCGAGCGGATCTGTCACTCCGTCATCACCGGCGCGTCGTCGTCGTGGTGTTGCGGGCCGGACCGAAGACCCAACCCGATGATCGCCGCGATCAAGCGTCGTCACGCTGGTGACGAGGAAGACGTTGGACAGGGACTGGGCGAAGACCTCCAGGTGGATGCGCTGGTAGGCCGCATACAGCTGGGGTAGGACCATGTGCTTCCCATCCGACGCCGGCACCAGGCCGGTCTGATCGGCGGCAAGCTGCGCCTGTTGGGTGGTCGCGAGCACGGTCAGGGCGGCCAGACCCAACGCGGCGCTCACCCGCTGGGCGACCGTGTTGATTGCGCGTGCCCGTGGTGGTGAGCTCGTTCGGCAGGGCGGAGAGGCCGCCGGTCATGATCGCCATCATCGAGAGGCCGACCCCGACCGAGCGGATGCAGCTCCAGGCGATGATCTGGCCTCGAGCGACGTCCGGATTGATCCCGGTCAGCAGGTAGCTGCCGAACGCGGAGATCAGCAGTCCGGAGAAGACCAGCCATCGTGGCCCGATTTTGTCGTACAGCCGCCCGGAGATCGGCGTGAGGAAGCCCATCACCAGGGCCTGCGGCAAGATCACCAGACCGGCCTGCAGCGCGCCGTAGCCGAGCGCGGATTGCAGGAATAGCGGGATGTAGAACAGGGTCGCGAACATCCCGGTCATCATCACGCTCATCACGATCAGGGAGAGGCTGTACGTCCGATAACGGAAGACCCGCAGATCCAGCATCGGATGGTCGACCTCGAGTTCGATCACGGTGAACAGCGCCAGGAGGAGCACGCCACCGATGATCAGGATCAGAGTCGGGTAGCTGGTCCACCCCCAGGCCGAGCCCTTGGAGAACGCCAGCAGGAGTGCCACCAGGCCCGACGATGCGGTGAGAAAGCCCAAGACGTCGAATCTCTCGGTCCGCACACCCGGAAACCTGGGGAGAGCGATCAGGGCCGCAATCAGTCCGATGATCCCGATCGGGACGTTGATGTAGAAGACCAACCGCCAGTTCACGTACTCGACGAGATAACCGCCGAGCGCGGGACCGATCGCCGGCGCGAAGATGATGCCGAGGCCGTACATGCCCATGGCCGTGCCGATCTTCCGACGCGGCACGATCCGGTAGACCATCGTCAGCGTGATGGCGGGCAGCAACCCGCCTGGGATCGCCTGGATCACCCGGAACGCGATCAGGCTGTTCAGGCTCCAGGCGATGCCACACAGCGCCGAGCCGAGCGCGAACGCGGCCAGCGCGAACATGTACACCCGACTCAGCCCGAAACGACTGCCGAGCCACGCGCTGGCCGGCACCACGACGCCGAGCACCAGCGAGTACGCCGTCGAGATCCACTGGACTTGAGCGGTGCTGCCACCGAGCTCCGTCTGGATCGTCGCTACGGCGACGTTGACGATGCTCATGTCCAGGATGGACATGAACATGCCGGCGATCAGCACCGCGAGAGGCACCACCCAGTGCGCCATCTCCGTCGGCCCGGCTGGGGCCGCAGGCGCCGGCCGGGGACGCGCGACTGCCGGCCCGGTCCCCGTCGGACTGGTCCTCGGAGCAGGCGCCTCGACGGTGGTCGCGACCACAGTGTCGGCGGTGTCGGCACTCACCCGCGGCGGATCTTGACCGTGACACTCATGCCGGGGGCGAGCGCCAGACCCTTTAGATCGTCGATGGTGATCTTGACCGGAATCACCTGCGTGACCTTCTGGAAGTTACCCGTCGTGTTGGCTTGCGGGAACAGTGAGAACACGCCGGCTGCTCCGGTCTTGACCTCGGCCACCTGTCCGGTCAGGTGGGCGTCGGGGAAGGCATCGACACCGATCTTCGCCGACGCACCCGGATGCACGGCATCGACCTCGGTCTCGTCGACTCGGGCGGTGACGTAGACGCCTGCGCTGTCGTACGCGACCGCCAACTGGGTGCCGGCCGTGACGTAGCCGCCCTCGACGCCGTTGTCCACCGCGATGGTTCCCGCACCTGGGGCCCGGATCACCATCTGCGGCTGGGAGTAGCCCATCTGGATCGCGACCCGGCCTACCGGCTGGTAGCTCTGCACCTGGGTGCCTTGGTGACCTTTCCAGCCGATCAGCGTCCCGGTCGCCGGAGCCACGATCGAGATCTGGTTGCCGTCGACCTGGGCATTGTCGGTCGTGACGTAGTTCCGCGAATCGACCACGTAATAGATCACGAACGCTAGCGCGATGATCAACGCGATCGCGCCGATCACGGTCAGCCTGACCTTGGTGGCCCGCTTCAGGGGCTTACGCCCGGCTGGGGCGGACGGGTCGGGTGCGACCTGATCCGGTGGGCCTTGCTCCGCCAGAGCCGACTCCGGTGCAGCCTGGGTCGGCTCGGTCTGGGTTGCTGTCTGGTCAGCCATGTCCACTCACCTCTCGATCATGACGCGCCCGACGGCAGCACGACGCGCTGTCCCTCGGTGAGTCCGGAGAGCACCTCGGTCCGATCGCTGCCGACCACTCCGGCCTCGAACGGTGCCGTCTGCTGACTGCCGTCCGCGGCCAGCAGAACGACTGTTGTCGTGCTGCCCTGCCGATGCACGGCGGCATTCGACACGCTCAACACATTGTCCTTCTCCAGGGTATGGACCGTGCCACGCGCTGTCTGGCCGTCCCTGAGCTTGCTGTCGGTCTGGTCCAGGCCAACGGTGACGTAGTAGCTGATCGCGCCCGAGGTGGCCGTGCTCGACGGCGCGACCGACACGACGTGACCCTCCAGCGCAGCATCCGGAACGGCGTCCACCTGGACGGTGACCTTCTGCTTCGGGCGCACCTGCGCTGCGTCGGACTGCTCGAACGGCAGCACGAGCTGCAACTTCTTGACGTTGGACAACACCATGAACTGGGTCCCGCCCGGCCGGCTCGCGCCGGTCGCATTCGTGGCCGCCGCCGATCCAGGGATGGCGGCGGCCGAACCGGGAGCCTGCGCTGTCGTACCGGTGCTCGGGGTGACGTACTCCCCGGACGACCCGTTGACGACCTCGATCGTGCCGTCACTCGGAGCCTTGAGCACGGTGTCGTTCACAACCTTCTGTGCGCTGGCCACCGCCGCCTCCGCACTGTCAACCAGGGCCTGCTGCTGATCGATGCTGTGCGGACGGTCGGCTGTGTTGGAGTTCAGGCCGTTCTGGGCCGCCACAGCAGCCTGCTTGGCGCTGGCGACAGCGACGTTGCCGGCGGCAGCATCGACCTTCTTCTTCTGCTGCGCCGTGACCAGTGCGGTCTTGTCCGCTTCGACCCTCTGCTTCGCCGCTGTCACCGCAGCTTGAGCCGTCGGCACCTGGCTGCAGGCCGTCGCATCGCCCGCGGGGGCAGCGCTGCCCAGTTGGCTGTTCAGTTGAGCCAGAGTCTGCGCTGCGCCAGCCGAGTCACCCGACCGCAGTTGCTGGAGCGCCTGCTGCGCCAGCGGCCCAACGGCCGCGCCCGGGGCCGCGCCGCTCGACGATGCTGCTCTACAGGCCCTCTTGACGGCCTTCAGTGCGCTGCTGGCCTGATCCTTGGCGTCCCTGTCGACAGCGAGTTGCGCCTTGGCGCGGCTGATCGCCGCGTCGTCCGCATGAGCGGTGGCCGCCACCTGGGACGTCGTGGCGTCGACGATGGTGTTCGCCTGACTCACGGTGCTCTGCGAGCCGGCGACCGTCGTGCTACTCGTCAGTCGATCGAGTCCGGCCTGCTGCGCGTGCAGATTTCCCTTGGCCTGGGCGAGCGCGGCCTTGGCCGCGGTGGCATCGATCTTGGCAAGCACCTGACCAGCCTTGACCCGGTCGCCGACATGGACGCGTACGGACGTCAACTTGCCGCTGGTCGCGAAGCCCAGGTTCTGGCTGCCTACGGCCGACAAGGATCCACTGGCCGATACGTCGGCCGTGATGTCGGCCCTGGCGACGGTGTCGGTGCGCACGGTGGGTGCACCGCTTCCGGTTGCGCACGAGGTGAGAACCAGGGCCAGCGCGATCGGTGCGGCCAGGCCGGCACAGCGGCTCGCGACCGTACCTCGGGCTGTCGCACGCGCATCGCGGGGACGGACGCAAAAACATCCGGACTCCTCAAAAAGAATGACCGCTCTGATTGAGCATAGCTAGTCGATATAGTTCCTGTCATGCCGCGAGTCACCGATGCTCACCGACAGGCGAGACGTGACCAGATCGCCCAGGCGGCCCTGCGGGTTCTCAAGCGGAACGGTGTCTCCGACACCTCCCTCGCGCAGATCGCCGACGAGTGCGGCCTGTCGATCGGCGCGATCTATGTGAACTTCGAGAACAAAGCCGACCTCGCTCGCTACATCGCAACCCGACTGTTCGCCTGGCGGATCGAAGAGCTCGACGGTCTGGCCGAAGGCGGGGCTGTGCGGACGCCGGCCGAACTGATGCGGCCGCTGCTTGCCTCGATGTTCGACGAGAACCGGCCGCCACTGCCGGTGATCCTGCAGTTCTGGAGCGAGGCACTGGTCGATCCTGAGCTGCACGCCGTGTTGACCGAGCAGGTCGACGCACTCCGCGGCAGTCTGGAACGCGCACTGCGGCCGTGGGCCGACCGGTGCAGCACCGGGGAGGGAGCGGCGCTAGCCTCCAGGGTCGCCCAGACCTGCCTGATCATGGGCAGGGTTTCCTCGCCAACCGCAGCCTGTTCGGCTGGATGAGCGCCGAACAGTATCTGGATGCCGTTATAGCGGCATTCGGACCGCCGCCGCTGGGCATGTCGAGCTCATCACCAGGGTCGGTGGCGACTTCGAAGACCTCGACAGGCCATCCAGGGATTCGGACGTGGGCGTCCCAGTAGACGGCGGTTGAACCGCCCCAAGCCGGCGCACCAGTTCAGCAGCAACCCGCATCAGGGGACGCCGCCGCGATCGCACGCCCGGCGGCGTCACCAACCTCCAAAATCCTGCCCGCTGGCCGCTGGCGCGAAGCATCTGCGATATCAAGTGCCTACCCGGCCGGAGCCTGCCATGCCGGACCCTGTGTGTTCACCCTTTGGGGTGTGCCGGATGCCCCAGTCGCCCGTTTACGGTGTAAACCGGCTCGATTTGGGGACAAAGGCTGGTGAGGCAAGTTGGTCCTGGAGCATCCAGAGATACCGGGCACAGCTGAGTGGAAGCCCCTCGCACGCGGCGGCCTTGCCGTGGTCTGGCGGGCTCGACAGCTGTCGCTGGACCGTCTGGTCGCGGTGAAGGTTTACCAGCGCGAGTTGGACGAAGGCGATCGGCGTCGTTTCCTGCGGGAGGCCGCCGCCGCCGGCAGGCTCTCGAATCATCCGAGCATCGTGACCGCCTATGACGCCGGCCTACTGCCGGACGATCGGCCCTACCTGATGATGGAGTTGTGTCCGGGTGGCTCATTGACCCGATGGCTCAAGCTCGAGAATCGGCCGACTGAAGAGCGGGTCCGCCAGGTCGGCGTGGCGATATCCGCCGCGTTGGCCGCCGCCCATGCGTGTGGTGTGCTGCACCGCGACGTCAAACCAGCCAATATCTTGATCGACAGTTACGGCAATCCGCGACTGGCCGACTTCGGGGTGGCCGCTGTGGAGGGAGCCGAGGCAGACGCCGAGGCGCTCGGCCTCACGCCGGCCTACGCGCCGCCGGAGGCGTTTCGGATGCAACCAGCGACCGAGGCCAGCGACGTCTACTCCCTGGCCGCCACGCTGTACGCCCTCTTGACCGGTGGCCCTCCTGGAAGCGTGGCGGCCAACCGCCGTCGGTTTCGCGCAAACGGTCGCCGTTGCCGAGACCCCAATCGCTCCGGTACCCGGCGTTGATCCGAACGTGATGGACGCCTTGATCACCGCCCTGAGCAACGACCCTGCGGCTCGGCCGACCGCAGCCGCATTCGGCGAGCAACTGGCGAAGGTGCCGGCGCTCCGGACTTCGCCACGCGATGTGCGGGTCGGCGATGAAGAGGCCACGTGGGGGATGCTGTCCCGGCGCCTGCCTTCCGGGTCCGGGCAGTCGGCGACCCCGAAGAGCCGCAGCTATTCCGTCGACGGCGGTAACAGCAGACTCGCAGCGATCTCACGTGCGGCCGCCGCAGACGCACCACGGTGGCGAGGAAAACTCCGCATATTGGCGTTGGCCACGGCCTTGGTCACCGTGACCGCACCCGCGACGGCCTGGCTGATCAGCGATCCCGCATCGTCGGCTGTCCCTGCCGCGACAACGCCGTTCACCGGCAGCAGCGAGAAGAGCGCCACCGTGACCGCCCGCAAGGACCGGCTCGTCGTCTCCGTCCGCTCCGGAGCCAGTGGCGACCGTGCCGAGCAGCACCTGACCACTTGCCGAGAGAAGCTTCGGGCAGGCGACACCGTGATCAAGCGGGCCAAGATCGGGGTCAGCAACTTATCGGAGCGCGTGCAAGCCCGGACAGACCCCAATTCGGGCACGGTCGACCTCGAGGAGGCGATGAGAAGCCTGACGCCTGAGGGAGCCGCCGAGCCGAACGAAGTCAAGCGCTACAAAGCCGCGGTCAAGGCGTACGGCGACCGTCGACAAGCCTGTCAGCACGTGGCAAAGCGCCCGTCGAAATCGCCACCCAACTGAGGAAGTACGCCGCGTGTGGACGAGCGCAGGAACCGGTACTGGCCGCCGCGGCAGACCTCCTGGCTGACTGGGAATCCCAACACGCCGCGGTGCGCAGTTCCCGAACGGGCCCGCTCCACGACGACAGCGTGTTGATCCGGACCTGGATCACGGCCGCACCCCACATCAAAACCTGGAACAAAGCGGTTGCCAAATACCAGCCAGGCAAGTGCTGACCGATTCGCACAAAAACCTCACAACACAAATACGCATACCTCTCAGGGTCTTGACAGGCATCTCTCAGCCGAGAAGGTTGGTCTTCGCCGGCCAAAACCGTTGACCGGCCGCCGGCCCCCGTCTGGCCGCTCCGATTTGGAGGCTTTCGTGATTTCTCGCCTGCGAACCGTCCCGGTGGTCGCCGCCGCCGTGCTCGCCATCCTCATCGCGGCTGCGATGGCCAGTCCAGCGGACGCGAAGGGCCATCCGCCCAAGCGGCAGGCGGTCACCATGCTGCACAAGCAACTCGGCGTGCCGCAGCGGGCGGCAGCCCTGGGGGTACGGACGGCGGCCGAGGATGAGGGGAACGAGGCGGAGAGCCTGCGGGCCCGGACGGAGTTCGAGCAGTCGATCATCGCCGCTCCAGCTGAGGTGGCACCAGCCGCCGGGCTGCTCGCGGCGACCCGGGCGGCCGCCGCACTACCCAGCCGCGGCCGCGGCTGGGACGAGGTGACCGACAAGCCGTTCCTCAATGACCCGGTCGGCCGCGGTCAGAACTACGGCGTCGGTTGGGGTCTGGTCACGGGCCGGATGACCGCATTCACCGCCCGGGGTCGAACGGTGTGGGCCGGCTCGGCCAGTGGCGGGGTGTGGCGCACCGGCAACCAGGGCCGCAGTTGGCGGACGGACAACTCCGGCCTGCCTCGGCTGGCTATCGGTGCGCTCGCCACCTCCCCGGTCAACGGCTCGGTCTGGGTCGGCACCGGGGAGGCGAACAACGCCGCGGAGAACCAATACGGCGTCGGGATCTACCAGCAGCGCGCCGGCTCCCGCACCTGGCACCGCGTCGGCGGCTCCGAACTCAACGGGGCGGGCGTGCACCGCATCGTCTGGATCGGGAAGTACGTCTACGCCGCGACCAGCCACGGCCTGTACCGCAGAGCGCGGAACGCCGCGCGCAGCGCACACTGGCGGCCGGTCCTGCAGCCGACCGGACCGGTCGTGTACCCGCCGACCTCGGACGTGACCGATGTGATCGCCGTGCCCGGCAGCCGCGATCGCGAGATCCTGGCCGTGGTCGGGTGGGCGGGATACAGCCAGCCGCCGGCGGTGGAACACAACGGCTTCTACGTGGGCAACGGCGCGGCCGGCAGCTTCACCAAGGTCGGCTCTCACCGGCGACATCAACCCGCAAACCGTCGGCCGGACCACCCTGTCGGCTTCCGGCGGCTGGCTGTACGCCGTGGTCCAAGACACCAGCACCGGCGACCTGCGCGGCCAGGGCGCCTTCGTCTCCCGCAGCGGCGACCCGGCCGGGCCGTGGACGCGGATCGCCGACGTGGACAAGCTCGCCAGCTCCGACTCGGCGCTCGGAAACTCCACCAGCGCCTACTACCCAGGCGTGCAGGCCGGCTACAACCAGTACATCCTGGCCGACCCCAAGAACCGGCGACACGTCTACCTGCAGCTGGAGGAGGTCTACGAGTCCACCGACGGGGGCACCAGCTGGGCGACCGTCGGCCCGTACTGGAACTACGACATCACCTGCGAGGAGGCCAACGGCGACCCGTACGCCTGCCCGCCGACGACCCACCCCGACCAGCACGCCGGGATGATCTACCGCGGCCGGTTCTGGGCCGGCAACGACGGCGGCGTCTGGCGCCGCCCCGTCAGCCGGCACACTCGCGGCCACTGGACCAACCTCAACGCGCAGCTGCACACCACTGCAGAACTACTCCGTCGGCGGCCGGCCCGGTCGGCCCGGAGACCGCCTACTGGGGCGGCCTGCAGGACAACGGCGAATCCTACGCCCGCACGAACCTGAACCGGGTCGAGCAGGCGTTCACCGGAGACGGCGGCGACACCATCGTCGACCCGACGGCCGGCGACCGGGCAGTGGTGGAGTACGTGTACCTCGACATGTACCGGACCACCGACGGCAGCCAGACGTCGACGGAGATCTCCCCGTCCTGCCTGACCGCGACCGAGCCCGCCAGCCACCTGTGACCCCAACCCGCGCTTCATCGCCCCGATCGAGTTGGACGTCAACAACCGGAACCACTGGGTCGCCGGCGGCCAGTACGTGTGGGACGACACCGCTTCCTGGAACACCGTCTGCAACAGCACAGGCTGCGACTGGAAGCCCGTTTATAACACGGGCACCGGGCACTCGGTGAGCGCTCTCGCGGCAAATGGGGACGTGACGTACGCCGCCTACTGCGGCCCGTGCAACCCCGACGAGAACCGCCCGTTCGTCCGCGGCCTGGCCACCAACTACGGCGGCACGTGGCACACCGTCACCCTGAACGGCTTCCCCAACCGCTACATCACCTCGCTGGCTGTCGATCCCGCCGACTCGGCCCACGTCTACGCCAGCGTCGGATCCTACAGTCGGCGCTGGATTCCCGACGCCGGCGTCGGACACGTCTTCGAGTCCACCGACGGCGGCGCATCCTGGGCCGACATCAGCGGCAGCCTGCCCGACGCTCCGGTCTACAAGGTGGTGATCGCCGGGTCGCAACTCGCGGTAGGCACCGAGATCGGCGTCTTCGGGATCAACCGGAGCCCGATAGCAGCGCCGGTGGCGGCCGCTGCTATCGCCCCCCAGACCGACAGATGGTTCCAGCTCGGCAAAGGGCTGCCGAAGGTCACCGTCTGGGACCTTTCGGTGACCGCGGCCGGCGAACTCGTCGCCGGCACCCACGGCCGCGGCACCTGGCGAGTGAAGCTACCGGCCCGCTGATTCGAGGGTGACTGGGTTTGCCGGTGAAGCGTCGAGCCATTCAGACGCCCCGGCCGCTCACCACCCGGACATTGTCCAGATCGACGTAACCATCCGTACGGCCCGCCCACGCTGAGTCGGAACCGCCACGAAAGATGCTCCAGTCGAAATGGGTGATGTGGACGTTGGGGTCGGTCCGGTAGAGCACGTCGGTCCGATCGACGACCAAGGCGCCGTCGAGCCACGCCTTGAGTACGCCGTTGGCTTTCCCGACGGCGTTCATCGTGTGGCACTGCCGGACGTGATGCCACGTGCCGGCGACGAACGGCCGGTGCCACTGGATATCGTCGCCATACCTGCCGGCCTGGCCGGAGTGATACAGGTACGTGACGACCATGTTGTCGTGGCCGCCCTCGGCCGCGAAACGGTATGCCGTCGGCCCGAGCCACATCAGCCGACCCGACCAGCCGTGGGCGACCGATCCGCCGTCAGTGGGCACACTGGGCGCCGTCCCCGGTGCGACCCCGAGAAGGCCCGGAAGCTTGCCGCCCGCTGCGAAATCGAAGCCGCTTGAGAACCGCACGTCATAGGACATGCACGCCGAGTCGGTCGACCGGTCGAGCTCGATCACCAAGACGTTGCCGTCACCGCTGCCTCCCGATCCGCCGATCTTTCCGGCGACGAGCTTGGTCCGGACGGCCTTGCCGCCCCGTGTGTCGTCCACATAGCTCATCGAGTCATAGGCAGCTTCGTCGTGGTTCGTCCGACCCAGTTCCTTGATGAACGACATCGGGGTGACTTGGCCGGCTGTTTGGGAATCGAAATCGGCATCGATCAACTCCGGGCCGGTCGTCTTCACCAGCACGGCAATACCAACAGCGCACACCACCGAGGCGATGACGGCGATGCCGGTCCAACGCCTGAATCTCACAGACGCAATCCTCCTCAGCAGCGGTGTGATGATTATTGGACCACTGATCCCCGCATGAGCCGGTGGCCAAGGGATACGTCGCGGCCTACGACGCCATCGACAACGCCGGCGGCGCGGTCTTCTCGGTCTCATGGGCTGCCCTCGGCGGCTTCGGGATCGTCCTCGCGGTCGCCCTTCGCCGCGGCCGCTCTATTCCGCCAGCGTCGCCTGGATCTCCGTGGCGAGCGACCTCGCCCTCATCGCAGCCATGATCGTCGGCATCGGCTGCCACATTCCAGCCGCTTTCGTACCCGTCGGCCGGCTGACCGGTGGCTCGGATGCCATTTCGACGTCGAACTCAGGCGTTTCCTGACCGACCACCGAACCGCGCCAGTTCGCGGGAAGCCGTGTCTCAACCGGGCTCTCCCCGCCGCTTGCGACGTACCACGACCGCGATATCGATGGCGGCGGTTGCGGCCAGTATGACCGAGACGACCACAAAGGCGATCGGCGCCCTGATCACGAAGAGCCCGATCGCCAGGGCGGTGCAGCTCACCAAACCGAACGTCGCGAGCACCAGCCGAAGCGTCAACGCGCTGTACGCCGGCGCAGCGCCCCCGATCCCGGCCGTCGGGTCGTGGTAGCCGGGCAATCCCTTGCGATATCGCTCCGCAGGGACCGATCCCCTCTTCCGTCGCTGACCGACGACCATCATTCGAAAATACCGCGGAATCTGAGACATCGGATTCTGGGCATCCAGCAATATGGTGACGAGGTGTGATGTCTACGGAGCGCCGACCACTTTCTGGTCACCGCCGAGGTGTCTGCCTCGGCGTGTCCTCGTTTCGGATGCGCTCCTGCTGGTCGGTTCCTCGTGCATCTCCAGGTCGTCCAGCCTTCCACGACGATTGGAGATTCCGTATGTCGTCCCACCCGCAGGTCCGTCTTCTCGCGGCAACCGAGCCGTTGCTGAACGCGCTGAACGACAGCCGAGCGCTGTTCGGCGAGTTGGTCGGCTCATCGGTCCCGGACGGATGGCCCGAGTTCCCCGAGGCCATTGGCTTCACCCTGGAGCACCTGCAGACAGCATCCGCAGCTGACCGCTCGTGGTCGATGCAGTTCTTTTTGGACCCGGCCACCGGACGGCTCCTAGGCTCGGGTGGCTTCGCGGCTCCGCCTTCCGGGCGCACCGTCGAGATCGGCTACGAGATCGCCCCGGAATTCCGGGGTCGGGGTTTCGGTGCGGCCGCTGCCCGGGCACTGGTTGAGCGCGCTGTCGCCAGCGGCGAGGTCGATCACGTCCTTGCTCACACACGGCCAGGCCCAAATCCGTCGACGGGGGTGCTCGTGTCGCTCGGCTTCGAGCACACCGACGACCAATCCGACCCCGAGGTTGGCATCGTCTGGGAGTGGAGATGGACCCGTCCGTCGAGCGCGTAGCTTCACTTGCTTTGGACGGCCACTGCGGATGCCGGTGCTGACGTAGGTCGTGCCGGAGGCTGGCCGGACCCGCCTCACCTCTAGTTCATCAAATCAATTTGATGTATTTTACTGGGATGGAGTTGTCGCGGGAATTCCCTCCGGTGTTTGTTCGCTTGAGCGCCCATCCGCTGCGGTGGCGCCTGCTGGTCGAACTCGCCGGCAGTGACTATCGGGTCCGGGAACTGGTGTCGCTGCTCGGAGAGCCGCAGAGTTTGGTCTCCTACCATCTTCGGTTGCTTCGTGAGGGCGGGCTGGTCGCCGCTGCGACGTAGTAGCTTCGACGGCCGCGACAGCTACCACCACTTAGATCTGGACCGCTGCGCAGAAGGGTTGGCCAACACCGGCTTCGCCTTGCACCCGGCACTGCGCCCGGAGTCGTTCCGGCACCAACCCGCGGGGATCCTGCCGCGCTCGCTCCGCGACGGCGTGCTGTTCGTGTGCACCGGCAACAGTGCCCGTTCGCCGATCGCGGAGGCACTGTTACGTCACCGCACCAGCGGGACCGTCGAGGTGGTCAGCGCTGGCATCCGGCCGAAGGCCGGCCTGCACCCCTACGCCGTACGTGTGCTGCAGGAGGAGTTCGGCCTCGATATCACCGGCCAGCGCTCCCGGCACCTGGACGCGATGAACGGCCGCCGATTCGACTACGTGGTCAGCCTGTGCGACAAGGCCCGGGAAGCCCTTCCTGTCTTCCCGGACCAGCCCCGGCAGATCCACTGGAGCGTCCCCGACCCGGCGATGGCCTGGCGACAGGGACAAGACCGGGTACTCGGCCTTCCAACGCACTGCGATCGACATCGACACCCGCATCAGGTACCTGCTGCCCGTCCTCAGCGCTCCGCGCCCTTGAAAGGAGAAAGCCGTGAAAGCACCAGGGGAGTACGCCAATGTGCGCTACCTCGTCGACGACGTCCAGGCTGCCGTCGACTTCTACACCAATCACCTCGGGTTCACGCTGAATACCCAGGTGCCGGCGTTTGCCGATGTGGTCCTTGGCCCGCTCCGGTTACTGCTCTCCGGACCCGCCAGTTCAGGAGCACGTGCCACTCCCGACGACGCGACCACCGCCGGACGTAACCGGATCCATCTGATGGTGAACGACCTTGACGCCGAGATCGCTCGGCTACGAAGCGTGGGTCTCGCCTTTCGCAGTGACGTGGTCGCGGGCCCCGGCGGACGGCAGATCCTGATCAGCGACCCGGCGGGCAACCTCATCGAACTGTTCCAAGCGGCTCACCGGACCGACTGAGGAGTAACCCGATCGGCGAACCGGAGCATGCTGCGCGCCGGAACAGCATCAGAGGGTCCATGGCTCCTCCGTGAGGTCAGACCAGCGAGGCCGCCCACGCCGTGTGCAGGGCGGCGTACCGGCCGCCGGCCTCGAGCAGGAGTCGTTCCGGGGTGCCCTGCTCGACGATCTCGCCGCCCTCGACGACCAGCACCCGGTCGGCGATCTCGACCGTGCTCAACCGGTGGGCGATGATCACCGCGGTCCGATCGGCGAGGACGGTCTGCAGCGCCCGCTGGACGAGGCGCTCGCTGGAGACGTCCAGGCTCGAGGTCGCCTCATCGAGGACGAGTACGGCCGGGTCGGCCAGGAATGCCCGCGCGAAGGCGACGAGTTGGCGCTGTCCGGCGGAGAGCCGACCGCCGCCCTTGGCCACGTCGGTTTCGTACCCGTCGGGCATGGCTTCGATGAAGGTGTTCGCGCCCACCGCGCGCGACGCCGACTCGATCTCGGCGCGGGTGGCGCCCGGCCGCCCGAATCCGATGTTCTCCGCGACGGTCCCGCTGAACATCACGTTCTCCTGGGTCACCATCACCACCGCCCGGCGAAGATCGGCGTCGGACAGGTCGCGGAGGTTGATCCCGTCGAGGGTCACCCAGCCACGCGTCGGGTCGTAGAAGCGGGCGAGCAGCTTGGCGATGGTCGTCTTGCCGGCGCCGGTGGTCCCGACAACCGCCACGGTTTCGCCCTGGCGCAGGGTCAGGTTCAGGTCCTGGATGACGAGCCGTCCGGCGTCATACCCGAAGTCCACATTCTCGAAGCGCACCTCGCCGCGCGCCTGCGGCAACGGCACCGGGTGGCTCGGCTCGGGAACACCGGGCTCCTCCTCCAGCACGCCGGACAGCTTCTCCAGCGCCGACGAGGCTGACTGGAACGTGTTGAAGAACTGGCTGATGTCCTGCATCGGCTCGAAGAACATCCGCAGGTAGAGCAGGAATGCGGTCAGCACCCCGATGGTGAGGTCGCCTTCGATCGCGCGAAACCCGCCGTAGACCAGCGCGACGCCGATCGTGACGTTCCCGATCAGCCGGACCCCGGGCATGAAGATCGCGACCAGGCGGAATGAGTCGGTGTTCGCGTCCTTGTAGCGGTCGGACACCTCGTCGAAGATCTCGGAGTTCCGCGGCTCCCGGCGGTACGCCTGGACCGCGCGGATGCCGGTCATCGTCTCGACGAACTGCACGATCACGAGGGCCGACAGCTCACGCACGCGGCGGTAGACGACCGCCGACCGACGAGCGAACCACCGGACGAGCAGCAGCATCAGCGGAAAACAGAACAGGCAGACCAGCCCCAGCTTCAGATCGAGGGCGATCATCAGCACGGCGACGCCGACCATGGTGAGCACGGCGGTGACCAACCCGTCGAAGCCGCCCGCCAGCAGTTCGGTGATCGCGTCGACGTCGCTGGTCAGGCGCGATGTGACGCGCCCGGAGGTGTAGCGGTCGTGGAAAGCGACGTCGAGCCGCTGAAAGTGAGTGAAGACCCGGCGGCGCAGCTCCAGCAGAACGTCCTGTCCGACACGGCCGGAGACCCGCAGGAACGAGATCCGTCCTAGCGATTGGACCGTGACGGCGAGCAGCATGGCGGCGATGATCTCCAGCAACGTACGCGCGCTGCCACCGGCCATGATCGGCGGTAGGCCGACATCGATGCCGCGGGCCACGAGGAACGGGATGCTCAACCGGGCCGCGTTCTCCACCAGCACGATGCCCACCATCACGACCAGCCAGCCGCGGTAGGGACGCAGCAGCGACCACAGCAGACGACGGCTCCGCTCCCGCAGGAATCGGCTACCGGCGGCGTCGACCGGGCCGGCGTCCAACGCGACGCCGCGCCACCGCTCACTCTGCTGCTCGGCTTCGCTCTGCGCTGCCGGCGAGGCGCCGCGGGTCATGACGCCATCTCGAAGAGGTCGTCAGTCTCGTCGTACTCGGCCGACAGCAGTTGGCGGTACGCGGGCACCGTCTCCAGCAGCTCGGAGTGCGTTCCGACGTGGGCGATCGTGCCCTCGGAGAGCAGGGCGACCCGGTCGGCGAGCAGCACGGTCGAGGCGCGGTGGGCCACCACGATCCCGGTCACGCCCGCGAGGACCCGGCGCAGGGCCTCCTCGACCAGTGCCTCGGTGTGGATGTCGAGCGCCGAAAGGGTGTCGTCGAGCACCAGCACGGCCGGGTCGGCGAGGACAGCGCGGGCCAGGGCCAGCCGCTGCCGCTGGCCGCCGGACAGGCTCATGCCCTGCTCCCCTATCCGGGTGTCGAGGCCGAAGGGCAACTCGTGCACGAACTCGGCCTGGGCGACCTTGACCGCCGCGTCGACCTCGGTGTCGGTGGCGTCCGGCCGACCGAGCGCGATGTTCTCGCGCGCCGACATCGAGAAGAGGGTCGGATCCTCGAAGGCCGTCGCCACGAGCTGTCGTAGCCGGTCCAGCCGGAGGTCGCGGACGTCGACGCCATCCAGCGTGATCCGGCCGCCGGTCACGTCCCAGAGCCGCGCGACGAGGTTGGTCAGAATCGACTTCCCTGATCCCGTCGCGCCGACCAGAGCGACGGTCTCGCCCGGTGCCAGGTGCAGGTTCACGTCGTGCAGCACGTCGGACTCCGAATCGGGGAACCGAAACGAGACGTTTTCAATCGCCAGTTCGCCGCGCACCCGAGCCAGCTCGGTGTCCCCGTCGACGATGGTGTTCTCGACGTCGAAGATCTCAGCAATTCGGTCGGCCGCGGTCATCGCGTCCTGGGTCATCGAGAGCAGGAACCCGAGCGAGGTCACCGGCCAGACCAGCGACATCATCAGGGTGGTGAAGGCGACAAGCGTGCCCAGCGTGACCTGTTCCTGGGCGACGGCCAGGGCACCGAGGGTCAGCACGACGATGAGAGTGACGCTGGGGATGACGCCCAGAAACGTGAAGAAGGACGACTGGACCCGGACCCGGGCGAGCGCCGTGTCGTGCAGTCGGACGCTGCGCTGGTCGAAGCCGGCGAAGATGTGGTCAGCCCGGCCGAAAGACTTGATCACCCGGTGTGCGTGGGCCATCTCCTCCACGTCCGAGGCTACGTCACCGGTCTGGTCCTGCACGGCCCGCGAGAGGCGGGTGTAGACCTTCTCGGTCCGCAGCGAGACCCAGGTCACCGGAACCGTCGAGGCCAGCACGACCAGCCCGAGCGGCCAGTAAAGGTGGATGAGAATCGCGACCACGACGAGGATCTGGAGGATGTTCACCAGCAGGAACACCAGGCCGAACCCCAGGAACCGTCGGATGGTCGAGAGGTCCGAGGTGATCCGGGACAGCAGCTGACCGGACTCCCACCGAGAGTGGAATGCCAACGGGAGCCGCTGGAGCTTGGCGTAGAGCTGCACCCGGATGTCCGTTTCGACTCCGAGGGTCGCCTTCGAGACGATCCATCGACGGCCGAACGTCAGCAGCGCTTCCCCGATCCCGACGGCAATCGCGGCCGCGCCGAGCGCGTACAGGCCGGAGCGGTCCGAGTGCGCGATCGGACCGTCGATGACGCTGCGCGTCACCAGCGGAACCAGAATGCTGGCGCCGATTCCCGCTACGGAGAACACGACCATCAGCACGAAGCGCCAGCGATACGGGCGCAGGTAAGACCGGAACCGCCAGATCGATGCCGCGGACCTCTGCGACCGTTTGCCATTCCCGTCGTGCGCTGCTGCACGGAGCGTCACAGTGGTGGGAGAGGGGCGGTTCGAGGGCACAGCGCAGCCTTGCTCCTGTCATATTGGTTAGCTTGATTATGCAGAATCACCAACCGGCTGAGCCACCGGTTTAGTCCCGGCACTGACCGAAGTTCGCGAATTCCCGCTGTCACGGGTCAGTTTTCTGCGATGGCCAAGCGGTAACCGGCGTCGTAGGTGTCCATCGACCGGAGGTGACCGTGCTTGGCGTCCCAGGCTCCCGAGGCCAGGTCCCGCCGCAGGCGGTCGGTGCCGCGCTTGAGCACGGCCGCCGGTAGGAGCGCCATCCAGGAGGTCCCGGCTTGCACCGCTGCATCGAGGTACGCCTCGGGCCGAGCCCAGAACGCCGCGCCGAAGCCATCCACGCAGTCCCGAGGGACCAACACCGTCTGCACCTCACGCACGGACAGCAGTGCACGTAACAGACTCTCGCTCGGAGCGTTTCGCTCCGACGGCAACTCCTTTGCCTCCTCGAAGTAGTCCACCGCCCAGAACTGGTGGACCGCGAGCGGCTCGAAGAACAGCACGACCTGGCGCTTCGAGACTCGACGGAGTTCGCGGAGCCCGGCTTCTCGATCCGTCCAGTGGTGGACGGTGAACACCGCAAGGGAGGCGTCGAATGTCGCGTCGCCGAACGGCAGCCGTTCGGCGATCCCCCGGACCACCCGATAGGTCCGCTGCACCCGCTGGCCGATCATCTCCTGCGATGGCTCAAGCGCCACGACCATCCGGTCGGTGGGCTCATAGCTGCCCGTGCCCGCACCGACGTTCAGCAAGGAGCGCCCGACCCCGAGTGCAGCCCAGATCTGGGCCGCGACCCTCGGGTCCTCCCGTCGCGTCGCGGAGTATGTGCGCCCCAGATCGTCATAGAGATGCGCCGGCGGCATCAAACGGACTATGCCAGCCGCCTGACCCCCAGCGCCAGGGAAATTGGAGGCCGGTCCGATGCTAGAGACGCGGTCCGTACGACCGCTCAACTTCGAATTGGTAGATCACGCGCTGCTCTGACCTCATCTGTTCCAGAAAGGCGGTCTGATCCAGGTCCTGCCCGTACCACCACAGTGGTCCGCTCGGGCGGTCTTGCATCACACGGAACAGGCGCAGGTTCAGTTCGGGTGCCTCTGGGCCCTCGAGCAGGGTGACCGTCGTCTCCAGGCCTCGCCACGCCGGCGACGACGCATGCACGTACAGGGTGCATCGCGGATCACGGCGCAGCCGTCTGGTACGGACGCGATCCTGCTTGCCACTGCTCCACAGTTGCCCGTCGACCAGGGCCACGCCGCAGCGGGCGACCTTCGGCCGACCGTCATTGCCAACGGTGATCATCGCGGCCGAGTGCTCGACCCGGAGCAAGTCCAAATCCTCTGGGGCCATACCCACCCAATGACCTTAGCCGTCGACGTGCGTTTCGGAGCTCCGGGCCGAGGGTCAGCTCGGACCGGGCCGCAGGACGGGCATCCTCAGGTGGGTCACCCGGGCACTGGGCACGAACACGTCTGGGTCGCCCAGCGGAACGTCCTCCGGAGCGCAGATCGGGGAAGAACGGCCGGCCGCCGCCCATCACCACCGGCACCAGGTCGATCGCCACGACGTCGAGCAGCCCGAGCGCGAGGGCCTGGGCGGCGATCGTCCCGGCGGCGACCGCGACGGTCCTCGGGCCCGCGATCTCCTGGGCGCGAGCCAGCGCCGCCGCCACGCCGTCGGTCACGAAGTCGAACGGTGCATCCGGGTGGTTCTGCACCCACGCCGCCGGCACGCGGTGGGTGACCACGACCACCGGCGCGTCCATCGTGTGGCGCCCGCCCCAGCCGTCGACGAAGTCGAAGAGCGTCCGGCCACAGACGATCACACCGAGACCCGAGGTCCACTCCCGCCAGTAGGCGGCACTCTCCGGCGTGAGGTGAAAGGTCAGGCCCGACGTGGCGGTCGCCACCTCCACCTCACCGGCCTCGTACCAGTCGAATAGCCGTCCGATGCTGTTGTCCGCCTTCGCGATGTAGCCGTCCAACGACATCGATGCCTGCGCAACCACTGTTCCCATGATGTTGCCCTCCTCGGTCCGAGCCGATCGGCTCCGCATAAAGTCAGACCACCCTCCGGCGCCGAACTCATCGGCTCACGCGAACGGCCGAGGCTGAGCCAGCCCTACTCTGTCGCCGGCCCTACGTTGTCCAGGCCCGGCCCGTACGGCAGCATGTGGACACCGAACCTGAGAGGACCGGCTGGATGGGCAACGATCTGAGCGGACGGCGCGCACTCGTCACCGGCGGCGGCCACGGAATCGGAGCAGCAATCGCCCTCGCGCTGGCCAGGGCCGGCGCGGACGTCGCGGTGGGCTACGGGCGTTCCGGCGTCGCCGCCCAGAACGTGGTGGCCCGCGCCGCCGAACACGGAGTGCGGACAACCGCCATCGGCGCCGACGTGACCGTGACCGGCGAGGTCGACGCCCTGGTGACCCAGGCGGTCGAGTTCCTCGGCGGGCTGGACATCGTCGTGTGCAACGCCGGACACCTGGTGGGTCGCCAGACCGTCGAGGAGATGGGGGACGAGCACTTCGACGCGGTCGTCTCGGTGAACCTGGGCTCGACCTTCCGGACGGCGCGCGCCGCCATCCCCCACCTGCGATCCTCGCCCGCCGGCCGCGTGGTCACCATGGCCTCGCTGGCCGCGCACAACGGCGGCGGACCGGGATCCGCGGTCTACGCCGCCGCCAAAGCCGGCATCATCGGCTTGACCAAGGGCTTGGCCAAGGAACTGGCCGCCGACGGCGTCACCGTGAATGCGCTGGCCCCCGGCTTCATCGGCAACACCGCCTTCCATGACACGTTCACCCCCACCGAGGCCCAACAGACCATCGTCGCCGGCATCCCGTTGCAGCGGGCGGGCACTGCGGAGGAAGTTGCCTCCGCTGTGGTGTGGCTGTGCTCCGATGGCGCCGCGTTCGTCACCGGCTCCACGGTGGACATCGACGGGGGCGCCTGGTTCCGCTGATCGCACGCCGTTCCTCCGTGGTGCCACAGCATCTCGATCATTCGGCTTTGCGAGCACCACGGCCACTGGAGCCGTGCGCGACGATCTGTTCGGCCAACATCGGTTCGGCCAGTAGCCTGTGCGTCAAGCCGCCGTCAGGTTCGACGGTCCTGAAAGCGCGTCGAGTGCCGGGGCGAAGGTGAGGAACATGAATAAGAGCGATTCTGTTTTCCATGACCGAGGCCGAACAGATGTACGCCGGCGCTCGACGCCAGGCCAAACGGGACAGCTGATAGCTCTCAAGATCGGCGGTGCCGGCCCGGTGACCGTTCGGCGGCGGATTGTCGGACCCTCTTGATACAACAGTGGCCTCAGCGACGAGTGGGGGCACCATGCGGTTCGGCCTTAACGTACCGATCTTCGGCGAGTACGCCGATCCGGAGCTCCTAGCGGAACTCGCGGTTGAGGCCGAAGGAGCGGGCTGGGACGGCTTCTGGATCTGGGATCACCTCCAGTGGAGTGGTGAGGACGACGGGCAGCCGCGGCAGCCGTCGATCGACCCGACGGTGGCCCTGGCGCTCATCGCGGCGGAAACGTCTTCAGTTCGGATCGGACCGATGGTGTTGCCCCTGGCCCGGCGCCGCCCGTGGAAGGTGGCGCGCGAGATGGCCACGCTCGATCACCTGTCCGGCGGTCGGCTGACGCTCGGCGTTGGACTCGGTGGTCCGCCCGGACTCGAATTCGGCGCCTTCGGGGAAGACGTCGATGCCAAGGTGCGGGCCGGAAAGCTGGACGAGGGCCTGGCCGTTCTGCAGGGTTTGTGGACCGGGAAGCCGTTCGACTTCGTGGGCGAGCACCATTCGGTGCACGGTGCCCAACTGCTCCCGCCGCCACGACAGGAGCACGTCCCGATCTGGGTGGGAGGCGAGTGGCCCGACCACCGAGCCCCCTTCCGCCGGGCTGCCCGATTCGACGGCGTGCACCCGCTGCTGTTCTCGGTGGCGCAGGCCGATCAGCCCGCCGCCATTTCCGATCTGGTCCAGTTCATCGCCCGGCACCGCACGTCCGGCGGACCATTCGACATCGTATTCGGAACCGAGACGGCCGGCGACGGAAGCCCTGATGACCGTCGACTCGTGCAGACCTTCGCTGAGGCGGGAGTCACCTGGTGGATGGAACCGATCTCCCATTGGCGTGGGCCATTGGCCGGGATGCGTGACCGGATTCGCCGGGGTCCGCCGATGGATCCGCGCGGGTAGCGATCCGCCGACGCCCGGTATCCGTTCGCTTGCCCGAAGGCTCTTGGCCCTCCGAACCTGATGGGCGGCTCAGTCTGAGTGAGCCGCCCAGAAGCCTGCCTGATCCGGGATGGCAGACGCTTCGACGACGACCTAACGGCAGAAGATCGGTGGATTCTTAGGGTCAGCATGGCGCTAGACTGGGTGCGATCTCGGGGCTCGTCCAGTGAAAGATGGCAGATGCCCGACTTCGGAGGCCTCGACCTCATCGCATGCCCAGTGTGCGGCAGGAAAGACCGGATGAAATTCGTCAGGTGGACCCGATCGAAGGTTCAGCCTCTCAGCCCTCATCCAAAAGAGGTTCTGCTGACCTTGAGAAGTCCGGCTGAAGTGATTTTCACCTGCACGTCGGACAACTCGATCAACTCCGTGAAGGTCCCCGACAGCTGGAGGCCACCCGCCGGCTTGATCTCGCGTTAACAAGTGGAGTCATATCCGCAGCAGCTGAGATGATCCGGTCGGTAAAGAGGCCGTACTGCGCTCAAAGTCCGACTTTGAATCGCAGCTCGTTCCACGAAATCGCTGGGGTTGCCGTGGGTCGGATGAGCACCTTCAGGTAACTGGCCTTGTTGGTGCTGCTATCGAATGCGCCACGGGTCAGATTCTCCACCGGCGACGCGCCGTAGAACGTCGGCCATTTCGAGTCTGCGCTCAACGGCTGATCCTCGACTGACTTGTAGCTATCCCCGTTGAAGAGGTAGACCCGCCCGGGAAAGGTTGCTGCCTCCCGGGCGATGGTGCGGACGATGGATCGATACGGCGCAGCGGTGATCGCATCGGGGCTGGCCGGGAACATGTCGGCGTGCGTCATCAGCACGACCGTCATCAGGCCCTGCTGGCGGGCGACCGTGAAGGCGTGTTCGATGTTCTTCTCGGCGGCAGCGGAACGCTTCCCGACCTCTGCTCGCTGGGCCGCGGTCGGTCGCTGATTGGGCCCCCACGGCACCAGACCGTTGTTAGGGCTGACCGTGTGGAAGACGGCGAAGGATACGTTGGCCCGCACGGTCGAGACGTTCTCGGGAAAACCTGTGTCGGCTTGGCTGGTCACCGGAATGCTGCGGCCGATCGTCTGGCCGGGTTCAGGAATGAAGGTTTTCCGCAGTGCCGCCAGCCGCTCCAACGGGTTGTAGCCGCCATTCCCGTTGAAGGAGCAGTCAGCCCACTCGTTGTCGCCGAAGGTGTAAACCAGCGGGTCTTGGAACCGGTCGAATGCGGCCTTGATCTCGCGGTAGTAGTCCGTGCTGCAGGGAGCATCGGAGCCTTTGATGTCGCCGAGGTGAAAGACGAGTTCGATGTCGGGATCAGCGTTGATTTGACCCACGAACTGAGAAAGCTGCCCTTGCTGCTCCCCGCCGTCCGGGAAGTCACCAGACACAGCGAAGGTGAGATTAGGCGGGCGATCAGTTCCGCAGTCTTGACACGGTTGTCGGGGCTGGGCCGAGCAAGCCGCCAGAGACGCAAGCAGTACAGAACCCAGCGCAATCGCAAATCGTTCCGGCGTCATGAGCCTCCCCCCACAGGTCCGTGCCACCGGAACGCATACCCATTCGGGCGAATGCTCAACCTTCTATTCGGCAGCAAACCTTCTGTTGCGCTACACATGATGACGACGCCCGGGAGGCGAGGCCATGACGCGACCTCCGTTGAGCTGCGCGTCATACGTGAGGCGTCATGCCGAGATGCGGTAGGCATCTACACCTGTGGAGCTGGCAAGGTGCCCCGCGCGAAGGAGGCGTCATGTACGTAGTGATGATGAAATGTCCCAACTCCCTGCAAGAGGGACCGTTGGGCATGGAGGTGGAGGGGCTGGAAAACTGGGAGGCCATCACGTTCGTGAGGTCGCTCTACCTCTGCGGCTCGTGCGGCGAGACCCACTTGGTCAACAAGCAGTACGCGCGGCTTCACGCAAAGGGCAAGGTCCTGGCCTTCAGGCGTCCCTGAACTCACCCATCCTCCGGTGGCTGACCACCGGCGGCTGCGGCGAGTGCAGGCGCCTTGAGGGCGAACGTGGTTCAGCCCCGGGTCGGCACGGTCATCGACCGCCCCTCGCCCTCCTGCGACGTCACCGGGGTCGGCAGGTGCCGCTGACGTACGGGTTTCTGAGTCATCCCCACCGGATCGAGCCGAGTTGACCGGTGATCGGGGCGAACCTCCGGACAGTCGGCCGGGCCCCCCGGGGTCGTCCGACCGACAGGAGCAGCCTGATCGGCGGCCCTGGCCAGGACCTGAGCGGTGGCTTGGCCGACGCTGGACCAGCCGAGCCCAGTGCCGACCCGGCGCGCCTCCGCCCGGGCCGCCGCTAGCCTGGCCGGCGAACCGAGGAGATCGTTGACCGCCGCGGCCAGCGCAGCCGAATCGCCGAACGGCACCAGCACGCCGGCGCCGGACCTGAGCAGGTCCTCGGCGTAGAAGTACGGTGTCGACACCACCGCACAGCCGGCGGCCACCGCGAACGTCAGCGCACCCGAGACGATCTGCTCACGGGACCGGTAGGGCGTCAGATAGAGATCGGTGCCGGCCAGCAGCACGGCCAGTTCTTCGACGGTCAAGAACCGGTCGAGGAAGATGACGTGATCAGTCAACCCCAGATCGCCGACCAGCCGCTCCAGCCCGAGGCGATACCGCTCCCCGTCCTGCTTGACCACCTCCGGATGGGTCTGACCGGCGATCAAATAGCACACCTCCGGGTGTGCGGCGACGATCGACGGCAGGGCCTCCACCGCCAGCTCCAGCCCCTTCGACGCCGAAATCAAGCCGAACGTCGCCAACACCGTACGCCGTTCCAGCCGGTCAATAACGACTCTCGGCTGCTCAGCCAACCCGGCAACAACATCGCCCGGGAGACCATCCACGCCGTTAGATCGCGGTACACCAGCCAGCAAATCCGGGGCACCATGCGGCACCACGCAGACCCGGTCCGGATCGACCAGTTCCGCTTCGATGACCATCCGCCGTGCCGTCTCGGTGAACACCGTGACCATCGCCGCCAGCCTGCACAAAGCACGCAGCACCGACGCCTGCTCGACCGACGGCGCTGACAAAACGGTATGCAACGTGACCACCATCGGCACCGTCAATTTCTGGGCCAGGGTCAACACGAACTCGCCGGCATCACCACCGAAGATCCCGAACTCGTGCTCGATCAACACCACATCAACCCGAGACGACAACTCCTCCGCCGCCGCCGCGTAATCGCTCAACACATCCTGCCGGATAACGGTCATCACCTCCGGCGGATGCTCCCCACGACATCTCGAACAATGGATGCAATGCCGACATCCACCCCTCCAGGCCCGGCTGCCAATGCAGCTCGCAGGTCGGAAGAGAATACGGCGATGCCGCACGGCCGCGGCGGATAAGTCGACACAATGGCGACCCGCATCACGCTCCCCCTTCACTCACCACGTGGATCATCGGGCGCTGGCGAACGCGGCGGCACATCCATGTCCCGAGGGATGTTGACCTGTCCCGAACACCACTGTTCAAGCTCCGTCGGACGCCCCCTGTGCCGGCGGAATCTGGATCAAAGAGTTTCCTGGAAGCCGGAGGTGAGCCTGAGGAGCCCACCTCCGACCTTCAAAGGTGAAGACAGCGATCACATTTCGGCATGACGCGTGACGCGCCGGAATTATGGCCTGACCGTGGGCGGAGACAGTTCTCGGGTGGGCTTGTTCTCACCGCCCGATATTCGAGGCCGCGTCGTCTCGCGTCTCCATGTCCACCGTGGGTCCTTGAGTGAGGTAGCTGTGGACGTCGTACATCGTGATCTCGGGCTTTGGCATGCCGGTCTCGGAGAGCCGCGGCTGGATCACGTCGAGCAGGAACAACTCGAAGTGGCGGCTCGATCGCCAGACTTCCGTGACCCGAACACCGTCCACCGTGGCCCGCGACCACTGGAAGAGACTGCCCGGGAGTCCTGGGCCGCCTGATTTGAACCGCAGACTGTCGAGCAACTGGTCCAGCTGAGACAGGGTGGCGCCGACGAAATCCATCACGACGGCAACCGCGGCAGAAGGTAGCTCGGTCGATCTGAATGCGGGCTCCGGGAAAACACTTGGCGTGGTCTCCGCGGGCTGGGCCGGGTCAAGAGTGATCATCTTCTCGTCCTTCGACTTCGAGTGAAACGGTGTGGGCCGCTGGTCGGATGTGCCGGGCTGATCGCCGAGGCCGTCGCCGTTCACAATCGGGCGTTCGTCCTCCATTGAAGACGCCGGGCAGCGGCCAGATGACGCGGACCACCGTCGGCCGCAGCGGAAAGACGTGCGCTGATGAGTTGCCGACGTCGCTCCCACAGCATCGTGAGGCGGGGTGGGGGCTGCGGGTGGAGCTTCATTGTCATAGCGACGGACATGGTCGTCCGGCCGTGCCAGAATGACCTTCAGGTCGGCATCGTCCAATCTCGATGCGTCGCAGGCGTGGGTGCGCTCGGAGGCAAAATCGTCAACTGGTGGGCGTGGGGTGGCGCATCATCGCGACCACTGCACCCCAGGCCTGCAAGCAAGACGATGTCGCGCCCGTCCCGACCAGATCGCGTCGACTTCGTCCTAATGTGTCACACATGAGCGCCGGCGAGCCGGTCAAGGCCGGGCCGGAGACGGACGACCAGCCCGATGTCACCGCGGTCATCCCGATCGTCCGGCGGATCATCTACTCCCGGGTCGCCAACCGGACGATGGCCGACGATCTGGTGCAGGAGACGCTGGTCAAGGTGCTGGGCGCTGCCCATCGAGTGGAGCCGGGAATGCTCGAGCCCTACGCGATCGTCACGGCCCGAAATGTGGTCGCCTCCATGTGGAAGGAACAAGACCGCCACCGCCGCAACGTGCACCGGGTGGTCGACCTGGTCCCGGTGGCGGCTCCGGACGAGGACCTTCTCAAACAGGAGGAGCGGGACGCCGTCTCGACGGCGCTGAACCGGCTCTCGGAGCGGGAGCGGCAGACCCTGCTGGCTCATGAGGTGTCGGGCCAAGACACCAGGTCGCTCGGAGCCGAACTGGGTCTGACTGCGGGTGCGGTCGCCGCTGCGCTGAACCGAGCGCGCGCTCGGTTGCGGGTCGAGTACCTGTTGGCCCAGCAAGACGTCGAACCGCCGACGGATCGGTGTCGTCCGGTGTTGTTCGCCCTGTCGGTGGGTGACCGTCGCCGACAGCGGGAGGTCGACGCTGCACGGCACCTTCTCGAGTGCGACCTGTGCGCGAGTCTCAGCGGGCCATTGATGCAACGAGGCCAGCACAGCGATGACGAGGCGCGGATCCCGATTCATGGCGACCCGGATATCGTGAAGGCCCGCAAGGCCGCTCGCGAACTCGCTTCCCGCGTCGGCTTCTCGCCCACCGACTTGACCGTGATTTCCACGGCGGTCTCGGAGATCGCCCGCAACATCGTTCGCTTCGCCGGCAACGGTGAACTGGTCATCGAGCTTCTGGAGACACCCCATGCCGGGGTGCGGGTGGTGGCCCGCGACACCGGCCCGGGGATCCCCGACGTCCAGCGCGCGCTGGCCGACGGCTACAGCACCTACAAGGGACTTGGGCTCGGACTTCCAGGCGCCCGACGCCTGATGGACGAGTTCTCGGTGATCTCCGAAGTTGACCGAGGTACGACCGTGACCATGACCAAATGGCGTAAGGAAGGATGACCATGACCGAAGATCAATCCTCAGATGTGGAGGGCGCGGCCTCGTTCGCGGCTATCGACCCTCAGGACGAGGAAGAGCTCTTGCCGCAACTGGTCGCCCACCTGCGCGAGCAGTCGACCAAGCTGCGACAGGAGTGGGCGAGCCGGATCCAGGACAGCCATCTGCTGCAGGCCATGACGCCGCAGGAGACCGCGGCGGAGACCAAATCGGTCTACGACAACTACGTCGAAGTCCTGGAAACCGGCAGCACCGAAGCCCTGCAGCACTACGCGCGGGACCTCTCCGAGCGCATCATCCCCCGCGGGGTCGAGACTCACGAAGTGGTCGGCATCGTCCTGCTGCTCCGCGACGTCCTGGCTCGGTCGCTGTTCGAGAAGTACCAGCGCGACTTCGGCCTGCTCAACCGGATCCTCGACGCGTACGAGCCGGCAGCCAACCGCATCGCCAACACGGTTGCGGTCAGCTTCGTCGACGAACGCGAACGGGTCATCCGGCAACAGCAGGACTCGATCCGCGAACTCTCCACGCCGGTGCTGCCGGTCCGCGAGCGCCTGCTCATCCTGCCGATCATCGGGGTGCTTGATACCAATCGGGCGCAACAGCTCACTGAGCAGTTGCTCCGAGGCATCCGCACCCACCGCGCCAAGGTGGTCGTCATCGACATCACCGGGGCTCCCGACGTCGACGAGGCGGTCGCCAACCACCTGGTCCGCACCGTCGACGCGTCACGCCTGATGGGTGCGAGCGTCATCATTACGGGACTATCACCCGAAATTGCCGAGACGCTGGTCACCATCGGCGTCGACCTTTCCAAGATGAACACGATCGGAGACCTGCAAGGCGGCCTCGAGGAGGCTGAACGTCTCCTCGGATACACCGTGAGCCGACAAGTTGGAACGGTTGGATGAGAAAGGACTGGGCGTAGGAATGGACGCGGGACCAGCACTGGTCTCCATCATGCGACAGGGTCCGAACCTGATCGCATCGATCCACACTGCCCTCGACGACACCGAGATGACCAGATTCCAGCGAGATCTGATCGACCAGGTCGGCCAACACCGGTCCCGGGGCATCATCATCGACGTCGCCGCGCTCGACGTGCTGGACTCGTTCGGATCGCACACCCTGCGCAAAATCGCCGAAATGGCCCGACTTCGAGGCGCGAGGACCGTCATCGTCGGCATCCAGCCCGACGTGGCCTTCGCCATGGTCGAGCTGGGAATGGACACCGGCAACGTCCACACCGCCCTGGACCTCGAGGAAGGACTGGCCTTTCTCGGGCAGGGCGTGGCGGCGCCACCTGGCCGCCGAGGGGTCGTTGACAAGCAGCGATGACCTCCGTCGAGCACCTCGAGCGCAACTATCGGGCCGCCTTCCTGCGCTATCTGCCGAGCCAGGACGAGGCTGCACTGCACGCCGGCTACGAGATCGGTAGAGCAGCCGTCGGCGACGGCCTGAGCATCCTCGACCTCGCGCAGGTGCACCATCGGGTCTTCGTGGAGGTGTTGGCCGACACTCCACCCGACGACCTGGCCCGCGTCGGAGCCGCGGCATCGGACTTCTTTCTCCAGGTCCTGGCCACCTACGACCTCACGCAACGGGCCTACCTGGCCAACACAGCGGCCGAAGCATCCGAGGGCGACCCGGGACGATCGAGCCGAGAATGAACGCTCGTACGCGCTGGGCCACCGGCGCGAGACGTCACCGCAACCCATCGGAGGGCGTCATCCGAGACCCGGATCGGTGTCGTCCTCACCAGGGAATGATCAATCCACACTCGGGAGAAGAATGACTGTTGTCGTCAGCCTGCTCGCCGGGCGCGCAGTACCGATCAACGCCGTGGCCACCGATCTCGGTCTCCTGAAGTGGTAGGGGCGGAGGGGTCCGTGGGTGCGAGCGCGACGCGGCAGGGCTATGTCAGGTGGTTGCAGCGGGAGTCGATGTTGGCCCGCGCCGCCGAGGTGGCGATGCAGTTCCCGGGGTCGGCTGGCATGTCGCAGAACCCCTTCGCCCGGTCCGATCCTCGAGCGGCCGTCGAGAAGGCGTCCGTGTGGTTCACCGCCTATCCGAGTTCGATGATGACCAAGAGCGGTGAGTCCTTCCTGGGTGCGCTCGCCGATGAGGACCTGTGGCACGCCTTCCAGGTCGTCGGAATCGACGCTGTGCACACCGGCCCGGTCAAGTTGGCCGGCGGCATCTCGGGCTGGGACATGACCCCGAGCGTCGACGGACATTTCGACCGGATCGGCCTCGACATCGACGGGGCATTCGGCACCGAAGCCGAGTTCCGCACCATGTGTCGGGTGGCCGCCGCCAACGGCGGCATCATCATCGACGACATCGTGCCTGGTCACACCGGAAAAGGGCGCAGACTTCCGATTGGCCGAGATGAAGGTCGGCGACTATCCCGGCATCTATCAGATGGTGGAGATACCTCGCGAGGACTGGCACCTCCTGCCGCCGGTACCGGCTGGGAAAGACTCGGTGAACCTCGACTCCGAGGCCGAGGCTCGACTGGAGCAGGCCGGGTACATCATCGGCCGGATGCAGCGGGTGATCTTCCACGAACCCGGCATCAAGGACACCAACTGGAGCGCCACCGCACCGGTCACCGGTCCGGATGGCGCCGAGCGCCGCTGGGTCTATCTGCACTACTTCAAGGACGGCCAGCCGTCGATCAACTGGCTCGACCCGACGAGCGCCGGCATGCGGCTGGTGATGGGTGACGCGATGCATGCTCTGCGTGACCTCGGCGCCAGTGCCTTGAGACTCGATGCCAACGGCTTCTTGGGGGTGGAGAAGAGCGCCCAGAGTGATGCTCCGGCGTGGTCAGAGGGCCATCCGCTCTCCGAAGCCGCCAATCAGTTGATCGCAAGCATGGTCCGCAAGGTCGGCGGCTTCACCTTCCAGGAACTCAATCTGGCCATCGACGACATCAAGAACACCGCCGAGCGGGGCGCCGACCTTTCGTACGACTTCGTCAACCGACCGGCTTACCAGCACGCCATGGCCACCGGCGACACTGAGTTCCTGCGGCTGACCCTGAACACCGCGTTACAGCATGGCCTGCAGCCGGTCTCCCTGGTGCACGCCCTACAGAATCACGACGAGCTGACGTACGAGTTGGTGCACTTCGCCAACGCCCACACCGACCAGATCTTCCGCTTCCGCGACGCTGATGTCACCGGTGCCGAGTTGGCGACGATCATCCGGGCCGAACTCATCGAACGGCTCACCGGTGAAGCCGGTCCATACAATGCCATTTTCACCACCAACGGCATAGCGTGCACCACGGCGACCATGATCGCCGCCTCACTCGGCCTCACCGACCTCTCCGGGTTGAACCAGGAATGGGTCGAGAAAGTGAAGCGGGCCCACCTGCTCCTTGCCATGTTCAACGCCCTGCAGCCTGGCGTGTTCGCCCTGTCGGGCTGGGATCTCTGCGGGATGCTTACGCTCCCGCGCAACCAAGTTTCAGAGCTGATGGCCCAAGGTGACACTCGGTGGATCCATCGAGCGGCCTACGACCTGATGGGCTATTGCCCCGACGCCGTCGAGTCGGCGTCCAAGCTGCCGCGTGGCACCAGTTTGTACGGATCTCTGCCCGAACAGCTCATGGATGGCAACTCGTTCGTCTCGCGGCTCCGGAAAGTCCTCGCTGTCCGCGCCCGCTACCGTATCGCCACCAGCGTTCAGGTCGATGTCCCGGCGGTATCCAACCCCGGCCTGCTGGTGATGGTCCACCTGCTCGACGGCGGATCCGTTCAGCTGACAGCATTGAACTTCTCCCAAACGACGATCACCGAGACGGTCACGTCGAAGCACCTGTCGACCGGCGGCGGCGTGATGGACATGTTCACCGACCGAATGATCGCTACCGTCGACCGCACGCACTCGTTTCCGATCGTTTTGGCAGCCCATCAGGGGAGGTCGCTGCTCATCGTCCCTGCCCCGCACGAAGCCCACGGCACCGAAGCAGGTGAGGACGCGACCGGCATGGCTGCTGATCGCCGCGTCCAGCGTGACGCTGACCGCCTGCGGCCTCCCGTTGAGGAACCCGAGCCGTGTCGGGTGTGCCAGGCGGATGTCTACCTGGTTCCGGTGGAGGTGCCCGTGCGTCGGGGTCGGGAGGCCGACCAGATCGGCTTCGTGCGGAAGTGCTCGAACAGCGGTTGCCCGTCGAACTCTCGGCGGATGGGCCGGCGCAAACCCTGACTGGGCAGTCCGCCGATGTCGATCGGGCCCGATTCGTCACGTCGCTGCATCTCGGGCGTCTTCACTCCAGCAGGTCCGAAAGGACGCTGTCGTAACAGGCGTTCTGGCTGGGAAAGCTCGCAGAGGTGGTGCATTGTCGAACAGCTACAGCAAAGATGATTCTGCCGATGAGGAAGCGGCTCACGGTCTCGGCAGGGCTCGCCGCGGTAACGGCCGGGGTCCACTGAGAATCGCGTTGGTCGCCGACGGTCCACCCGCCGATAGGCAGACCGACTCCGGTCTGGCCTACGGGCTGTTGGAAGCATTGAGGGCTCATCCGTCGATCGGCAGCGTCGTACCCATCGACGCCAGCTTTCGAGGACTGTGGCAGGCGCTGGTTGCCGATTCCGTGAAGTTCTCTGAATCGCGGTGGCTCGTCGCCTACTCGCAGGGCCGATTTGCCATTCGGGTCCGTTCCAGGCTCCTGAGGCAACAGATCCGACGGTACGGCGCCGGCTTCGACATGGTGCTGCTGATTGGTGGTCGCTACGAACCGTTCCCATTCCCTTACGCCATGTTCATCGACACCACGGTGGCCTTGTCGGCAGCCGACTGGCCCCCCATGGCCCCCAGCCGAACCGAGGAGATCTGGAGCGTCAACGCCGACAAGGAGCAGTTGCGCGCAGCGACCCACGTGTTCACGGCCGGCCGGTACGTCGCCGAGCACCTGGTCGACGAGTACGGGATCCCCGCCGATCGCGTCACGCCGGTGGGATGTGGGGTCAACTATCCAGTGTCGGCAATACCGGCAAGGTCGCCGTGGCCGCAGCCGACCATACTTTTCGTTCACCACGACTTCGAACGTCAGGGCGGCGACGTCTTGCTCGAGGCGTTCACCCGCGTCCGCAGCGTCGTGCCCGGCGCCCGACTCCTCCTGGTCGGCCCGGGGGCCTGCTTGCCCGAGGGAACCCCCGGAATCGCACTTCTGGGCCAGGTCGACGACCGCCATCGGCTCAGCGAGCTGTACCGGAGCGCCACGGTCTTCTGTCTGCCCGCACGCTTCGAGCCATACGGACTCGCCGTTCTCGAGGCCATGGCCCACGGCCTACCGTGCGTCGCGACCCGGGTCGGAGCAATGCCGGAAATCCTGCACGAGGGACAGCTTGGCCTGTTGGTCGATCCGGAGGACGTCCAAGGCTTGGCGGACAGTCTGACTTCTCTTCTTCATGACCACCGCCTGCAGGACACGCTGTCTCGACGGGCCCGCAACGCAGTCGAAGCCCACAAGACCTGGGACGCGGTGGCCGACCGCCTGGTCAAGAAACTGCTAGCGACGGTCCCCTCATCACCAACAGCCGACAGGCTCGAGGACGAGGACCTTCCACAGCATGCGGGTGGAGGTGAATGAGAGGCACGGTGAGGGTGGCCTCAAGTCCGCCATCGCCATTTGATCATGGTCACGGTCGTGCCTCGGTCAACTTCGGAGATCACCGAGAACTCGTCCATCAGGCGTCGGGCGCCGGGAAGTCCGAGCCCAAGTCCCTTGTAGGTGCTGTAGCCGTCGGCCAGCGCGCGCTGGACGTCGGGGATCCCCGGCCCAGTGTCGCGGGCCACCATCCGCAATCCCGGACGCGGGTCATCCAGGAGCTCGATGACCAGTTCACCGTTGCCGGCGAAGCGAACGATGTTGCGGGCGATCTCCGAGACCGCCGTGGCGATCGCGGTCAGATCGGTGGGCGAGAAGCCGACGCGGGAAGCGAGTTCGCGAGCAGCCTGGCGGGCCCGAACGATGTCCGGGTCCCCTTGAATCGGGATCCGCGCCTCGTTCTGGCCTGGCCTGTCGGGCTGCATCAGCGCCGACTCACGTGTCTCGTCTCGACACCCGCTGGCCCGGCAAGATCTCCCGGTTCTGCTCAGCCACCCTGTTCTGCGCCGTCGAGACGACATTCGAACTCGGCGCGATCACGTTACGTCTCATGACTACGCTTCCCGGTTGATCGGAGCGACCGCCTGGTCGGTCGACGTCAGGGGCGCCCCGGCCAGAGTCGGGGACGCCATGTGTTCGTTTCGTTGCGCGACAGCTGTGGGCCTCCCGAACACGATGGGGGGCTTCGACGGCCTAGGAGGCCTTGTCTGGCAGGGGTCCAAACGCTCCGCCACTGACTCTAGCGACGCTAAATGGGTAGCTTCTTAGGACTTTCTGGGATGCTTGCGGCCGATGGTTGGCGGAGCCGGAAGGGATGCGGTTAGTCGGGACGAGGACGGCGGACGGTGGTCTGTTGGCAAGTCGGCATAAGTGGGCCACACTGGAGCGCAACCGCCTCGGGGCAGACGAGAGGCGTACCTGTGAACACCGTGACGGGCAGCGAGGTCATCAGGAGACTCGAGGCGCTTCCCGACTGGCATCGCGCGGACGGCGACAAGCCGTCCATCACCGCGACTTTCGAATTCGACTACTTCAGCACCGCGCTGGCCTTCGTGAACGAGGTGGGCCAGGACGCTGAGCACCTGAACCATCACCCCGATATCCACATCCTCTGGAACAAGGTGATCTTGGTCCAGTCGACCCAGTCCGCCGGCGGTCTGACTCTGGGCGACTTCGAGATCGCCCGACGGATCTCCCTCCGACACGCGCGCTGGAGGGCCCGTCAGTAGTCCCGCAAGAGGGCGACCCCTTGAAGGTCCTCGGCGGTGGTGATCACCGGCGGGTGTCCCACGACTCACACCAGACATTGTCGTTGTAGGTCCCGGTGAACTCGCTCCGTCCCGACGAGCTTGGCCACCAGGGCTCTGACGGTCTCGGCAGTGGGATTGTGCGCGTTGATCGCGGTCTTGACCATGGGTACGTCGATCAGATGGTTGGGCATGTTCAGCGAGGCGAAGATCGTCGGCACCTCGGCGGCATACCAGGGCATCTCGGGCCCCATCGGCATCGACCACTTGATCCGCAACGCACCCTGCTGGGCGAAGTCGGACACGTTGGCCAAGATCAGCGCGGCGTCGTACTTCTCGGTGTAGCCCACGGTCTCCGAGGAGATGAACGACTGCATGTCGAGGGCCTCGCCGTCGGCGGCCACCTCCTGGGCGGTGCGGAAGACGCTGACGTCGAACCCGGCGGCGGTCAGTTCCTCGATCGCCACCCGCTTGAACTCCGGCACGATGCCGGTGAAATCCGGTGCGCTCTCCAGGCAGTAGAGCCGGAGCCGGCGATGCCGGGTCGGATCCAGCGGCAGGGTCCCGGCCGTGTCCTTGAGCAGCGCGATCGTCTGATCGGCGATGTCGGCCGCGATCTCGTGATGCTCCGCGGAGCCGATCACCTCCAGTTCAGCCGCCGGCGGCACCAGATCGTCGGTCGCACGCCGGTGCAGGCCGAGCTTCGCTTTGAGACCGAGGATCCGGGTCAGGGCGTCGTCGAGTCGCTGGGCGGTGATCTCGCCGGACCGGATCGCTTCCCGGACGTAGCCGAAGTCCTCGTCGTGATTGCGGAAGAACAAGATCATGTCGCAGCCGGCGGTGATGGCCTGCACCATCTGCCGCTCCCGCGGCAGCGCGGATGTCAGCCCGACCATGAGCGACGCGTCGGTCAGGATGACCCCGTTGAAACCAAGATCATCACGGAGCAGGTCGGTCAACAGCTCCGGGGCGACGGTGGCCGGCAGGATGTCGGCATCGGCGATGCCCGGGCGAAGCCTGCGGGAGTACTCGGGCAGCATGATGTGCCCGACCATGATCGACTCGATCCCGGCGTCGATCCCCCACTCCCAGATCTTCCGGTAGCTGGCGTCCCACTCGCTCACCGTGCAGTCGTTGTACGAGGTGACGACATGTTGATCACGCTCGTCGCGGCCGTCGCCGGGAAAGTGCTTCATGCACAAGGCCATCGGCCGGTCGCCGGCCCCAGCCCGGACGCCCGCACTGAAGGCATCGGCGTACTTGATCACCGTTTCATGATCATTGCCGAACGCGCGGGTTGCGACCACCGTGTTCCGCCAGTTGTGGTGGATGTCGACGATCGGCGTGAACGCCCAGTTGCAGCCCAGCGCCCGGGACTCGCGTCCACCGACCAGACCCATCTGGTACGCGGCGTCGGTGTCCGGCGTGGACGCGGTCTGGAGCGGGGTCGCGACCAGGGTTCCGTCGTTGCAGGCGCCGTTGCCGCCGGCCTCGATGTTGGACGCGACCAGCAGCGGCACCTTCGACCGGGCCTGGGCCTGCCGGATGTGCGCCTGGATGCTGGCGGAGTCGGTGTGGTTGTACCGCATGCCGCCCGGGTGGTAGCCGTCGACGATCCGGTTCACGAACTCGTCGTCGAACCGGTTGTTCAGGTTGATGAACAGCTGCCCGACCTTCTCGTCGAGGTCCATGCCGTCGATGGTGCTGCGCACCCAGGCGATGGCGTCGGAGTCCAAGTCGTACGGTGCGGCAGTCAGGTCTGCTCTGCTCATGATCACTTCTCTCTTCTCAGGACTCTTCGTGGTGGCGTCGGTCAGACTGCGTGGGTGGGGGTGAGGAACTCTTCCGGGTTCTCGTGGTGCGCCTCGAGGTCGGCCAGCTTGCGGGCTTCGGTCTCGTCGCGGATCTGCTTGAACCGTTCGTCGTTCAGCGGGTACTTGACGAAGATGAGCATGGCGATCAGTGCGGCCAGGGCGGGCAGCAGCCCGATGGTGGCCTTGATCGCGATGATCGCGCTGTCGGGCTGGACCGGGCTGGGGTTGGCCGCGCTGGCGGCGATGTAGCCGCCGATGGCCAGCGCCCAGGCGCCGACGGCGCCGCCGATGGACTGGGTGACCTTGCGGGTGAAGGAGAACAGCGCGTAGGTGGCGCCTTCGCTGCGCTGGCCGGTCTTCCACTCGCCGTACTCGACCGTGTCGGCTTCCAGGCCGAACATCACGGTGTTGATCAAGCTGGCCCCGATGCCCTTGATCGCCAGGGTGAGCAGCACCAGCCAGAACATGTTCGCCGGGGCGAAGAACAGGCCGACACCGCCGACGATGGTGAACACGCCGCAGTACTGGAAGACGTTCTTCTTGCCGAACCGGTCGATGATCTTGGGGATGAACGGGGTGACCAGCAACGTGATGCCGGTGTTGACCAAGACGATGATGCCGACCAGACCGATGTTGCCGAGCACGTACTGGGCGTAGAAGGCGGTGGTGCCGCCGACCGCGAAGACGCCGATCAGGTAGAAGAAGCTCGATCCGCACAGGTAGGCCAGCGGCTTGTTGGACTTCAGCGTGGCGAACGTCTCCTTGATGCTGATCCGCGGCTGGGTCCGGATCACCTGCTCACGACAGGCCCAGGCGGTGAAGAAGAACGCGGCGGTGCCGACCACGATGAACGCCAGCGTGATCTTGGTGAACACACCCTGCACGGCGGCCTGGTAGGCGAGCAGGTCCTCCGGGCTCTGGATCAGCGCCTTCTGGCCGCGCAGATCGCTGATGAAGTTGCCCGACGACGAAGGTGAGGATGACGCCGCCGATGCCGGCGCCGAACGCCCGGGCGGCGACCAGTTTGGCCCGCTCGTGCACCGACTGGGTGATCGCCGAGGCCAGCGAGCCGTAGGGGATGTTGACCAGGGAGTAGACCAGACCCAGGATCGCGTAGGTGGCGTAGGCGTAGATGATCTTCATCCCGGCGTCGAAGCTGGTCGGCACGTGGAAGACCAGGAAGCTCATGAACAGCAACGGCACCGCGCCGAACATGATGAACGGCCGGAACTTGCCCCAGCGGGTCATCGTCCGATCCACCAGCCGGCCGGCCAGCAGATCGGCGAACGCATCCCACAGACCGCACCACCAAGAACATGGTGCCCACCGCAGCAGCCGAGATGCCCGGCCACATCGGTGTAGTAATAGAGCAAGAAGGACGTGCTCAGGCTGAACGCCAGATTGAACCCGAAATCTCCGGCTCCGTAGCCAGCGATCGTCTT
>CAVRSH010000044.1:0-109993 GCA_963723815.1 uncultured Actinomycetota bacterium | reverse complement strand
TCCATTCCCGATGACCGAGATTAAGAGAGGGGTAGTGGGTCGGATCAAGCTAAATTAGCCTTGCATACTAATGGTCGAACGGGACGGCATTGCCACGGCACGAAAGCCCCCTCATGGAGGATTGGTGATGGCACCAACCAAATATCAAATTTGCGACTTCGGTTGGAAAGCGCGCGACTTCGCGCTTAAGGGTGTAGATGGGAAAACCTATTCGCTCGCCGATGTGCGCGGACCGAAGGGTTTGCTCGTTGTCTTCATATGTAATCACTGTCCATATGTGAAGGCGAGCATCGGCCGCATCGTGGCGGAGGCCAGGCGCTACGCGAGATGGGAATCGGCACGATCGCCATTATGCCGAACGATGCCGCGACTTATCGCGAGGACTCTTTCGACAATATGAAGGCGTTCGCGGCGAAACACGGCTTCACCTTTCCCTACGTCATCGATGGGACGCAGGACGTGGCGCGCGTCTATGGAGCCCAGTGCACGCCCGACTTCTTCGGGTTCAACGCGCAAGACGAGCTGCAATATCGCGGACGGCTCGATGCGTCGCGCACGACGCTGGTGTCCAACGCCCGCCGCGACCTTTTTGAAGCGATGAAGCAGGTGGCCGAAACCGGCCACGGCCCCGCGGATCAAACGCCCTCCATGGGATGTTCGATCAAGTGGAAGGATTAAGGGCCACGGCCTTCATTAAGCTTTCGAGCTTTCCAGATTCATTGTCATCCGTACGGAATAAAGGCTCCGCCTGGACGTCGTTTTGCCTTGGTTTTCCAGGAAAGTAGCGGCAAGGGATAAGTTCGGATTTCTTGGAAGCGATCGAGGCAATCGAAATGATCGCCGCGCCGAAACATAAACATCATCAGGATGTAAACAATCGCGGCAACCGCGAGTACTGGCGCCGCGAAAAAGCGCTGGACGAGGCTCTAAAGAACACCTTTCCGGCGTCCGATCCGGTTTCAGTCGAGCAACCGGGACCGCCCGCCACCGCTGCTGTCAATTCAACAGAGAGTTGAACGCCAGATCCTTTCCGCTAAGATCTTTTGCAGATCAATGTCCTCGCTTTGGGTCAAAAGCAGACATTGTGCAGTGCAAAACGCCATGTCCGCTTTACCCCCAATAGCGGACATTTGCAGTGCACTAGCCCATGTCCGCTTTGTGCCAATAGCGGACATCGCATCGTTAAAAAAGTGGGTCTCTCAGAACGGTGGCCCGAGCCCGTTCTTGCCGTAATTGATGCGCGGGGTCTGAAACGTTCCGTCCTCCTGCTTCTTCGCAGCGGCGATGAAGATTTTCGTCCCCGGCGTGATCTCGTTTTTGTCACCCGGCACATACGTGACGATGATGGTGTCGGGGGTGACGAGGATCTTCTTCTCTCCGTCCTTGTATTTCAGGGTCAGCAGCTGTCCATCAACTCCGGCCACGGTCTGTTCAACATTGGCGTTGGTCATCGTACTTTGTGGTCGGAGATCCCAGGGGTAGTGCCCTTCGCCCGTTCCGCGCATCGCCTCGGGGAAGATATGCACCTCGATTGCCTTCTGGCTTCCATCGGCCTGCGGCATTCCAGTTGAGCCCACGAACGAACCCTGCTTTATATCCGACAGCACCCTTGACGATCGCGACCACGACCCCATTTTCGGCAAGCGCTACCTTTGCCTCCGTGCCATCGCGCAATTTCATCACGTACATCGGCCCTTCCATCCGCTCGACCGTGCCGCGAAGCCGTGCAGTGCCCTGCGCGTTGGCGATCGGCATGACAGCGAGCAGCGCGAGAACGGCTGTAGCAAACGCGCGTAATGTGAGGATTTGCATTTCGCCCTCCCCCAAACTGAACCCGTTCATTTCTTGAAACGAAACGCCTCCAATATTAGTTGAGCCGTGGCCTCTGCGCTACCGGGGGCGATGTCCGCTTTGGGTCAAAAGCGGACATGTGCGGTGCAATACGTCATGTCCGCTTTACACCCGAAAGCGGACAGGTGCAGTGCAAAGAGCGATGTCCGCTTTGTGCCAATAGCGGACATCGTGCCTCAAAAGAAAGACCGCCTCGCGGCAGTCTCTCCAAATTCAATTTGCGCGTCATGCGCGCCGAAATCGTCAGTTGGATTTGCGGAGCCAGTCACGCTTGCTTATAAGTTGTGAGGAGGCTGTTCGTAGGAACGACATCAGTTGTCGAACCGGTAGTCCTTTTCTATTGCGCGTTCATCCAACTGTCTGATCCGGTCAACTTGACGGACACATCCGAAAAGAAAATTCGCACCGGCTTGCCGTCCGCCGTACCCCGGTGATCTGTTGAGATAAGGAGAGGTCCTGCCTTTTTGTAGTCAGCGTACGTTGTTCCAGCAGGTTGCGTTGATTCTGGCCGGAGAGCGGCTTTCAGGCATGACCGGAAGTGACTTGTTGGATCAGGCGCGTCACCTCCATCCGCATGCCCGGCGGGGGCTGCTGATCGACTGGGGCACCTTCGGTGATCGGGCGACGGGCGAGACGATCTTCAACGCGATCGCTCATGGCCGGATCGACAACTATGTCGTCAGGCCATCGGCGCCGCCGGACGAACTCTTTCATTCGGTGATCTCCAACCTGTTGCTCGAGTGGGCGGAGGCGCAACGCAGCTACCCGTTCAGCGTTCACGTGGTCGGTGAATCCTGGTCGGGGCGAGCGTACGAACTGCGGGAGATCCTCGGCCGCTGCGCGCTGCCGCACACGTTCTCCCTGGCCGATTCGCACGCCGGCCAAGCCCTGGTCGCCGCGGCGGGCACGAACCCACGGCTCCCCCTCATGATGATGCCCAACGGCAGGATCCTGCAGAACCCCAGCAACGCCGAGATCGCCATCGCCGCGGGCTCACCGGTCACCCCGGAGCAGACGGATTTCGACCTGGTGATCGTCGGCGCTGGACCGGCCGGGCTCTCGGCGGCCGTCTACGGAGCGTCGGAAGGTTTTCGCACCCTGGTCGTCGACGAGGGCGGCATCGGTGGGCAGGCGACGTCGAGTTCGCTCATCCGCAACTACCTCGGCTTCCCCCGGGGCGTCAGCGGTCGACGGCTGGCGCAGCGGGCGTACGAGCAGGCCTGGGTCTTCGGCGCCGACTTCGCCGTCATGCAGCGGGTGACCGATCTTCGGCGCGACGCCGACGGTCTCTCGGTCGTGCTGTCCGACTTCGGCCGGGTACATGCCCGAGCCTTGCTGCTGGCGACCGGCGCCAGTTATCGCCGCTTGGGCCAGCCTCGGCTCGAGGCGTTGAGCGGCGCCGGCGTCTTCTACGGTGGGTCAAGCTCCGAGGCGCCGGCGATGGCCGGACAGGACGTCTTCGTCCTGGGTGGTGCCAACTCGGCCGGGCAGGCGGCGCTTCACCTCGCCCGCTACGCCAGGCAGGTGACGCTCGTCGTCCGGGCGGCATCGCTCGAGTCAGGAATGTCGCACTATCTGATCCGCCAGATCAAAGCGACAGCGAATGTGAGGGTTCGGCCGCACACCGACGTGGTCGACGGCGGCGGCGACGGCAGGCTCGAGTACGTCGTGCTCCGCGATCGTTCGGCCGACCGGGTGGAGACGGTCGACGCGGGCGGCCTCTTCATCATGATCGGTGCCCACCCGCGCACCGACTGGCTGCCACCGGAGCTGCATCGGGATGCCGCGGGTTTCCTCATCACCGGAACCGATCTGGCGCGCGACGACTGGCCGCTCGAGCGCAGTCCCTACCTGCTCGAAACCAGCATGCCGGGCGTCTTCGCGGCCGGCGACGTTCGGCACGGCGCCGGACGACGCGTGGCTTCTGCCGTCGGGGAGGGTGCCGTCGCCGTCCAGTTGCTGCATCAGTTCTTCGCGTTGACGCAGCAACAGCCACGCGGCCGCCTGCGGGAGGAGCCGTTGACCGTCCGGTGACCGGTCCCTACTTCGGTAATGTCTTGGCATGGCTCAGGATCCTCACCCGGCCGGCAACATTCGGGTCGGGTACCGCGAACGGGACGCGGTCACCGCGGTGCTCCAGGAGGCGGCTGCCGACGGTCGCCTGAGCATGGACGAACTGGACGATCGGCTGGAGGCCGCTCTGCGGGCCAAGACGTACGCCGATCTGGACCCCTTGGTGGCCGACCTGTCCGTCGAACTGCCGTCGCACACGCTGAGCAGCGGCCGGACGCGAGCCCAGCGTCCGCCGTCGGCCGGTTACTCCCGCGAGGACCCACTTCGTCTCGACGGCGGCATGAGCGTCGAGAAGCGCCGCGGAGTGTGGACCGTGCCACCGTTCATCCGGATCAACCAGGGCATGGGTGGGGTGAAGCTCGACTGCCTGGAGGCCACGCCGGCGGCGGAACTGATCGAGATCGAGGTGATCGGCGGAGCCGGTTCGATCGTGTTCGTGCTGCCCGACGGCTGGGCCGTAGACACGGACCGACTCGCCAAGGCATGGGGCTCGAAGTCGGTGAAGGTGCCACGAGACCCGGCGCCCGGGAAACCCTTGCTGGTGTTCTACGGCTCGCTCGGCCTGGGCAGTTTCAAGGTGCGGCCGGCGAGTCGCCTCGACCAGCGCCGGGTCGCCGGAGAGACGGACCACCGCGAACTCGGTCGATGAAGGAGCAGCCAAGCAGCCGCTGAATGGCGGGTTCCGCACCGGTCGACCCTCGGATAGGGTGACGATCGGACGGACCGGCCGATTCAACGACGAGAGGCTCGCGTGAGTACTGAGTTCGAAGAAGCAGAGTTGGAAGCGACAGGGTTGGACGAGACAGGTCCGATCGACTACGTGGTGATCGAGTTTCCGGGCAATCGGATGACCGGGGAGGGGCTTCCGATCCTCGTCGACCTGGTCGATTCCGGCATCATCCGCATTCTCGATCTGAAGTTCATCACGCGTGAGCTTGACGGATCGGTCACGGCGGTGGAGATCGCCGACTTCGACGGCGACGGCCAACTCGATCTCGCCGTCTTCGAGGGCGCGTCGTCCGGGCTCATCGGGCAGGACGACATCGATGAGGCGACCTCGGTCATCGAACCGGGAAACTCTGCCGGCATCATCATCTACGAGAATGTCTGGGCGGGACCGTTCGCCGCAGCCCTGCGGCGCGGTGGTGCGCAACTCGTGGCCAGCGGCCGGATCCCGGTCCAGGCCATCTTGGCCGCCCTCGATGCCAGTGAGGCTGACGACAGCTAGTTGCGTGCCGGCGCTGTCTGGGCCGACCACGGAAGTCCGCAAGCAGCGTCCATTGAACGCCCGTTGGGGCGCTTCAGTCCACCCGAGAAGTCCCACCTTTTTCATTCACCCACCCATAGATCCACCCACCCTGAAAGGAACCATCGTGGCGACACTGACCGCATGGGCATTTCCCACCGTTGACGGAGCCGAGAGGGCTGTCGAACACCTCAAGCAACTGCAGGCCCAGCAATTGATCAAGCTCCAGGACGCCGCCGTCGTCACCTGGCCGGTCGACAAGAAGAAGCCGAAGACGCGGCAGTTGAACAACCTGGCCGGCGCGGGCGCCCTCGGTGGCGCCTTCTGGGGCATGCTGTTCGGGCTGCTGTTCTTCGTCCCGCTGCTCGGCATGGCGATCGGCGCGGGGATCGGCGCCCTCACCGGCTCGATGGCCGATGTGGGGATCGACGACAACTTCATCAACTCGGTCAAGCAACGGGTCACCCCCGGCACCTCGGCGCTGTTCCTGCTCAGCTCCGACGCCGTCACCGACCGGGTCAAGGGCACCTTCAACGACCTGAATCCGGAACTGATCGCCAGCAACCTGTCCGCCGAGCAGGAGGCCAAGCTCCGCGAAGTCTTCACCGAAGAGTAAGAACCCCCAGGTCGAGCACAGCTCAGATCACCTCGGTGTCCTGAGCTTGTCGAAGGAAGCACCTTGCCCTTCGACAAGCTCAGGGCGCAATTGAGCGAATAGGCGGCTTTACCGCGGACCCGGAAATCCCCGCCACAGTACGTGGACTTGCGTATTGCTACGTCTGGGGATTGACCCCAAAGTGATGGGTGAGCGTCGCTTTATGGGATCCCTTTAACGCGACTGGGGACATCTCTTATCCATCCTGTTGCGGCGCGTTCGCCACATTCGCGTCAAGCTTCAGGAGGTCGCTGTGCGAGGTTTCAGGTCTATCGCAAGTGTTGCGCTGGTGGTCGGGATTTCGGTCCTGGGTATTCAGCCTGCGTCCGCCGCTGTGCCGAGCAATGACCGGAGCGGGGGTGCGGTCCCGGTCTCCGTCGGCTTCAGTCAGGTGATCGATACGACCGCCGCGACGACGGACGCTGACGACGCCCAGTTGAACGAGACGTGTGGGGCTCCAGCGACCGACGCCAGTGTCTGGTACACGGTCAGCCCGACCAGCGACGGAGGGATCATCGTCGACGTCTCCGGCTCCGACTACTCGGCCGGCGTGCTGGTAGGCGTCGGAACGCCAGGTTCGTTGGAGACCGTCGCCTGCGGTGCCGGAACCGTGGATATCTTCGCGTCAGCGGGTACGACGTATTACGTGCTGGCTGTCGATGATCAAGATGACGGATCCGGGAACGGCGATTCCCTCCACATCTCGATCAACCCGGGGCCACCTCCGCCGACGGTGGACGTCACCATCGCTCCACGGGGCACCTTCAACAGCAAGACGGGTCGAGTCACTCTGTACGGTGCGTACACCTGCACGGACGTGGACTGGGTCGAATTGTCGGGCAGCGTGTCGCAAACGGTGGGGCGGATCGGCACGATTCGCGGTGACTTCTCGATCCCCGTCGACGCCGGGACCTGCGACGGCCTCAGTCATCCGTGGAGTGCCACCGTGTCACCGCAGGCTGGCAAATTCAGCGGGGGCAAGAGCCTGACCGTCGCCTTCTCGTTCGCCTGCGGCCGCTTCGAATGCGCGTCGGGTTACACGAGCAGCAGACGGTCCGACTGACCGGCGGCTCCTGAATCTCTGGCGCAGGACACGAGGAATCGGGGCAGATGGTGGGCGATCCAGGGGTATCGCCCACCATCTCGTTGATTGCCGCAGTCATCGGAGTTCGACAGCTAAGACGCGGTGAGTGGGCTCAGGTCACGGTGGAATTCGGCTGTGGGACGCTGCCGGGGGCGCCCTGGGATGTCACGTCGCGCGGGGCACTCGGACGGAGGAGTGGCGATGACGCCGACCAAGCAAAGGTCGACGAAGCTGTAGTCTCGGAGATTGCCGGTCAGACCGACCTTGATCCGTGCTCGGTCGCGGTGTTGGAGCAGCAGGTCGAGGTCTCGACCTGGCCGGTCGTCGGCGAGAGTCAGCGCTACAGGCTTCATCCGGCCCAGGCCGGCGGCGGTGACCCGGTCGTCAAGTCGGCCAAGTACCGTGCCAAGACCGGGCAGTTCACCGTTCCAGCCAGAACGGTCGCCGTCTTCGTCAGGCGGTGACCGGCGGGACGGGGGTCAGGGGACCTCCGGCCCGTTCGGGGTCTTGCTGGGCTTCGGCAGTTTCCCTTTGGGCGAGCCGCTCGACTTCGCCGACTTCGACGGCTCCGGTGATTCGCTGGGCTTGGTCGAGGCCGACGGCTCCGGTTTGTCGGTCGGGTTCTCGGTCTTCGTGGGTTCCGTGGCGCTGGGCGTCGGTTCCGGATCAGGCGTCTTGGAGGTCTCCGTGCTGGGCTTGGTCGACTCGCTGGCATCACTGCCGCTTCGGGCGTATCGGATCACGATGTCCTCGTCGAGTGCGACCGAGGCACCCTCTTCGGGATCGATCGAGAGCACCTCTCCCGGTTCGGCCCGGCCGGTCCCGTCTCGCACCGGCTCGGGCTTCACGCTGGTGAAACCGGCCGCCTTCAGCTCTTGCTTGACGTCCTGGATGTCCTTGCCGACGAGATTGTCCGGGATCTTGGCCGTCGCCGGACCGACGTTGACCTCGAGTGTGACAATGCTCCGGGCGGCGACGCTCGCCCCCTCCTTGGGCGTTTGCTTGACCACCGTGCCGACCGTGTCACCTGCTTTGCCGGACACGTTCTCGAACCGAGGAATGAGGTCGGCTTTCTTGAGTTCGGCGTCCGCCTCGGCCGGGGTGCTGCCGACGACGTCGGGGACGACCACCGACTGGCCCGGTCCGAAGAGTTGATACAGCCCGAATGCCCCGAGGCCGAGCAGCAGCAAGACACTGACCGTGATCAGGATCGTGCGCCCGGTGCTTCCGCGGCGCGGCTCCTCGCCCGGCCGGGTCCGTTCCCGGCGGCGGAGCAACCACCGGCGGAGCGACGACAGCTTCGGTTGCCGTCGTGCCGGGTAGGGCTGCTGCGGCGACCGGCACGGCCGCCGCGGCCGGCAACCCGGGCGGCGCGGAACGCACCCGCGTCGGATCCGCGTCCCCGCCCAGCAGCGCGACGTCGGCTTTCATCTCCTCCGCCGACTGGTAACGCTCGTCGGGATCCTTGGCCAGCGACTTCAAGACGACGGCGTCCACGGCCGGGCTCAGACCGGGATTGAGCTGGCTCGGTGGGATGGGGTCCTCGCGCACGTGCTGGTACGCGACGCTGATCGAGGTCTCGCCGACGAACGGCGCCCGGCCCGTCAGGAGTTCGAAGAGCAGACAGCCCGTCGAGTAGAGATCGGTGCGCTGGTCCACGCTCGTGCCGGAGGCCTGCTCGGGCGACAGGTAGTGCGCGGTGCCGATCACCGCTGCGGTCTGGGTCAGGCTGGTCGACGTCTCGTCCACCGCCCGGGCGATGCCGAAGTCCATCACCTTCGCCACCCCGGTCGGGGTGATCATCACGTTCGCCGGCTTGATGTCGCGGTGGATGATCCCGGCGGCGTGACTGGTGGCGAGGGCGTCGAGCACGCTCTGGATGATGCTGAAAGCGCGCTCGGGCGGGAGCGGAGCGCCCTCGTCCAGCACCGCGCGGAGCGTCGACCCCTCCACCAACTCCATCACGATGTAGGGGATCGAGATCCCCGTCTCGGGATCGGTGTCCTCGCCGGTGTCGAAGACCGATGCGATGTTCGGGTGGTTCAGGCTGGCCGCCGCCCGCGCCTCGCGACCGAACCGGGCCTGAGCAGTCGGGTCAGCCGCCAACTTGGCGCTGAGTTGTTTCACCGCCACCGCGCGGCCCAGCCGAAGGTCGAATCCCTCGTAGACCTCAGCCATTCCGCCTCGACCGAGGAGTCCTCGCAACTCGTACCGACCGCCGACCACGGTCTGACCGTCGGTCATTCGCAAAGACCCTTTCCAGGCGGTGCCGCTTGCCGTGTCCGTCGCGGGCCGAGTTGCCCACCGGTCAACCGCCAGAGTATCTGGAACGGCGGATTGCCGCCCTCATGCCGACAACCCGGTGAATTCGGCCGCGACTATGCGGTCGAATTCACCGGGTTGTCCGGCGCTTCCACTGGCAATCCCAGTCAGCGCCCCAAGTCAGCACCAAGCACCGTCCAAGTGAGGTGCCGCACGGTTGACCCATGACAAACACCTACTCCGGCCAGCTGCCCACCGCCCTCGCCGACAACTCCCAGCCCACCTACTCCAACCAGCCCGGTGGCTACCCGGTCGCCCCCGGCCATCCGCCGGTCTACCAACCAGTCCCCGCCACGGACCCCGCCCGGACCCTCGGCATCGCCGGCCTGGTGCTGTCCATCTTCACCAGCGTCGTCGGACTGATCGTCAGCATCGTGGCCTTCCGCAAGTCGAAGCGAGCCGGCTTCAAGAACGGCGCCGCCCTCGCCGGGATCATCGTCGGCACCATCACCACGCTCGGCGTCCTGACGGCCGGCATCGTCGGTGGCATCGCGGCGACGAGCCTGGTCAGCACCTGCCAGGACCTCGGCCCCGGCCAGCACGTGGTCAACGGCGTCACCTACACCTGCGGCTGATCCCCGGGTTGAACTTCGCGTGGGTCGGAATCCTCGGCATCGAGGACTCCGACCCACGCGGGCGTTTCCCGTTCAACTCGCCTTGATCAGGCTCCGCCAGGTTGCGTAGTTGACCGAGCCGCTGGCGGCCAGCTTGTGGCTGGACTGCCACTTCTTCATCGCGGTCACCGTGCCCGCGCCGTAGCTGCCGGTGGCGCTGACGCCGACCGCTTTTTGGACCGCCTTCACCGCGGATCCCTTCGAGCCCTTGCGCAGCGGCTGACCGGAGTACATGGTCAACGACTTGCGCAACGCCGACGACCCGGACGGCGCCTTCACCGCGCCGTAGCGCTGGCACTCGACGGGGTTCGGTGTCTTGTAGTTGTAGGCCCAGTTCATGTCGGGCTCCCGGCAGCGCCCGTAATCCTGGGCGGCGACCTCGTCGGACCAGAAGGATGAATGGCCCGTCGCTCCGGCCCAGGAGAGCGAGATGTGCATGTGGTCGCGGTGGCAGGTGGTGTCCCAGCCGCGTTCCGGATGGTCGGCGCAACTGCTGTAAGCCCGCCAGCCGCGATCGGCGGAGTAGGCGCCCCAGATCTTGTTGTTCCAGATCACGTACATCACGCCGAGTCGGCGGGCGTTCGCGTATTCGTGGCCCTGGTCGTCGGTCGCGAAGAGCCAACTGATCACCGCCTTCGCCTGGGCCGCCTGCTTGGCGCTGCGGATCGAGTTCATCCAGTCGACCGCACGCCCGTCGTAGTGCTCGCTGTCGGGGACCGTGCCGCAGGCCCGGATACCGCCGAAGGACGTCCCGGGGTAGGTCGAGGTCAGCAGATTTCCGAGCTTGACGGTTCCCGCCCGGGTTGCCGAGCCGCACGAGTTGGCCGGCACGTACGCCGCGAGCCGCTCGATGCCCGTCGGCAGCCCGGAGGGGACGGGCGGCGTCGACGTGGCGGCCGTCGCCAGTGGGCTGGGCCCGATCAGGCAACAGAGCAAGGCGACGATCGCGGCGAGGGCCAGACCTGGCCGCAGCAAAGTTCGGGACGGGGGAGCGAGGGACATTGATGTCTTTCCAGGAAACCTGGGTCGCAACGCCCCGTCGGCGGCCGAATGATGTCCCGAGCCGGACCTCGATTCTAGATCTCAGGGGCCGTGGCAGTACCGGGACCTCCGTCCTGGAAAGTGGCTCGAACGGTCAGGATTCGTCCGCGAGGACGACCTCGACGCCGGCCCTGCGCAGTCGATCGAGTTCTGGACCGTCGGCCGACGAGTCGGTGATCAACATCGCCACCTGACCGATCGTCGCCATCTGCGCCAGAGCGATCCGGCCCACCTTCGAGCCGTCGGCGACCACTACCGTGCGCTGCGCCTTGGCCACCATCGCCTGGTTGGTGCGTGCTTCGGTCTCGTCGTGCGTCGTCACGCCGCTGGCGGCGCTGATCCCGTCCGCGCCGAGGATCGCGGTGCCGACGTTGACCACGTTGAACGTGTGCTCGGCCAGCGCACCGACCAGTTCGAGCGACTGCGGGCGCAGGAATCCACCGGTCATCACGACGCGTACGCCACGTTTGCCGACGAGCAGACCGGCGATGGACAGCGAGTTGGTCACCACGGTGATGTCGCGGTGCCCGACGAGTTCGCGCGCTACGCCGGCCGTCGAGGTGCCACCGCTGAGAGCGACGACATAGCGGTCGGGAGGGATCCGGGCGACCATCGCCCGGGCGATCTTGCGCTTCGCCTCGGCGAACCGGGTGTCGCGCAGGGCGACCGGCAACTCGGTCTGCCCGTCGCGCACGGTTGCCCCGCCGTGGGTGCGGACCAGCAGGCCCTGGCCGTCGAGTTCGGCCAGGTCCCGGCGGCCCGTCGCCGCCGAGATTCCCAGCGTGGCCATCAGGTCGGCCAGGCTGATCGAGCCGCGTTCGGCCACCAGGTCGAGGATCACCGCGAGCCGCCGGGCGCGCTTGGTCGACGAGCCGTGCGCCGGCAGCAACCGGTCGGCAACGGCAACCACGCGATTCCTCCTCTGCATCGACACTGCTGGAATGACTGGGACGTGCGATCACTCTAGCCAGCACGCTCAGTATCAGGCCCGGGATCGCGCACCTCATCCGGCCGGTCCACCGCTCCCACCCAGTACGCTCCCGGGGTGACCTGGACCGCCACCCGTGAGCTGATCGATGACGCAGTGACCCGCGGCAGCGCGATAGCGGCGTTCAACGTGATCACCCTCGATCATGCGGAGGCGATCGTCGCCGGCGCAGCCGAGGCCGGCACCCCGGTGTTGCTCCAGCTGAGCCAGAACGCCATCGCCTATCACGGGGCTCCCGAGCCGATTTTGGCGGCGTGCCGGGAGATCGCGGCCGCGGCAACGATCCCGGTCGGTGTCCACCTCGACCATCTCGAGGACGCGGATCTGGTTCACCGGATCCTCCGGCGCAGCGCGGAACTCGGCGTCGGATCGCTGATGTTCGATGCCTCGAAGCTCGATGACGACGCCAACGTCCGCGCGACCTCCGAGATCTGTCGCGCCGGCCAGGCCCGTGGTCTATGGGTCGAGGCCGAGCTCGGCGAGGTCGGCGGCAAGGACGGCGCTCACGCACCGGGGGCACGGACCGACCCCGAGGAGGCCCGGCTGTTCGTCGAGCGCACCGGCGTCGACGGGCTCGCAGTCGCGGTCGGCAGTTCGCATGCGATGCGCGAGCGGACGGCGGCGATCGACACGGATCTGGTTCGCCGCCTCGCCGAAGCGGTGCCGGTCCCGCTGGTGCTGCACGGTTCATCGGGGGTGGCCGACGACGTCATCGCCCAAGCGGTGCGAGCGGGGATCCGCAAGGTCAACGTCGGGACCGCACTCAACCTCGCCGGCACCGAGGCGCTGCGGGTCGTCCTGGCTGAGCGGCCGGACGCGGTCGACCCGCGGGTGTACGGCCGCGTCGTCCGGCAGGCCATGGCCGACACGGTCACCCAGCTGTGCCGGGTCGTCTCGACGACGAAGCGATGATCACCCTCACAGTGCGTTGTCCGCTCAGACTTATTGAGCGATCTGAGCGGATTATTTTGTAAACCACTCATTCGGTGCTCAAGATTGCCCATGCCCAGCAGAAGCTTCGTGTCTCGGACCGCGCGCGAGATCGAGAGTCAGCCGGAGATCTGGCGCCACGCGCTGGACAGTCGTCCAGCGGATGCCCGACGGCTGCTCGCGCTACCGGGTGATCGCGTTCTGGTCATCGGCTGCGGCACGTCGGCCTTCCTCGCCGACTCCTTCGCCGAGCTGCGGGAGGCCGCCGGCCTCGGACCGACGGATGCGGCGTACGCGTCGGAGCCGCGCCGCCTGCGGGACTACGACGCCGTCATCGCGATCACCCGTTCCGGCACCACGACCGAGGTCGTCGATGCCCTCCGGGCGCTGCCGGCCGGTGTCCGGAAGATCGCGGTCACCGGGGTCGCCGGGTCGCCGGTCGCCGAACTGGCCGACGACGTGCTGTTGCTCGACTTCGCCGACGAAGAATCCGTGGTGCAGACCCGATTCCCGACGACGGCGCTGCTGCTCGCCCGGGCGGCCTTCGGCGAGGACGTCTCCGGTCTGCCGGCGCAGGGCGAGGCGGCGCTCGCCGAGCCGCTGGACATCGACGTGTCGGTGCTCGACCATTTCGTCTACCTCGGCACCGGCTGGACCCGCGGACTGGCTGACGAGGCAGCGCTGAAGATCCGTGAGGCGGCGCAGGCCTGGGCCGAGTCGTATCCGCTGTTCGACTATCGGCACGGTCCGCTGGCCGTGGCCGGGGACCGTTCGATCGTCTGGCTGATCGGTCCCGGCGACGACGACCTGGTCGCCGATATCCGGGCCACCGGTGCGACCGTACGGACCAGCAGCCGGGATCCGCTGGTCGAACTGGTGCAGGCTCAGCGGCTCGCACTCGCCGTCGCCGAACACCGAGGCCTTGACCCCGACGCGCCGCGGGCGTTGAGCCGGTCGATCATCCTCGATTGACCCGGGGCGAGAATGCCGGGGTGATCCACACCCTCGGTTTCAGTCCGTCGCTGGACATCTCCTACACCGTCGACGCCATCGAGACCGGCGCCATTCATCGGCCGCGCACCGTATTGCGGGTCGCCGGTGGGAAGTCGCTGAACGCGTCCCGCGCCCTGGCCAGCCTCGGTTGGAAGGTGCGCGCGATCGTCCCGCTCGGCGGACTGCTCGGTGATCTCGTCGAGGAACTGCTGATCCCGACCGGGGTGATCTTGGACCGGATCGTCACCGAGCAGCCGACCCGACTGTGTGTGTCGGCGTCGGACGAGTCCGCCCACACCCTGACCGAGTTCTACGAACCGGCCCCGGCCGGCGACGAGTTGATCTTGGCCGAGGTCGCCGGGCGGCTGGCCGAGGTCGCACCGGGCGAATGGCTGACCATCTCCGGCAGCGTGCCAGCCGGAATCGATCATGGAATCCTCGCCGATCGGCTGGCCGGAACCACCGCCCGCGGGGTTCGCCTCGCCGTTGATGTGCACGGCCTGGCCCTGGGCTCGATCATCGAGCGAGCCCGGCCCGAAGTGATCAAGATCAACCGATTCGAGGCCGCCGAACTGGTCGGCGCCGAGGTCGGTGATCTGACTGATCTTGGTCCGGCGGTGCAGGCGCGCGGCCCCGTCGACGTGGTGATCACCGATGGAGCCGCCGGGTCGATCGGCTGGGACCGGTCGGGCACCGGCTGGCGTGCGGTCACCCGGGCGGCGCCGGGCGGCTATCCGGTCGGTAGTGGTGACTGCTTCCTCGCCGGCCTGGTCAGCGAGCTGAGCGAACGGTCGGACGACTGGCCGAGGCGCTGGAGTTCGCCGCCGCGGTGGGCGCGGCCAATGCGGCGATCCCCGGCGGCGGGATCTTCGATCCGGAGACGGTGGCCCAGTTGCGCGCGCTCACCATGATCACTCCGCTTCGTTGATGATCATCGATCGGCGCAGCACCGCCAGTTGCAGCTCGACCAGCAGCCGCCCGGCCGGCTCGCCGAGATTGATGTCGAGGATGTCCTCGGCTCGGCGGATCCGGTAGCGCAGCGTGTTGGGGTGGATCTGCAGCTCGGCGGCGGCACCGCGTACGTCGCCGAAGTGCTGCAGATAGGTCTCGACGCTGCGGCGCATGTCGGCGGCGTAGCGGGCGTCGTAGGCGACCAGAGCGTCGATCCGGGGATCCCGAAGTTGATCATGATCCGCGATCAGGTCGAGGATCTCCCCGAGCAGCACCGGAGTTCTGGAGTCGGCGAGCGTGGTCACCTGTTGATCACCGGACGTCTGGTCGAGCACCCGGTCGACCTCGATCCGGGCGGCCGGTACGGCCGACAGACTGCTCACCGGAGCGGCGATCGCGGCTCGCAGTGCGATCCCGCTGTGCTTCGCGATCCGCTTGATCACTCCGTTGGTCCAGGTCGTCACCGAGCCGACTGACCGGCTGCGCGGGATCAGCAGATAGACCCGGTCCTCGAGCGGGCTGACCAGCGCATCCTTCGCGTACGCGCTGGCGTGCAGTCGGAGGGTCGAGGCCAGCCCGTCGAACCCGGCGAGGGTCTCAGCCGCGGGCCGCGGCGAAGCCGATCACTACCGCCGGCCCGGTGGTGGGGATGGACAAGGCGGCGGCCAGCGACGGCACATCGACACCGCCGCCGCGGCCGCCGAGCAGCCGCTCGATCTGGACGGCTTCGGCGGTCGGCGCATTGATCGTCCGGGTGATCATCCGGGCCGCGACGACCGAGGCGCCGCGCAGCACCTCGGCCGAATCGGGAGCCAGCGGTTGACCGCCCTCCTGCACCCAGATCGTGCCCAGTTGGCCGGCCGGACCGGTCGACCGGATGCTCACCACCAGCCGTCGACGGATGCCGACCTCCGCGTCGGGCGGCACCTCGATCACCTCGTCGCTTAGCCGGAGCCGGTCGAAGACTCCCCAGTCCCGCAGTCGCTTGAGGTAGGCGGGCGGTCCTTCCCGGCCGAGAATCGACAACCGCCGCAATTCGTCGGCCGTATCGTCGGACGCCGAGTACGCCAGCACCCGGGAACGATCGTCCTCGATGCTCACCATCCCCCTGGTCAGGGTGGCCAGCGTCTGCGCGATGCCGTAGAGGTCGGTCCCCAGCACCTCGAGGCTGATCCCGCGCACCGCTTCGTCAGTCAACCGGGCTCCTTTGTCCAACTCGACAAGTATCGGCCCGAAACTTCGGTTATCGCGCCAAGTGAATCCTAGGTTGCATCCGCTTGAATAGAGGCATCATCTTTCAAGCTGCCGTGGAGGAACAAACATGGATGCCGTGACCAACGTGCCAGTGCCGTTGAACGAGAAGGTGAACGACTACGCCGTCGCCAGCCCCGAACGCGCCCGGTTGGAAACCAAGCTGAGCGAACTCGCCGGCCGGCCGACCGACATCCGCCAGGTCATCGGCGGCGTGCATCGCCGCGCCGACGGCACCGTGCAGGACGTCGTCCAGCCGCACCGGCACGCGTCGGTGATCGGCTCGTACACCAATGCCACCCACACCGACGTGCGCGACGCGATCGAGGCGGCCGCCCAGGCGGCGCCGCATGGCGCGACCTGCCGTTCGACGAGCGGGCGGCGGTCTTCCTGCGCGCCGCCGATCTGCTGTCCGGACCGTGGCGCGAGACGCTCGCCGCCGCGACGATGCTCGGCCAGTCCAAGACCGCGTACCAGGCCGAGATCGACACGCCGTGCGAGCTGATCGACTTCTGGCGCTTCAACGTCGCACTTCGCCCGGCAGATCCTCAGCGATCAGCCGATCTCCTCCCCGGGCGTCTGGAACCGCGTCGACTACCGGCCGCTGGAGGGCTTCGTCTACGCAATCACGCCGTTCAACTTCACCGCGATCGCCGGCAACCTGCCGACCGCCCCGGCGCTGATGGGCAACACGGTGATCTGGAAGCCGTCGCCGACCCAGGCGGTCGCCGCGTACCTGACCATGCAGTTGCTCGAGGCCGCCGGGCTGCCGGCCGGCGTGATCAACCTGGTGCTCGGCGACGGGCCGATGGTCTCCGAGGTCGCGCTCGCCGATCCGCGGCTGGCCGGCATCCACTTCACCGGCTCGACCGCAACGTTCCAGCGGCTGTGGCGCGAGGTCGGCGACAACATCGCCAACTATCACGGCTACCCGCGACTGGTCGGCGAGACCGGCGGCAAGGACTTCGTCGTCGCGCACAGCTCAGCCGATCCCGACGTGCTGACGACCGCGCTGATCCGCGGCGCCTTCGACTACCAGGGCCAGAAGTGCTCGGCCGCGTCGCGGGCGTTCGTGCCCGCGTCGGTCTGGGCGCAAGATGGGCGACGAGCTTCATCGACCAGGTCGTCGGCGTTGAGCTACGGCGACGTCACCGACCTGTCCAACTTCGGCGGCGCGGTGATCGACCAGCGCGCGTTCGACCGCAATGCCGCCGCGATCGACCGGGCCAAGGCCACCGACGGCATCACCATCGCCGCGGGCGGCACCTACGACGACAGCGAGGGATTCTTCGTCGCGCCGACCGTGCTGCTCGGCGACGATCCCACCGACGAGGCGTTCACCACCGAGTACTTCGGCCCGATCCTGGCGCTGCACGTCTACGACGACTCGATGCCGGGTGCCTTCGACGAGACCCTCGCCCGGGTCGACTCCGGCTCGGAGTACGGGCTGACCGGCTCGGTGATCGCCGACCGACCGGGCCGCGGTGCAGAAGGCCAGCGATGCGCTGCGCTTCGCCGCCGGCAACTTCTACGTCAACGACAAGCCCACCGGCGCGGTCGTCGGCCAGCAGCCGTTCGGCGGCGGCCGGGCCTCGGGCACCAACGACAAGGCCGGGTCGCCGCAGAACCTGCTGCGCTGGACCTCGACCCGCACCATCAAGGAGACGTTCGTGCCGCCGACCAGCTACCGGTACCCGCATCAGGGCCCGATCGAGGGGCAGGACGCCTGATGCTCGCCCTGGACACCTTGTTGCGTCCCGCCCTGCTGGGCGCGGCCCGCTCGTCCCGGCTCGAACGGACGATCAGCCGGCTCGGCCCGACCCGACACGTGGTCGAGCGGTTCGTCGCCGGCGAGAAGGAACCGGCCGTCGTCTCGGCGGCCGCCGCGTTGCTCAAGTCCGGTCGCTTCGTCTCCGTGGACTTCCTGGGTGAGGACACCACCGACGCCGCCATGGCCACGGCCACCGTCGAGGCCTACCTCTCACTGCTCCGGGCGTACGCGGCCCTGCCCGCTCCCGAGACGTCGGGCTCCCGGCCGCTGGAGGTCTCCCTGAAGCTCTCGGCCATGGGCCAGGCGCTGCCCGAGATCGGTCACGACGTGGCCCTGGCCAACGCGAGGATCATCTGCGAAGCCGCGGCCGAGATCGGTGTCTGGGTGACCATCGATGCCGAGGACCACACCACGACCGACTCCACCCTGGCCATCGTCAAGGAACTGCGGCGCGACTTCCCCGACCTGGGGACCGTGTTGCAGGCCTACCTGAAACGGACGGAATCCGACTGCCGCGACCTCTCCGGGCCGCGCTCCCGGATCCGGCTCTGCAAGGGCGCGTACAGCGAGCCGGCGGAGGTCGCGTACACCAAGCGGGACGACGTCGACTCGTCCTATCGGCGCTGCCTGCGGATCCTGATGAACGGGCAGGGCTATCCCGATGGTCGCCTCACACGATCCGGCGATGATCTCCGCCGCCGCCGACTACGCCACCGAGGCCGACCGGACGTCGGAGGACTTCGAGTTCCAGATGCTCTACGGCATCCGCGACGAGGAGCAGCGCCGGCTCGCCTCCGCGGGCCATCAGGTCCGGGTGTACGTGCCCTACGGCGAGCAGTGGTTCGGCTACTTCATGCGGCGGCTCGCCGAGCGCCCGGCCAACCTGACGTTCTTCCTCCGCTCCCTCATCTCCCGCAACTAGCCTCCGACTTGTCAGACTCTCAGCGCGCTATAGCCTGCTGAGAGTCTGACAAGTCGAGGAATCGGCGGCGAGAAGGGGGAATCCATGATCGTCCGGGAGAACTTCCGGGAGTATCTCGAGGATCTGATGCAGGGCGGATACAACGTCCGCCACGACGAGCACGGCTCGGACCCGGATCTGATCGATCCCGGCGGCAACCCGGTCGAGACCTGGCGGGAGGACTATCCCTATGACGACCGGATGGACCGAGACTCGTACGAGGTCGAGAAGTACGCCCTGCAGATCGAGTTGTTGAAGTTCCAGTACTGGACCCAGGACACCGGCGCCAAGCACGTGCTCCTGTTCGAGGGCCGCGACGCCGCCGGCAAGGGCGGCACGATCAAGCGGTTCATGGAGCACCTCAATCCCCGCTCGGCACGGGTGGTGGCGCTGACCAAGCCCACCCAGACCGAACTCGGGCAGTGGTACTTCCACCGTTATGTCTCCAACCTGCCGACGGCCGGCGAGATCGTGCTCTTCGACCGCTCCTGGTACAACCGCGCCGGCGTCGAGCGGGTGATGGGATTCTGCTCCGACGAGGAGTACGAGCAGTTCCTCCATCACGCACCGCTGTTCGAGGAGATGCTGGTGGAGAGCGGCTTCTCGCTGACCAAGCTGTGGTTCTCGGTGACCCAGATGGAGCAGCGCACCCGGTTCGCCATCCGGCAGATCGACCCGGTCCGCCGGTGGAAGCTGTCCCCGATGGACATCGAGTCCCTGGACCGCTGGGATGCCTACACCGAGGCCAAGGAAGCGATGATGCTCAATACCGACCTCGACTGCGCGCCGTGGACCGCGATCAAGAGCAACGACAAGAAGCGGGCCCGGATCAATGCGATGCGCTTCTTCCTCAACCAGTTCGACTACGCCGACAAGGACACCAAGATCGTCTTCCCTCCCGACGAGGCGATCGTGCGGCGCGGCCGGGACTCCTTCGGTGACTGACCCGCGGGTGGCAGGATCGGAGCATGGCGAAGCTTCGGGTACACAACTTCAGCATCTCGCTCGACGGGTACGGCGCCGGACCTGATCAGAGCCTCGAAGAGCCGCTCGGGGTCGGCGGCGAAGGACTCCATCGTTGGTTCCTGCCGACGAAGACCTTCCGGGCGATGAGTGGCGAGCCGGACGGCGACGAGGGTCTGGACGAGCAGTTCGCGGCGGCCGGCGAGGTCGGCATCGGCGCGACGATCATGGGCCGAAACATGTTCGGCCCGATCCGCGGTGACTGGGGCGACGACGACTGGAAGGGCTGGTGGGGCGACAATCCGCCGTACCACCACCCGACGTTCGTCCTCACCCATCACCCGCACGACCCGATCACCATGGAGGGCGGCACGGTCTTCCACTTCGTCACCGACGGCATCGAAGCGGCGTTGGCTCAGGCGTTCGACGCGGCCGGCGGCCAGGACGTGCGCCTGGGTGGCGGCGCCTCCGCCGTGCGGCAGTATCTGCAGGCCGGCCTGATCGACGAGATGCATGTGGCGTACTCCCCGATCCTGCTCGGTGGGGGTGAGCGGCTCTTCGACTTCGACGCCCCGATCGGCTACGAATGCGTCGAACTCGTCGCCTCCGGCGCAGCCGCGCACGCCCGCTTCCAGCGCCGCTCCTAGGCCTGACTCGCTGGGCCGTTTGCGCGCACAACGGACAGGATTGACCGAATTTCGCCGATTTCCGGGCTGTTTGCGCACAACGGACCAAACGGCCAACGCCGCCGCCCGCCGGATCAGGCCGCGCGCTCGTACAGCGTGACCACGGCAGCGCCGCCGAGGCCGATGTTGTGCTGCAGGGCGATCTTCGGATCCGGCACCTGGCGCGCTCCGGCCTGGCCGCGGAGTTGCCAGACGAGTTCCGCGCACTGGGCGAGCCCGGTGGCGCCGAGCGGGTGTCCCTTGGACAGCAGGCCGCCCGACGGATTGGTGACCACCCGTCCGCCGTAGGTGTTGTCACCATCGGCGATGAACTTCTCCGCCGTGCCCTCCGGCGTCAGCCCCAACGCCTCGTAGCTGAGCAACTCGTTGGTGGTGAAACAGTCGTGCAATTCGACCACGGTCAGATCCTCGGGGCCGATGCCGGCCGCCTCGTACACCTGTCCGGCGGCGGCCGTGGTCAGCCCGTACCCGACCAAGTTGATCATGTTCGTGCTGAAGCTCGTCGCCGTGTCGGTGGTCATCGCCTGGGCGGCGATCCGCACGGTCGGATCAAGATCATGAGCCCGGGCGAAGTCCGCGCTGGTGACCACCACGGCGGCGGCGCCACAGGTCGGCGGGCAGCACTGCAGCCGGGTCAGGGGACCATACACGTGGGGGGACTCGAGGACCTCCGGCACGCTGACCTGGTCACGGAACACCGCGTACGGGTTGTTCGCCGCATGCTTGCGGGCCTTGACCGAGATGGCGGCGAACACTTCGGGTCCGACGCCGTAGCGCTCCATGTAGTCCAGTCCCGCCCCGCCGAAATAGCGGGCGGCCATCGGCACCCCGGAACCGTCTTCGCGTCCCGCGTCGGACTCGTGCCGGGTCGCCAGATCGGCGAACACGTCCAGCGGACCGGGCCGGTCATCCCAGTGCTCCTTCAAGGCACCGCGCTGCATCTGCTCGAAGCCGAACGCCAGCACGCAGTCGGCCGCGCCACTCTCCACGGCCTGCCGCGCCAACCACAGCGCGGTCGAACCGGTCGAGCAGTTGTTGTTGACGTTGATCACCGGAATGCCGGTCTGCCCGACCTGGTAGAGCGCCCGCTGTCCCGACGTCGAATCGCCGTAGACATAGCCACCGTACGCCTGCTGCACCTGGCCGAAGTTGATCTTGGCATCGGACAGTGCGGCGCTGACTGCGGCAGTCGCCATCTCGTCGTAGGGCCGAGCCGTACGCGGCGTCGCGAACGGCACCATGCCAACTCCGACCACATGAGCCCTGGCCATGATCAACTTCCCTTCCCGGTCTGCTTGCTGCGAACCCGTTCCTTCTCGGCCACGACGGCGGCGTACGACTCGCGCTCACGGACCAGCCAGTCTGGCGGATCCCTCAGCAGCTCACCGATCTGACCCGCGTCGAGCGCATCGCCGACGCCGGCCCGGGCCAGCCCGCGGCGTGAGATGCCGAGCTTCTGAGCGGTGACGTCCCTCGGGAACGGACCGTTGCGACGCAACTCGACCAGCCACTCCGGGGGGTCGGCCCGCAGGGCGTCGACCTCATCCCGGCTGATCGGCTGGTGCTGAAACTCCACGGGCGCCGCCGGCAGATAGATGCCGAGCTTGTTCGCCGCGGTCTGGGGTTTCATGGTCTGGCTCACGCACCCAGGCTAGTCGGGCGGCCGCGCACGCCCGTCGTATTACTGTGCTGAGGTGACCGAGGCCAGCGGACTGACGGTCGGTTTCGTCGCCGGCGTGACGCTGACCAAGTGGCGGCGGATCTGGGCCGAGCGGTACCCCCGCCATCCGCTCCAGGTGGTCGAGATCGCGCAGCCGTCAGTGCTGTCCGCCCTCGCTCAGGGGCAGCTCGACCTGTGCTTCGCCCGGCTGCCGCTGGATCGTGATCAGCTTCAGGTGATCCCGCTCTACTTCGAGATTCCGGTGGTCGTCGCCCGCAAGGACCACCCGATCGCCGCGTATGACGAGATCAGCCTGGCCGACCTCGCGGACGAGCCGACGGTCGACGCCGATCATCCGGACGCGATCGATCTGGTTGCCGGGGGCGCCGGTGTCCTGCTGGTGCCGCAGTCCATCGCGCGATCGCACAGCCGGCGGGACCTCGTCTACCGGCCGATCGCTGATGGCCCGCCCACGCAGGTCGGGCTGGCCTGGCTGATCGGCAATTCGAGCGATCTGATCGACGACTTCATCGGCGTGGTCCGCGGCCGGACCGTCAACAGCTCCCGGTCGCGGCCCAAGCCGGACCAGCCGGCAAAGAGCCAGCCGACGAAAGCCCGCCCCGCGCAGAAGCGCCGCCAGCGCCGCCGCTCGTAAAGCAACCGCCTAGCTGCCACCCTCCTTGAGTTCCACCGTGATCGGCTTGAAGGATTTCGCCCTCGACGTCGACGCCCTCCGACTTCAGCTCGGCCAGCGCCTTCTCGACGTAGGTGTTGGACTTGGCCGTCTCCGGCGGATCAGCGGTGATGATCGTCGCGCCGGTGTCGTTCTTGGTGCCCTTGGCGATCTCGACCGTCCGCTGCCAGGCCGCGTCCTGGATCATCCCGATGCCGGCGGTGGAGGGCCAGATCAGCTTGTTGATCTCGTTGGTCATCCACAGCTGGTGGCTCTCACCGAGCTGCGAGCCGGCGGCGGTGACGATCTTGGCGGCCTCCTGCGGGTTGTCCCGCGCGTACACCCAGCCCTTGATCGAGGCCTTGATGAACCTGGTCGTCTGGTCCTGGTACGCCGGGTCGCTCAGCATCTCGGAGTTGGCCCAGATGGCGTCCTGCAGCATCGCCGTGCCGACCTTGTTCCAGTCGATGACGTTGAGGTCCTCGGGCTGGTAGAGCTCGCCGGTCTTCGGGTTCTTGGTCTCCAGCACCTGGGCGTACTCGTTGTAGGTCATCGCCTGCGCCGCGTCGATGTCACCGTCCAGGAAGCCGTTCATGTCGAACGCCTGCTGGATCAAGGTGATGTCCCCCAGGTTCACCCCGGCCTTCTGCATCCCGGCGAACAGCTCCCACTCGTTGCCGTAGCCCCAGCTGCCGACCTTCTTGCCGGCCAGTTGCGCGGGCTCGGTGATGTTCTTGTCCTTCATGGAGATCTGGGTCGTCGCGCTGCGCTCGAAGATCTGCGCGACGTCGGTGATCTTGGCCCCCTTCTCGATCGAGCCGAGCACCTTCGGCACCCAGGAGATCGCGTAGTCGACGTCGCCGGCCGACAGCGCGTCCTGCGGCACGATGTCGGTGCCGCCCTCGACGATCTCCACGTCGAGTCCCTCGTCCTTGTAGTAGCCCTGGTCGACCGCCGCGTAGTAGCCCGCGAACTGCGCCTGGGCCGACCACTGCAGCTGCAGCTTGACCGGGGTCAGCTCCCCGGCCGGGCTGCTGCCGGCCGACTCCGCTGTCGCTGCTCGGGTGCCCCGCTGCCGCCGCCGCAGGCCGAGCAGCATCAGCACCGACGCGGTCAGTGCCGCCGCGAGACGCGCCCCGCCTCTGGTGTTTCCTGCATCGCATCTCCTCGTGTCACAACCGATATCGTCCCGCTCGCAGCACTGCGAAGCGGACAAGCCTCAGGTCCTTCGGGTATGCCGGGTGAACCACATCTCCACGCCGCAGCGTCACGCAGTAGAAGACCAGTCCGAGCAGGATCGCACCGAGCACGTACGCCCAGGCCAGCGGGTAGTTGCTGCTCGAGGCCGCCGAGGTGATCGACTTGCCGAGCCCGCCGACCGGACCGCCGAAGTACTCCGCGACCAGGGCGGAGATCACCGCGAGCGACGAGGCGATCCGCAGCCCGGTGAACACGTACGGCGCCGCCGTCGGGCAGGGTCACCGCGAGCTGCTGCTGGCGCGCGGTCGCGGCGTAGACCCGCATCAGGTCGCGGTGCACCGGCCGCACCTGGCGGAGGCCGCGCAGCGTGTTGATGTAGACCGGGATCATCACGGCGAGGCCGGCGACGAGCTGCCGGGCGGTCTCGACGTCGGCGCCGAACATCGTGTAGAGCACCGGCGCCAGGGCCACGATCGGCATCACCGAGCCGACGGCGACGGTCGGCGCCGCCAGCGCGTCGAAGATCTTGATCATGCTGGCCAGGACGGCGCGCGACGATGCCGAGCACGGCGCCGACCACCAGACCGATCAGCGCGTTCGCGCCGGTGCGCAGCGCGCCGCTGATCACCGAGCCGACGTTGTTCACGAACTCCCCGGCGATCGCCGCCGGCGAGGGCACGATGAACGGTTCGATCTCCAAGATCATCACCAGCAGTTGCCAGAGGCCGACGAAGACGACCCCGAAGACGATCGGCGCGAGCACCGCGCGGACGGCCGAGCCGGGGACCAGGATGCGCCGCGGCACGGTCACCGCGGCCGCGTCCTGAGGCTCTCGCAGAGCGGTGCTCATCGGGTCTCGACCCCGCGGGTGCCGCTGGTCGGCACGCCGTGCAGCGCCTCGCGCACCGGAGCGACGGCGTGGAAGAACGCGTCGTCCTCGCGCAGCGCGTCGTCGCGGACGCCGCTGCGCCGAGCGACAGCGTCACGACGTCGACGATCTGCCCGGGCCGGGGCGACATCACCACGACCCGGTCGGAGAGGAACACCGCCTCCGGGATCGAGTGCGTCACGAACACCACGGCCGCCCCGGTCTCGGCGCAGATCCGGACCAGTTCGTTCTGCATCCGCTCCCGGGTCATCTCGTCCAGGGCGCCGAACGGCTCGTCCATCAGCAGCAGCCGGGGCCGCTCGGCCAGCGCGCGGGCGATGGCGACCCGCTGCTGCATGCCGCCGGACAGCTGATCGGGGTAGGACCCGGCGAAGTCGGCCAGGCCGACCAGCTCGAGCAGCTCGCTCGACCCGGGCCCGGCGGGCGCCGCGCTCGACGCCGTGCAGCTCGCAGCGGCAGCTCGATGTTGGCCGCGACCGTGCGCCAGGGCAGCAGGCCGGCCTGCTGAAAGGCGATGCCGTAGTCCTGGTCGAGGCGCGCCTGGCGCGCCGGTCTTGCCGAACACCTCGAGGGTGCCGGAGGTGGGCGCGTCGAGGTCGGCGATCAGTCGCAGCAGGGTGCTCTTGCCGCAGCCGCTCGGCCCGATCAGCGAGACGAACTCGCCGGGAGCGACGTCGAGATCGACGTCCTGCAGCGCGGTCACCGTGCTGTTCCGGCTGCGAAAGATCCGGTTGATCCCCTGGGCCCGCGACCGCCGTCACGTCGGCACCTCGGATCGGCGGTACGCGCCGCAGGGCGAGCGCCGATCAGGCCGACGAAGCCGGCCGCCACCAGCCCGATGGCGATCGCGCCGAAGATCGGCGCCCACGGCTTGGCCGGGTCGCCGCCGGCCGACTGGGCGTACTCGATCACCAGCCGGCCGATCCCGCCGCGCAGACCGATCGACACCTCGGCGACCACCGTGCCGATCACGGCCGCCGCGGCGGCCAGCCGCAGCGCGGGCAGCAGGTACGGCACGCTCGCCGGCACCCGCAGGCGTGATCAGCGTGCGCCACCAGCCGACCCCGTAGGTGTGCATCAGGTCGACGTGGGTGGCGTCGGGCGACTTCAGCCCGCGCAGCACGCCCACCGCGACCGGGAAGAAGGCGAGGTACGCCGCGATCATGGCGACCGAGTACCAGCTCTCCCAGACGAAATCGCCGAACTCGATCTGCGATCCCCAGCGGCGGACCAGCGGCGCGATGGCGATCAGCGGCACGGTCTGGCTCAGCACCACCCAGGGCAGCGATCGCGGCTTCGGCGAGCCGGAGCCGCTGCATCAGCAGCGCCAAGCGCAACACCGACGACCACACCGATCACCCAGCCGGCGGCGGCGATCTTCAACGAGAACAGGCGAGCCTCCAGACCTTGCTCCACAACGGGTCCCCGCTGCGGCCGACCGCCGGCTCGAAGAGCCTGCTGCCCCATCTCCCACAGGTGCGGCATCGCCAGGTCGCCGGTCCGCGGCGTGATCGCGCGATCGCCGATGACTATCGCCGCTCTCCGGGCCGAAGGACTTGTAGAGCTCCCAGACCGCGGCCAAGATCGAGCAGCGCCGAGCAGCGCCCAGAGCCGAAGCGCGCGGGTCACGTCGCATGATCAGGCTTTGGCCGTCACATGATCACGCAGCGCGGGAATGATCGTCTCGCCGTAGACCCGGAGCGTCTCCTCCTTGTTGTCGTGCTGCAGATAGCCGGCGAACTGGTCGACGCCGATCGCCTTGAGCTGCTCGAGCTTGGCGATGTGATCAGTCGGCGGTGCCGAGCACGCAGAACCGGTCGACGATCTCGTCGGGCACGAAGGCGGTGTGCACGTTGCCGGCCCGCCCGTGCTCGTTGTAGTCGTAGCCCTCGCGGCCCTTGATGTAGTCGGTGAGCGCCTGCGGGCACCGTCGCCGGTGTCGCCGTACTTGGCGACGATGTCGGCCACGTGGTTGCCGACCATGCCGCCGAACCAGCGGCACTGATCGCGCATGTGCTCCCAGTCGTCGCCGACGTACATCGGCGCGGCGACGCAGAACGTGATCGCGTCCGGGTCCCGGCCGGCGTCCGCGGCGGCGTCGCGCACGCGACTTGATCATCCACGCGGCGATGTCGACGTCGGCCAGCTGCAGGATGAAGCCGTCGCCGACCTCGCCGGCGGCCTTGAGCGCCAGCGGGCCGTACGCGGCCACCCACACCTCGAGCGCCGACGTCCGCGGCCCACGGGAACTGCAGCGTGCGAGCCCTTGTAGTCCACCGCCCGGCAGTTGGCCAGTTCGCGGATCACGTGGGTCGCCTCGCGCAGCTCGCGCAGCGTCGTCGGCTTGCCGTTGGTCACCCGGACCGCGGAGTCGCCGCGGCCGATGCCGCACACCGTGCGGTTGCCGAACATCTCGTTGAGGGTGGCGAAGACCGACGCGGTCACCGTCCAGTCCCGGGTGGCCGGGTTGGTGACCATCGGCCCGACGATCACCCGGTTGGTCTCGGCGACAGGATCTGGCTGTAGATCACGTACGGCTCCTGCCAGAGCAGGTGCGAGTCGAACGTCCACACGTAGTCGAAGCCGTGCGCCTCCGCCAGCTCGGCCAGCTGCGACCGTCCGCCACGCGGGCGGGTTGGTCTGCAGGACCACTCCGAAGTCCATGACGTTCCTCTCGGCTCGGATCCGGGCTGTCGGACGGGTCGACGGCGGTCAGATCAGGTACTGGCTCAGGCCGCGCTTGAGGAACTGCGCCGTGGCCCTTGGTGCCGACGTAGCCGGTGTCGTCGACGATCGACCGTGCCCCGGGACATCACCCTGTCGACGTGGCCGTCGATCTCGTAGCCCTCCCAGGCGGAGTGGTCCATGTTCATGTGGTGCGTCTTGCTCGAAGCCGATCGAGGTGTGGCCCGTTCGGGTCGTAGATCACGATGTCGGCGTCGGCGCCCGGCTGGATCACGCCCTTGCGGCCGTAGAGCCCGAACATCCGCGCCGGGGTGGTCGAGGTCAGCTCCACCCAACGGGACAAGGAGATCTGGCCGCTCACCACACCCTGAGTACATCAGGTCCATCCGGTGCTCGATCGAGCCGATGCCGTTGGGGATCGCCCGGAAGTCGCCGAGCCCGAGCTCCTTCTGGTCCTTCATGCAGAACGGGCAGTGGTCGGTGGACACCATCTGCAGGTCGTTGGTCCGCAACGCCTGCCACATGGCGTCCTGGTGACCCTCGGCCCGCGACCGCAGCGGCGTCGAGCACACCCACTTGGCGCCCTCGAAGCACCGTGCGCGCGCCGAGCTGCTCCTCCAGCGAGAGGTAGAGGTACTGCGGGCAGGTCTCGCCGAAGACGTTCTGGCCATGGTCACGAGCGTCGGCGATCTGCTCCACGGCCTGCTTGGCGCTGACGTGCACGACGTAGAGCGGGGCGCCGGTCAGGTTCGCGAGCATGATCGCGCGGTGGGTGGCCTCCTCCTCCATCTGCCAGGCGCGGGCGATGCCGTGGTAGTACGGGTCGGTCTTGCCCGGCCTGGCACAGCTGCTCGGCGAGCACGTCGATGGCCGGGCCGTTCTCGGCGTGCATCATCGTCAGCAGCCCGGTCTCGGCCGACTTCTGCATGGCCTTGAGGATCTGCGCGTCGTCGGAGTAGAAGACGCCCGGGTACGCCATGAACAGCTTGAAGCTGGTGATCCCCTCGTCGATCAGGGTCGTCCATCGCCTTCGAGCGAGAACTCGTCGACCCCGCCGATGATCTGGTGGAAGCCGTAGTCGATCGCGCAGTTGCCCGCGGCCTTCGCGTGCCAGGCGGCCAGGCCGTCCTCGACCCGCTCGCCGTAGCGCTGCACCGCGAAGTCGATGATCGACGTCGTGCCGCCCCAGGCCGCCGCCCGCGTGCCGGTCTCGAAGGTGTCGGAGGCGTTCGGTGCCGCCGAACGGCAGCTCCATGTGGGTGTGGGCGTCGATGCCGCCCGGGATCACGTACTTGCCGCGTCGCGTCGACCACCTCGTCGACCGCGGCCTCCAGGTCGACGCCGAGCAGTGACGACGCCCGGCGCCAGCACGGCCGCGATCGTCGCGCCGTCGACCAGCACGTCCGCCGTCGCGGTCCCGGTCGCGTTGACCACCGTGCCGCCCTTGATCAACATCGTCGTCATGCTGCACCGCCTATCGCCCGTGATGATCATGGCTTGGTGATCGAGGTGTAGGAGTCGGGACGGCGGTCCCGGTAGAACTGCCAGGCGTTGCGCACCTGCCGGACCATGTCCAGATCAAGATCACGAACGACCAGCTCCTCGGTCTCGCCGCTGCCCATCGACCGACCAGATTGCCTTGCGGATCGCAGAACTGGCTGGAGCCGTAGAACGTCACCGCCAGTTCGCCGTACTCGTTGTCCTCGGGCCCGACCCGATTGGGCTGCGGCGACGAAGTACCCGTTGGCGGCGGCCGCGGCCGGCTGCTCGATCTCCCAGAGCCGGTTGGACAGCCCCGGCTTGGTGGCGTTCGGATTGAAGACGATCTGCGCGCCGTTCAGACCGAGTTCGCGCCAGCCCTCCGGGAAATGCCGGTCGTAGCAGATGTAGACCCCGATCGGGCCGACGGCGGTCTTGAAGACCGGATAGCCGAGATTGCCCGGCCGGAAGTAGAACTTCTCCCAGAACTTGTCGAGGTTCGGCATGTGGTGCTTGCGGTACTTGCCGAGGATCGTGCCGTCGGCGTCGACGACCACCGCGGTGTTGTAGTAGACGCCGGGCTGCTCCTCCTCGTAGATCGGCAGCACCATCACCATCGAGAGTTCCTTGGCCAGCGCGGCGAACCGCTGGACGATGGGGCCGTCGGCCGGCTCGGCGTAGTCGTAGTACTTCGCGTCCTCGGTGATCCCGAAGTAGGGACCGTAGAACAGCTCCTGGAAGCAGATCACCTGCGCGCCCTGTGCCTGGGCGTCGCGGGCGAACTGCTCGTGACTGATCGAGCATGGACTCCTTGTCGCCGGTCCACGTCGTCTGGGTGATAGCCGCCCTGATGATGGTCACGTTCCTCCTTGTTGTCGGCAACCGGGGCCGACCCCTTGAACCCCCGCGTGCTAAGGGGCGAGCCCTCCTTGAACCCCTCGCGGCGAGGGGCTCGGGACCACCTGAGTCACGCCCCGAAGGTCCGCGGCAGACGCCGTCCCCACTCACCCGCCGGTGGGATCATTCTGGCATTTCTCGTGTGACGGATGTCGCCCGGGCGGAGCGGCCGGTGGCGACGGCCGAGATCGCACACCATTGCCGCTTCGGCGGTTGGGGCCTTACGCTGAGCCGGTCTCGCCTGTCGGGGTGGTGATCAGCGGTTTCTGCTGGTCGCACGCGAGTATGACGCCCCCTACCCGAAGGATGTCGACATGATCATCAAGGCCCCCACCCGCCGCCTACCCCTCATGATCTTGATCGCCGCCGGTGCCGCGGTGCTGAGCGTGGCCCCCGCCACCGCCGACCCGTCGAAGACCGCTGCCGCCAAGCCGTCGCAGACCTCGCCCAAGGCCGGGGAGTTACCCGCCGACGCCCGGATGGGCTGGCGCGCCCGAGAAGACCGAAGACTGGCCGACGCGGACGCCGGCGTCAGCGCCTACGCGCCGACCGGGGTGCTCGGGATCGACGTGTCGAGCTATCAGGGCAACGAGAACTGGCCCCGCTGGGTCGCTCGCGGCAAGAGCTTCGCCTACGTCAAGGCCACCCAGGGAACCTCGTACCGGAATCCCTTCTTCTCCTCCCAGTACACCGATTCGTACTACGCCGGCATGGTTCGCGGCGCCTACCACTACGCCAATCCGGCCGGCCGCAGCGGCACCCGGCAGGCCCGGTACTTCGTGAAGCACGGCGGCGCCTGGTCGAGGGACAACCAGACCCTGCCCGGCGCGCTCGACATCGAGTACGGCCCGCACGGCCGCGCCTGTTACGGGCTGAGCAAGAAGCGGATGGTCCGGTGGATCACCGCCTTCACGGCCGAGTACAAGCGGCTCACCGGGCGCGATGCGGTGATCTACACCACCGCCGACTGGTGGAACCGCTGCACCGGGAACACCACGAAGTTCAGTTCGACGAACCCGCTGTGGGTGGCGCGCTGGGGGACCCGGACACCCGGCACGCTGCCTGGCGGCTGGAAGGTAGCCACCTTCTGGCAGTACAGCAGCCACCGGATCGACCAGAACAAGTTCTATTCGAACCGGGCCGATCTCACCAAGTTCGCCAACGGCGACTGATCCACGCAAGGGGGACGACCCCCTTGAACCCCCGCGGGCGTGAAGTGCCCACCGGGTTCAGGAGACACGCCCCTAACTGACGTCCTCGTCGGACTCGTCGGCGGTGCCGGCGAGGTCGGCCGGGTCGGTGGTCCCTTCGGGGTCGTCCTCGACGGTCAACGATCCGTACTCCTCAGGATCGGTCTGTTCACCCGTGGTGTCGGCGACCGGGGGATCGGCATCGAAGTTCTGCGTACTCATGGTGGACTCCTCAACTGAGGCGATCGGGCGTAGATCGCTCGCACGGTGAGCTTATTCCGGCACCCTCAACCGCCAGCACCCGCCAAGTCTGCGAGCGGCGGTAATCGCGGATCCCAGCGCGATTGCGCGAGCGGACAGCCGCCAAGTCTGCGAGCGTCGGTAATCGCGCGCCGCCGTGCTGAGGAGGAGGGAGCGAAGGCGCCTTTTCCTTCGCGAGCGACGACGAAGTAGGCGGGTTCCAGCGCGATTGCGCGAGCGGACAGCCCAACTAGAATCCGGGAAAGGCCTGGCGCAGCAGATCCAGATCGACACCCTCGGTCTGCACCGGTGGCGTGTGGTCGGGGTCGAGACGACCGAAGAGGAGCCGCACGAAGGCTTCGGCCGGGAGACGCAAGGTCGCCTTGATGGCACCCTCGCCGGCGTCGGTCAGTGAGGTTCCGCCCGGGCCGATGGCCAGCAGGAACCGCCGGTCGGGCGCCTCGGTGGTCACGGCGATCAGTTGGGCCTCAGCGGTCGGCTTGCCGAGCCTGGAGACCTGACTCAGCCCGTCCATCATCAGTGCGACCCCATCCGGGAACAATGTGGCCGCCGGGTCGAGCGCGACGTGCACGTCCCAGCCGTGCACAACCTGTTCACTGAGGCGGAGCATCAGCAGACCGGCGAGATCCAGATCCATCCCGAAGAGCCCGAGGCGGAACGCGGCGCGCTCCTCCGCACTCAGCGCGCCGATCCACTCCCGGAACGCGACAGCGGCGCTGATCGAGTCCGCCACCTGTTGATCGGGAGCCTTGGCGTTCCACGCATTCCAGATCCGCTGAAAGCGCTCCTGGCCGGGGACCGGCTCCCCGGCCAGCCCGGCCCGAGCGTAGAGACCGAAAATCTCCGTACTCGAGCCGAGATGGGACATCACCTGGGCGATCGACCACTCGTGGGATACGCGGGGCCGGTCAACCTCTCCGGAGGCAGCGGCTGCGACCGCGGCCGCCAGCCGATCTTGAGCGGCGGTCAGGACGGCGAGGATCTGATCAACAGAGAACGACACCCCGCAGACCCTACGCGTTGACCAGCACCCGATCACGGGCAGCCGGAGCCGCGTCGCGGACCGGCCCCCGCCACTGGGACTTCGCCAGCAGCAGGGCTCCGGCGATCACCCAGACGGCGGCCGCCGTCGCGAACCCGCCCTCGCCGGCGATGTATTCCAACGCGACCGGGGAAGCGGCGATCGTCACTGTGGCGCCCACGCCGAACAAGAGGTTGACGGTGACGTGCGCGACGTTCGAGGGCCAGACGCTGGCCGAATGATCACGAAGCCAGGCGTACAGAACGCCGCCGCCGGTGATCACGACCACGACCATCGGCGCCACGATCCAGCGACTGCCGATGTTGTCGTAGACCGTGGTCAGCAGGATCAAGGGCAGGTGGAAGCAACCGTGGATGAAGCCGGTCACCACGGCCGCCGAACGGCGGGGCAGCGCGGTCTGGAGCCGGGGCAGCAGGAAGCCTCGCCAACCGATCTCCTCGCCCATGATCACGACTACGACGACCAGCACGTTGATGCCGTATGCGACGCCGTTGCCGGACAACCACGGCAGGAACCCGGCGAGTGATCGCAGTGAGGCCACGCCAAGCACGACGGCTGCGCCGTACGCGAGCGTCACGACGATGACCGGTCCAGCGATGGCTGCCGGCCACCAGCGCCAGCCGGCCCGCTGCAGACCGATGCCGGCCCACATCGCCTTGCGCTCTCCCCGGCGAAAAACGGTGAACGTCATGATTCCGACGCTGAGCACCGGGATGAGTGCGCTGAGCATCACGGCGAGATCGGCGTGCGGGAGGGCGAGCGCGATCAGCACGCCGATGAGAAAGCTGAGGCCGACGAAGATCATCGCTTCGCGGATGGGGCGGGATCGGAACATGGTGACTCCTCGTCGACTGGCGGGCGTCCATCGCCCGCGTCCCAACCGTCTCGCGAGTGGCTCTGGCCTGGCGTCTGGCTGAGGTCCGAACCTCGATCGACTCCGGATAGAGGCTCGGGTGGTTCAGCTCTGCCTGCGGCCGCGCGCAACCAGCCCGGACTCGTAGGCGAAGACCACGAGCTGGGCCCGATCGCGGGCATCGAGTTTCGTCAGCAGGTGGCTGACGTGGGTCTTCACCGTTCCGTAGCCCATGTGCAGCAGATCGGCGATCTCGGCGTTGGACCGGCCCTCGGCGACCGCGCGCAGTACCTCGATCTCGCGCTCGGTGAGGCTTTCGAGCGCGGCCCGATCGTCGACGGGCTCGCCGAGCCGGACGAAGTGCTCGATCAGCCGCCTGGTGATCGAGGGGGCCAGCAGTGCCTCCCCCTGGGCGACCACCTCGATCGCGGTCAGCAATTGGGCCGGCGGGGTGTCCTTGAGCAGGAAGCCGCTGGCGCCGGCCCGCAACGCCGCGTGCACCAGGTCGTCCTGGTCGAACGTGGTCAAGATCAAGACCCGGACGTCGCGGCAGCGCGGGTCCCCGGCGATCATCCGGGTGGCCTGCAGGCCGTCGGTGTGCGGCATCCTGATGTCCATCAGGACGACCTGGGGTTGCCGCTCGCGGGCCAGCCGAACGGCCTCATCGCCGTCGCCGGCCTCACCGACCACCCGAAGGCCGGGAGCCGAGCGCAGCAAGATCACGAAGGCGCTGCGGATCAGCTGTTGATCATCGACGACGAGTACGTCGATCATCGAACAGGTTCCTTGCTGGGCAAGGGGAACCGAGCCTCGACGACGAACCCGCCCTCGGGCGGGGCGGTGGCGCTGAACTGGCCGTTCAGCAGTCGCGCACGCTCCCGCAGTCCACCCAGCCCGTGGCCTCCCGCCGCCTCCGGCCCACCGCGACCGTCGTCGGCAACCTTGATCAACAAGCTGCCGGCCTCGCCCCGGATGGTGATCTGGACCCGACGGGCCGCCGCGTGCTTGATCACATTCGTCAAGGACTCCTGGACCACCCGGTACGCCGCCCGGCTGGTCGAGTCGTCGATCTGCACCGGGACCTGACGGTCGAGATCCACCTGCAGGCCGAGCTCACGGACCCGGTCGACCAGTTCGTCGACATCTTCCAGCTGCGGCAGGGCCTGCTGCAGCGGGTCGTCGTCGTTGCTGCGGAGCATGCCGAGCATCGCCCGGGTCTGGGTCAGCGCCTCGCGGCTGGTCTCGGCGATCACGGCCAGCGCGTGCTCAGCGGCCAGCGGGTCGGTCTTGATCACGTGGGCGCCCACGCCGGCCTGCACGGCGATCATGGACATGCTGTGTGCGACGACGTCGTGCAACTCCCGGGCGATGCGCAACCGCTCTTCCGCCGTGGCCCGGGCGGCCTCCTCGCGGGCGGCCCGGGCATTCTGCTCGGCGGCACGGAGTCGTTCCATGGCACCGATCCGGCCCGACCGGACGGCCAACCCGACCGCCCAGGCGGCGATCAGCAGCGCCGAACTCTGCACCACGGCTGATAGCCGAAGATCCGGAACACCGATCAAGGCCAGTGCCATGAAGATCAAGATCGAGCTCACCAGGGTGACAACGCCGGCCAGCCGCGACGAATGTGCGGTGACCGAATAGAGGCTGATCAGCAACAGCAACGGCAACACGGCGACGTAGTGGTCGGTGAGTGAGACCACGCTGGTCGCGGTGGCGAGAATGACGAAGCCGACGATGGGGCGGGTCCGACGCAGCACGAGGCTGAGAGCAGCGATGACCGTCGCCGCACAGCTGAGCAGGGACGGCGGGAGCAGTCGCGGGTCCAGCGTGGCCAGGTTCGAGGTGATATGCGCGATCAGCGCCGCCAGCGCGGCGCACACCCCGACCACGACGTCCAGCCAGAACGTGCCGCCGGCCGCCCCGAGTCGGCGAGCGGACGAGCGCGGGCCGGTCATGCGGCGAGGCTACGCCCGATCAGCCGCCCGGCACCTCTATCTGAGGTCTCGTCGGACCCGACTCCAGACGGAGAGCGATCAATCACTTCGCTCGATGTCGCCGAGCAGGCTCGCGACGTAGTCGGGGACATAGGTCGAGAACTCCCGGGGCGGACGCTGGTACGTCGAGCTGTGAACCAGGCGGTCGGGAAGTTCGACCGGCTCGTGGGGCACGTCCTCGTACGGGATGCTGGACAGCAGGTGGGCGATCATGTTCAGCCGGGCGTGCTTCTTGATGTCGGACTCGACCACGAACCACGGGCTGCTCGTCGTGTCGGTGCGGGCGAGCATCTCGTCCTTCGCCCGCGAGTAGTCCTCCCAGCGGCTGATGGACTCCAGATCCATCGAACTCAGCTTCCACTGCCGGACCGGGTCGTTCAGCCGGGACTTGAAGCGTCGCAACTGCTCGGCGTCGGAGACCGAGAACCAGTACTTGCGCAGCAGGATCCCGTCGTCGATCAGCATCTGCTCGAAGATCGGCGTCTGGCGCATGAACAGCTCGTACTCGACCGGTGTGCAGAAGCCCATCACGTGTTCGACTCCGGCGCGGTTGTACCAGGAGCGGTCGAAGATCACCATTTCCCCCGCGGCGGGCAGGTGGGCGATGTAGCGCTGGAAGTACCACTGGGTGCGCTCCCGCTCCGTCGGCGTCGGCAGGGCCAACACCGGGGCCACCCGGGAGCTCAGATACTCGGTCATCCGTTTGATGGTGCCGCCCTTGCCGGCCGCGTCGCGGCCTTCGAAGACGACGACGATCCGGGCTCCGGTCGCGCGGGTCCACTCCTGCAGCCTGACCAGCTCCGACTGCATTCGGAACAACTCCGCCTCGTACGCCTCGTTGGGGATCTTTCGCAGCTTCTTGGCCATGTCGAGACACTATCGGGCCTCCACCGAGCGGCCTGGAAAACCGGCTTGCTGAGTGTCAGTGCCGACTCGTAGCGTGAACCGGGATGAAACACCGGACCCGATGAGTTCTCAGTCCATAGCAGGTCTGCCTTCTCGTACGACGCAACGCGCTCAACCCAGCACGCACCCGATCAAAGGACAGGTTTCGTGACCACGGCCACCACGACCCAGCAAGCGGGCAGCTCCACCGCCATACCGCGCCTACCCCGCGAGGCTCGCAGCATCATCGTGACGCTGCTGGTCGCCGCGTTCGTGGTGATCTTGAATGAGACCATCATGGGCGTCGCACTGCCGCGGTTGATGATCGACCTCGGCATCACCGCACGCACCGTGCAGTGGCTGACCACGGCGTTCATGCTCACCATGGCCGTCGTCATTCCGACGACCGGATTTCTGCTTCAACGGGTGTCAACCCGGACCGTCTTCATGCTGGCCATGGGCCTGTTCTGCACCGGCACGCTGCTCGCCGCGGTCTCACCCGGCTTCTGGCTGCTGCTTCTGGCCCGGGTCGTTCAGGCCTCGGGTACCGCGATGATGATCCCGCTGCTGATGACCACGGTCCTCACGCTGGTGCCGATCGAACGGCGCGGTGTGGTGATGGGCAACATCAGCATCGCCATCTCGGTCGCACCGGCCATCGGCCCGACGGTGTCCGGCCTGATCCTGCAGTACCTGTCCTGGCGGTTCATGTTCGTCCTGGTGCTGCCCGTGGCGCTCGCGGCGATGATCTACGGATCGCGGCGACTGGTCAACGTCGGGCAGCACGGAAATCAGAAGCTCGACATCGTCTCGGTGCTGCTGTCGGTGCCGGCATTCGGCGGGATCGTCTTTGGACTCAGCCGGCTCGGACAGGGGTCGTCCGGCCCGGCCGTCGCTCTCGGCTTCGTCGCGGTGGGCGTCGCCTGCCTGCTGGTCTTCGGCTGGCGTCAGTTGCGCCTGATCCGTAGCGGCAGCCCGTTGCTCGACCTGCGCGCGTTCCGCTATCCGATGTTCAGCCTGAGCCTCACCCTCCTGTGCCTCGCCATGCTTTCGTTGTTCGGGATGGTCATCCTGCTGCCCATCTACCTGCAGACGGTCCGCCGCATCGGGTCACTGTCGACCGGCCTGATCCTGCTCCCGGGCGGGTTGTTGATGGGCCTGCTCGGGCCGACCGTCGGAAAGTTGTTCGACCGGTACGGACCGAAGGGCCTGACGATTCTGGGGTCGACCCTGCTCGGCCTGACGATGTGGCGGCTCAGCCTGGTCGGCCCGGACACGCCGATCTGGATGCTGGTCGGTCTTCACGTCGTGCTGTCGGTGGGGCTGGCGTGTCTGTTCACGCCCTGCTTCACCACCGCACTGAACCCGCTGCCGCCGTATCTCTACTCCCACGGCAGCGCGATCCTGGCCACCCTCCAGCAGGTGGCCGGCGCCGCCGGAACCGCCTTGCTGGTGGCGATCATGGCGGGCAGCAGCCTCAAGCTGACTCAGGCCGGGGTACCGCAGCTCGCGGCGTTGAACGGTGGCATCCACGCCGCCTTCAGCGTTGCCGCGGTGATCAGCATCGGCGCACTCATCTGCTCCTTCTTCATGAAGAACCCGAAGCAGCCGGTCGCCGAGACCCCGGTCCCCGATGAGGCCGTGACCCCGACGACCTCAGCGGATGACTTTGATGTTGAACTCAGCGCGCCCGATCGCCCCGTAGAGCCGCAGCCACAGCGGCATCCACATCTCGAGGCCACGCGCGGCCGTCAGGTCGCCCAGGTCGAGGATGTCGCTCCAGCCGAGTTCCCGGGCCAGAGCTGACGCCTCGGCCCGGGCCGAGGCGTCGTCGCCGGCCACGAAGATGGTCGAGTCATGGCCGAGCCCCATCGGATCGACCATCACCTCGTTCGCCGTGGTCGAGAACATCTTCACGATCCGGGCGCCCGGCACCCCGCGCTGCAGTTGTTCGGCCAGGGAATCGGTGTTGCTGACGAACAAGGAGGGTGGGAATCCGTGGGAGAAGTCCAGCGGATTCGAGGTGTCGATGACCACCTTGCCGTCCAGGGCCGGTCCGACCGCCTGCAGGGCAGCCAGCGCGCCGTGCCCGCTCGTCGCGTTGATCCACAGGTCGGCCTGCAGGTCGGCGTATGCGGCCAGCGTCAGCGGGGAGTCCGCCCACTCGTCGCGCGCCCGCGTCGCCTCCGGATCCCGGGTCCCGATGGTCACCTCGTGCCCGAGCTCGCTGAGCACCCGCCCGAATGCGCGCCCGACCGCCCCCGTACCCAAGATCCCAATCCTCATGTCGCCCATCATCGCCGACTTGTCAGACTCTGAACGCGTTCTAGCGCGCTGAGTATCTGACAAGTCGAGGACAGAAACGGGGTTGGGCTGATGGACAAGGTTGCTGTGGTCAGCGGAGCGGGCACCGGGATCGGGGCGGCGACGGCGGTTGCGCTGGCGCGCGACGGCTGGATCGTGGTGGTCGCCGGCCGGCGACCGAAACCGCTGACCGATCTGGCGGGGGCGCACCCGGACCTGAAGCTCCACCCGATCCCGACGGACGTGACCAACGAGGAGTCGGTGCGGGCACTGTTCGACGGCGCGGTGGCCGCGTACGGACGGGTCGACCTGCTGTTCAACAATGCCGGCATGGGCGGGCCGCCGCGCGATCTCGACGCGATTCCGCTCGCCGAATGGCAGGCCGTCGTCGACGTCAACCTGACCGGGGCGTTCCTCTGCACCCGGGAAGCGTTCCGGGTGATGCGCCACCAGTCGCCCCGGGGCGGCCGGATCATCAACAACGGCTCCATCTCGGCCCACGCGCCGCGGCCCCGCTCGATCGCCTACACCGCGACCAAGCACGCGATCACCGGCCTCACCAAGTCGACGTCGCTGGACGGCCGCCCGTACGACATCGCCTGCGGTCAGATCGACATCGGCAACGCGGCCACCGACCTGACCACGGTGATGGCCGAGGGCATCCTGCAGGCCGACGGCAGCCTGCGTTCCGAGCCGCGGATGCCGGCCGAGGACGTGGGCCGAGCAGTGGTCTACATGGCCAGCCTGCCGCTGGACAGCAATGTCGCGACCATGACGGTGATGGCCACGAAGATGCCCTTCATCGGTCGGGGTTAGCCAGCCCCTTGTCGAGTTGTCGGAGGCGAATTACCGTCGCATAGGTGAGCTATCTCAAGCAGTTCGACGAACTAGGTCGCGGCGACATCGAGATCGCCGGCGGCAAGGCTGCGAACCTCGGCGAACTCACCCGGGCCGGCTTCCCCGTACCCCACGGATTCGTGGTGAGTACCGACGGCTATCGCGCCTTCGTCGCCGCTCGTGGCATCGGTGCGTCGATCCTGCACCTCGCCGGGTCCGGCCGGTACCGGACCAGGCGTCCGATGAGATCCAGGCGCTGTTCTCCGGCGCCATGCCCGATGAGCTTCGGTCCGAGATCGCCGACGCTTACGCGCGGCTGGGGGTCGACGTGCCGGTGGCGGTCCGCTCATCGGCGACCGCCGAGGATCTCGCCGACGCCAGCTTCGCCGGGCAGCAGGACACCTATCTGAACATCCGCGGCACCGAAGCGGTGATCGCGGCGATCACCCGATGCTGGGGGTCGCTGTGGACCGAGCGGGCGATGACCTATCGGGCCCGCCAGGGCATTCGCGCCCGAGACGGTGAGCCTGGCGGTGGTCGTGCAGGAGATGGTCGAAGCCGACGCGGCCGGCGTGATGTTCACCGCGAACCCGGCCAACGGCCGCCGGGACGAACTGGTGATCAGCGCCGCCTGGGGTCTGGGTGAGGCCGTGGTGAGCGGCCAGGTCAACACCGACGACCTGGTGCTGGACAAGCGTCGGAGCGTGATCAACTCCCGGCAGACCGCCGAGAAGATGATCATGACTTCCTATGCTGATCTTGGTACCACTGAAGGCCCGGTGCCGGAGGATCGCCGACGCGCCGCCGTGCTGAGCGACGACGATGCGAAGGCGCTGGCCGCGCTGGGGATCCGGATCGAAGATCATTACCGGTCGCCGCAGGACATCGAGTGGGCGCGATCCGGGGCGAGTTCTTCATCCTCCAGGCGCGGCCGATCACCGCGCTGCCGGACGCCGAGGCGCCGATGCCGACCGACTGGTCGGTGCCTGCGCCGACCGACATGTACGTCCGGGCCAGCATCGTCGAGCAACTGCCCGACCCGCTCACCCCGCTGTTCGCCGAGATGATCGACGGATCGGTGACCCGGTCGCTGGGGAAGCTGATGAACGAGCTGCTGGTCGCCGACGTGGTCCGGGACGGCGATGTCGGATTGCCCACGGTGAACGGCTACGCGTACTACCGCTACACCCGCTCCGGAATGGCCCGCATCCTGCTGCGGATGTGGCCCGCCTTTCGGGTGATCTCCACGAACTCCAGAGCGCGGCGGCCTCGCGCGGTGGCGCGACTACTCCCATCCCCGCTATCAAGCCGCGGTGGCCGAATGGACGGCGCGGCCGGTCGAGCAGCTCGATGATCATGAGCTGCTCGACGGGGTCGCCGCCCTGCTGGACGCGGGCACCGAGTACTACACCTCGGTCCAGACGATCATCCCGATCGCCGCCATGGCTGAGATCATCTTCTCGGCCTACTACGACCGGCTCGTCCGCCGCCCCGGAGATCCGGCGGCCAGCACTTTCCTGCTGGGCTTCGACAGTGAGCCGATCCGGGCCGAGCAGTCGCTGTACGATCTGGCCGGCTGGACCCGGGAACATCACAGGACTCACCGAGGCCATCCTCAGCCGGCCGGCCGCTGAGGTGCTGGACCCGGCGACCGGCGGATGGCGACCCGGACTGGGCCGAGTGGCGGAGCCGGTTCCATGATCATCTCGCGCGGTTCGGGCATGCCGTCTACAACCTCGACTTCGCCAATGCGGTGCCGGCTGACGCGCCGGCGCCGCTGCTGGACACGCTGCGCTTCTACCTGCGCGGTCAGGGCGCCGACCCGGCCGAGCGGCGGCGGCGTTCGGCGGAGCGGCGGGAGAAGACCGTCGGCCGAGGTCGCGCGCGCGGCTGGATCCGGTCCGCCGGACGGCCTTCGAGCGGCTGCTCCGTCGGGCCCAGGTGGTGGCGCCGGCGCGCGAGGACGCGCTGGCCGATGTGGGCCTGGCCTGGCCCCAGCTGCGGCGGATGCTGCTGGAACTGGGCCGACGGCTGGTGGACCGCGGATGCGATCCGCCGGCCCGAGGACGTCTTCTGGCTGCATCGCGCCGAGATCGCCGACCCCACTCCGCGAGCCTGATCGATGCAGGTCGAACGCCGCAAGGAGATCTGGCGCGGTCAGCGGCGGGCCACGCCGCCGCAGTTGCTGCCCAAGGGCGGTGCGTTGGTCGAGTCGATGCGGAGGTGGCTGCCGGCCTCCTCGGAAGATCAGATCGGCGACGTGATCAAGGGGACCGCCGCCAGCGCCGGGGTCGTCACGGCGACCGCCCGGGTGCTGTCGGGACCGGAGGACTTCGGTTCGATGATCCCGGGTGAGGTGCTGGTCGCCAGCATCACCACGCCGGCCTGGACCTCGTTGTTCGCCATGGCGGCGGCCGTGGTCACCGACATCGGCGGTCCGCTCAGCCACAGCTCGATCGTCGCCCGCGAGTACGGCATCCCCGCCGTCCTCGGTACGGCGGTCGCGACCCGCCGGATCCACAGCGGTCAGCGGATCCGGGTGGACGGTGATGGCGGGACGGTCACGCTGCTGGACGCCGACGATCAGGGACCGGAGACGGCGCCGGCGGCCGACCGACCGACCGCTGGTCGGCGGCTGCTACCGCTCGCCGGCCTGGCCGCCGCCGGGGTCGCGGTCGTGCTGCTGGTCAGGCGCCGCGGACAGCGGCGCTGACCACGCCTCATGCATGACGCGGACCCAGTCCGGCCGTCAAACCGGTCAGGTCGTACGCCGAACCCAGCGCCTGCTGGGCGGCCGCGGCGGTGCGATCCCGCTCGCCGCGCTCGACGGCCGGCACCGGCGCCCTGATCTCCGCCCGCAACCGGTCGGCGGCGGCGAGCTGGCGCGCCGCTTCGGCGGGATCTCCCAGCTGGATCGCAATCGCGGCCAACTCGTCGTAGCAACTGGCCTCGCGCCACCGATCACCCAGCAGCTGATGTTCGGCCAGACTGGCCCGCTGCAGACCGAGCGCTTGCTCGCTGTCGCCGCGTAGTCGGGCCACCGCGCCCTGCTGGTTCAGCACCCAGCCGACTCCTTCCCGGAAGGACATGTCCTCGCACAGGTCCAGGCACTGTCCGAGCAGCAGATCAGCCCCGTCAAGATCATCGGAGTACCGCGCGATCGCGCCCAAGTTGATCAACGCCCAGATCACTCCCTCGCTGTCGCCCAGGGAGCGCATCCGGTTCAACGCCTCCCGGCCGAGCGGCTGGGCCTCCCGGCAGCGCCCACGGATCCAGGTCACGAAGCACAGGTAGTTCAGTTGCGACGCCTCACCATGATCATCTTCGGCCTCCCGGGCGAGCGTCATGGCCGCCCGATGCAGTGCCTCCGACCGGTCGTAATCACCCAGCTCGCGGGCGATCGAGCCGAGCCGAGCGGTCGACCACGCCACCCCGGCGCGATCACCGGTTCGCCGATAGAGATCGTGAGCCCGCTCCGCCATCGCCTTGGCATCGGCATAGTCGCACTGCAAGAAGGCCAGGGTCGCGGCCAACTGCAGGGCGGGTGCCAGCAGACTGCTGGGCGCCTCCGGTGCCGCTTGTAGTGCGCTCGCGGCCCAGGCCCGCCCGTCGGTGTAACGTCCGCGCAGGTAGCACCAGCGGCCGACCGCAGCAACCATCCGCAGAGCGAGCTCCGGGCGGCTCTCGACGGCCCAGGCCATGGCCTGGCGCACGTTGTTCAGCTCCCGGTCCACCGCGGTCAGCCACTCGTGTTGATCATGGGAGGAGAAGTGCGCGGACGCCTCTTCGGCGAGCCGGCAGAAGTACTCCGCGTGGCGCTCACGGACCGTTTCGGCGTCGGGGCGCGCCGCGAAGCGATCTCGCGGCGTACTGCCTGATCAGATGCAGTAAGCGGAAGCGGGCTCGCGGGCTGCCGTCGTCACGCCGGGAGACCAGCGACTTGGAGACCAGATTGGACAACACGTCGACGACCTCGACCTCGCCGAGGTCGTCGCCGCAGATCGCCGCCACCGCGTCGCGCCCGAACGCCGAGGCGAAGACAGACAGCCGTTCGAAGATCAACTTCTCCCGGGGGCTGAGCAGCTGGTAGCTCCAGCTCACCATCGCGTCGACCAGGTCATGATCACCTGCCGGCCCCGAGGTCTGCAGGATGCCGAGCTCTGAGTCGAGCGTGTCGGCCAGCTCCCGCACCGTCAGCACGTTGGTGCGAGCGGCGGCGAGTTCGAGCGCGAGGGGCAGGCCGTCGAGCCGGCGGCAGATCCGGACCACGGCGTGGCACTCCTCCGTGGTCAACGCACCGAGGCCGGCCCGCGTCACGAACAGCTGACTGGCGGGCGCGGTGGTCAGCGAATCCGCGGCGTACGAGGGCAGCCCGAGGGGTCTGATGTCGAAGGCGAGCTCGCCGGGCAGATTGGTCAGGTGTCGGCTGGTCAGGATGATCTTGATCGCCGGAGCCCCGGCGAGCAGGGCGCGGCAGATGGTGCTGCACTCCTCGAGCTGGTGCTCAGCGTTGTCGATCATCAGCAGCCCGGACCGCGTTCGGAGATGATCGACGATCTCAGCCACGGTGGGTTGGGGTGAACCGTGCACGCCAAGGGCGCCGGCCAGAGCCGGGAGCACCGAGGACGCGTCGACCAGCGCGCCGACGGGCATCCAGTGCACACCGTCGGGATATGCGGCTGCCCGCTGGGCCGCGTACGCGACGGCGATCCGGGTCTTGCCGACTCCCGCCGGCCCGACCATGGTGATCAAGCGCACATCGGCGCGGTCGGCCAACTGGCTCAGCGCGTCGAGTTCGCCTTCCCGGTCGACGAACGCGTCGGCGAAGGCCGGCAGCACGGGCGCGGCAGGTTCGGCGATCTGCGCCGAGGCGAACAGCGACGAGCGATCGATCTCCCGCAGCCGCAAGGCGTCGGCCAGCATCCGCATCGTGGTCATCCGGGGCGACCGGCGCCCCCGCTCGAGCAGCGAGACGGCCTCAGGGCTGAGGCCGGCCCGTGACGCCAGGGTCTCCTGAGAAAGTCCCGACCGTCGCCTCAAGCGCCGTAGTTCCTCGCCGAAGAGGCTCAATTTGCTTTGCCGCCTTGAAGAATGGGCGAGGCGTACCCCCGCTCGATCTGTTTTGAGCCGCCCCCCGTGCTGCCATTGTCCGCCCGTTGTCCGTGGTCGCACAACCTCTGTGGGGCCAAGATCAGGGTGGCAATCGTTCGGGGGTGCAGAGCCGCCATCGGGGGGTTTCCTGGCCGGTCAGGTGCGACATCGCCTTGATCAGCATCGTGGAATCTGGAGGGCGCGCCCCACTCGGGGGCCTGCTTGGCGTAGCGAGGTTGGACGCGCCCTCCGCTAACCTCACTCCTGATCGTCCCCCGAAGCCCGCTCGACCGCCCCGATCGTTGGACGATTTCGGCGGCCCGCGGTCCTACACTCGCCTCAGCTGACGAGTCGTCGAGTGGAAGCAGTGGCGTGGATTTCTGGAGGGGTTGGCCGTATCCGGTTGCCGTCGCCGTCCTGTTCGTCATCGTCCTGCTCCGCGCCGGCGGCACCTACGCGCTCGGCCGGGCTGCGGGCGCCGGCGCCCAGCGCACCCGCCTCGCGCGGCTGATGGCAAGACGCGGCTTCGCCCGGGTACAAGAGATCGTGGCCCGCTGGGGCGCGCCGGTGGTCGCGCTGTCCTTCCTCACCGTCGGTGTGCAGACCCTGGTCAATCTGGCGGCCGGGTCTGACCCGGATGCCGCTGCGTCGCTATCTCCCGGCGCTGGTGATCGGCTCGGTCGTCTGGGCGCTGCTCTACGCCGCCGTCGGCTTCGTCACCTTCGCCGCGTGGCGCCGCCTGTACGCCATCTCCCCGGTCGCAGCGATCATCGGCTCGATCGTGCTGCTGCTCGCCCTGACGGTCTACGTGATCTGGCAACTGCGGCACCGGTCGGAGGACTCCGAGTCGCTGGCCGAGGCCACCAGCTAGCTTTGGCAGCGTGACGAGTCCGATCGACGACAGTTCAGCCGCGCCGGCGTGGCGTCCGGTGGACGGATTCGATTTCACCGACATCACCTATCACCGCGCGGTCTCGGCGCCCGTGGTCCGGATCGCCTTCGACCGGCCCGAGGTGCGCAACGCGTTCCGGCCGCACACCGTCGACGAGCTGTACCGGGCCCTGGATCACGCCCGGATGTCCTCCGATATCGGTGCCGTGCTGCTGACCGGCAACGGTCCGTCGCCCAAGGACGGCGGCTGGGCGTTCTGCAGCGGCGGGGATCAGCGGATCCGGGGTCGGGCCGGTTATCAGTACGCCGACGGTGAAGGCGATGGCGCCGCATCCGACAACCCCGCTCTGGGCCGGCTGCACATCCTCGAGGTCCAGCGGCTGATCCGCTTCATGCCGAAGGTGGTGATCGCCCTGGTCAACGGATGGGCCGCCGGCGGTGGGCACAGCCTGCACGTGGTGTGCGACCTGTCGTTGGCCAGTGCCGAGCACGCCCGGTTCAAGCAGACCGACGCGGATGTCGGCAGCTTCGACGGGGGCTTCGGTTCGGCGTACCTGGCGCGCCAGGTCGGGCAGAAGTTCGCCCGGGAGATCTTCTTCCTCGGCGAGGTCTACACCGCCGAGGACGCCTACCGGATGGGCATGGTCAACAAGGTCGTCCCGCACGCCGACCTCGAATCGGTCGGACTTGCCTGGGCGGCCAAGATCTGCGGCAAGAGCCCCACCGCACAGCGGATGCTGAAGTTCGCCTTCAATGCGATCGATGACGGCTTGATCGGGCAGCAGGTGTTCGCCGGCGAGACGACGCGGCTGGCGTACATGACCGACGAGGCGGTCGAGGGCCGCGATGCCTTCCTGGAGAAGCGCCCGCCCGACTGGTCCCCCTTCCCCTACTACTACTGACCATCGCCGACTTGTCAGACGCTCAGCGCGCTATAGGTGCCTGAGGATCTGACAAGTCGGCGGTCAGACGACGCCATAGAGGCGATCGCCGGCGTCGCCGAGGCCGGGGATGATGTAACCGATGTCGTTGAGCTTCTCGTCGACCCCGGCCACCACCAGCGTGCAGGGCACGTGCATGCCGTCAAGCAGCGCGTTGATCCGGGCGATGCCCTCGGGGGCGGCGAGCAGACAGATGCAGGTGATGTGATCGGCTCCGCGCTTGACCAGGAACTGCACGGCTGACGCCAGGGTGCCGCCGGTCGCGAGCATCGGGTCGAGCACATAGCACTGGCGGCCCGAGAGGTCGTCGGGCAGCCGCTCGGCGTACGTGGTGGCCGCCAGCGTCTCCTCGTTGCGGACCATGCCGAGGAATCCGACCTCGGCGGTCGGGATCAGCCGGGTCATGCCCTCGAGCATGCCGAGTCCGGCGCGCAGGATCGGCACCACAAGAGGTCGTGGCGGTGACAGCTTGACCCCGGCGGATTCCATCAGCGGTGTCTGCACGACGCACGCGGTCACCCGCACTTCCCGGGTCGCCTCGTACGCGAGCAGCGTGACCAGTTCCTCGGTCAGCCGCCTGAAGGTGGGTGAATCGGTGGCCTGATCCCGCAGCACCGTGAGCTTGTGAGCGACGAGCGGGTGATCGACGATGCGCAGTTCCACCCTCGAACGTTAGCGACTCCGGCTGCCGGTAGGGGAGCAGGCTCGTGGGAATCCCTGTCGTCTGACACGATGGACCGGGAATTCGGGTGCGATCAGGCGAGGGAGGGTCATGTCGGACTTCGACGACGAGGAGTATGAGTCGTTCGAACTGGACGGCGCGGGAAAACCTGGCGATTCCAGGGCTGCGCCGGCGGAGGCCGACGAGGATCTCGACGACGATGATCTCGAGGATGCGGCCGAGGACGAGATCGACTTCGTGCTCGCGGCGTATCGCGAGGACGGCCAGCCCTACGTCCAGGCGCTCGCGAAGGATCTGGCCAACGACTTCGACGAGTTGATCATCCAGCTCCGGCGGCTGCCCGGGGACGCGGGCGCGCTCGGCTTCGTGAGCCTGGTCGAGGAAGTCTTCGTCATCGTCCGGGTGCGGGGGCAGCATGTCCAGGTGCTGCTGTCCGACGCCGACGCCGCCGCCGACTGGCCGATCGCCCGCGACGTCGCCGACTATCTGGGTGAGGAGATCCCCGACGAGGACGACGACGATGACGGTGAGCCGATGGGCGATCTGGCGATGCTGGCTGATCTCGGACTCAGCGAATTCGACCTGACCGCGATCATTGACAACCTTGACTTGAGCAGCGACCAGATGCTGATCGAGGTGGCCGACAAGCTCAAGCTCAACCCGCAGTTCCGCAAGGTTGCGGAGTCGGTCTTCAACTAGGTGCTCATGCCCAGCCAGTGGGACGTCCCGATGGGGCTGGCGATGAAACAGGCGCGGCTGGCTGCGGAACACGGCGACGTGCCGATCGGCGCGGTGGTCCTTGACGCCGCGGGATCGGTGGTCGCCGTCGCCGGCAACGAACGCGAGCTCCGTGGCGATCCCACGGCGCACGCCGAAGTCGTGGCGATCCGGGAGGCGGCTCGATGCTCGGGCCAGTGGCGACTGACCGATCACACCCTCGTGGTGACGCTCGAGCCGTGCACGATGTGCGCCGGCGCGCTGGTGCTGGCCCGGGTCGCTCGGCTGGTCTTCGGCGCGTACGACCCGAAGGCGGGTGCCGTCGCATCGCTCTTCGACGTGGTGCGGGACGCCCGCTTGAATCATCGGGTCGACGTGCGCGGCGGCATCCGCGAAGCGGAGTGCGCCGCGTTGCTCCGGGACTTTTTCGCGACCCGCTGATCCCGCGCGTCACACTCACCGCGCGATCTGGTCGCTCACCCCACGGAATCTGCCACGGCAGGCGGCGGTTTGGCACGGAGCGTGCAAAACTCACCCGGGCCGCCGCAGAGGGATTCGGATTCGCGTACGGGCACGCTCCTTCGGTAACCTTCCCGGCGGTGGCGTGTCTGAGCGGCCTAAAGAGCGCGCCTCGAAAGCGCGTGAGGGTAAAACCTCCGCGGGTTCAAATCCCGCCGCCACCGCCAGTCTGACCACGTCGAACGCCGGCCCCACCGCAAGGTGGGCGCCGGCATCGGGCCTGACTAGCACAGCGCCAGCGAAAGCCTCACTTTCTCCCACCACCGTCAACGTCGGCAGAGCCGACGGCGCTGCGGCATCTTGCTCTTGCGCCGTCACTATTCAGTGTTACTATGTACTGGTAGTCAGCGTCACTGAGTAGTTGAGGGAGGTTCCATGGGCAAGCAGATGACCGAGATGCTCAAGGGCACGCTCGAGGGCATCGTGCTCGCGATCCTGGCCGTGCGGCCGGCGTACGGCTACGAGATCACGGCGCGGCTGCGCGAGCAGGGCTTCTCCGACATCGTCGAGGGCACCGTCTATGCGCTGCTGGTCAGGATCGAGCAGCGCGGCTTCGTGGACGTGGTGAAGGTCCCGTCCGAGAAGGGGCCGCCGCGCAAGGTCTACTCGCTGAACGCGCTGGGCGGCGAGTACCTCGAAGAGTTCTGGAGGAGCTGGAGCTTCCTCGCCGAACGGATCCAACAGCTCCACCACCACATCGAGCACCCGCAGAAAGAAGGAGAGTAATCATGGCCGCACGATGGATCGAACTGGTCACCGGCTCGTTCGAGGACAAGAAGCGCTGGCGCCGGTACAAGGCCCGCAAGGAACAGCTGCCCACGAGTTACCGAACCGCGATGGACGGATTCGAGCGCTACTTCATGTACGCCGGGGGGATCGTCAAGGGCGATGTGCTGATGCAGATGCACGAGGACCTCGCAGACCTGATCGAGCGGGCCGCGGCCGATGGCACCCCGATCCGCGACATCGTCGGGGACGACCCGGTGGAGTTCGCCGACACCTTCATCCAGAATTACACCGACGGCCAGTGGATCAACAAGGAGCGCAAGCGCCTGACCGACGCCATTGACCAGGCCGCCGACGACGATGCGTAACGCGCCGAGAACGCCAGATCCGGAGATGACCACCGACCTGGCCGTCGAACCCGCGATCCGGGTGCGGGGTATCGAGAAGTCGTTCAAGGACCTGCACGTGCTGCGGGGCGTCGACTTCGACGTGAGCAGCGGGAAGCATCTTCGCGCTGCTCGGCTCGAACGGTGCGGGCAAGACCACGCTGGTGCGGATCCTGTCGACGCTGCTGAAGCCGGACGCGGGCACCGCCACGGTCCACGGCTTCGACGTCGCCGCCAAGCCCGGCGACGTGCGGGAGTCGATCAGCCTGACCGGCCAGTTCGCGGCGGTCGATGACGTGCTCACCGGCCGGGAGAACCTCGTGCTGGTCGCCAAGTTGCGTCACCTGAAGCACCCGGGTGCGATCGCCGACGACCTGCTCGCCCGCTTCTCGCTCACCGAAGCGGGGAACCGCAGGGCGTCGACGTACTCGGGCGGCATGCGACGCCGACTGGACATCGCCATGAGCCTGATCGGGAACCCGCCGATCATCTTCCTCGACGAACCGACGACGGGGCTCGACCCGGAAGGGCGGATCGAGGTGTGGCAGACCGTCAAACAACTCGCCGGTCAGGGCACGACGGTGCTGCTCACGACGCAGTACCTCGACGAGGCCGAGCAGCTCGCCGACCGGATCGCGATCCTGCACAAGGGCACGATCATCCAGAACGGGACCCTCCGCGAGCTCAAGCAACTCCTCCCGGCCGCCAAGGTCGAATACGTCGAGAAGCAGCCCTCCCTCGAGGACGTCTTCCTCGCCCTCGTCGGTGACACCGGCGAGACCGACACCAGTGATACCGACAACAGCGCCGCCGACGACCGCGCCGCCGACGACCGCTCCGACGGCCCGGTCCCGGCCCGGAAGGAACCACGATGACCACCCACGTCCTCGGCGACACCGGCGTCCTGACCGGCCGCTCGCTGCGCCACATCCTTCGCAGCCCCGACACGATCATCACCACCGCGGTCACCCCGATCGCGCTGATGCTGCTGTTCGTGTACGTGTTCGGCGGTGCGATCAACACCGGATCCGACGAGTCGTACGTCGACTACATGCTCCCCGGCATCCTGCTCATCACGATCGCGTCCGGCGTCGCGTACACCGCGTACCGGCTGTTCCTCGACATGCAGGGCGGCATCTTCGAACGCTTCCAGTCCATGCCGATCGCGAGGTCGAGCGTGCTCTGGGCGCACGTGCTCACCTCCCTGACCGCGAACCTGGTCTCCGTCGGCATCGTCATCGGCGTCGCGCTGATCATGGGGTTCCGCACCGGAGCATCCGTGGCCGCCTGGCTCGCCGTCGCCGGCATCCTGATCCTGTTCACCCTCGCACTGACCTGGATCGCCGTGATCGCCGGGCTCTCGGCCAAGACTGTCGACGGCGCGAGCGCGTTCAGCTATCCGCTGATCTTCCTGCCGTTCATCAGCTCGGCGTTCGTGCCCACCGACTCGATGCCCGGACCGGTCGCCTGGTTCGCCGAGAACCAGCCCGTGACCTCCATCGTGAACACCATCCGAGCCCTGTTCGCCCAGGAACCCGTCGGCAGTGACATCTGGATCGCCCTCGCCTGGCTCGTCGGCATTCTCGTCGTCGCCTACGCCTTTGCGATCGCCATCTACCGTCGCAAGATCAGCTGAAGCCGACCGCTGGTCGGCGTGCGGCCGGGGCCCTCCGCGCTGAAGGATTCCGCCTGCGCCGACTCAGCACACGGCCTGTGGGCCCCTTCCGCCGGCGCCGACCATCGAAGCGGGACGAAACCCGTTACAGTGAGGGCATGGAGTCCGAGCGGCCGGCTCTGTGAATGCCGTGGTCGCAGCAGGAGATTCCATGGTGTCCAAGCCTTGCTCTCTATCTCGATCGATTGCGCTGGCCGCCGGCTCCCTGGACGGCCCCCTTGATGTCGATGAACTGCTGCACCTCATCTGCCTGGCGGCGATCGATGCCGTGCCCGGAGCCGAGTACGCCGGCATCACCCTCGCCGATCGCGACGGCAGACTGGAGACAACTGCGGCGACGCACCCGCTGGTACGCCGAGTGGATGCGCTGCAATACCAGTTCAAGCAGGGGCCCTGCGTCGATGCCGTGCTAGGGCAGTGGCAAGCCCGATCGGACGACCTGCGGGTCGACCTGCGCTGGCCCGAGTACGGCCCCCTGGCCGCCGATCAGGGCATCATGTCGCAGCTGGGGATCGAACTGTTCGATGAGCCGGGACTCATCGCCGGACTGAATCTGTACTCCTCGACCGTCGGCGCCTTCGACGACGACACGGTTGAGGCAGCCATGATCTTCGCCATCCAGGCCACCCACACCCTGGGTCGGGTGATGACTCAGAAGCAGCTCACCGACGCCATGACCACCAGGACCACCATCGGCCGCGCGACGGGCGCGGTCATGCAACGGTTCCAGCTCAGTGCGGATCGAGCTTTCGAGCTCCTCACCCGCGTATCCCGCATCCACGATCTGACCCTTGAGGTGCTCGCCGACAAGATTCTCGACGAGATCACCAACCCGCCAACGGAGTCCGCCGATAGCCAGCACACTGAATCGTTGCCCTTGCTGAAAGTAGCGGGCTGAGAGCAGCCGACAGGGCGCCAGGCGCTGGCCCGGGCAGCTACCTGATGGGCCGACCGCTCCGGGACCCGCATAGCTGAGAGGCCTCCGTCGGCTTCGCCCGGATGATGTGGCGTTTCACTCTTGCCACACCGGTCCGGGAAGATGTGCCCATGCCGGTCCCCATCGACACCATCCTCCTGGTGAGTGCTGTGGTGTTGATCCTGGCCATCGTCGCGGCACGGATCGGCTCGCGGGTCGGCCTGCCCTCGCTGCTGCTCTTCCTCGGCCTGGGTATGGCCCTTGGCGTCGGCAGCGATTCCGGCTACGGCATCCCGTTCGACGATCCGTACCTGGCCAAGGCCCTTGCCTTCGCGGCGCTGGTGGTGATCTTGGCCGAAGGCGGGCTGACGACCAAGTGGACCGACATCAGGTCGTCGACCGCACTCGCGGCCGTGCTCGCTACCGTCGGCGTCGGGGTCAGCGTCGGACTGATGACGCTGTTCGGCTACTACGTGCTCAATCTCGACCTGCGGATCGCCATCCTGCTCGGCGCGGTCACCTCCCCGACCGACGCCGCCGCCGTCTTCTCGGTGCTGCGGAGGGTACCGATCCCGCAGCGACTGCGGGGCGCGCTCGAGGCGGAGTCCGGCCTCAACGACGCACCGACCGTGCTGTTGGTGACACTGGCCAGCGCGGCCGCGGCCGGCCAGGCGACCGGGGGCCCCGTCGTTCTGGTCGGCGTCATCATGGTCGAACTCGTCGGCGGCGTAGCCATCGGGGTGGGCCTCGGCTGGGTCGGCGTCCAGATCCTCCGCCGGGTCGCCCTGCCGTCGTCCGGGCTCTACCCGCTGGCCACGCTGGTCTGGGCGGTATTCGCCTACAGCCTGACCGCCACCGTGCACGCCAGCGGTTTTGCCGCCGTGTACGCCTGCGCACTGATGCTGGGCAACGCCCAGCTGCCCCACCGGGCGGCCACCCGGAGCTTCGTCGAGGGCATCGGCTGGATCGCCCAGATCGGGCTGTTCGTGATGCTCGGCCTCCTGGCCTTCCCGAAGCTCGTCACCAAGGAAGAGGTGCTCGTCGCGTTCGGTGCCGGCCTCTTCTTGACCTTTGTGGCCCGGCCGATTTCGGTGGTGGTCTCCGCGGTGTGGTTCAAGATCCCGCGGCGAGAACTGATCTTCCTGTCCTGGGCTGGGCTGCGCGGTGCCGTGCCGATCGTGCTGGCGACCATCCCCCTCGCAGCCGGGATCCCGGAGGCGAGATACATCTTCGACGTGGTGCTGGTGTTCGTGATCGTCTTCACCTGCCTGCAGGCGCCGACGCTGCCGCTGGTGGCCGGGCGCCTCGGTCTGATCGATGACGCAACCGCCCAGGATGTGGAGGTCGAGGCGGCGCCGCTGGACAAGATCTCGGCCGACCTGCTGCAGGTCCGGATCCCGGAGAAGTCTCGACTCGCCGGCATCGAGGTCGGGGAGTTGCGGCTGCCGGAGCACACGGTGGTCTCGCTGATCATCCGTGACGACCGGCCGTTCTATCCGGCGCCGAGGGAACGGATCAAAGTCGGCGACGAACTGCTGATCGTGACGCCGGCAACGCAGCGGGAGAACACCGAGGAACGCCTGCGTTCGCTCGGGCGCGGTGGTCGCCTCGCCCGCTGGCGGTCGATCGATCCCGAGTAGCGGCGCCGCACCTCACCGGCTCCCTGATGCCGTTCGGGACACGCTGCCTGGTCGCGTGCCGGCGGCGACTGGCCGACGATCCGCCGCCGTAAGGTGTTCACCGCCGCCGCGATCGCCCTGCCCGCCCATGCCGAGAGTCGAACGTTCCACGACAAGGTCGCGGGGCCGGTACATCTACGCGCAGCGCATCGTCAACGACTGGGCGCCGGGCAAGCGGAAGTTCTTCGGTTGGGTCAACCACTGAGTTGCCTCAGCGGGCGGCTCAGCCGCCGAGGACCGGGGTGGAACTCGCCACCTGGGACGGCAGGCAGACGCTGGTCGCCTTCACCTTGTAGGTCGACTTCGCCTTCTTGTTGAATCCGCCGTACTTGTTCCCGACCAGCACATCCACCGAGTGATCGATGGCCTTCCCCTTGTCGGCGCGAACGACGGCGTCCTTGAAGAAGGTCTTGACGAACAGGACCTCGGGCGCCTTCTCGCTGGCTCCGACGACGACCGTTCGCTGAATGCGCTCATTCGTGTTGGTGGTCAGCGTGACCTTGAACCCCTTGCCGCGCAGTGCCCGTCCGACGTCACCCGCGAGACCGACCTTGTCGCCGCCGTTGAACACCTTGATGGTGACCTGCGTCGACTTGAGCTGCCCCTTGCGGAGCGTCTGCTCGACGCACGGCGGCTCCGGCGCTTCGGGAACGGGCCGGATGATGTTGTTGTAACCCCACCAAGCCCCGTACAGGAGTACGCCCAGCAGGATCAGAAGGGTGATCGGAGTGCGTACGACTCGGAAGATCCGACCGATCAACGCCGAGCTCCTATCCTCTACGCAACGACATCGGTGCGTCCCTCCGGCTGCCGCTTCGCACCCGGCTGGCCGTGCGCGCGAGCATACCCTGCAACCCGATTACTTCAGGTCAAGCACTCTGGCATGCATCGTCTGACGCTGCTGCAGAGCGGCCCGCAGCGCCCGGTGCAGACCGTCCTCGAGGTAGAGCTCGCCCCGCCAGGACACCACGTGGGCGAACAGATCGCCGTAGAAGGTCGAGTCCTCTTCGAGCAGCGCTTCCAGATCGAGCGTTCGCTTCGTCGTGACGAGTTGATCCAAGCGCACCTGATGCGGGGCGATCGCTGCCCACTGCTTCTGTACATAGCCGTGATCCGGATACGGGCGCACATCCCCAACACGCTTGAAAATCACTGTGTCACTGTAGTGCCAACCGAGCATGCTCCCGCAGTTACCATCGTTACGATTTGGCCTATGACGCAGCCCGACGCTCCGGAAGCCGCCGAGGTCTCCGCGGAGGTCCAAGAGATCGTCAAGGGTTACACCTTCGACGAACCGGCCATCGAACTCGGCGTCGTGGTGGAGAACGACGCGCCGGTGCCGTCCGCCGGCGTCCGCATTCCGCTCAGCATGCTGAACCGTCACGGACTGGTGGCCGGTGCGACCGGCACCGGCAAGACCAAGACCCTGCAGTTGATGACCGAGCAGATCTCCGCGGCGGGTGTGCCGGTGTTCGCGGCCGACATCAAGGGTGACCTCTCCGGGATCGCGTCGCCCGGTCAGCCGAACGACAAGTTGCTCGCGCGTACCCGCAAGATCGGCCAGGACTGGTCGCCGCAGGCCTGCCCGACCGAGTTCTTCGCCCTCGGCGGCCAGGGCAACGGCGTACCGCTCCGGGCGACGATGAGTTCGTTCGGCCCGATCCTGCTCGCGAAGGTCCTCGGCATCAACGAGGTCCAGGAATCGTCGCTGGGGCTGGTCTTCCACTACGCCGACCAGGCCGGGCTGCCGCTGCTCGATCTGAAGGATCTCCGGGCGGTGCTCACCCATCTCACCGGCGACGAGGGCAAAGCGGAGCTGAAGAGCATCGGCGGGCTGAGCGCGGCGACGGTCGGGGTGATCCTGCGGACCTTGATCACCTTCTCCGATCAGGGTGCCGACGCCTTCTTCGGCGAACCCGAGTTCGACACGGCCGACCTGCTGCGGATCACCCGGGACGGCAAGGGCGTCGTCTCTCTGCTCGAGCTACCGAATCTGGTGGAGCGGCCGGCGCGTCTTCTCCACCTTCTTGATGTGGCTGCTGGCCGACCTGTTCCACGAACTGCCCGAGGTCGGTGACATCGACAAGCCCAAGCTGGTCTTCTTCTTCGACGAGGCGCATCTGCTGTTCGCGGACGCGTCAAAGGCTTTCCTGGACGCGATCGCCCAGACCGTGCGGCTGATCCGGTCGAAGGGTGTCGGCATCTTCTTCGTCACCCAGACACCCAAGGATGTGCCCGACGACGTGCTGGCCCAGCTCGGCTCGCGGGTCCAGCACCAGTTGCGGGCCCACACCCCGAACGAGGCCAAGGCCTTGAAGCAGACCGTCGCCACCTTCCCCCGGTCCCACTACGACCTGGCCGAGACGCTGCAGCAACTGGGCATCGGCGAAGCCATCGTGACCGTGATGGATCCGGATGGTGCGCCGACTCCGGTGGCCTGGACCCGGATGCGGGCGCCGCAGTCGTTGATGGCGCCGACGCCGGATGAGGTGCTTCGCCCGGGCATCGCCGCCTCGGCCTTGACCGGCGAAGTACGGCCAGGCTATCGACCGGGACTCGGCGCACGAGATCCTCGCCCGCCGGCTGCAGGCGGGTGCGGAGGAGGCCGAGCGGGAGCGGCAGGCGAAGGAGGCAGCCGCGCGGTCCGAGCTTGAAGCGAAGGAACGGGCGAAGGCGGACGCGGCCGCGGAGCGCGCGGCGCGGGCCGCCGAACGGGCGCAGCCGCGGACGAGTACCGCATCCCGGCGTCGGGAGAAGTCGGTGGTCGAGCAGGTCACCGACTCGACGGCGTTCAAACAGTTCGCCCGCACCGCCGGCACGGAGATCATCCGCAGCATCTTCGGCACGGCCCGCCGCCGGCGCTGACCTCGCGCGGGCACAACTCCCCTCACCCCCCACTTGTCCGACGACCCCCACCCTTAGGTGGAGGACGACCGGACAAGTGGGGGGTGAGGCCGCGCCGAGGCGGAGCGTCGCAATGTCACTGGCTCACTGAACGCTGACGGGCTTGGCCCGGAGCTTCAGCGACAGTCTCCGGGCCGGCTTGGGCTTGGCTTCGGCGACGGCTGACACCAGTGCGTAGCGTTCCGCTGCGCGCTGGCTGAGGTTGGATGACGAGACGGATTCTGGGTGGAACATGGCGGGATCTCCTTGTACGCAACGATTTTGGGCGTCATCGATCGGGCGAGCCGGTGGGGTCGCCTGATCTCGGGCTGGTGGATGAGCAGTGCTCAGCGCAGATGCGAAAGGGCCAAGGGGCGAAGCGTGGTCACGCAGGCGCGACCGGCCCGCTGAGCGGGATGTTCTCCGGGGAGAGTTGGGCGACGATCAGGCGCGAATGCCGAGGGTCGGGCCCACCCGGTCGGCGTCGGCCTGACCGATCTCCGGGACCGGGTTCATCATGTCCAGAGTCAATGTGAGCACCCCCTCTCGAATGTCGTCGTCGCGCGTGGCTGCGCGGTCGACGATTAGATTATGGGGCTGCACAAAGGCGCGCAACCGATTTAATTCCCAGCCACTACGCTGGAAGTCTTGATCAATTTCGACCGATCACCGAGGAGGCATCATGACGAGCACGAGCGGCGCGTTGCCGGCTGACGACATTCCTGAGGCCGACTTCGCCGAGCAGGCCATCGACGCCGATCCGGTAGCGGAGGGCCACCGGGGCCAGTTGTCCGACGATGCCCGGGTCGGCACCCGTGAGGTCGATGAGGCCGATCTGGCCGAGCAGGAGACGCTCGCCTACGGCGCGGACGACGACGATCGCTGAACCCGCGAACGGTCCGGCCGGGACAGTCGATCAAGAAAGCCGATCAACAACGCTTCCCGGACCGGACCGGGAGCGCTATCCAGCAAGGCATTGACTGGCGCTAGCCGCTCGGGCAGCGCCATGCCTTCGGGCCCGGCCAGTCCAGCGATCTGAAGCAGGTCGGCGAAGGCGGTCTCGTCGAGATCGGCTGGGTCCAGACCGGCCACCGCGGCCGCTACCCGGGGGTCCAGGGTCACCGGCCCGGCGGCGGACGCCGACTTCACCGATCCGCGGAGCGCGTCGATGAAGGCCGGAAGTTGCTGCGTGGTCGCGGCGCTGACTGACAGGTGCATGGTCGGCGGGAAGGGTCCGAAACTCAACTGGGGTTGGGCATGCCAGCCGCGCAGGTGCAGTTCGTCGCTGAGGGTGAACACGTCGAGATGATCATCTCCGGCGATCGACAGCAGGCTCGAGTCCGGTTCGAACAACACCCGAAGATGATCGATCTGCTCGATCTCGTTGATCAGGATCCGTACGCCGTCGCGTACCTGGCGGGCCAGCCGGGCGTAGCCGTCGTGGCCGATGAAGCGCGTCACCGCCCAGGCCGCGGCCAGAGGTGCGCCGGACCTGGTCGACTGCATTGTGGAGTTGATCATGGTGTAGCCGGGCCAACGGGCGCTGGCGAAGTACTGCGAGCGGCGCAGATCCGGGTTGCGGTGCAGCAGGATCGAGGCGCCCTTGGGCGTGTAGGCGTACTTGTGCAGGTCGACGGAGATGCTGGTCACTCCTGGCACCACGACGAGAAGGCCGGCAGCTCGGGGTCGTCCCGGCGCAGGTAGGGCAGCAGCCAGCCACCGACGCATGCGTCGACATGACACCGCACGTTGCGCGCCTGAGCCGCGGTGGCGATCGACGTCACCGGGTCGATCACGCCGTGCGCGTACGACGGCGCCGAGGCGACCACCAGCACCGTGTCGTCGGTGATCGCCGCAGTCATCGCCGACGCCACCGCACGGCCGGTTTCATGATCAACATCGACGAACACCGGGCGCACGCCGAAGTAGTGGGCCGCCTTGTGGAACGCCGCGTGCGCCGAGGTCGGCAGCACCATGTCGGGCTCGTTGATCTCCGGATGCGCGTCCCGGGCGGCCTGCACCGCCAGCAGCACCGACTCGGTGCCGCCCGACGTGACGGTGCCGACGGTTTCCGGCGGGCCGTCGAGGAGGTCGGCGGCCAGCCCGATCAGATCCTGCTCCATCTGAAGCAGGGAAGGGAAAGCGGTCGGATCCAGCGCATCGTCGAGGCGTACGCGGCCAGTGCCTCGTGGCCGATCGCGTCGGCCTCCGGCAGACGGAGTCGACGTACGCGAGCGTCTGGCCGCCGGTCGGCAGGTCATCGTGTCGCAGGGCCTCGAGTGCCTGCCTGATCTGGTCGGCGTCCATCAGCTTCCACATCCTCTCGGGTCAACGTGTATCCGCTAATCCATAACAGACTGACCAAGATCAACAGTGCCGGCATCAGTGAGAATCCCACGATCGCGAGCACCGCGGACGCCGGTTGCTCGACGCCGCCGGCGGTGGAGAGCGGCCCCGACCGCCAGCACCAGGGCATAGATCGCCGGGCCCAGCGCCAGGCCGGGTCCGCCGCCGTCCAGACCGGTGAAGACGCCGACCGGTTCGTGCGGTCCCGGCGGTGGCGTGAGCGCGCGAAACGATCACTGACCCGGCCGGTGATCGGGTTCAAGATCACGTCCCAGGCCTTGGGCAGGAAGACGATCATGCCCGCGACCCGTGCGGAGATGCCCAATGAGTCGGTGAGATAGGGCAGTAGCAACGGGCCCGGACGGTGCCGAAGGCGCCGGTCGCGATCCCGCCGGACGCATAGCCCACCCGCAGGCGCGCGGTGAGCGTCGTCGTCACAAGATCATCATGCCCGAGGCGCCGCGTCAGCCGGGTCGAAGGGATCCGCGACCGGCCTCGAGTTCAGGTTCGGCTCGAGGGCGGCCAGACGTATTCAAGATCATCGGGCACCCCGGGGAACAGCGGGCCGTAGAACACCGGATCCTTGCGGATCAGGTTGGACTGATGGGAGTGGTGAACCGCGGGATCGTCGACCCAGGCGGGGCGCTTCGGGGCGACCGGGAGGCCGCTGGCCTCGAACAGGCCCGCGGTGCTCGCCAGGCAGGTGTCGGCGAACCCGCGTCGCGACCATTCGGCGCAGACGGCCCGCTGATAGTCGAGCAGACCTGCCTCGAAGCCCTTCCAGCCGAGTACCGCCGGGTGGTTGCGCCAACCCTTCGGCTCATACGCCTCAATCACCGGCGTGAGGCCGGTCCGGTTCCAGCGCAACCCGACCAGCACCTGGAAGATCTGCAGCGTCTCGACGCGTTGCTTGCCGAGTCGCTTGTCGTCCAGGATCGCCGCCGATCGAGTGAAGTCGGCGTACGGCAGAAAGGTTTGGATGGTGCCAACTCCTGATCAGTGGTGGTACTGGTGGGCAACGGCGTGCCCCTTGCCGCGGGCGATCATCGCCCGGTTCACCGGCACGGTGATCACGAAGGCGACGGCCAGCGACGCCACCAGGCTGCCCCAGAACAGCGCATCAGTCAGCCCGGCGTCGAGGGCGCCGGGTACGGCCAGCATGAACGCATTGTCGACCACCTCCATGGTGAGGATGGATACCGTGTCGGCCGCCAGGGCGACGCCGATCGCGGTCCGCAATGGCAGTCCGGAGCGCAGCATGGGCAGCATGGCCAACGAGTAGCCGAAGACGAAGGCCAGCAGGACGGCCAACGCGATGCTCGGGCCGTTGGACCAACCCCACCAGGTGGCCAGCATCATCCCGAGAATCTCACCGATGGCACAACCGGTCAGGCAGTGCAAGGTGGCTGAGATCGCGAGCTTCGTGAGCTCTGGTCCGCTGGGCCGGGGGTGCTGGTGTTCGGCGACGTGCATGGGTTCGGTCATCGGTCCCTCCTCTTGGTCGATAACCCGCACGTTACCATACCCCCCTAGGGTACTGTCGGCCCTGGACGGCTGGACGTGGTCGGAGGATTCTGGGGAGTACGCCGAGACCTGGAGATGAGATGGAACTGGATGCGCTCTATCGCCGAAGTGTCGAGGGCTGGGTCGACCGGGTCGGACGAGCGCCGGCCGACTGGTCGGGCCCGACGCCATGCAGCGACTGGACCGTGCGTGAACTGGTCAACCACGTCGTCGGCGAGGACCGGTGGACGCGTCCGCTCGTCGAAGGCCAGACGATCGCCGACGTCGGGGACACGCTCGACGGCGACCTGCTGGGGGACGATCCGGTGGCCGCGGCCCGTGCCGCGGCCGAGGACGCCCTCGCCGCCGTGGCCGAGCGGTTGCCGCACGGCGAAAAGGTGCACCTGTCGTACGGCGACGAAGACCTCGGCGAATATCTCCGGCAGCTGGTCGCTGACCATCTCATCCACGGTTGGGATCTGGCGGCCGCAACCGGGCAGGACCGGGTGCTCGACCCTGACGTGGTCGCGGAGGTCGCGGCATGGTTTCACGATCGAGAGGCCATGTACCGTGCGGCCGGGATCGTGGCCGAGCGGCCCGCGTCGTCCCGGGACGGCGACCCGCAGGCCGAACTGCTGATCGCGTTCGGCCGGGATCCCGACTGGGCCGCCTGATCCTTCGCCGGTCCTACTCGGGACCCTCCAGCCGGAAGCCCACCTTGAGTCCGACCTGGTAGTGGGCGATCTGCCCGTCGACGATGTGCCCGCGGATCTCGGTGACCTCGAACCAGTCAAGTCCGCGCACGGTCTCCGACGCCCGGCCGATTCCGGTGCGGATGGCCGCGTCAACCCCCTCGGTCGAGGTGCCGACGATCTCCGTCACCCGGTACACGTTGTCACTCATGCCACGTCTCCTTCGCTGGTCGTTGCCTGCTTGCACTTTCTCACCAGGTGGCGCCGCGGCGTCACGGGGCCTGGGGCCGTAACCACCACTGAACGATGAGCCGTCGGCCGAGATGGCGGCGTACGCCGACAGTTGCCGCAATGGTGGCTATCGCGGCCTGCCAGGATGGGCCGATGGACTTCACACCGCGCTACGCAATCGTGACCGGATCGGACTCGGGCATCGGCAGGGCTGCCGCAGTCGCCCTGGCTGACCAGGGGCTCGACGTCGGCATCACCTGGCACAGCGATTCGGCCGGCGCCGAGGAGACCGCCGAGGAGGTGCGCTCCCACGGACGCCGAGCGGTGGTGGCCCAACTGGACACCGCCGAATTGCCGGACTGCGGCGACGTGATCGACCACCTGGCCGACGAACTCGGCGGCCTCGACGTCTTCGTCAACAACTCCGGGACCGGCGGCAGTTCGTTGCTCGTGGACACCTCCTACGCGGACTGGCGCGAGGTGGTGGCGATCAATCTCGACGGCGCTTTCGTCTGCCTGCAGCGGGCGGCGCGGCGGATGATCGACGCCGGACGCGGCGGTCGGTTGATCGCGGTGACGAGTGTGCACGAACACCAACCGCGCGTCGGCGCTGGACCCTACGATTCGGCCAAGCACGGGCTGGGCGGGCTGATCAAGACTTTCGCCCTGGAACTCGGGCGGTACGGGATCACCGCGAACGCGGTTGCGCCCGGTGAGATCGCCACCCCGATGACCGGCCAGACCGACACCGATCCGCACCGGGAGCAGCGGCCCGGTGTGCCGCTCGGCCGACCGGGCGACGCGCGCGAGGTCGCGGCGGTCATCGCGTTCCTGGCCAGCCCGTTGTCGGCGTACGTAACGGGCGCCTCGTGGGCGGTGGACGGCGGGATGCTGCAGATGGGCCCGCAGGCGGGATCCCACGTCACCAGCGACGACTGGCGTACGCCCTAAGTCGTCGGGGCCGGCGAGGCGAGCCGATCGAGGAGAACCCGATGAATTATCCGACCCTGCGAACGATCGACTACCACACCGGGGGCGAGCCCTTCCGGATCGTTCCCGAGCCGCCGTACCCGATCGAAGGTGCGACGGTGGCCGACCGTCGGGTGTTCGCGATGAACGATCCGGCCGTGAACGGCGCCCGGCAGGTGCTCTGCTTCGAACCGCGCGGCCATGCCGACATGTACGGCGGGTTCATCACCCCGCCGGACGACGAGGGCGCGGCCTTCGGAGTGCTGTTCTGGCACAAGGACGGCTTCTCTACGGCCTGCGGCCACGGCACCATCGCGCTCGGGGTGTGGGCGATCGAATCCGGCCTGATCCGATCCGACCCGAGCGGTGTCACCGACGTCGTGATCGACGTGCCCTCGGGCCGGGTGACGGCCCGGGTGCACACCGAGGGCGGACGGGTGGTGTCGGCCGACTTCATCAACGTCGGCAGCTATCTGATCGCGGACCGGGTGCCCGTGTCGACCTCGCGGGGACGCTCGAGGTGAGCATCAGCTTCGGCGGCGCGATCTACGCCCAGCTCGACGCGGCCTCCATCGGCCTGTCCGTGGATGCCGAGCACGTCGCCGACATCATCGCGATCGGCCGGGAGATCAAGTGGGCCCTGAACGAGTCGCCGTACGCCCAGCATCCGAGCGACCATCGGCTGAGCGGCATCTACGGCACGGTCGTGTACGAAGATCTCAGCGATCCCGCGGTCCTTCGACAGGCTCAGGAGACGCTGCATCAGCGCAACGCGACGGTCTTCGCTGACGGGGAACTGGACCGTTCGCCCTGCGGCTCGGGCACCTGCGCTCGGGTCGCCACGCTGGTGGCCGGCGGCGCAGCTGGCGCCGGGCGGCACGCTGGTTCACGATTCGGTGGTCGGGTCGCGATTCACCGCGAGGGTGATCGGCCGAGCAGCCGGTCGACGGCCACGATGCGGTGATTGCCCAGGTCAGCGGGATGGCGTACAAGACCGGGGAGCACACATTCACCGTTGACCCGAGCGATCCCCTCGTGCCGGGATTCGTGCTGCGATGACCACGTTGCCGTACTTTTCCGCCGAGGCGATCTTCGCCGCCGTATCCCCGCGGGACGCCGTCGAGACGATCGAGGCCGCCCTGGTGCTCGGGCTTCGACCCGACGATCGATCCGGAACGGGCCGTCGTACCGACCGCGCACGGCCAGATCCTGCTGATGCCCTCGGAGGTGGGACCTGCGGTGGGGGTGAAGATCGTCACCGTCGCTCCGGCCAACCTCGAACGAGGACTGCCGCGGATCCAGGGGACGTACGTGCTGTTCGACGGCGAGACGCTGACGCCCGTCGCGATCCTGGATGGGGCCGCCCTGACGACCGTCCGTACGCCGGCCGTGTCGGTCGCGGCGGTCAAGTCGGTGCTGCTCGGCCGCGATGCACCCCTCGAGATGGTCGTCTTCGGGGCCGGACCGCAAGGTGCCGGTCACGTGGCCACGGTGGCGAGCGTGTTGGAGGGCCGCCGGCCACTCGGAGGCTTGACGTATGTGGTTCGGAAACCGGAATCGGTCGATCGCGGGCCTCGCGGGTGAGGCGGCGGTGGTCGCCGCCGGCAGTGCGGCCGCGAAGCGAAGCGGTCCGCCGCGCCGGGCTGATCGTGTGCGCCACCACCGCGCGTACGCCGCTCTTCGACGGCGCCGAGGTGGCCGACGACGCGGTGATCATCGCGGTCGGGTCCCACGAGCCCGACGGTCCGTGAACTCGACGGTCACGCTGCTGCGGTCGAGCGGACGTTATCGTCGAGCACCCCAAGCCCGCGTTGCGCGAAGCCGGGGACGTCATCATGGCGATCTCCGAGGGTGCCTTAGTGGCCGGCGATCTGATTCCGATGGCCGAGGTGGTGGCCGGCCGGGCCACGCTGAGCGGCGATCGGCCGGTTGTGTTCAAGAGCACCGGCATGTCCTGGGAGGACCTGGTGATCGCGCGGATCATCGTCGAGCGGCGATCGTCTGAGGGCTGACGCCGGCGGTGCCGATCAGCGCGGGAGCGGCACGATCCGGGCGTCGACGACCTGGCCGTCCTCGATGTCGATCAGGCCGAGGGTGCCGTACGGCTGTCGGCGCCGGTCGGTCGGCGAACCGGGATTGAAGATTCGGACGCCGTCGGCCGTGACGTCGAGTGGGATGTGCGAGTGCCCGAAGACGATCAACTGAGCAGCGGGGAAGCGCCGATGCATCCGAGCCGGTCGTCCGCCGGCCGGGCCACTGTCATGGATCATCGCCACGGGCAATCCGTCGAGCTCGAACTCACTCGTCTCGGGTGCGCCCCAGTCCGCGACCTCAGGCCGATCGTTGTTGCCGAACACCGCCCGCACCGGGGCGAAGGTCTCCAAGAACTCCAGCACGTCGGCGGTGCAGACGTCACCGGCATGCAGGATCAGGTCGGCTCGATCGAGGTGTTCGGCCACGGCCGGTGGGCAGCGCTTCCAATGCCGCGGGCTGTGGGTGTCGGACAGCGCGACGACGTGGATCACGGGCCGACGGTAGGCCGGTCAGCGCCAGGTGTGCACACGAACGGTGGTGCCGGCGGCGGTGGAGCGCATCTGCACCAGGTCGCAGAGTTGATTGGCCAGCCACAGCCCGTCGTGGTCGGGCGCGGTCGGCTGCCGGCGCCCGTGCAGCACGTCATCCACGATGGTGGCGTCGGCGACCTCGCAGACCATTGCGTGCGGCATCCGCCAGATCCGAACGGTGCCTCCAGACGCTCCGCGGTGGAGGCTGCTCAAGGCCAAGCGCTGCGTGGCGGCCGCCAGATCGGATGCCTTCTCCGCCGATAGACCGGCAACGTAGACCTCGAGCCTGACGTAGGCGAAGAGGCGGCTCACGTCGTCGGAGTTGAAGGTCGTCGAGATCGGAGCGCTGGCCAACTCGGCCAGTTCGGCGCCGAACAACGCCTCGACGTGAGGGCGTCCTCCATAGCGTGGGCTGCCCTGGTAGGAGTCGGCTTCGACGATCACCGGATGGCTCCGATGGGCTTCCTCGACGATCTCTTGGCTGAGTCCCTCCGCGTCGTAGGGACAGATCAGCCAGAACGGGAGCTCGGGGTCGACGGCGACGTTCAGCAGGGCCTCGTGCAATTGACACTCGAGGAGTTCCTCGGGACGTCGACCGGGCCAGATCGGCTCGCCGATGCCTCGCACCGGCTTGCCATCGCCTGAGTTGCGGTCCAGGAACTCCTGCCAGGCGGGGATGATCCGGGCCGGATTGCGGCCCAGCTGGCCCATGTCCACGAACGTCACTTCGTCCGCGCGGGCGCCGAGGGCCTTCCGCAGCCACGCCGTGTGCTCCGGAATCACCGCCACCATGACCGGCTCGCCGGCGTCGAGGCCCTCGTTGATGAACGGCACCAGGCCGGACGCGAAGTCGGTCTCGTCGTGCCAGAGATAGGCCTCATGCCGGTAGCTCTGTCGCGACCGTTCTGGTGACGCCTGCATGATGTGATGGACTCCTGCCAACTAGCTGACCGTGCTCAAGCACACGGCTCATTCACACTCGAAATCAACTAAGCGTGCCGAGTAACTCCGAGTCAGCGCATAACGCCACCGTTTGGCACTCAACTTAAGCGACCGCGAGGCGGATGTCGACTGATCTGGATAAGAAGGCGCTGAGTGCCATAGTGGCTCGCGGGCCCGCGGCATCCTCCTGATCGAGCCGCCCGAACGCCCTGGCACGCTGTCCTCCGGACACCCACCATCTTCACAGCTTTCGACGCTTTTTCAGCGCACTGACCGCCTGGTGAATGTCACCCGGCGCTCCTCGGGCATCGTGGCTGTAGAACCCAGGCCCGCGTACGAAAGGAAGAGCATCATGAGCAGCGCAACCCGTCGGACGGTCGTCGTCGGCGGCGGCGTGATCGGCGTCTCCACCGCCCAGCAGCTCGCTCGAGCCGGCGCGGAGGTGGTTCTGGTCACCGAAGCCGAGCTGGTCAGCAATGCCTCCGGCCGCTCCTTGTCCTGGCTGAACTCGTCCGCAATTCGCCGCGACGCCTATCACCAGCTACGGCTGCTGGGCATCGACCGGTATCGCACGCTGGCCGCTCAACAGTCCGGCATCACCTGGCTGCGCTTTGACGGTGGGCTCGTCTGGCAGTCCGAGGAGAAGGCCGACCAGCTCCGCCGCATCCACGAGCACCAGAGCGCGCACGGGTACGCGAGCCGGCTGGTCAGTGCCGCCGAGGTTGCCGACGTCACGCCCGGCGTGGATCCGGCGGCCATTCCGGCTTCCGGGCGATCTGGAATCCCGGCGAAGGATGGGTCGACCTGCCGAGTCTTGTCCGGCACCTGGCCAACGACTTCATCGACTGCGGCGGCCGACTGGTCACGAACGGCGGTCCGGCGACCGTGCTGACCGATAGTGGCGCGGTGCGGGGCGTCCGGACCTCGGCCGGCGCGGAGTTTCCGGCCGATATCGTCCTGCTGGCCACGGGGTCGGCCGTGCCGGCCATGGTGGCCGCGTTCGGTGTGACCATCCCGGATGCGACCTCACTCGCCCTCCTGGTCACCACCACGCCGACCCCGCCGGCCCTCAAGGCCGTACTCAACACGCCCCGTGCGTCGGTCCGGCCGACACCGGATGGCTCCTTGGCGGTCGACTCCGACTGGACCGAGGCTGACATCATCCGCAACGCCCGACGGCTCGTACGACGTGCCGCCGGCCACCGTCGATGCCCTGCTGGCCGAGGCTTCCCGGCTGCTCGAGGGCAACCCGCGACTGGAAGCGGCGCGGTTTGGAATCGGTCCCAAGCCCGTTCCGGGAGATGGCGAACCGGTGCTCGGACGACTGGACGAGGTCGAGGGTCTTTACGTCGCGTTCACCCACAGCGGGGCGACCCTGGGTCTGATCGCCGGCGAACTGCTGGCGTGGGAGATGACCCGGGGCGAGGCGCATCCGCTGCTTGCGGGGTTCAATCCGCGCCGCTTCCGGTTGTGATCATCGACCGACGACAGCTAGGTGAGGATCCAGTAGGCCGAGACGGCCATCGGCAACAGGCCGAGCAGAACCCAGGGACTGTAAGGGCGGCGGCGGTTCAACAGCAGAACCGCCGCCGCCGTGGCCAGGCCGAACAATCCGGTCATGATCCAGAGCCCGACGACCGAGGTGTGGGGAAGATCTTCATCGCCACGAAGGGCCAGATACAACGCCAGGACGGCCGCCAGCGAGCCGAAGACCACGCCGATCAGCGCGGACATGATCATGCGCTGCACCAGGTCGAGGCTCTTGTTCTCGCTGCTCCCGATCGGTCAGCTGAGGTCTCGGGTGCGGCGGGCGATCCCGCGGCGGATGCGGGTCGTTCGTGGTCATCGGGGCCATCCATCCTCAGGGGCTGAGAGCTTCAGCATTCAGTCTGGCGCTGTTGACCCGCGAACTCGACCATTCCACGTTTCCCGTCACTCGACGGCAAAATGGTGTCCAAACGCCCGCGGGGTTCCTGGTTTCCCGTCAGTCGACGGGAAACGGGCAGGATGCAGATCGTCGGCGCGACAGAGATTCGGCACCGAAAGGCACGATGGCCCAGCAGCAGAAGGCGCGAAAGCCTCCCCAAGACCCTTATGCCCAACGAACCAAGACGCTGACGTCATCCGTCCAGCGACTCCGCGGCTGGGTGGGTTCGGATCCCTCGCGGGCCCCGGAGCTGGCCGACGCGTTGGTGGAGCTCACCGCGCATCGGCTGCTGGGACACGGCTACCCGGCCGCCGCACCCGATGCCCAGGAGGCCGTACGCCGCGCCGCCCAGATGCTGACCGCAAACGGACCGATCGGGCCCTACACCTCGGTCAGCGATGCCGTCCGCTACATCGACGCGGTCGTGCATCTGGCCACCGTCCAGGCCGGCATGGGACTGCCGGACGCGGCTGGCCGAACGATTGAATCGCTCCAGGACATGCAGGAACAGCTCCGTGAGCTCCGGCTCGATGAACAACTGAAGCCGCAGACCGTGATCTGGGCCCTCTCCTGCTCGGCCCGAGCCGCCTTGGCGAAGGGGGACGTGGCGAGCGCGAACGCGTACGCCGATGCCGTCCTCGCCCGACTCAACGAGTCCGGCCTCCGCGACGACCCCGAGGCGGCGTACCTGGCCATCGATGCCGACCGGCTCGCCTCGGACTGCCGTTGGGCGGCGGGCAAGGCCGAGGACGCGCTTTCTCGTCTCCACCTGGCCAAGGACCGATACGAGGAGCTGGTCGCCGGACGGCTGCAGGAGCCCGCGCGACTCAGCCCGGTGCTGATGGAACGCCTGGCCGAGCCGCTGTTCGGGCTGTATCGGGACCTGGCTGACCGGTTGGCGGCCAGCGGCGAGGTCGACCTCGGACTCGTCACTCGGCGAGCCCTCGTCGAGACGCTGCAGGGCCTCGCCGGGCGCCTGGGTGATCCGGCACGCATCATGCTGGCGTCGGCCCTGGCCGATCTGGCGGACGACCTCTTGGCGGCGGACCGGGTGGACGAGGCGGAAGCGGCGGCTGATGAGGCGGCGGCGATGGTGCTCGACTGGTCGGGCGCGGGCTCCGTACGGCTGCTGGTCGCCGGCGTGCGGGCGCGGGCGCTGACCCTTTCGGGCCGCAGCGCTGAGGCGGTCGCGGTGCTGCGGCGGGTGCTCCCCGCTGAGGCGGGTGAGCCGCCATCGCCCGCTCACGCCGTAGGTCTTCTCGCCCTGGCCGAAGCGATGCGCGCCGAGGGTGACCTCGACGCTGCCGCGTCCAGCGAGCGAGCGTTCGATGAGCTGAGTCGGAAGCTGTTGGAGCCGGAGGTGGACCCGATGCGGGCTCGGTCGATGATCGAGGATCTGGCCCGCGGCGTGGTGAGCCGAGGCGTACGGCCGGTGACCTGGGAGCCGCTGGACGCCGTCGCTTCGTACGCCGCAACCACCGCCTCGATTGCGGTGACCGGCACAGGCGACGAGGACCTCGCGGTGGAGCGGCAGCGGGAGACCGACGCCTGGCTCGAAGCTGAGCGCGCCGAGGCGCACCGGCTAGAGGTAGAGCGGTTGGAACACGCCCGGGTCGAGGCCGAGCGTCGGGAGGCCGAGCGCCGTGAATCCGAACGCGCTCTCGCGGAGAAGCTGGCGGCCGACCGCGCCGAGGCCGAGCGGTCCGTGCAGATCGAGGCCGAGCGGCGGGCTGCCGCGGAGGAGGCGGAGCAACTCGAGCGGAAGCGCCGGCGGGAGGAACGACTCGAGGCCCACCGGCTCGAGGTGGAGCGCCAAGAGGCCGAGCGGCGCGCGGCGGAACAGCACGAGCAGGAGCGACGGATCAGGGAGCAACTCGCGGCCGATCCGGCCGAAGCCGAACGCCTGGAACTGGAGCGACTGAGCGCTGAGCTGGCCGAGCTCGAGCGCGCCGCCGAGGCGGCGCGGGTCGAACGCCTCCAGGCGGAGCGGCTGGCGGCCGAACAGGCCGAACGGGAACGCGCGGCACAGATCGCGGCCGAGCAACTGGCCGCCGAACAGGAAGCCGAGCGGCTCGAGGCCGAACGTGAGGCGGCGGCGCGCGCTGAGCGGGAGCTGGAAGAGCAGCGGCGGGCCGCCGCGCTGGCCGAGGCGGAGCGAGTCGAGGCTGAGCGGATTGAGGCTGAGCGGATTGAGGCTGAGCGGATCGAGGCTGAGCGGATTGAGGCTGAGCGGATTGAGGCTGAGCGGATTGAGGCAGAGCGGTTGGCTGCTGAGCGCGCCGAGGCTGATCGTCGAGCCACTGAGCAGGCCGAGGGCGAGCGGATCGCCGCTGAGCGCGCCGAGGCCGAGCGGGTCGAATCCGAGTTCGTCGAGCCGGAGCACCCGGCAACCGAGGCCGTCGACGCCGCGCCCGACGAGCTGTCCGTCGCCCAAGTGGACTGGCGTTCCGCAAAGGCCGCCGGCGATCGGCGGCGGGCGCGCAGCGCCATCGAGCGGGTGGTCGAATTGCTCAGGCCCCGAGCCCAGGCGGATCTGGCGCAGTACGGGCCTCAGTTGCTGGATGCGCTCGAGGAGCTTTCCAGCGCCCGGCTGCGGAGCGGCGACATCTGGGGTTCGCGCGCTCCGGCCAGGGAGGCCAAGGCCCTGGCCAAGACCCTCGGTCGCTAGCGGTTCTCGTCGCGCGGCGTCGTAGCGGACAGCAGCCGCCGGGCTCGCCGTCCCAGATCGCTCAGGTCGACCCGGCCGGCGTCCGCGGCGGCCGCCAGGCGTGACGCCAGGTCCAGGGCTTCGTCGACCAGAGGCGCGTCGGCGGCCGCCTCCTGACCCATGTCCCGCAGGATGGTGCCCTCGGTGCGCGACGCGATGATCGGCTTGGCGATCCCTTCGACCCAGACCTTGGTCCGGCGACCGTCGCCGCGTTCCCCGCCGACGAGCGGCTCCAACGCGAAGATCCGGTCCGCGCGGGCGTACTTCCCAAAGCCCAGGGCGATCATTCGCGTTTCTGCAGCCACGATGCGATCATCGCACCCCTCACCGACACTTCGCGGTGCCGATCAGTCTGATCGACTCTACGGATCCCGCTGCGTATCGATGGCGGCCAGAATCGCTTCGCCGAGTTCAGTCGGCTTGGTGAACTGGGGCCAGTGACCCGTGGGCAGGTCCACGTACTCGACGTCGTGGAGCCGTCCGAGCTCGGCCGTGTACGAGTGGCCCTCTTTCACCCATCGAGGAGTTGGCGGGCGGGAAACTCGCACGCGATGACCGTCGCCGGAACCTCGAAGCGGCGCTCGTCGTGAAGGTGCTGCGGATCACGGGTCACGCCGACGGGTTCCGGAATGGCGCGGGCCCGGAACGAGGTCCGCAGATCCTCGTCGAGATCGGTGAGATCGGCGTCGTCGAACTCCTCCCACGCCGGCAGCGGCACCTCGTCGCCGACCGCGGGCAGTTCGTCGTTGATCACGTCGCCCTCACCCAGCGGGACGCAATCCACGTAGATCGGCGCGGATCACCCGATCGGGACGCGCGTCGGCCGCTGCGTGGATCATCGCCCCGCCTCCGGAGTGACCGACCAGGACCGACCGGCTCGCCGGCGGCGTCGACCGCCGCCACCACCGCATCGACGTGGTCTCGCAGCCCGATCCCGGCCCGCGGCGCGTCCATCGACTCGAGGCCGGGCAGGGTCAGGGGGTGGACCCGGTGACCCGCCGCGACCAGCGCCGGCGTCACCTCGGACCACGACGATGCGTCCAACCAGAAGCCAGGAACGAGAATGATGTCCATGCCCCAATCCTTGCGCTAGCCACTGACAGCGTCGGCGGGCTCCGTCGCAGGTAGGCTGCACCTGCGGCGAGCGCTCATGAAGATGCAACGGCGTACCGAGATGAAGGGTCAGACGTGCTTCTCATGCGGATCTCACTGCCCCGCCGACCGGGTTCCCTTGGCACGGTCGCCACCGCGTTGGGTGCACTCGATGCCGATATCAACCTGGTCGAGATCGTCGAGAAGGGGCCGCACACCGAGATCGACGAGTTCATCCTCGACCTTCCCGCCGCACAGACGATCGAAGCGCTCGTAGCGGCGTGCGACAGTCTCGAGGGGGTCGAGGTCCAATGGATCCGCAATTACCCCCGAGGTGGTGGGATCGAATCCGATCTCGAACTGTTCCGGCGGATGAACGCCGACAGCTGCCGAGCGGCCGAAATGCTCGCCTCCGCGTCGCCGATCGTGTTTCGGGCCCAATGGGGCGTGGTGCTCGATGTCTCCGGTACGCCCCGGGTCACGTTCGGCACCCCCGGGGCTCCCGCCCTGGACGAGGAGATCCTCGGGCGCTTCGGGCCATTCGACAGGACCCACCGGGTCACCCTCGAGAATGGCTGGTTGCCCGGCTGGGACGATCACCATGCGGTGGTCGCACCGATGCCCGAACACCGCGCGGTCGCCGTCGGACGCTGCGGGGAACCGGCGTTCTTCGCCTCTGAACTGGCCCGTTTGGACTACCTGGTCGGTGCGACCCGCGGGTCGGTCGACTCAGCTGAGATCGCTCTACCGGTCAACTCGCTCGTTAAGCATCGGCAAGCACTAGCCGCACCGCTCTACAGCCGGAATAGTGGCAGCTAGGCCCGAGAACGGCTCGGTCAAACCAACGCTGGTGATCCTGCGAGAAGGGTTTCCGATAATGCAGAAACTGTCCTTGAGCGCGCTCGCCCGCGAGCAACTGGAACTCGCCCAGGCGTCGACGAGCGGAAGAAGCGCTTCGACGGTCTACGGCGGCCACGAACACGTCCTCCGCCAGACCCTCATCGCCATCGTCGGCGGCCGGAAGCTCGATGAGCACGCCAACCCCGGGGAGGCGACGGTCCAGGTCCTGCACGGTCGGGTGACGCTGATCGCCGGCGGCAACCAATGGACCGGTGCGCCGGGCGACCTGCTGATCGTTCCCGACTCGATGCACGGCCTTGAAGCACTCGAGGACTCAGCGGTCCTGCTGACCGTCGCCAAAACCCGCTGAGCCTCACTCACGGAGCGGCCTCAATTCGCCCGCCGGCCGATCGGGAATGAGCCGCCGGTCGGGACGGTTACCGCGTTCATGAAATCTGTCGTCTATTCGCAGACCGGTGATCCGTCGGTCCTCCGCCTCGTCGACCGCGACCTGAACGAGCCGGGACCCGGAGAGGTGCGCGTCCGCGTCGTCGTCTCCGGTGTCAACCCGACTGACTGGAAGTCGCGTCGCGGTTCCGGTGACGGTGCCGCACCGCCGTTCCCCGAAGTCACGCCGAACCAGGACGGTGCGGGGGTGGTGGATGCGCTCGGGGAGGGCGTGGACAACCTCGCCGTCGGCGACCGGGTCTGGGTGTATCTCGCCGGTCACCAGCGGCCGACCGGCACCGCGCAGCAGTACACCAACCTGCCGGCGTCCCGCGTCGTTCGCCTGCCGGACGACACGAGCTTCGACGTCGGCGCCAGCCTCGGCGTACCGGCCATGACGGCACATCGCGCCCTGACCGTGTCCGAGGACGGTCCGGACCGGCTGTCGCCCGGTGCTCTCGCCGGCAGGGTCGTGCTGGTCGCCGGCGGCGCGGGTGCGGTCGGCCACGCCGCGATCCAGCTCGCACGCTGGGCGGGTGCCACCGTCATCACGACCATCTCGAGCCCGGCCAAGGCGGCACTGGTGCGGGCCGCCGGCGCCCATCACGTGATCAACTACCGCGACGAGGATGCCGCCGCCGCCATCAAGAAGGTCGCCCCGGACGGTGTTGATCTTGTCGTCGAGGTCGCCATCTCGGCGAACGCCGAGCTCGATGTCGAGGTGGTCAAGTCCCGTTCCTCCGTGGCGATCTACGCCAACGACGGTGGCGACGAGTTCAGCCTCGCGATCAGACCGAGCATGATCAAGAATGTGCGCTACCAGTTCGTGATGCTCTACACGGTGGGCGACAAGGCGCTGAACGCGGCAGCCGAAGACATCACCGCCGCGCTGGCCGATGACGCGCTGCCGGTCGGCGAAGAGGTCGGTCTGCCGCTGCATCGGTATCCGCTGGCCGACACCGCCGGCGCCCATCAGGCCGTTGAGGACGCCGCCGTCGGAAAGGTCCTGATCGACATTCCGCAGGACTGACCACGCTGCTGCCCTGACGCGGTACGGCGAGCTCACGCCGCCTCGCGCGGTGCCACCCCGAACCCCGGTTTCCCGTCGCTCGACGGCAAACGGTGGGCCCAAGTGGATTTCGGATCCCGGTTTGCCGTCGCTCGACGGCAAACGGTGGGCCCCACGTGAGCTAGGTGGCGGCCGCAGCGAGGTCGGCGGAGAGCCGGACGAGTTCGCTCTGGATGCCGGGGACGGCGGCCATGGCGCCGCTGGAGGCGAGGGTCAGCGGCGCGCCCGCGTAATCGGTGACGACCGCCCCCGCGGCGGCGGCGATGGCGTGCCCGGCCACCACGTCGTACGGGTTGTTGTGCGCGAGCACCATGCCCTGGATCTGACCGCTGACCAGCCAGGCCCACAGCACCGACGCGGCGCCCACGCAGCGGAAACGCATCGCCTCGCGGTGCACGGTCGCGGTCAGTTGGAGGTACGCGTCGAATCGCGGGCCACCGCGGTGGAAGGCGTCGCCCATGCCGACGATGCCCTGATCGAACGCCTCGACGTCGACCACCGCGCCGGAGTCCACCCGGACGCCGAGGAACGGCAGGTCGATCACGCCCAGCACCGGTACGCCGTCCTCGAGCAGGCCGAGCATCACCCCGCAGAGCGGTGACCCGGTGGCGTAGTTGATCGTCCCGTCGAGCGGATCAGCGACCCACACCCGCCCCGAGTCGAGCGCGGCGCCGCCACCTTCCTCACCGTAGAAACCGATGTCGGGGGTCGACGCGGCCAGGGCCCGCTTCATCGCGGCCTCGCTGGCCAGATCCACCTCGGTGAGGAAGTCCTTGGCTGCTTTGCCGATCCGCTTCTGCGGTCGACTACGCCCCTCGCGCAGAATTCCGACGGCCTCATCCACCGCGGCGTGGGCCGCTGCCAGCTCAGGTGTCACCTCGGCATCGTATGGCCGGTCAGGTCTGGCCGATCAGCTGCCTGATCCGGGGGAGCATCGCCGGGTCGATCTGGTGGCCGCCCGGGTGGGCCATCACCGTCACCTGAGCGCCTCGATCGCGGAACTGTCCAGCGAGCTGTTCGGTCATGGACGCGGGGATCATCCCGTCGCGTTCACCGTTGGCGATGATCACCCGCTTGCCGGCCAGATCGACGGCCGGGGGTTCGGCGTACGGGATCATCGCCGCCAGCAGCACGGCACCGGCCAGCACCTCCGGCCGACGCAGGAGCACGGCCGAAGCGATGTTGGCCCCGTTCGAGAATCCGACCGCGACCAGCGACCCGGCCTCGATTCCGTAGAAAGCTCCGGCCTCGGTGATGAAGTCGGCGAGCGCGTCGGCTTGGTCTCGCAGGTCGTCCTCGTCGAAGACGCCTTCCCGGAGCCGACGGAAGAACCGCGGCATGCCGTTCTCCAGCACCGTCCCCCGGACCGACACCACGGCCGCGCCGGGAGACAGGTGATCCCGCAGCGGCAGCAGGTCGTGCTCGTCCCCGCCGGTCCCATGCAGCAGGAGCAGTGACGGACCATTCGGATCTCCTTGCGCGGGAAGGAAGACATGCGGCCGGCCCGGCTTCGAGCGACCGGTCACGGCACGTCGACGTCGAGCTCGAGCGGTGGCAGGGCCGCGGCGATCTGCTCCCGGTCAGGCTCCAGCCAGGGCGGCAGCTTCAGATGGCGTCCCAGCTCCAGCAGCGGCTCGTCGACGTCGAAGCCGGGCGTGTCCGTGGCGATCTCGAAGAGCACGCCGCCCGGCTCGCGGAAGTAGATGGACTTGAAGTACTGCCGGTCAAGGATCTGGGTCACCGACACTCCACGGTTGATCAGTTCCTGATGCCAGATCGTCATGGTCGGCAGATCCGGCGCTCGGAAGGCGACGTGATGGACGGTGCCCCCGGCCTGCAGACCCTGGTCCTTGACGCCGGCGTACACGTCGACCAGGGCACCGGAGGCGCCACCGGCCATGCCGAACCGTGACCGGTCACCGTCCTCGCCGGCCAGGCTCATCCCGAGGAGATCGGTCAGCATGGTGGCCGACGGATCGAGTTGGCGCTCCGACAGGGTGATCGCGTGCAGGCCGCGTACGGCGTGTTCGGCGGGGATCTCGGCGACGCCGTCCCAGCCGGAGCGATGGTCACCGTCGGAGGCCACGAGGTCGATCACGATGCCGTCGGGATCCCGGAAGGTGAGCACCTCGTCCTGGTCGCGAGTGCGCGGCGGGTCCGCGTCGATGCGGAGATCGGCGAACCGTTGCTGCCACCAACCCAGTGACGAGCCCGGCACACTGAACGCGGTCGCGGTGGTCATCCCGGCGCCCTGCCGACCGGCCTGAAGACCCGGCCACGGGAAGAACGTGAGCAGGCTGGACGGCGTGCCCCGCTCGTCGCCGTAGTAGAGGTGGTAGGTCTCGGGCGCGTCGAAGTTCACCGTCTGCTTGACCAGCCGCAGACCGAGCGCGCGGGTGTAGAAGTCGACGTTGGACTGTGGGTCTGTGGCGATGGCGGTCACATGGTGCAATCCGTGCGGATTCACTTGCGTCATGGCGGTGGCTCCCGATCTGAGGTGGACTTCCGATCAGGTCCAAGCCTGCTCCGACTGACCCGATGGCACCAGTCTCCTCGGCCACCCCTCGACAGCGACCGGCTCATCGGCTATCGGGCGCCGGCGATGGCTTCGGCGGAGAGCCGGCTGATCTCGTCCCAGCGCTGGGACCGGATGAGCTGCGGGTCCACCATCCAGCTACCGCTGACGGCCGGTACGGCGGGGAGGGCGAGGTAGTCGCCCATGTTGGCGGGGTTGACCCCTCCGGAGGGCATGAACGACATGGCGGTGAAGGGGGCGCTGAGTGCCTTGATCGCCGCCGGGCCGCCGAGCAGGCCGGCCGGGAAGAATTTGACTTCGGTCAACCCGAGTTCGATGGCCGCCATCAGTTCTGAGGAGGTGGCCACGCCGGGCAGAGCCAGCACGTCGAGTTCGTGAGATCGGCGGACCACGGCGGCGGAGAGTCCGGGGGACACGACGAATCGGGCGCCGGCCTGAACGACTTGGTCGACTTGCTCGGCGAGCAGCACGGATCCGGCACCGACCTGGAGGCCGGGGAGGTCGGAGAGGATCCGGATCGACTCGAGTCCGGCGCTGGTTCGGAGTGTGATTTCGGCGACGGTGATGCCGCCGGCGAGCAGGGCTTTGCCCAAGGGAAGCGCCTGCCCGGGGTCATCGAGGACGATCACCGGTACGACGGGGCAGCCGGACAGCAACGATGGTGGAGTGGGGGGAACAGCGGTCATGGGTTGTCCTCGTTTCGGCTGGTTCGGGAACGTCGACGGCCGATCGTGATCACCAGTCGTGCACGGACCCGTCCCGGCGCCGGTTGATCGGCAGGTACTTGGGGTCGTACGGGTAACGGGCCGCGGCTGCTTCGTCGAACGTGACCCCGAGACCGGGCTGGTCGCCGGGGTGCAGGTATCCGTCGCGGAACGAGTACCCGACGCCGAAGACCTCGTCGACCGGCTCACGGTGCCCCATGTACTCCTGGATGCCGAAGTTGGGGATGCTGAGATCCACGTGCAGGGCCGCGGCCATCGCAATCGGGGACAGGTCGCCGGCGCCGTGTGATCCGGAGCGCACACCGTAGAGGTCGGCGAGCGCGAAGATACGGCGGAGGTGGGTGATGCCGCCGGCGTGCGACACCGACGTACGGATGTAGTCGATCAGCCGCTCGGTGATCAACTGCTGGCAGTCCCAGATGCTGTTCAGCACTTCACCGACGGCGATCGGGGTGGTGGTGTGGCTGCGGATCAGCCGGAACGCCGACTGATCCTCGGCGGGCGTCGGATCCTCGATCCAGAACATCCGGGACGGCTCCAGGTCCGCGCCCAGCCGGGCCGCCTCAATCGGCGTCAGCCGGTGGTGGACGTCGTGCAGCAGGTGCACGCCGTAGCCGAAGTCGGAGCGGACGTGGGCCATGACCTTGGGGGCGAAGTCGAGGTAGGCGCTGGTCTCCCAGGTATCTTCCTGCGGCACGTTGCCGCTGGCCGGCTCGTAGATCCGGCCGTCGGTGGGAGCGATGCCGTACGTCTTCTCCAAGCCCGGAATCGCCGCCTGGGCCCGGATCGCGAGGTAGCCGAGATCCAGATGGCGCTGGACGTCCAGGCTGAGGTCTTCGAGGGTTGACCCGCTCGTGTGGCAATAGACCAGCACGCCGTCGCGCGCCGCACCGCCGAGCAACTGGTAGACGGGGAGCCCGGCGACCTTGCCGTTGAGATCCCACAGGGCCACGTCGACCGCGGCGATCGCGGTCATGGTGACCGGACCGCGGCGCCAGTAGGCGCCCTTGTAGAGGTACTGCCAGGTGTCCTCGATCCGGCGGGCGTCCCGGCCGATCAGCAACGGGCACAGATGGTCGCGCAGGTACGAGGCCACGGCGAGCTCGCGCCCGTTGAGCGTGGCATCACCCAGGCCGACCAGACCGTCCTCGGTCTCGATGACCAGGGTCACGTAGTTGCGTCCAGGAGACGACACGACGACTCGGGCATCGACGATCTTCACCGCCAGGCTCCTCTCGGTCGAGAATTCCCAGGTCGACTCAACGGCTGCTCTCGATCACCCCCTGCAACTCCTTCGCGGCATCAGCCGGAGTCTTGCGATCGAACAGCACATCGGTGCCGATCCGGGTCACCTCCGCGCTGTACCCCGAGGCGTTCTGCGGCGTCACCTGCGGCGGCGGAGCCACCTCATCCTGCAGATCCTGAGCGAACGTCAACGACATCTTGCCCGTCGGATCGAGCAGCGGCTCGATCTGGGCCTGGACTGACGGAATGGCTGGCACACCCCGCTCGACCTTGAGGATCTTGACGGCCGCCGGGTCGGTCAACAAGAAGCTGACCAGTTTGGCCGCTTCCGCGGAGTGCTCGCCGTGCGCCGGCAGTGACCAGTACATCGACGCCTTGTTGACCATCCGCGCTGATTGACCCGACGCCCGCGCGGGCAGCCTGAGCAGCTTCAGATTGGTCCCGCTGGCCGCGACGAACGCCGCGATCTGGGTGTGGAACTGCAGGTGGAACGCCGCCGTGTTCGTGGCGAACGGGCTGGCGTCCAGCGCCGCGGTCGTGTTCTCGACCTGGCTGCCGGCCGCCGGGGTCGCCTTGGTGTCCACCATGTGCTTGGCGAACTCGAAGTAGCTCGTCAGTGTCTCCGGGGTGACGGCGGTCTGGCCCTCGGTGGGGAACACCTCCTGATTGCGCTGGCGGGCCCAGACGCCGATCTCGGCGGCGCCCAGACCGAAGAAGTCCATCCCGACGACGCCCTTGGAGCCGAGCTTCTCGGTGACGGTCGAGGACATGGCGGCCAGGTCGTCCCAGGTCCAGGTCTTGTCGTTGGGCATCTTCACGCCGGCCTGCTTCAGCAGTTCCGGGTTGACCCCGACCGAGAAGAGTGCAACGCCGACCGGTGCACCGACCAGAGTGCCGCCGACTTTGCCGGTGTCGAGCACCTTGGCGTCCATCTCCGAAAGGTCGAGCACGGACGACTGGGTGCTCAGGTCGAGCAGCGCACCGCGGCCGCCGTACGCCGCGATGTAGGCCTCGTCCATCTGGATGACGTCGGGCGGGGCGTTGGCCGCGGTCTGGGTGGCCAGCTTGTCCCAGTAGCTACCGAACTCACTGTTCTCCACCTTGACGGTGATGCCGGGATTGGCCTGCTGGAACGCGGCCACGGCCTCTTCGGTCAGCTTCAGCCGCGAGTCGTTGCCCCACGTGCTCATCCGCAGGACCACCTGCCCGCCGGATCCGCCACCCTGATCCTTGCCGACGGTGCCAGGGGCGCAGCCCGCGGCCACCAGCACCAGGCAGACGAGGACGCTCAGCGGTCGAATCAGTCGGCGGACGGACATGCGGATGGACACAGCGAACCCCCTTGATCGATCCACCCAACTTAGCTCTGCCCGGTGGATCGGCAGCAGAGGGGCCGATGCCGTCAGGTCATCCGGGCGGTGATCTCTTCGGCCGTCATCCCGCCGGTCAGGTCCGCGTAGAACCGGTGGCCCGGAGCGAGGTCGGCTCGGCGGATCGGGCCACCGAGGAGAGCGGAGGTGTACACGCCGGTGACGAACTCGACCGTGCCGCGGGTGCTGGCCAGCGTGGTCTGGTGGGTCCGCCCGGCGAGCAGGTCGTCGACCAGCCGGGTGATCTGCGCGGCGTGGTTGCTCGGTACGTCGGTGCCGGCGCTGGCCGTCCAGACATCGGCTGACCCGTCTGGCGCGGCGGCGGGCACCGCGCCCGAGTCGTCGCGAACGCCGGGGTCCCGGCCGAGGCTCGCGGTCACCGCCGCACTCGGCAGCGGGAAGTACGACCAGTCCGCGTCCCGATACCCGTACACATGGTCGACCTCGAGCGTGCCGGCGGTGGTGTCGATCCGGATCCGGCTCAGCTCACGGGGTGACAGCAGGCTGTTGATCACCGAGGCGACGGCACCCTCCTCGAACCCGACCGTGATCAGCGAGACGTCCTCGAACTCCACCGGGCGTTCCTGCCGGACTGCCGTAGCGGTCAACTGCCGCCATGGTCCGAGCAGGTGGAGCAGGAGGTCGATCTGGTGAATGCCGTGGCCGAGGGTCGGACCGCCACCCTCGCCGGACCAGGTGCCGCGCCAATCGGGATCGAAGTAGCTCTCCGGCCGGTACCACAACGTCTCGCACACCGCGACCAGTGGTCGGCCGAGCGCGCCGGAGCCCAGCAGTTCCGCGGCCCGGCGGGCGCCGGACCCGTGGCGGTGCTGGAAAACCACGTACGCGGTGCCGCCGCCGTCCTGCTCCGCCTCGGCGACCAGGTCCAACTCGGCCAGGGTCGGACACGGCGGCTTCTCGATCAGCACCGACCCTCCGGCCCGGAGCACCTCGGCTGCGACCTCGGCGTGCGCACCGGGCGGCGTGGCGATGCTGACCAGGTCCGGGCGAGCCTCGCTCATCAGGCTGGCCACATCGGGGTAGGTCGGCCCGCCGTAGGCGTCGGCGTACGCCTCGGCGTGTTCGGGGACGATGTCGACCAGCCCGACCAATCGGGTGCGGCCCGTTCCGGCATAGGCCTTCGCATGCTGGTGGGCGATTCCGCCGCAGCCGACGATGGCGACCTTGAGCGAGCGTTCGCTGGGACCGGTCGGGGTGCTCGTCATGGTGTCATCATGCCGCGACCGACGAGTTCACCAACCCCCCACCGGAGACAACCGTCAGCGCGGAGCCGTAGGGTCTTTTTTGCGGTTCACGTCGAAGCCCTCACCACGCCGTTGCCGGAAGGCCCCCGATCCAACTTCCAAGAGGTGAACAACATGGGAGCAGCACCCACCGAGCTCAAGAAGGGCTTGAAGCAGCGGCATCTCACCATGATCGCGATGGGCGGAGTCATCGGCGCCGGTCTGTTCGTCGGCTCCGGCACGGTGATCGCCGGTACCGGCCCGGCGGCCTTCCTGACCTACGCGATCACCGGTGTGCTGATCATCCTGGTGATGCGGATGCTCGGTGAGATGGCCACGGCGAACCCGTCGACCGGCTCCTTCGCCGATTACGCCCGGAACGCGTTGGGGGAGCTGGGCCGGTTTCTCGGTCGGCTGGCTGTATTGGTATTTCTGGGTGATCGTGATCGGCTTCGAGGCGGTTGCCGGGGCGAAGGTGATCCAGTACTGGATCGATGCTCCGCTGTGGTTGGTCTCGTTGATCCTGATGACCTTGATGACGCTCACCAACCTGTTCTCGGTGTCCTCGTTCGGTGAGTTCGAGTTCTGGTTCGCCGGCATCAAGGTGGCCGCGATCATCGTGTTCATCGCGCTCGGCTCGCTGTTCGTGCTCGGGGTGTGGCCGAACAAGTCGTTGGATTTCAGTAACCTCACGGCGTACGGCGGTTTCTTCCCGCTCGGGATCGGAGCGATCTTCTCGGCCATCGTCGTCGTGATCTTCTCCATGGTGGGCGCTGAGGTGGCGACCATCGCCGCGGCCGAGTCGCACGACCCGGGCAAGGCGATCGCCCGCGCCACCAACTCGGTGATCCTGCGGATCGCGGTCTTCTTCGTCGGCTCGATCTTCCTGCTCGCGGTCATCCTGCCCTGGAACTCGGCCGAGCTCGCGGCCTCGCCGTACGTCGCCGCCTTCAAGTTGATGGGCATTCCCTACGCCGACCACATCATGAACGCCGTGGTCCTGACCGCGGTGCTGTCCTGCCTCAACTCGGGTCTGTACACGTCCTCGCGGATGCTGTTCGTGCTGGCCGCTCGCCGCGAGGCCCCGGTCGGGCTGATGTCGGTCAACCGGGCGGGTGTCCCGATGGCCGCCATCCTCAGCTCGACCGTCGTCGGTTTCCTGTGCGTCATCGCGGCGGCGGTGTCCCCGGACCGGGTGTTCTCCTTCTTGCTGAACTCCTCCGGCGCCGTGATCTTGTTCGTCTACCTGCTGATCGCCATCTCGCAGATCATCCTGCGCCGGCGAACCGCGCCGGAGAAGCTCACGGTCAAGATGTGGGCCTTCCCGGTCCTGTCCTTCGTCGTCGTCGCGGCCATTCTCGCCGTGCTGGCGCAGATGGCGTTCGACGAGGACGCCCGGACGCAGCTTCTGCTCAGCCTGGCCTCCTGGGCGATCGTGGTCATCCTCTTCTTCGCGACCAAGAGACTCCGCGGCAGGGCGCCGAGCGAGGTCGCCGCTGCGCCCGGAGTGCCGGGTGCACCCGCCGAACGCGTCCTGGTCCTGGCCAACGAGACGGTCAACGGCGACGAGTTGCTCGACGAACTCCGGGCCATCGACAAGGCCCGCAACGCCGAGTACTTCGTCTGCGTTCCGGCCAACCCGATCGACACCGGCCAGGCGATGCTCGAGGGAGCCGCGTTCGTCTGGCAAGCCACCACCGAGGCTGCTCAGGCCCGACTGGACCGAACGCTGGAGATCCTGCGGGCGGAGAACCTGCGCGCGGACGGTGCCCTCGGCAACTTCCGGCCACTCCGGGCGCTGGCCGATGCGGTGGCGGACTTCAAGCCGGACCGGCTCGTCATCTGCACCCATCCCGAAGATCGTTCGGCGTGGCTCCGCTACGACGTGGTCGACCGTGCCCGGGAGACCTACGACATCCCGATCACCCACGTGGTCGTCGAGTCCGCTCCCGTCGGTGTCTAGCCGGACCGGCCGATGACCATCGTGATCGGTCTCGCCCCCAACGAGCGGGGCGCCGCGGCGGTGCACCTGGGGTCGATGCTCGCCCGCTCAGTCCACGACGACGTGGTGGTGGCGACGGTGGTCCCGACTCCGTGGCCGCCGAACCCGTACCGGGCCGACGCGGAGTATCTGGCCTTTCAGGAGCAGGCCGTCGCGGACGCACTCGCCGCGGCCCGCGCCCAGATCGGCCCGGACCTGTCCGTGGAACTGGTCACCCACCACGCCCGGTCGGTCGCCACCGGGCTGCTCGAGGTCGCTCGCGAGCGCAACGCCGTCCTGGTGGCCCTCGGCTCGTCCTCCGGCGGTGTGCTGGGTTCGGTCTCGCTGGGTGGGGTGGCCGAGCGCATCCTGCATAGCACCGACATCCCGGTGACGCTCGCTCCCAGGGGCTTCGAGACCCGCACGGCGAGCGCGCGGGTATCCCGGGTCACCGTGGCCTTCGGACGCGCGGACCGAGACAGCGACCTGCTGCTCACCGCCGCCTCGGTGGCCGAGGACATCGGGGCGTCGCTGCGGGTCGCCTGCTTCGCCGTCCGGCCACTCACCGCGGCGGTCGGGAGCATCGAGCCCGAGGTCGAGGACCTGGTGGTCAACGAGTGGGCCAACCACATCGAAGCCGACATCAAGCAGGCCCTCGGTGCCGGCTCGATGGCCGCCCCGGTGGACATCGTGATCGGCCAGGGTGGCTCCTGGGCCGAGGCCATGGCTGATGTGTCGTGGAGGGACGGGGAGGTGTTGGCGGTGGGCACCAGCAGTTCGGCCGTCAGCCGCTTCTTCCTGGGCTCGCACGCTTCCAAGATCGTCCGCAACGCACCCGTTCCGGTGTTCCTGATGCCCCGGACGGTGCCCAGCACCTGACCGGACCTTCCTCGCCGGGCGCTCAGCCGGCCAACTGGGCGTGGAAGCGGCCAGTGGCCACCGCGGCTACCGGTCCGCCCACCCAGAGATGCCCGTCGCTGCGGTCGCGGATGACGTCGATGACGCTGGGGCGGCCGGTGAAGCGGCCCTGGGCGATGTGCAGCTTCGAATCTCCTGAGTGCACGCCGTGGTGGATAAGGTACGCGGCCGCCGGACCGGCTGCACTACCCGTGGCGATGTCCTCGATCCGACCGGCGTTGTCCCAGCTCCGACCCTCGGGCGCCGCGGGATCGAGCAGGTACGCGAACTTGGCCCCGCTCTCGGCCAGCAGCGCCTCGAAGCCGGGACCCTGGATGCGTGCAAGCGGCAATCCCGTGGGACGCACCGGCACCATCAGGTACGGCAAGCCGGTGCTCACCACCTGCACCGGGAGGTCGGGATGCATCATCTGGGCATCCAGGCCGAGGGCTCGTCGGTAGCGCTCGGCCAGCTCACCGGGCACGGCCTCGGCGAGATGGGCCGGTCCCTGGTCCATCGATGCGTCGATCCAGCCGTCCCGTCCGCGGGTACGCACGGTGAGGTCGCGGCCGCTGACACTCAACCGCCAGGTCTCCTCAGCCGCGGCGGCCGTCAGCAGGCTGTGCAGCACGGCGCCGGCACCCAACACCGGGTGACCGGCGAAGCCCAGTTCCTCGTCTTCGGTGAAGATGCGCAGCCGCGCGGTCCGACCGGGCAGGTCGACGCCGCTCAGGAAAGCGGTTTCGAACTGGCGGACCTCACGCGTCAGCGCCTGTTGGACCGCGGTCGACAGCCCGGCATCGTCTCGTACGACCACCAGGCCGTTCCCCTGGAAGGCGACGCGGCTGAACACGTCCACGTGCCAGTACTCCAGGTTCAGCATCAGTCAACGGTATCGGCGCCGGCGACGGTCCCGGGTTACCCTGTTGTCGGCAGTATTGGCCGTTTGCGCACATCGGGGTAACAAGAAAGTTGTACCCGATGTCTGGCACCGGTCTGAATGACGCCGAGCGCGCTGCCGTTGCCCCGTTGAGTACGCGCTGGGTCAGAGTCGCGTTCGTGTCAACGACGCTGGTCCTGCTGGCGGTTCATCTGCTGTCGCCCACAGGTCCACTGGGTGACGCCACCTTTCTCGCCGCCGTGGGCGGTGCCGCGGTCATGGCGTGGATAGGCGTCCTGCGCCGCCCGCGGGGAGCGTCTCGCATCCCGGTCCTCATCGCTGCGGGGGTCACCGCGTCCGCGCTCGGTGACCTGATCTGGTACCTCTACCTATGGAGTGGCGAGCAGCCCAGTGTCTCGATGGCCGACGCAGCCTACCTCCTGGCCTACGTCGGCCTGGCCGCCGCCCTGGTGCTCGGCACGCTGGTCGGGACCGGTGCCGGAGCCCGGCTGGATCCGGAGGCCATCATCGACGCGCTCACGATCGTCGTCGTCAGCGTGCTCATCTTCTGGGATTTCTCGATCGCGGGCATCGTCGCCGACACCACCGTCTCCAGCTTCACGCGGCTCATCTGGGCGTCGTACCCGGTTCTCGACGCGATTCTGCTGGCCATGGTCGCGCGGATGCTGATGACCCGGCGCTCGCGGTCGACCATCGGACTCGCCTTCGCCGTCGGGATCGCCTGCTGGCTGGTGGCGGACGTCGGGAATCTGCTCTCGGTCTCCCCCACGGTGGTCGGCGTTCCTCGATGCCGGCTGGATGCTCGGTGCGATCCTGATCGCCACCTCGGCCTGGCGACGGCCCGCGGCCATCACAGCCCCTGCCGCCGACGACGCACGACCGGACCATCTCTTCCTGAAGCTGGGCATCGCGACCGCCCCGATCCTGGTCCCGCTGGTGCTGCACTTCGTCAACGATCTCCGGGGCGGTGACCAGGCTGTCCTCCCGATCCTGATCAGTGTGGCCGTCCTGCTGGGGCTCAGCTTTGCCCGGACTGCTCGACTTCTGCAGTCCGAGAGTCGCGCGCGGACCGAAGCCCGCGCGAGCCGGGACGTCGCGGTGGAGGCATCGCGCGCCAAGTCGGCGTTCCTGGCCACCATGAGCCACGAGATCCGGACGCCGATGAACGGCGTGATCGGGCTCGACCGGCCTGCTGCGGAACACATCGCTCGACGACCGTCAGCGCCAGTACGTGGACGGGGTCCACCTGGCCGGGGAGGCGCTGCTCAGCATCATCAACGACATCCTCGACTTCTCCAAGATCGAAGCCGGCAAGCTCGAGCTGGACGTCATCGACTTCAACCTCGTCCAGGTCGTCGAGGAAGCAGCGGAGCTGGTCGCTGAGTCGGCCCGGGTCAAGGGTATCGAGCTGTTGGCCTACTGCTCGCCGGAACTGCCGTTGAGCGTTCGCGGGGATCCGTCGCGTCTCCGCCAGGTGCTGCTGAACCTCGCCTCGAACGCGGTGAAGTTCACCGACAGGGGCGAGGTGGTGGTCCGGGCCCACTTGGCCGGCGAGACCGCTGACGGTCCGGTGGTGCGCTTCGAGATCATCGACACCGGCGTGGGCCTGGAGAACACCGACCGGAAGCGCCTGTTCGAGCCGTTCTCCCAGGCCGACTCGTCCACCACGCGTCGTTTCGGCGGTACTGGTCTGGGCCTCGCGATCTGTCAGCAACTGGTCGCCGCCATGGGCGGCGAGCTCGGTGTCGAGAGCGAGCTCGGTCACGGCAGCACCTTCTGGTTCACCCTGCCGCTCCAGGCCGCCGCCGCCGAGACGGCCACAGCGCCGGCCCGCTCCACGCTCGGGCTGGCCGGCCTGCGCGCGCTCATCGTCGACGACAACTACACCAACCGCCTCATCCTGAGTGAGCAGCTCACGGCCTGGGGCATGCATCCCGACGTCGCCCAGGACGGCGTCTCGGCCCTGGTCCTCCTCGAGGAGGCGGCCGCGACCGAGGCACCGTACGAGCTGGCTCTGCTGGACCTGTCCATGCCGGGCATGGACGGGCTGGAACTGGCGGGGCGCATCTCCCGCCGCTCCACACTGGCCGGCGTCGAGCTCCTACTGCTCACCTCAGTGCCTGACGTGACCGCCGAGGAGGCACGCGCCAACGGCATCGCCGTCCGGCTGACCAAACCCGTTCAGCTGGCGCGTCTCCACACTGCGCTCCAAGAAGCCATCCGTTGTCCCAGCGTTCCCGAGCGCAGTACGTCGGCCCCTGCGGTGACCCATCCGCCCGGGAGCCGCGGACACGTGTTGGTCGTGGAGGACAACCACGTCAATCAGCTCGTCGCCGTGTCCATCCTCGAGTACCTCGGCTTCAGCACCGCCGTCGCCGGGAACGGATTCGAGGCGATCGCGTCGTACCAGCGCAACACGTTCGCCGCCGTCCTGATGGACTGCGAGATGCCCGACATGGACGGGTACGCGGCGACCGAAGAGATCAGGCGGATCGAAGGGCGCGGCACTCGTACGCCGGTGATCGCGATGACGGCCGGGGTCGGCATGGGCGAGCGCGAGCGCTGCCTGCTGGCCGGGATGGACGACTACCTCCCTAAACCGGTCAATCCGGACGATCTCGACAGCACGCTCTCGCGCTGGCTCCCCGCGAAACAGACCTGATCAATCCGAGGGCCGGCGAGCATGGTTTGCCTCGCCGATGACCAGCCAGGCGTCCACCACCGGGTCCAGTCTCCTACCGCCCCCACCGGAGGGGAGCCAGGACTGACCGCTCACGGCAGGCGTGGCTGAGACCGACAGGGCACATAGGTCAGACGTGTCCAGCAAGGACCCGGTGAGCCGGGTACTGACAGGTCCTGTTTCGCCGGCCCGACCACCTCTAGCGTGGAGGGCATGAACGACCGCAAAGGGGTCCAGGACTTCCTGGTCAGCCGCCGCGCCCGGCTTACTCCTGAGCGGGCCGGCCTCGCCATCCATGGCGACCGGCGGCGGGTGAAGGGTTTGCGCCGCGAGGAGGTCGCCATGCTCGCCGGGGTCAGCGTCGACTACTACGCCCGGCTGGAGCGCGGCAATCTGGCGGGCGCATCGGCATCGGTTCTGGAGGCGCTGGCGCGGGCACTCCAGCTCGACGAGGCCGAGCGGCAGCACCTGTTCGACCTGGCCCGCCACCCGATCGGCGCTGTTGCACCCACGCCGCGGCGCAAGCCCGCGGGTGAACCGCGACCCGCGCTCCAGTCGATTCTGGCCGGGATGACTGCGATTCCTGCCTACCTACGGACCTCGGGGATGGAGATCGTCGCCGCGAACGAGCTGTGCCAGGCCCTCTACGGTGGCGTCCTGGACGACGACCGGTTGCCGTTGAACCTGGCCCGATTCCTGTTCCTGGATCCCCACTCTCGCGGCTTCTTCCTGGACTGGGACCACGTGGCCGACGATCTCGTCGGGGCGCTGCGGGCCCAGGCCGGCCGTGATCCGCGGGACAAGACGCTCAGTGATCTGATCGGGGAGTTGGCGACCCGCAGTGACGAGTTCGTGGCCCGGTGGGCCCGGCAGAACGTCCGGTTGCACCGGACCGCCCGTAAGCGGCTCCACAATCGGGTGGTCGGCGACATCGAGCTCACCGGGAACGCGCTCGAGTTGGCCGGTGACGACCTGACTCTGATCGCCTACACCGCCGACGCCGGTTCCCAGGCCGAGGACCAGTTGAAACTTCTCGCCACCTGGACCGCCACCCAGCGCCACGCAACCGACCCGGCCACGCACGACTGACCGCATGCGCGTGCATCTTCCACCGACCTCGGCGATCGACCGAGAGAGACGAGATGAACAATGCCTGACGTGTCCACCCTTGCGCTGAACAACGGCATCTGAGGGACCACGATGGTGCGACGACTGCTGGTGCCGTCCTCGGCGCTGCTGTGGGGGCTGCAACTCGCGTTCCTCAGCCCGGCTCTGGCGCTGATCCTGGTCGACCTCTACGGCGCCACCACCGCCGAAGTGGGCTGGGTGCTGGCGATCTACAACGCCAGTGGCTTCGTCGCTTCCCTCCTGCTGCCCGCGTACGCCGACAAGAAGCACGACTATCTGGGCCCGATGCTGGTCTGCGGAGCACTGACCCTGCTGCTCGCGGTCGTGCTGGCCTTCGTCACCTCCCTGCCGCTCGCCACCATCGCCCTGTTCGTGATCGGCGGTCCCGCCGGGGTGGGCAGCTCGATGCTGTTCGCCCACCTCCGGCACGCCGGAGCGCGTCCCGTGGACATCGTGAACACCCGCGCGATCGTGTCCGTGGCCTGGGTGGCCGGACCGCCGCTGGCCACCTTCATCATCGGCTGGTTCGGCAACCGCGCCATCCTGCTCGCCATCGCCGCCGTGGCTGTCCTCAACATCGCCACCACCGCGATCATGATCAGCCACCGCAACGCCGCGGCCCGCGCGGCCGCCGCCACCGACGGAGCGCAGTCCAAGACCGCGGGCGCGACCGAGGACGATTCGCCGGTCGGACGCCTGGGGATCGTGTTGATCATGGCCGCGTTCATCCTGCTCCAGGCAACCAACGCCACGGCCATGACGATCATGACCCTCTACGTCACCGAGACCATGCACATCGACGTCATGTGGGCCGGCATCGCTCTGGGCGTGGCCGCCGCCCTCGAGGTGCCGGCGCTGCTGCTCATCGGCCGGCTCGGCGAGCGACACTCCCTCCTCGGGCTGATCGCCACCAGTTGCGTGGCCGGTATCGCCTATTTCCTGGGACTGGCGTTCGTCACCGGTCCGGTGCTGCTGATCGGCCTGCAACTGCTGAATGCCTGGTCCTTCGCCGGCATCGCCGGCGTCGGGCTACCGCTCTTCCAACAGATGATCCCCCGGCCGGGACTGTCCACCGGGCTCTACATGAACACCCGGCGAGTCGGCGCCATCGTCTCCGGCCCCATCATCGCGATCGGCTCCCTCACCGCCGTCGGGCAACCCGGCATCTTCCTCACCTGCGCGGCCCTCACCGTGATCGCGCTGCTCATCATCACCGTGGCCAGCCGTATCGGCAAAGCCGCCGCGCACGCCGAACCCACGCTGGAGCGGCCGATCGTCCCTTGAGCCGTCTGCGCGCACAACGGACCAGAAGGCCGCAAATCGGCGGATTTCGCGGCTGCCTCCGCGCACAACGGACCAAACGGCCCCCGCGCGAGCTGACCGCGCCCATTCAACCGCGCCACCCGGCGGAACATTCGTTCACGGACGCTCCGCAGCTGTCCGCAGAGGTCCTTCGTCTAGGTCAGATCCGGGTTGTCCGCGATGAGCTGGTCCAGGTCGGACAACCGGTCCAGGCTCGTGAACGAGCGGGTCAGCCGGTGGTTACCAGCCAACTGGTCCCGGTTGCGGTGCAGGAACATCCAGTACCCGGCGGTGAAGGGGCAGGCGTTCGCACCGACCCGGACCTTGGGGTCGTACACGCAGTCGTGGCAGTGGTCGCTCATGGTGTTGATGTAGTTGCCGCCGCCGACGTACGGCTTGGTCGCGAGCACGCCGCCGTCGGCATGCTGCGACATCCCGACGACGTTGGGCACCATCACCCAGTCGTAGCCGTCGACGAAGCTGCGATGGAACCAGTCGGTGAGCTGCTGCGGGCTCCAGCCTCGCTGCATCGCGTAATTGCCGAGGACCATCAAACGCGGGATGTGGTGGGTCCAGCCGGACTCGCGGACCGAGGTGAGGGCCCAGGAGAGGCATGCCGCCTCGGTGCCGGACGGGTCCAGGTCGGTGAACCAGGTCGGCAGGTCGGCCTTGGCCTGCAGCGTGTTGCGTTCCCGGTAGTCCTCCCCGAGATACCAGTAGAGGTGCCAGATGTAGTCCCGCCAGCCGATCACCTGACGGACGAAGCCCTCGACGGCGGCGATCGGCGCGGCGCCGGCGCGGTAGGCCTCGACGGCGGCGTCCACCTCCTCGTGCGGCTCCAGCAGTCCGAGGTTGAGGGGGGCGGAGAGCAGCGAGTGAGCCATCCAGCGGTCGCCGGTCAGGATCGCGTCCTCGTAGCGGCCGAAGGTCGGCAGCCGGTGCTCGACGAAGTCGTCCAGGGCAGCGAGGGCCTCGGTCCGGGTCACCGCGAAGGTTCGCGGGGCGTCCTCGCCGACAAACCGGACACCGTCCCGCTCCAATCGGTCGAGGTCGTCCCGCACCTCGGCGTCGATGTCATCCTCGGTGGGCCACCACGGCTCGGGCAGTCCGAGCGTCTGCGTCTTCGGCGGCCGCTCGCGGTTGTCGGCGTCGAAGTTCCAGCGCCCCTCGACCGGCTCGGCGCCCTCCATCAGCACATCGAGCCGCCGCCGGGCGTCCCGGTAGAAGTCCTCCATCAGCAACCGTCTGCCCCCGCGGGCCTCGGCCCATCGGGTGAACTCGGCGCGAGAGGTCGCGTACCCGCGGGCGGGCAGCCGCTCGATGTCCCGCTCCGCGGCCAGCCGGTCGACCAGGTGCAGCGCCGCCCACGACGTCGGCTGCACGACGTCCAGCGGCTCGTCGACCTGCGCCAGTCCCTCACGGTAGGTCTCGGCGGTGAGATAGACGACCCGGCCGCCGAGCTCAGCCGCCCGGTGCCGCATCGCCGACAGCACGAGGTGCGCCTTCTGCCGGTGGAACGCCCGCCGACGCAGGACGCTGTGGGCCTCGATCATCAGCACCGGCTGGTCCGGGGCGTCGAGGAACGCCGGACCGAGCTGATCCCCGAACAGCCAACGGCGCCTCATGGGCAGTCGCTAGGAAAGGACACCGTCGAACGCGACGGTCGGCAGCAAGGCCGAACTGACGGCGCGCATCAGAGCCGGCTGAGGACGTACGGCTGGCCGGGAGCCAGGAGCTGAACCCGGCCCGGGTTGGTGACCCGGTCGTACACGTCCTGCGGGTTGCCGTTGAACGGCGGGAAGTCGGGAGCGTCGACGCAGCCCCAGTGGTGCAGCAGGAGCGGTGTGTCGGGGTAGGCGTTGGCCATGGTGATCGCACCATCGAGACCGAAGTGCCACTCGCTGTCGGAGAAGTCGAACAGCATCGCGTCGGGGGCGGGCATCTGGAGATGGTGGTCGGGGATGAGGCGGGAGTCGCCGGGCGCCCAGATGATCCCGTCGGGAGTCTCGAGCCAGAACCCGCAGGCGTCATCGGGGGCGAAGACGTGCTCGCTGGCGCCGGGAGACTCGTTCTGCCAGGCGTGGTCGGCCGGGGTGGTGGTGACCCTGACGTCGCCGACCGCGAACGTGTCGCCGATACCGTGCCCGTGCGCGGGCAGACGCTCCTGGTCCATCAAGGAGGCGACGTATCGGGTCGAGTGGTACGCAGCGGTCACCGAGGCCAGGTCCCGGCAGGTCGGGACGCTGTAGTGATCGTTGTCGCTGTGGGTGACGAGAACGGCGTCCAGCCGCGGGACGTCGTTCGCGGTGATGGGCATCTCGATCATGATCGGCATGTCGAAGCCGCCCAGCAGCGGATCGACCATCAGGGTCGTGCCCCGGCTGTTGATCAGGAACCCGGCCATCCCGAGCCAGCGCAGCACAGTGGCGTCCGAGGAGCCGAACCCCTCGGCGCCGAACGGCCGGGTGGCCGGGGCCTTGGCCTGGAAGGTTTGGGACCGAGCGCCTGCTTCGGTGGCGGGAGCCGAGCCGGGCGTCTGAGAAGCCATGATGGGAACCGTCCTTCGCTGGACACGGCTGGGTCGGTCAGGAGTTGCGCTGGCCGCTGGTCGGATCATCCCACGAGCCCGTGGCCGGCCGTGATTGCAGTGCCGCCGCCGAAGCCTTCAAGAGTGGGGAGCGCAAGGCCCTTCTGGAACGTTTGTGCGCACAACGGACCAGATCGACGGAAATCCGCGAATTTCGGGGTGCTTTACGCGCACAACGGACCAAACGGCTAGCAGCCGGTCGACCTCGGCGATCCACCAGCGACAATGACTGGTCAGCCGCGCACCCGACGGGGAGAGCGTGCCGCGATCAACCGAGGCTGGCGGGCGGCTACTCCACGGCACGGCTACGAAAACGTTCCAACTCCGACACCGGAAGGCGACTGCCGGCGGCTTTGAGCAGGGAGACGACATCCTGCGTGCGCCGGTCGAGCCGCTCCGCGAGCACGAAAGCCGTATCGGCCACGATTGCCGTTGCGAGGCGTTCGTGCCGGTCGAGCCGGCCCCGGACATCGTCCGCACGCCATTTGATCATCCGCACCGGAGAGTTCGCTCTGGCGGTAGCAGTGCGAGAGGCGGATGGCACGAACATCGAGAGTTCGCCGAGAACCGAACCGGGGCCCAGCACGGCGAGGATCCGGCCCTGCTTGAGGATCTCGATCCCGCCTTCGAGGATGGCAGCGACGCCGTCTGCTGGGTCGCCCTCTTCGAAGAGCGTCGAGCCGGCGGGCGCGTCGATCATCGTGGTCTCTCGGATGAGCTGGTCCAGATCCTCGTCAACGACGAGTCGAAACGGGCAGACGGCTCGAATCGTTGCTGGTCGCTCCGCATTCAAGCGCGTTCTCCGTGAGTGTCGATGGGATCGGCGGGAAACGATCCTGGGACGCAAGGGCAGGATCGCTAGGCGACACCTTAGCCCCGATCCTGCATGGCATGGCCGCGGCGTCTCCCGCCGCCACCGCATCCCGGCTTGCACTCGGACCGGCCTGTTACCGTTCGAGTCGCGAGTGCATCCGCGGATGCCCGCCCATGATTGGCCTCAGTCCCGTGACGGATCAGGGTTGGGATCATGGGCCGACAGGAGACGGTGATGGGTCAGGTTCAATCGAGGTTCATCGAGCGTGCGTCATGGCTGTTGCGGCTCCCACTCGAAACTCCCACCATCCCGTTCGAGGATGAGCGGAGCGGATGCACCCTCTGGTTGAAGCTCGATTACCTGCTGCCCAGCGGATGCACCAAGGACCGGATGGCGACGAACATCGTTGCCTATGCGATCGCCTCGGGCGAGGTGTCTCCCTCCACCGTCGTGGTTGAGGCGTCGAGCGGGTCGACCTCGATCGCGTTGAGCATGGTCTGCGCCACTGTCGGTGTGCCGTTTCGGGCGTACATGCCCAAGACAGTCAGCGGAGAGCGGGTCCTGATGATTCGTCGGCTCGGTGGCGACGTGGTTCTCACTGCTGCCGAGCAGGGCATGGACGGAGCGGTCGCTGCTCTGCTCCACGACTCCGGCACAGAGCCGGACCTGTACGCCGCCCGGCAGTTCGAGAATCCGCGCAACGTGTTCGCGCATCAACACTCGACTGGACCCGAGCTCATCCAGCAGGTCGGCGTTCGGCTGGACGGCTTCGTCGCCGGGGTGGGCACTGGCGGCACGTTGATGGGCGTGGCGCACGCGCTGCGGGACCACGGCTACGACACGATCATCGCCCAAGCGATGCCGACGGCGACGCTCACTGCCGAAGGTGACCGAGAGGTCGTCGGGGGAATACCGGGCATCGTCGAGGGCATGAGCCGGCTCCTCGACCCTCACGCCGTTGGACTCGAGGATGCTGTGCTGGTCCCGGAGCCCGAGGCAATGGCTACCGCGCGAGAGTTCGGTCGGCGCGGCTTGGGCATTGGCCCGTCGAGCGGGCTCAACATCGCCGCAGCGCGGCGGCTTGCCGCCCGCCTTGGCCCCGGGCACCACGTGGCCACAGTTCTGCCCGACCGGATGGAGCGGTACTTCTCAACGGCCTTGTTCGACGACGTGGCGGCGGAGCTCTAACGCTCTCGGGTACGCGACGTCGTTGGCTGCCGGTGGCCTATTCGTCGAGGAGCGAGGTGTCGAGCTCCCGCTCGGGCAAGACCCGCGTGAAGTACTCGATGCCGAACATCTCACGAAGAATTGGATCGGGGAACATGCTCGGATCAATCGGATACTGAGAGCGATGCGCGGCCGTGGCTCGGATCTTGTGGCCGACGAAGTCAGAGACGTCGATGCCCGTGCTCACCCTGGCGTCAATCTGATCGCCTGACGGAAGTGATCTGGTCCGGAAATGCTGGGCCTGCTCCGCTCGTCCGTCTTGGGGGACGAATTCAGCTGCGAAGAATGTCAGGCTGGTCACGTCATCCACGGCGACCACATGGGCGTTGCGAGGCTGGCCCGTGGCGATGCCCACTTCTCCGATGAATTCCCCCGGGCCCGACCGGTCGACCACTCGGACCTGACCGTCCTCGTCCTCTCGCCGTATCTCCACAGTCCCCGACAGCAGAAAGTACATCATCGTCGCGACCTCGCCCTGTTCGATGAGGTATGCGCCGGATGGAAACCATTCGACATTCACCAAGTCGGCCGCATATCCCGAGCGCCGATCGCCTCGCGCGAAAAGACCCACAGTGCGCGCACGAAATCCTTCGGGCCCTTGAAGCGGGCGGCCAACTCGACGACCCACTCAGCCAGGCGGTCGCGCAAGAGCATCCGACTTCGCGGCAGCTGGCAATGGAAGAGCCGGATTCGTTGAGCGGATCGCCGCTCATAGCAAGCCGCGGTGACCGCTGCTCCGACGGCTATGTGGTCAGCATGACCGGAGAAACCGTCAGGCCCGAACGTGATGACCACATCGGGATCGATCTCACTGAGCAGGTCCGATACGACCCTGACCAGGATCCGACTGTCGATATCGGAGAGGCCGCCATCGAGATAGTCGAGGCATCTCGTCTCGGTGAGCCCGAGTTCGATTCCGGCCGCCTCGAGTTCCTTCTCCCGTACTGATGTCAAGGTCGGCCGCGTCGCCGTGCTCGCGTCCCTGATCTGGCCCGCTCCGCCCTTGGTGAGCGAGACCACCCGGACGTCGGAGCCGGCGTTCGCGTACTTGGCCAAGGTGCCGCCGGCGCAGAGAGTTTCGTCGTCGGGATGGGCGAAGATTCCCAACAGACGCGGAGGCCTCCGACCGGAACCGTTCACTGAGGTGACGCCACGATCGCCATCGAACCGCAGACCTCAGAAAGCGGAGGCGGCATCGCGCCGGCGGCGTAAGCCCAGCATGTACGGCATGCCGGAGCCGGCGACGGCCAAGGTCCTCCGGAGGCGTTCGAGCACGGATGGATCCGGCAGGGGAGTGGGTGAACCCGGGAGGTCCGCCACGTCCACGAAGTACGCCCGAACCGGGCCGATCCCCTCGAGGTCCTGAGACACCTCGTGCGCGGGACCAGGCAGTCGGGGCGTTCGCGGTGTGGTAAAGCTCCTCGGAGAGGAGCAGGTACTCGGGGACCTCGACCGGGTTCTTCAGCAGCCGATGGACGAGGATGACGTCGATCCCGACGAGCTTGCGCCGCTGCCTGATCGTCTGGGTGGCGACCTCGCCGATGTGCGCGACGAACTTGAGCTTCAGGTTGGTCGCCTGGGTGCAACTGTTGCACGGGCACAGGTTGGTCGCGACATACTGCCGCTCGACGTGGAACGCCCGGTGCATGGCCATGGCGGCGTCGAGAGTCAGGGCGACCGTTGCGTCACCGTCCACCGTGTCGGCCTGACGAGCGAGAAAGGCTGCGTCACCTTCGATCTCGATCAGGTCGAACTCGGGGCACGGCATCGATCACCTTCTCCAGCAGCCGGGCGGTGTTCACCTCGGCATGCGCCAGGCTCATCCGATGGGATCGCATGTACTCGGTGTAGCCGCCGATGTCAGCGATCAGGAGAAGCGAGCGGCCAGACGTCATGCGAGAGCCTAACAACCGCCCGCACTCTCGACGCAGGTCGAACGCATCACCCAATGCTTCCCGGACCGAGCCAGGCGGCATCTGACCCTCTGCTATTGAGGCGGTTGCTCAGGGTCGTCACGGGGGGTGAACCGGTCGAGCATCGAGTCAACCACCGCCCCGGCCTCGCCGGGCGCTCGGTGTGTAGCCGAGCACGACTGGAAGGAAGCGGTCGGAGCGCAACGCCTTCAGCCGGAGATCGCTGGTGGCTCGCACCGTGGCCGTCCGGCGGGTCCGCCGCAGCAGCGCGATCTCTCCGAACCCCATTCCCGGACCGAGCGTTGCCACGGTGGCTCCGTCCCCGATCACATCGGCCTCGCCCGACTCGATCACGAAATAGTGGTCCCCGGCGTCGCCTTGATTGAACACGACTTGACCGGCGGGCACGTCGACCGACTCCACGCCGCGGGCGAGTTGCTCGATGGCCGGCAAGGGCAGGACGTTCAACATGGCCACCGTGTGCAACATGTCGATGTCGTGGTCGCGTACGCCGATGGACCGGTCCATTCCGACCAGCCGGTGCCAGGACGACACGGCGAGGACCGGACACAGCAGACCTATGGCCACGAGCGCAGGACGTACGCCGGCCCAGTCGACCACCAGCGATGCGACGATCGCTCCCACCCCGACGGACAGGGCGACCAAGCTCTCCAACACTCCGAAGACCCGCGCCAGCACTTCGTCGGCGGCCAGTCTGGCCAGCAGCGTGAACCCCCCGAGATCGATCAGCGAGTTCCCGACGCCGACACAGGCCAAGAGACCCAACGCCGCGACCTGTTGGGGAAAGACGCCGATCAGCGTGACCGGCACACCCCACAGGGCCACCCCGACCGCGAACCACGCGCCGAGGCGCCGAGTGCCGACCAGCAACGACGCGGCGACTGAACCCAGGACGGCACCCGCCCCGATGGCGGCGGTGAGCATGCCCACACCCGGTTCGCCGGTGCCCAGCAACTCGATGGCCACCACCACGGTGAGTACGGTCAGCGCACCTCGGGTGAATGACTGCGCCGCGGCAAGGCCCATGATGAGAGCGAGGTCGCGGTTCCGGCTGACGACTCCAACGCCTTCGGCGGCCGACCTCATCAGGTTGGTCACTCTCGGGGCAGATGGCCGCGGGGGTGCGTCGTAGTTCAGCCGCAACAGCAGGGCTGCGGCCCACAACGAGGCGCACGCAGCGGCAGCGAAGACGACGGTCACATCGGTGAACTGCAACAGCACCGCTGCCAGGAGCGGACCCACCAACGTGGCGGCGGCGTCAAGCAACCCACGGACCACATTGGCGCTGGCGAGCTCGTATCCGGTATGGCAGAGCGATGGCAGCAACGCGGAGTGCGCCGGGCGATAGAGCGTGGCAGCGATGGTCGACAACACGGCCAGCGCGTAGACGATCTGCGGTGGTCCGCCCATGCCCACCACGACCGCAACTGCAGCGGTGACGACACCACGCAGCGTGGAGACCAGGATCAGCACCCGTTCCCGGCGGCCTCGGTCGGCCAGCGGCGATAGCAGCGGGGTCAGGATCGCGGACGGGGCCATCCGAAGGAGTCCCACCAGTCCGACGGCGGCCGCACCGCCGTCCCGGTAAGCAACGATCCCGAGCCCCACGGTGAACGCCCACTCCGCCGTCCAGGCTCCCAGGAAGCTGAGCTGGGCGCGCCGCAGGTTGGGGTTTCGGAAGTTGCTGGTGAACGCGCCCGCGGCGTTGCCGAGCATGCCCCGGAGTCCCTCACCCGTCACTCGCGCGATGCTACTGTTCCGTGCCTGGCATCGCGCGGGAAATCCTTGCCGACTGGCCCGAGCTCGTCGAACGGTTCACCGACTTCAGGGTGGATACCGAGTTGACGTCGACTCCGACCTGCGGCTGCCCGCTATCTTGACCGGCTGACTGGAGGGCGTCATCATCCGCAGACGGCAAGGTCCGCTCAGCGTTCCCCTTGTCCGAGCGCCGCGGAGGATGCGCGAGTCGAACTCATGAGGCGTGAAACCCAACCCGCTCTCCATCTGCACCGCCTCGTTCAGGGACGTTCGCAGAACTGCGTCGGCCGGACTCTGATGCCCACATTGTCATACCGCCACCGCCATCTCGCCCCAGATGTCCTCCAAGTAGCGGTCGGAGGCTCGCAGCCCGGCGAGCCATTCGTCGGCCGCCTCATCGGACCCACCGGTTTTGGCCTTGTACATGTCCGTCAAGGCCGCCCGTACCCCCGGTGCCATCGTGCTGGCGTTGCCGCAGACGTAAATCACCGCACCGGCCGCCATCAGGTCCCAGACATGGTCCCGCTCGCGCTCGATAAGCTGCTGGACGTACGTGCGGGGTTGACCTGGCTCCCGGGAGAACGCAACCTGCAGTTTGGTGACGCCGGCGGCCTCGAAGGCTTTCAGCTCATCGGCGTACAGGAAGTCCGTCGCCGAGTCCCGACAGCCGAAGAAGAGGATCGATTCCCCGATCGGTGCGCCGCGATCCTTCAAATCGGCCCGCTCCTGCAGGAAGCCGCGGAACGGAGCCATCCCGGTGCCTGCTCCAACCATGATCATCGGGATGTGCGGGTTCTCCGGTGGTCGGAACGGAATCGTCGGTTTGCGCACGAAAGTGAACACCGTGCTGCCTTCCATGGCGGCCTCCAGATGACCGGAGGCGACCCCGCAATACTCTCCTTCCCCACTGCGAGCCGGACCACGCAGCACCCCGACCGTCAGGGCGCAGGTACTGGTGGCCGCCGGCGAGGAGGAGATCGAGTAGTACCGCGGCCTCAGTGGTGGCAGCAGGTCGAGGTACACCTCGAACGGCAGGTCGCAGCTGGGAAACTCCCCGAGCAGGTCGAGCACGGATCGGTGGCGCGCGGCCACCCGCTCGCGATAGGCCGCCCGGCCCTCGTCATCGATGGCGGACATCTTCTCGAGTTGCGCGCGCTCCTCCGGATCGGACGTGTAGCGGGCCATTGTCGCCAGATCCGTGCGGCTGGCCATGTCCTGCAGCTCGACGCAACTGCCCAGGATGCCGAGGAGCGGCGCCGGCTCACGCAGCGGCAGGTGGGTGTAGGCGCCACCACTGGTGGGAGCGATGGTCACGTACGTGCCGGCGTCGAGATTGAAGTGGGCCAACACCCGCCGGATGAGGTCGACGTTGTTGCGCGGCAGCACGCCGAGGTGGTCGCCGGTGGCGTACTCCGACGCCGGCGGGCAGCCGGAGCTCGACGTGCCGGGCGGACCGCCCGTTGCCTCCCAGCAGCTCCCGGTTGGCCACCAGGGTGCTCGGCTGGGCCCGGTAGGACACCACGACGGGGTTGGTCGTCTGACGGTTCACCATGGTGAGGCTCAGCCGTGGCTCGGTGCTGGCCACCTCCTGTGCTTCCTCCGGTAGCGTCAAGGTTTCGGCCAGATTGGACCAGAGGTTGGCATACCACTCCGAGAACTGTCCGTCGAAGTCGCCCCGGGCGTCACCCTCGCCCCGAGGCTGCACACGATTCGCTCCGTGGGCCTCGAGCTGGACGTCGATCAGGGTGGGTACGGCCTGGTAGGTCGAGGCCCAGTCCATGTTGCCGCACCCGAAGACGGAGAAGGCCAACCCGGACGCGGCGTCGGCTGCAGTGGCCGAGTCGGTGATCCAGCGGCAGAAGCGCTCGGCGTTGTCCGGCGGCTTCCCGTTGTACGACGCGCAGATGACCACCAGCGCGCCTTCGTGCGGCAATTCGCCGGTGTGATCGTCGAGGGCCCCGAGAGTGACGGCGTAGCCGCGGTCAGACCCGTCCTGGGCGATCCGGGTCGCTATGCCCTCCGCGGTGCCGAGGTTGGAGCCGAAGAGCACCATGAGCGGGGTGTTGTGGCCCTCACCGGCGCGCTTGCGACTCGGTGAAGGCTGTTCGGCCGTGGCCGGGGCCTTGGAAGTAGTCGCTGCGGCGGCGACCGGATTCATTCCGGTGCTCCGGCCGGGACGCAGCCGAAGGGTGATCTTCAGGCCGGCCGGCTTGATGGTCAGGCTCTCCTTGATCTTGAGCTCGTAGTCGAAGGAGTCCACGAACTCGAACCGCTGCACGAGCATGCCGAGCACCAGCACGGCCTCCTGCATGGCGAACTGCCGGCCGATGCAGGCCCGCTGACCCGAGCCGAACGGCTTGAAGGCGTTGGCCGGCAACGAGGCCCTCGTCTCCGGCTTGAAGTGGTCGGGGTTGAACTCCTCGGCGTCGTCACCCCAGACCGACTTGTCGCGGTGCAGCATGATCGTCAGGGCCGTGATCGAGGCGCCCTTCGGAAGCAGGTATTCGCCGACTCGTGCGTCCTCGTACGGATAGCGGGTGAACGCGGCGGCGGTCGGCCACAGCCGCAGGGTTTCGTTGAGGATCTGGGTGATGTAGGTGAGCCCTTGCACCTGCTGGTAGCTCGGCAGGATCGAGGTGTCCGTGCCGAGGACGCGGTCGACTTCATCCTGAGCGCGGGCCACCACCTCGGGATGCTTGATCAGATAGCTGATGGCAAACGACAGCAGACCGCTGGTGGTCTCGTGCCCCGCGATCAAGAAGGTTTGACACTGGGCGATGATGTTGTCGTCGCTCAGCTTTTCCCCGGTGCGCTTGTCCACCCCCGTGAGCATGCAGCTGAGCAGATCGCGGTGATCCTCGGCGGTGCCGCTCCGGCGACGCTCGTCGAGGATCTTGCGGACCTCGCTTTCCATGTAGCGGAAGTTCTCCGCCAGCTTCTTCTGGGCACCGCGCCGCAGCTTCGTCTGGATGGGCAGTTCACGGCTTCGGGTCTGGCTTTCCTGCAGCACGCCCATCATGGCGTCGACGAACGGGTGCTGAGTGTCGCGGTAGAAAGAGTTGAACCGATAGCCGAAGCCGCACAGCGCGATCGTGTCCAGGGTCAGCCGGGTCATGTCCGCCGTCACGTCGACCGGGTCCCCTGGGTTCAGCCGCTCCCACTTCTGCATCAACTGGGCGGCGATGTCGTTCATCATCGGCAGATAGTCCCGCATGGCTTGGGTGCTGAAATTGGGCAGCAGAATGTTGTGCGCCTTCGACCAGTTCGGATCATCGGTGTCGGAGGTGAACAGGCCGTTGCTCGTCCCGAACTTCCGGACGGCCTTCTGACCGTCGCCGACCAGCTTGTCGAACCGTTCGTCGTCGCACAGATCGTCGATCATGTCCAGGCCGGAGGCGATGAACCGGTCGCCGACCGGGGTCTGCAGCCGGACCATCGGGCCGTGCTCGCGAACGAGCTCCATTGCCGTCTGGATCGTGCGGTCGGCCGGGACGTCGAACATGTTGCCGAGGACTGGTACGCCTTTCGGACCGGGGATTTCGTCGATGCTGCGTCCGGTCGGAGCTGGTTCAGTAGTCATGCCTTCTTCTCCTGTTGTGCAGTGGGTTCGCCCAGTTTTCGGACGCGGATGAGAATGACGAGGCCGACGAGCACGGCCCAGGCGGGAAGGAGCAGCATGACGACGGGATTTGTCGTCGTCACCACCAGAAGGAAGATCGCCAACAGGTAGCCGACCACCGCGAGCCACCGGGGCATGATTCTGGCGTTCGCGAGCAGGGTGGTCGTCGTCAGCGCGTACATCCCGGCACCGCGGACCGAAAAGACGAACACCATGCTGTAGCCGACCGCGAGCAGCCCTCGGGCCACATCCATGGACGGCAAGGGACCCGATCCAAGGTCCTTCAGCAGGGCCACACCCCCGGCGGCGGCCGTACCGGCGAACAGCAGGGCGACGAACAAGATCCCGGCCATCAACTGGAGTCCGTCCGGAATGGCCGACGGCTCAGGCGTGCGGGTGCGGATCAGCAACCGCACGGTGTTCATGTGCCAGAGAAAGGCGATGCCTGCGAACGGCACCAGGTAGAGCCCTACCGTGACCAAGACGGTGCTGTTCCCGGCATAGAAGGCCGCGAAGTCCGCCTCGGACGCCTTCAGGTTCGGCGCCGAATGGACGAAGACCAAGGCCAGCACCAGCAGCACCGCGAAGAGTATCCCGGTCAGGCTGGACAACCTCGCGTACTTCACGGTGTCCGACATGGCGGGTCGTCGCTGTCGGCCAGCGGGAGCGTCGGCCAGCGGTTCAGCCATCGGTCTCCTCCTCGTCAGAATCGAATCGGAGTTCGGCGGCAGAATCGGCCAGAGGACGGAAGAGATCCAGGCCTTCGCGGACGCGCAAGAGGTCAAGCCTGCTGGAGAACGCGTCGTGCTGTCCGCCCGGCGTCTCCAGCGCGGCTTCCAGGCGCCCGCCCTGCTCGCGGAACAGGTCGAGGATGACCCGCATCGCTCCACTCTGGCGGATCCGGATCGGCGTGTCTATGAAGGTCATTGCCCGGCAGTCGTTCGGCCAAGCGGGCACCGCCTCAGGGGGTCGCAGCAGGAGCGATGGGACTCGGCCGTTCACCGACCAGCACAGTCTGGAGAATCTCCAATAGCTGACATGCCGATGACGCTACGCGGTGTTGGGCATGCTTGGGGCAGAAGGATCGTATTCGCACCGCAGTCGCGCTCTGAGTGGGTCGCAGAGCGGTCCACCAGGTCACCCAGGCACTCGGGCCAGTTGATGCTTCGGTTTGGGTGCGATCGCCGCGTGCTCAACGCAAACCCGTCCAACACCAACGGTCTGGCGACCTACGTGCGCCGCCTGAGGTACTGCTGGCATTTCACGGTAGGGCTGAGCTGAGGGCCGCGGCATAGGCCGCGTAACCGGCGTCGTTCGGGTGGAAGGCGTCCGGCCCGGTCGCGTTGATGTAGGGCACGGGGCTGCCGATGCCGTGGCCCGCGAAGGATGTGGTCACATCGACATACTGAGTGTTGAGGCCGGCAGATTGCGCAGCCGTCACCGTTCGCTGAATGGTGGCATTCAGGGCCGTGGTGGCGTTGTTGATGGCCACGATGGTTGCCGCGTTCGGATCGTTCGCCGCCGGGGGCTCGAAGAGATACGGATAGCCGGTGACGAGGATGACGGCTCGGGGCGCGGCCGCTGCGACAGCGGCATAAACGCTGGCAAGGCGGCCGGCGAGTACGCCCGGGGGCGTCGCGAGCAGACTCAAGGCAGTGTTGATGGCGGTCTGGCAGGCTGGGCTCGGCCCGGCAGCGCACGCCGCGGCAATGCTGGCGACCGAGAGATCGTTGCCGCCAACGGTCAAGGTCACGACCCTTGTTCCCTTGTTGAGCGCCGACAGCTGCGTCTCGACGACGTCAGAGGTCGTCGCGCCAGTACAGCTGGCATTGGCTCGAAGGTGGAGATGCTTTCGAGCGTCAAGCAACGCGGGGTATCCCTCGTCGCTCTGCAAACAGCTGTTGAGGTAGCTACCCGTTCCCTGCCCCGCGGCGTAGGAGTCGCCCAAGGCCACGTACTGCAAGGTGCCTGGTGTGGCGGCGGAAACAGGTAACGCGCCGACCGCGACCGATCCGGCGACCGCGAGCAAGATCGTCACAACAAACGACGTGAAGCGGCCACGAAAAGTCATGGCGCGAACCTACTACCTTTATGGGAAGCGGGATCACCATGAGCTTTCACTGCTCGTTCCGTTCGACCTCCGCTTGGGGGGCTTGCTAGTCGCTGGTTCTCAGGTGCCGTTGTGGACCACAACTGAGACTGCGGTGCTCACGCGGCTCGCTGTTCGCACCGACGATCCCCTTGGAGGAGCGCGGAGGGTACGAGATTCGAACTCATGAGGGCATGAACCCAACCCGCTTTCCCACTCTGCACATCCTCGTTCGCCGATGTTCGCGGCCGTGTTCTGAGCGCACTTGCAAGGAGAAGAGAACGTGGGCGAACGTCAGCGAACGACGGCAACTGAGACGACGCTGATGATCAAGCTGCACGATGCCAGCCACGACCAGCGATTGAACCCAGATCATGATGTCGACGGTGTGCGTCCACGCGGGTCCACCGTTCGGGCCCCTCCCCTTGCGGAGCGCCGCCTGCGTCACCCAGTCAGGCCCGTCGCAGCGACCGCAACCGGGCCCTCTCGAGTGCCGCATATGCAGCAATCGCAAAGAGCAGCACCAGGCCATTCAGGATTTGCGCCCAAGACGGATCGATCTCGAGCAGCGGCACCGAGTTGTTGATGAGGGCCAGGAACATCGCGCCGAGCAGCGCCCCGACGAAAGACCCTCGACCGCCCGTCATCACGGCACCGCCAAGGAACACTGCAGCAAAGACAGGCAGCGCGTAGGAACTACCGATGTTGTTCGCACCCGCGCCCGCCTGGCTCGCCAGGACGACACCGCCCAGGACTGCGCCGAGCGTGGATATGAACAGCGCGCCGGTGCGGATCCGTCCGACCCGCCATCCGACCCGAAGGGCAGAGTCTGAGCGCAGTCCGGTCGCTCGCAGCGCAAGACCACGAGGGGTCTTGTACAGCCAGAACTCGAGGGCGATTGCCAACACTGCCACCACGATGAACGAGATCGGGATGAAGCCGACGCTCTTGGCGAAGACGGCATACAGATCTCCCGCGATGATGCCGCCGTACTCTGGTCGAAGCCAGATGGCGATGCCTTGAACGACGCCCAGCGAGGCTACCGTCGCGACGATGGGCGTCACGTTCAGTGCCTCGATCAGAAGCGCATTGAACGCACCCACGGCCACGGCCGCCACGCCGCAGACCGCTGCGGACTTCACAATGGACCCGGGCGCCAGGTCGGGAAGGGTGAACGACAAGAGCACGACCGTCAAGCTCATGACTGATCCGATCGAGATGTCGAACAGCCCTGAGATCAGGTTGTACTGCTGGGCCAGCGCAACCAACGCGAGCGGCAGCGTAAGGATCAGCCAGCTGCTCAGGTTGAAGGGGTCCCAGAATACGGAGGTCTGACTACCGGTGTAGAGGGCCAGCGCTGTGATGAGGATGAGCAGAACAATGATCGGAGTATGTGCGGACAGCCGATTGAACCAGTTCCGGAGGCCCGACTGCTGGCGTAGTTCGACCTGCGCCTCCGACACGTCCGTGGCAGCGACGAAGCTCTGAACGATCTGGCCCTCGGAGGTGGGTTCGACGATCTCCTCGACGACGACCCCTCGGGACATGACGTAGACCCGATCGCACAGACCGGCGAGCTCGCCGGAGTCAGAAGAGTTGACGAGCACTCCGACGCCGTTCTCGGCTGCTTGGGACAACACCTGGTAGATGTCGAGGCGAGCCTTTGCATCGACCCCCTGAGTGGGTTCGTCGACGATCAGCACTTCGGGCTTGCGAAGCCACGGCCGCGCGAGGACCACCTTTTGCTGGTTACCGCCCGAGAGACTCTCGACGGGCATGTAGGGGGAACCTGCGACGATGTTCAGTCGCTCTTTGACATCGCGGAACCTTGACACCAGACGTCGGCGCAGAGAAGTCCCCATCGGGCCCGAGTCGGCGCCCAGCTGACTCGTCGCATTGTCGAGAACCGAGACGGCCGGGAAAATCGATTCCCTGACGCGATCCCCGCTCTGGAAGCTGATCCTGGACTGCACCGCGGTCGCCGGAGAGATCCGCGGCAGCTCCTTGCCATCGACCGCGATAAAGCCGCCGGACTTGCCGATGCCGATGATGCCGCGAAGCAGTCCCCGCTGGCCATTCCCCTCGGCCCCCGCGACGCCGACGATCTCCCCCGCCCCGACGGTGAGGGACACCGGGCCGAAGCCGTCACCGGTCAGATCATGCAGCTCGAGGCGGGTTGTAGGTTCAACCGGGCGTGTCCTGGAGGGGAACTCGAGTGATGTCGGCGCTCCGACCATCATCTCGACGATCTCCTCCACCTGCCAATCCGAATGGCCGTACGTGCCCTGGATCTCACCATCACGGATCACCGTCAGCCGGTCGGCGAGACGTCGCACCTCCTCGAGCCGGTGGCTCACATACACGATCGCCGTACCCTCATCACGCGCCCGCTTGATGATCTCCTCGAGCTTGATCGCAAGATCCATGTCCAGCGCCGCCGTTGGCTCATCGAGCATGAGCACCTTGGGTTTGTGCGCCATGGCGCGAGCGACTTCAAGCAGCTGACGAGCACCCGGACCGAGTGCCGCGACCAGGTCCGACTGCCGGAAAGGCAGGTCGAAAGCGCGCAGGTACTCGTGAATGTCCGGTGGTTGGGCCTCGCCCAGGGCGTTGAACGACAGTGAGATGTTGTCCGCAACGGTGAGCTCGTTCACCAACGAGGTGTCCTGATAGGCCGTGATCAGCCCCAGACGACGCGAGCGCTGCACCCCTCCGCGGCCCAGTTCCTCGCCACCAATGAAGATCTGACCTTCGTCGATGTCGTAGACGCCAGAAGCGGCCTTGATCATGGTTGACTTGCCCGAGCCGTTCTCACCGACCAGCGCGTGGACCTCTCCCTCCCTGCAGTCGAAGTTGGCCGACGAGAGGGCGCGTACGCCCGGGAACGACTTCGTCACGCCGATGACACGCAGGGCCGCGGTCTCGGAGAGATGATCGGCGGGCTCAGTGGTTGTAAGAAGATCGCCGGTTTCCATGCTGTGACTCCCTAAACGATGGCCCGCCCGGCCCGCGCTCCATGCGGGCCCGGCTTGGCGTGCTGGATCGATTGATGGTTCAGCCGGCCTGAGCGGAGAGGATCGACTGCTCCTGCTCAGGGGTGAAGAAGGTGGGGATCGGCGCGTTCGCCGGCATGGCCGGGTCGTGATTCGCGAGCAGTTCATCGAGCGTGGCGACACCAGTCGGCATCATGAAGGGCTCGATCTTCTGGCCTCCCTTGAGCATGATCCCGTAATCAACACCGACCCGAGGGAACCAGGCGCGGCCAGTGGAGATGTAGGCCTGGATCTTGATCCCGTCCTTCTGAGCCTGTTGGGCCTGGGTAAGGAAGGAGTAGTTCTCAGCGTCGGAGCCCAGGATCGGCGGGGTCTTCCCCGCCTTGACGTAAGGCGCGGCGAAGTCCTTGACGGTGTAGTCATAGGCGACGAAGTCAGGGTTCTTGCCGGACGCATACAGTGCGTTGCCCTGTTGGGCGCCCCCCTGTTCCGTCCACTGGGTGAAGCCTTGGATGACCTTGGTCCAGCCAGCGGCGTCGAGCTTCTTGGTCAGGCAAGGCTGCCAGGTCGCAGCGCTGTTGTTACCCGGAATGCCGGTGTAGAGACCATAGGTCCCTTTCGGTTGCTGCTTGATCAACGCGTCGGCGGTCAGTTCCTGTGGCGTGCACAGGTCCTCGCTGGCCTGGCCGGAAAGTTGCGACACGACCTGGTCGGGCATGGGTGAGCCCACCTGGATGATGGCCACGTTTGCCCTCTTGGCCGCCTGCACGGCGGGTAGGACGGCTGCCCCGTAGACGGTGTTGATGATGAGGATGTCCACCCGCTGCGCGATCATGCTATTGATGTTGGCGAGCAGCTTCGGGACGTCTTCGCCCAGGCTGTAGACGACTTTCTTCACCTCGGGGGACTGGATCGCCGCCGCGGTGGTCTCAGCTCGCGAGGTCTGGCGCCACGGATTGATCCCGTCCCAGGCCAAACCGATTGTGAGGTCGCCGCCATTGCCGGTTTCACAGGACGTCGCCTTCAAGCACTCCTGCACCTTGCTCCACTGCGCGTCGGTCAGCGGCGTCGCCACCTTGTTGATGGTGCGCTGCACGACAGGGTTGAGGTCCTCGTACTTCAGGTCCTTGTTCAGGAAGCCATGTGCGATTGCTGACTGTCGGGCCTCGGCCGACGCCTCCGGCACGGTGAAGGAGCCCCCCTTGGGCGAGCCGCCGCCCGAGGTGCCGCCCGAGTTATCGGTACCGGAACCGCATGCCGAAAGGAGCAACGCGGCAGCCGAAACAATGGCCGCGGCGAGCCTGAGCCTGTGGCGACCCTTGAAACCGTTTGACATTTTGACCTCTTTCAAGGCTGGATATTTGTTGGTGGGATATTTGCCGACTGCCGACTGCCGACTGCCGACTGCCGACTGCCGACGCTGCGCACGATCGAGGACGGTGCGCCCGACGAAAGGCACGGGAGTTGCTAGGTTGAGCGGCGGATTCGGAACTTGCCGAGACTGGACGCACCCTTCTGACCGATGGTGATCCCGGCTACGGCAACCGCGAGGACAAGACCTTGGACGACCACCCGCGTTCCCGAAGACATCCCTTGGACCGAGAGAACCTGGTCGAGCAGAACCAGGAACAGACACGCGCTGATAACGCTGGAGATGCTTCCGGGGCCTCCGGTGAAGAGCACCCCCGCCACTCCCGCGACGGTGATGGCCAACAGTTGATACGGGTTGCCCGACAGGACATCGGGGGTCCCGACGTAGCCGGCGAGCAGAACGCCGGCCGCCCCGTACAGCAGCCCGGCAAGCCCGAAAGCCACCAGCCCTACAGCCTTGACACGAATACCGAGCATGTACGCGGCACGTGGGTTGGAGCCGGCCAACGCGATGGACTTCCCGAGTCGCGTCTTGTGCAAAAAGGTGGCGAGCACGACTGCGATGATCAAGGCGGCGATGAAGACTGTGTTGATGTTGAGGACCTCGGATTGGGCGATGTCCACGAGCGTCTGAGGAGTCCGACCGGTGGACGAGAGCGCCACACCGGTCCAAAGCTGGATCAAACCGATGAGGATGCCGACCGTCGCAAGGGTGACGATGAGCGCGTTGAGCCGCAGAATGACGATGAGAACGCCGTTGACGAGGCTGAGCAGGACACAGACGCACAAGGAGCCCAGCACCAGAACCCACACGTTCGTGTCGCCGGCGTAGTGGACGACGATCCCTGCGCCGACCGAAACGATCGCAGAGATCGAAAGGTCGATGGCGCCGGTCATCACGATGATCACCTGACCGAGTGCAGCGATCGCGAGGACGCCCGCCAGCGCGGTCACCAGGGTGATCGAGGCACCACTGAGCGCGCTCCGGGCGAAGATGCCGGCACCGAGCACCACCAGGAGCAACGCTGCCCAAGAGGCCCGGTAACGGGCGGGCCAGCGGTACTTCAGGTCGGTCAGGTGCTGGTTGTCGCGGTCCCTTGAAGGCGGAGCGGCGATCGAGGCATCAATGGTCACAGTTTCAACTCCCAGGCCGAGTGATCGGGGATTGACGGTCGCGACGGTGTCCGTCCGACGGTCGATGGCATTTGCGCAGCGTCATCAGGCGGCCAGTTCCGCGACGCGGCGAGCGAGGTAGTCCACACCGAGACGAGGGCTCGACAGGACCGTCACCTTGGTCTTCTCCTGGAGAACTCCGGCGAGGCGGGACATAGATGCCTGTGCTAAGACGATCAGGTCGACCTTCTCGGCGAGGTCCATCGCCTGCTCGATGATCATGGCATCGTGCTTTTCGCGGTCCCCCGACATCAGAACCGAGAAAGCTCCTTCGCACAACCGCTGCTCGAGAGTGACCTTCCGCCCGATCTCATCTGCTTTTGCTTGGATAAGGTCCGACGTCGGACCAAGTGTGGTCGGCACGGTGGCCAAGACGCCGATGCGGGCGCCTTCACTGGCAGCTCGCGCCGCCATCGCCTCGTCGATCTTCACCACCGGCGTACGAACGCTTCGGGCCGCGACGTCCAGAGCTGGTCCTAACGATGAGCATGCAGAGAAGATGATGTCAGCGCCCGCCGCTTCTGCTGCCTGCGCGAGATGCGTCATCCGTGCCTCGCTGTTGGACGAGATTCCTTGCTCTCGCACGACTGTGGCCAAGACGTCAGAGTCCACAAAGTGCACGACTTCGGCGTCGGGAATCAGCTCAGCGATGAGGTCGTTGATCACGGGCTCGACAGAGACGAATACGAAGCTTGTGTGAAGAATCGCGATCTTCTTAGACACGATGATTACTTCCTCTTCGGTGAGGTCTG
>CAVRSH010000043.1:0-27894 GCA_963723815.1 uncultured Actinomycetota bacterium | reverse complement strand
GCCGGGACAGATCGTCAACGAGAACGCACGCCGCCCCGGCACCGAGCGAGCCGCCGCCGTGACCCCGCAACCCACCTCGCCGGCGACGAAGGTCAGAGAACCGGCAGCGAAACGGTCAGCCGCCACGCCGACCCGAAGGAGCAACGCGAGGATGGTCGGTTCGACACCATCGAAGGCCAGCAGCCAGACCGGTCAGCTGCCCGAGGCGACGTCTCGGGGTCAAGAGGCGATCACCGCGCCGCCGGGACTCAGCAAAGGGGCACCCGCGGATGGAGCAAAGGGTAGCCGGGCCAAGGCGGTCGAGAGCTGCCGGGAAACCATCCACTCATCCCGCGAGCAGGGCCCTCAACCGCCAGATCCAAGCCAGCTCCCCAGGCTCGCACCCGGCCAGCGAAGGCGGCCGGGATCGTCAAGGCGCCCAAGCAGAAGGCCTCCCGCACCAACAACGCCAAGCCGTGACGCCCGCTCATCGGGCCGGCTCAACACGAGTGCTCAGTTCCGACGACCGTCAGGCCCATCGCCCGCCGCGTACCCACTGGGTACTGCTCTCGGCCCTGCTCGCCGCCTTGTTGATCGGCTTGTTCCTGGCCGGTATGATCGACGGCCAGGTCGGCGAAGGAGCTCAGACCCCAGATTCGCGAGTCAGCGCGGGTACGCCGCCGAAACCCATCTTGGCGGGCGGTCCGGTGGTGGACAGCACCCGCCCCGACCAGCCCGGTCTGAGCGTCCCGGACCGGCGCATCGCGCTCACCTTCGACGACGGCCCCACGCCGTGGACGGCCGAGATCCTGGACGTGCTGCAGCAACACCGGGTTCCGGCCACCTTCTTCGTGGTCGGCGCCCGCGCCGCTGATCGCCCGGACCTGATCGACGGATGTACCGGGAGGGCCATGAGGTCGGCGTGCACACGTTCTCGCACGTCAACCTCGCCAACGTCTCGTCGTGGCGGCAACGCCTGGAACTCGACCAGACCCAACTAGCCATCGCCGGCGGCGACCGGGCACACGACGAATCTGCTGCGCGCGCCCTATTCGTCTCAGGTCGCCAATCTGACCGCATCGGAATGGCAGGCCGTTCAAGGCGCCGGGAATTACCGCGTCGTCTACACCGACCTCGACACGAGAGATTGGGCGCGCCCCGGCGTCGAGGCCATCGTCCGGGGCGGGACTCCGCAGGGCGACCGCGGGGCGGTCGTGATGATGCATGACGGCGGTGGCGACCGGTCGCAGACCGTGGCCGCGCTCGACGCGCTCATCATCGAGCTCCAGCAGCGCGGCTACGCGTTCGACCACCGTCAGCGCGGCGGTCGGCGTGCATCCCGGCCTGGCACGCCGGCCACGCCTCGCCCAGCAGCTCCAGGGACGGCTGATCGAGCGGCGTGGTCCGGGCGTCGACCTTCACCGTCACGCTGGTCAAGGTGGCCTTCATCGTCCTCGCCGTGCTCGCGCGTGCTGCGGACGCTGCTGCTGCTGGTCCTTGGCCCGCCGACATTCACGCCAGCCGGTCCTCGCCGCGCCGGCCGGCCGCCGAACTGCCCGCCGGTGTCGGTCGATCGTGCCCGCGTACAACGAGGACGCTGGGCATCGAGGCCAGCGTCCGGTCGCTGGCGGCCAGCGACTATCCGGCCGAGCTGGAGATCATCGTCGTCGACGACGGCTCGACCGACGACACCGCGGCGATCGTCGCCGAGCCTCGGCCTGCCGAACGTCCGGCTGATCCGGCAGCCGAACGCCGGCAAGCCGGCCGCCCTGAACACCGGCGTTCGGCGGCGCCGGCACGACCTCGCTCGTCCTCGTCGACGGCGACACCGTCTTCGAACCGGACGCGCTGCGGGCGCTCGTCGCACCGCTTCGCCGACCCGGAGGTCGGCGCCGTGTCCGGCAACACCAAGGTCGGCAACCGGCGCGGGCTGCTGGGCCGGTGGCAGCACATCGAGTACGTCATCGGCTTCAACCTCGACCGGCGGATGTTCGACGTGCTCGAGTGCATGCCGACCGTGCCCGGCGCGATCGGCGCGTTCCGCCGCGAGGCGCTCGATCGCCGTCGGCGGGGTCAGCGACGACACGCTGGCCGAGGACACCGACCTGACGATGGCGATCTGCCGCGCCGGCTGGCGCGTCGTCTACGCGCCGAGGCGCCGGGCCTGGACCGAGGCGCCGGCCACCCTGGGCAGCTGTGGCGGCAGCGCTACCGCTGGTGCTACGGCACGCATGCAGGCGATGTGGAAGCACCGCCGCGCCGTGCGTCGAGCGCGGGCCGGCCGGCAAGCTCGGACGGCGCGGGCTGCCGCTACCTGCTCGCGCTTCCAGGTGCTGCTGCCGCTGCTCGCCCCGGTCGGTCGACATTGCGACGCTCTACGCGATCTTCTTCGACCCGGTCACGAGGATCGCCTGCGGTCTGGCTCGGGTTCCTCGCGCTGCAGCTGCTCGCCGGCGGCGTACGCGTTCCGGCTCGACCGCGAGCCGCTGCGCCGCTGTGGAGCCTGCCGCTGCAGCAGTTCGTCTACCGCCAGCTGATGTACCTGGTCGTCATCCAGTCCGTGGCCAGCGCGCTGTACGGGATCCGGCTGCGCTGGCAGGCCATGCAGCGGACCGGGGAACTGGATGCCGTACCCGAACTGGACGCAGTGCCCCACTGACCAGGATCAGGCGCGTGAGCGCTGCGGGCGTGAGCGTCAGAGCACGAAGTCGTTCGGGAGCGGGAAGAGTCCGTCGGGGTCAGCCAGCCGGGGATCGGGATCGGCCGCCAGTTGCTCGGCCAGCGCGGCCGTGTCGCCGAACAGGATCTTGGTTCGGGTGTTCTCGGGGTCGTCGTCACTGAACTCGAACTGCTGCACAACCCGGAGCCAGAGCGCGATCTGGAAGAGGATCTGCGACTGGCCCTGGGCCTTGATCCCCGCGATGTAGCCGTTCCGGTCGAAGATCGCGGTGTCGAAGAAGTAGAAGTGGACGGCGGCCAGGAGCTTGTCCGGCGGCAGGAAGCGGGCGGCGAACGGGTCGCCGCGCATCCTCCTTGCACACAGATCCACTGCACATGCCGGGCGGCGATCTCGTTGGCGAACGAGTCGAGGACGGCTGACGGTCGGTCGGGCCCACCGCCGATCGTTCCTGAGCCAGGCTGGTGCTGGCGTAGACCGTCGGGTCGCTGTCGTCGATCGCCCTGATCACCGGGTTCATGGCCGCGTTCCGGACATGGTTCAGCTCGTGCAGCAGGACGTCGCGCAGCGTCACCGGCGCACGCCCGCCGGTGGAGAGCCGGACGATCGTCTCGTGTCCCATGATCAACTCGTCCTTCATCAACACGAATGACCGGAGTCCGCCGCCTTGATCGTCGAAGTCGATGGTCGTGCCGAGCGCCGTCTCCGGGCTGGTCATCTGGTTGTAGAAGTCGTCGGCGGTCGCGCCACCGGCCTGCACCGGAGCGGCCACGGCCAGATAGGGCGCCCGGAGGTCCTCGGATCGGGTCCGGACGACGATGCCGGTCAGTCGGCCCGAGTTGAGATTGCCCAGCGCGAACCGTGCCGTCATCTGCCGCCAGGAGTCGAGCGGGGTGCTGATCATGGCGGACAGCTCGACGTCCGACGAACGGCTCGACCCGATGATCGACCACCAACGGGCTGAACTCGGCGAACGCCGGATCCAGCACCGGTGGGTCGACGAACAGCTCGTCGTCCAACGCCTTCGAGGTGCCGGGGCCGACCACCGGATCGGTCGGTTGGAGGCCACGGGCCGCCTTGAAGGCAGACACCGCACCGCCGGTCCCGCTACCGAAGATGCCGTCGGGACCGGCCGGGCCAACGTCTTCGCCGAGCTCGATCAGCGCGGCCTGTACCCGCTTGACCGCGATACCACGCTCGGGCTCCAACATCCGGTGATTGCCGGCCAGGCAGGCCTCGAGAATCGGATCACCGCTGAATCGCGGGCCACGTAACGGCATCGACCAACTCCATTCTCATCGAGACTGACCTGGCGTGGCCGAGAAGACCGCTGAACTCGCACGGAAGCGCGGTCGGGACCTGGGCGCCCGCCCCTGGCATGGCACGGACCTTACGCCTGATCGATGGCGGCCCGCACCTGGTCGACGGTCGGCTGCGAGCTGAACCCGGTCAGGCACCAGGTGGCGCCCGCCGTGATCCATGGCTCCGGATCGGCGCCGGCCGGTTGCTCGATGACGATGTCGAACGGTCCGCCCTGGTCGGGGCCCTCGGCGCGCAGTTCCGTGACCTCGGCGACCAGCTCGGCGAGCGCGTCCGGGCCGGGCAGATCGATGGGGAACAACCCGTTGTACCGAGCGGCCCGGCGCAGGGGTCTCCGGCTCGGCCAGCGGCTGGCGACCCAGATCGGAATGCTCGGCTCCTGAATCGCGCGCGGCTCGAAGCCGCCGGCCCAATACCTCTGCAGCTTGCCGAGCCCATCGTCGAGCAACCGGGCGCGCGCCTTGGGATCGCCCTCCTCGCCGAACCGTTCGGGAGCGAATTCCCCGCTCGTCGCACTGCCGAGCCCGACGCCGAGGACGAGCCGGCCGCCGCTGAGCCGGTCGAGCGTGACGGTCTCACGGGCGAGGTGGTGCGGGCGGCGCCGGGCGAGCGGGGTGACCATCGGACCGATGATCAACTTCTCGGTGCGGACGGCGATCGCGGCGAGGGTGACCCACGGATCGGCGAGCGCCCGGACCGGCGGGGCGTACGCCAGGTGGTCCCAGACGAAGAAACCGTCCCAGCCGCGCTCCTCGGCCCGGATCGCGAGGTCGAGCACCCGGCCGGGCTCGGACAGCTCATCGAACGGGGCAACGAAGATCGCGCGGCGGGCTGGCATCTGCCGAGCCTAACCGGGCTCTGCCTCCAGCTCCGGATCCTGGACGCAGACCGCTCATCAGGCGGGGGGTTTCGCACCAGCGGGTCCCAAACGAACGGATTCGGCTCATCAGGCGGGCGTTTCCCACCACCTGGTCGCAGACAGAGCGCGGCTTTCGGCGCTCAGTGCGGGAGGATCGGCGGCACGATCCCGTCCTCGATGGCGCGCCGGAGCAGATCGACCTTGCTCGGCGCCGGCCGAGCGGCCTCGCTGTACTTCGTCCGAATGCGCCGCAGGTACTCCTTGGCGCTGTTCTCGGTGATGAAGAGTTGGTGAGCGATCTGTGGCACCTCGAGGCCCGAGACGTAGAGCACCAGGACCTCGCGCTCGCGCTGGCTCAGCTTCGCCTCGACGAAGCCGGCGTCGGCGTCGATCACCGCCAAGATCTCCGGGGAGAGCAGCACGTGTCCCTCCGCGACCAGCCGAATCTTCTCCAGGGTGACCTCGATCGGCTCGGACTTGCGGCTCAGGCCGTGGGCGCCGGCCGCCAACGCCCGGCCGACCAGTCGCGGATCGTCGGCGATCGAGTAGATCAGGACGCGGTAACCGCGGTCGACCAGGTCCCGTACCGTCTTCGCCGGATCCGACCCGTCACCGAGCGCGAGATCGAGGACGACGACGTCGCACACGTGCCGGCTGAGCGCCCGGTCGAGTTCGGCGGCCGTACGCGCTTCCGCGACGAGACTGATGCCCGGTCGGTTCGGCGGCCGCAGCGCGCTCGCCAGCCCCACGCGCACCACATCATGATCATCAACCACGATGATCGAGACGATCTTCGGCGATTCAGTGGTCATCCGCGGCCACCGTGCGAGACTGCCGAGTCCCGGCCGAATCGATCATGGTCAGGCTGGTGCTGGTCCCGTCGTCGGTGACCACCGAGGCGGCCGCGATCCCGTCGTCGGGTCCGAGGCGGACCACCAGGCGGGAGACGCTCGCGGAGTCGAGCACAGTTCGCACCTCGGCCATCACCGCGCGGCCGACGACACCGGAGACAGGGCTGCGCCGGCTGTCGACGAAGGTCACGCTCACCCCGCGCCGCCTGGCCTCCTCGGTCAGATCGGCCAGTTCCTCGTTCATCACGTTGCGAGCCGAGAGCGCCTCACGCAGCGTCGCCTCGACCAGCAAGGCTTCGGCCCTCAGGTCGGCCGGCACATCGTCGGTGATGTCGCTGATCCTGCGAAGCGTCGCGCGCGTCTCCGCCTTGAGGTCGGAGATCCACAACCAGCGCTGGACCAGCGCGACGTGTCGGCGAACGGAGTCGTCGATGGCCGCACGCTCCTGCTCGCGAAGGACCCGTTGCCGCCGGGCGATGGTCAAGAGGACGCGGTTGACGAGCAGCGCCATCAAGACGAAGGCGATCGGCCCGAAAGTCGCTCCGAGCACCCAGTCCCAGTCGAACGGCGTGAAGGAGCACCAGACGGCGAGCAGCGCACAGATCAACACCAGACCGATCGCGGCGAACCACGGCCGCCTCCGGATGATCAAGATCACCAGGACCAATTGCATCGGAAAGCCTTGCCACATGGCGATATCCGGTCGATCGTCGTGGGTACCGCCAGATCCATCAGACCCATCACACCGACGATCAAGATCAGCGCGCTGACCGCCGCCCACATCGGAAGCCGCAGCGACCGCCCGCTGTGCAGCAAGATCGCGATCAGGACACACATCAGCTCCATCGCGGCAATCGACGGTGCACCATAGAGCCGGTCCTGGTTGATCAACCCGATGGCGATCTCTCCGAGAACCACCGCCCAGGTGACCGCCGCCAGCTGCCGAACGGGAAACTTCGCGGGAAGCGACAGCCCCGCCTGGTCCGACTTGGCTGCGGCTCGGTCGGCAACCTGGTGGGCCACGCCGCCCCTGGTGATCTCGAACGTCGTCCCCGCGCCCGGCACCGGAGTCAAGGCGCCAGCTCGCGCCGACCGCTGCCAGCGGCTCGGTCATGGACAGCCGGATACCCAGCCGGGTGGCCGGTACGGCTTCCGAGTCGAACCCCCTGCCGTCGTCACGTACCCGGATGGTGAGCAGATCATGCCCGCTGACCGTCCACTCGGCCCGAAAGAACACTTCGACCCGCTGGGCGCCCGAATGCCGCAACGCGTTCCGCACCGCCTCCCGCATGGCGCTCAGCAGGGTCTCGGCAGCGGCGATCGGCAACCGGGCCGATGCCGGGTACTGAGTCGTCTCATCGATGAAGGTGACCTCCGGGCTGACCCGGCGGCTGGTGTCGGCGGCGAGCCGGCCGAGCATCTCGTACGAGATCGCTCCCCCGTTCCCGATGCCACTTGCGAGATCCTCGATCTTCGCCAGGGTCCGCTTGGCGAGCGTGGCGGTCGCCCGGACGCTGGTCCGGTCCGATGCGTGGGCCGTCGCGGTCAATGTTGTCATCACGTCGTCATGGATCAGCTGGTCGAGCCGCGCGCGTTCCTCGCTGCACCGCGCGATCGAGGGCTTGCTCGACCTCCTGGCGGTGGACCCGCGCCGCGAGGTCGTCGGCCGCCGACGCGGCGGTGATCATTCCCAGGGCGACGGCCAGGATCGCCAGTCCGGCCCCGACGGCGAAGACACCCGCGCAGATGGCATAGGTGACATCGCTCGATCCACCTTGAGGCGTCACCCGCAGCAGCACATAACAGACCGCGACCAGCGCGCCGTAGGCGATGGCGAAGCGCCCGCCCAACCAGATGCCGGCGCAGGCGACGGCGGTGCCGATGGCCGCCCACATCCAGGGCGTCGTTCGACCCCGTCGGCCTGGTGACCCAGGGCGCGACAGCCAACCCGGCGAGGGTGATCGACCGCGTACGCGCCGGCGGCTGGGCGATGGATCGGCGCCGCAGCGAGAGCACGATCATCCAGATCGACGCGGCGACCAGACCGCCACCGAAGACGACCGAAGCCCAGACCTCGGTACGCGGGATCTGCGCGAGCGCCCGGGGCACGCCCGGCAGCAGGCCCGATCGAAGCTGTAGAACGCCAGCAGGCGATAGATCATCACCGTCATGTCTCGCGTCACGGCGCGCGACGGCGGTGTGGCTGCTGGCGGGAACTTGGCCACGTCTCGATCATTGCTGCGCGACCCGCACCTGGCTAGCACAAATGGGTCGCCCGTACGGGTGACAGACAACTCTCGTCGGCACGGAAAGACGATACCCATGTCGAGACCTTGACACCATCTCGTCGCAGGACGATTATCTAATCATGATAGTTTTACCTAAGCGCGATAGGGCTGGCCGAAAGGCGTGAGGCAACTCGCCGGGAGATTCTGTCGGCCGCCTGGGACTGCGCTCGGCGAGAACAGCCTGGCCGGACTCACGCTGCGCGACGTCGCGATCCGGGTCGGCATGCAGCCACCGTCGCTCTACAGTCATTTCGCGTCGAAGCACGCGATCTACGACGCGATGTTCGAGGAGGCCTGGACCGAGCTACCGGGAATCAGTCGAGGCCACGATGGATGCCCTTCCGCCCGACCCCAGGGCGCGTCTGCTGGCCGTGGCGCTGCACTATTTCGACTTCGCTGTCGCCGACCTGGCCCGCCACCAGCTCATGGATGTCCGCACGCTGCCGAATTTCGAACCCAGCCCGCAGGCGTACGAGGCCTCGATCCGCACCTACGGGCTGATGTCTCAACACTTGCCGATCACCAAGCAGGACGACATCGACGTCTACACGGCCCTGATTGCCGGTCTGGTGTCGCAGCAACTCGCCAACGACCCGGGCGGCCAGCGATGGCGCCGGCTGCTTCCTCGGGTCATCACCATGCTCGCCGATCGACCTCGGCCTGCCACCCACTCCGTCCGGAAACGAGCCCGTCCATGGATCCACGCACAGCTGAACTCCACCACTCGACCGCCATCGAGCTCGCCAGCACCGAGTACCAGCGGTGTGTCGAACTCTTCCGTTCGCTCGCGCCCGGCGATTGGAGCAGGCCCACCGACTGCCCGGACTGGGACGTCCGCGCGATGGCCGGCCACATGCTGGGCATGCTCGAGATGGCCGCGTCCATCCGGGAGAACGTCCGTCAGCAACGCGCCTCGATGCGAGCGGGCGGCGATCCACTGGAGGCGCTCACCGCCCTTCAGGTCCGCGAACGGCGGACTTGGACGCCCGCCGAGATCGTCGAGCGGTTCGCGCTTCGGGCGCCGAAAGCGGTCGCGGGGTCGTCGGCGGGTGCCAGCGTTCCTGCGCGGCCGGCGCCTGCCCGGGAACCAGCGGGTGAACGGCGCGGACGAACCCTGGACCGTGGGGTACCTCAGCGACATCATCCTGACCCGCGATCCGTGGATGCACCGGATCGACATCTCGCGGGCCACCGGACGCCCGCTTCACCTGACAGCGGACCACGACGGCGTCATCGTGGCCGACGTCGTCGCCGAATGGTCGGCCCGGCACGGCAAGGACTTCACGCTCACCCTCGACGGGCCCGCCGGCGGCACCTGGACAGTCGGGGCGAACGGGCCGGCGCTCCAGTTCGAGACGATCGAATTCTGCCGCTGCCTGTCCGGGCGACCCGGCAGCATCAGCCTCGACGATCTCTTCGCGACCGAGGTCCCGTACTAGGCGGGTAGGCCGCGTTCGAGCCGTCTCGTCCGATGTGCGCAAACGGCTCACGACCGGGCCGAAATCGAGCCGTCTGGTCCGTTCTGTGCGCAAACGGCCCTGGACCGCCGCGGGCGCCAGGTCAGGTCGTGAAGGTCGACGGCTTCGCGAGCAGGTCACGAACCTGGCCGTACTCGTCCTCGGTCAGGCCAAGGTTGGCCAAGGACACGGCCGCCCAGTGCGCCGTGTTGGCCCGGGCGGCACGGCTGAAGGACGCGTAGGTGGGCTGGCTGGTCGTGGCCGCGGATAGGGCCTCCCGGGCGCGGACGATCTCCCGACCGTTGTGCCGGCCGAGATCGCGATAGGCCTTGAACTGCGCGGTGTGGAAGAACTGGTCGATCGTGCTGGTCGTCGGATAGCTCTCGTCGCACTCGGCGTAGGACAGCAGCTCGAGCGGGGTTTCTCTGGTCAGCACAGGTTTCGCGTACCAGCAGCAGTCCGAGATGGGTCCCCCGCCTGATCAGTCCGAGGGCCACCGACTGCGGCGAGTAGTCGGTGCCCCGTCGCCCCTCGTACGGCCCGCGCAGCGGGTCGAGGTCGAGTTGCACGTCGGCATTGCACTCCAGCTTGGCCAGCCCGATGGCGGTCGCGATCTCCGTTGCGGTCTCTCGCGGCTTCTCGTCGGCGTCGAGACAGACCACCTCGTCGATGGTGCGGTCCCGGATCAGCTCCACCAGTCCGGTGTTCTCCCAGTGTCCGGCGTCGGTGACGTAGATGTAGAGGTCGTTCGGATCGTGGATTCCGAAGAACTCCTTCAGCAGATAGCCCAGTCGGGGCCGCGGATACTTCACCCCGCTGCGCGGACCCGGCGGGCGGATGCCGTCGGGGGAGAAGTCGTACCGCGCCGCGTACTTCGGGTTGGGGATCCACACCCCGAGCCGGACGTTCGCCACCGCCAGGACGGCGCGGGCCGGCCCGATCCGGTACGCGCCCATGGCCGGCGAGACGGCGGCACCCGAGACCGCGACGGCCAGCATGGTGGTCAGCCGCGATCCGGCCCGACGGAACATCAGCGCCTCCAGCAGCCCGGTCGACACCTGGTACGCCGTCCAGCCACCCTCGTCGTCGGTCGGGATGTGGACTCGGACGGTGTCCGGGCTGATGGTCACGCTCATCGCCGGCAGTCCGTAGTGGGTCCGGACCTCTGGGGTCGAGGCGTGCGCGGTGGCGCAGATGTGCAGCGGCGAGCCGCCGGGCTGATCAGACCGCCGCTCCAGCAACTCATAGATCGACGGTTCCGCGGTCTTCATCGGCCCGTTGCCGCTGCTCAGCGGCTTCACCTTGCCGCCGTCGTCGGAGTCCCGGTAGGTCGCGAACGCGAGGCGCAGCCGGGCCCGGTAGAAGCCGGCGATCGACCACCATTCGGCGGAGACGAAGGTGTAGAACAGCACCCAACCGGCGATCAGCGACAGATAGACCCACTTGGTCTGATCGTCGTAGTGCGCACTGATCAGCCACTGCACGCAGACGAGTACGACGACGGCGGCGAACAGGTACCCGGCCACGTACGGGGCGTAGCGGGCCGACCGCCGCGACAGCCCCCGCCCCAGCGCAATCAGCGAACCGATGGCCGAGATCACCGCCGCCGGCTTGAGCAGCTGTTCGCCCCTGGCCAGCCAGTCCGGGACTGCGACGATCAGCGCCGGCCCGATGATCAACAGCGCCGCGAGGACGCCGGTGAGCATGATCACCCCGAACAGCACCGAGCGGAGCCGGCGGTTCAGGAAGTTGAAGATCATGAAGCCAACGCCCGACGGTTTGAAGGCCGCTCGGACCCAGCCTGCACCGACCCAGGTCACCAGCAAGATCACGGCCAGGATTCCCCACACCGCAACGGGAAACACCAGGAACGGCTTGATGGCGCAGTCGTCGGGGCTGCGGCATTCGATCACCGGGGACTTGAGCAACCAGCCGTACGGCTGAACGAACATCCACAGCAGCGAGAAGAGAACGGCGACGTTGAGCGCGATGCCGATCAAGACCAGGGCGATCACTCCGGGAGCATCACTGCCGACGCGCGCGCGATCCTCCGCGGTCTTCTCCGACTGCCCCGACGGGTTCGGTGCGAGCAGGTAACCCAACCGGCTCAACAGATGGGTCTCCTCCGGACTGTCCGACGCCAGGCATCCGGGGCCGGTTCGGCGCGCACGTCTTTCGATTTTCCCTCCGGGGGCACGGGTCGGCGCTGGCTGCGGGCGATGCTGATGCCGCCGGAGATGTAGGAGCCCCCCGAGACGGAGGCGATCTTGTCGGCCGTCGCCCAGCTCGGGCCGGGGCTTTCGGCCTTCGGATAGGCGTCGTCGAGGGCCTGCAGGCTGCCGAGCACCAGCGAGGCGGACCTGATTCCTCCACCGGAGGCGGCGATGCCGAACCGGGCTCGTTCGAGATCGTGGACCGTGTCGCGATCCGGAGTGCCGGTCCGGACGTGGTCTTCCGGCTGCTGCGCCTGCGCCGGGGTCAGGGTCACATTGGGCTGTGGCGGGTTGAGCAGCAGATCCTGGACCCAGGCCGGGGTGATCAAGAACGTGAAGACCGCCAGCAGCACATATCCGACGACCACGACCAAGATCAACCACTTCGCCCACGACACGGTGGCGGCGATCTGCCACGGTCGATCACTGCCGGACGACAGGCCGCTCAGCATTGCGGTGTTCTCGATGGCGTCCAGCACAGCGGCGAAGATCGCGAGCACGCAGGCCGTCACCGCGAAGCGGCGGAACGTGCGGACCCGGTACGACCGGACCGGGTAGTACAGCGCCCCGGCCAAGATCAAGATCAGGTAGCCGATGATGAACCAGAAGTCCCAGTGGATCGCGGATCGCGTCAGCTCATCGGCGACACCGGCGCGGATCTCGTCGGCCCGAGCCGCACTGCCGGCCAGTTCGAGGCGGGCCATGCTGTACCCGTCGACGCCGGACCGTTTGCCCACCGTGGCGACGACCGCCACGGCCAGACCGAGGTAGGCCCCGACGATCAACAACCTGCAGCCCGGGCTGTGGAGTCATCAACCACGACGGCACTCGAGGTCGCCACCGAGACTTGGCCGCGCCCTCGGGCTCGACAGCCTGCCCCGCTACGACATCTTCCATATCGCCTACGACACCGCCCATTCCTCAGCTACGAGCGATCTCAATCCTGAACTATGCCGAGGTGGCTGGAAAGCACAGATGTGCATCGGATGCCGCCACCGGCCGGCACTCGACCGCGCGAGCCGGGCTGAACCAGCGTGAATCAGGCGTGCGGTGAGGAGGGCCGGGAACGACGCCGTTAAGCTCGGCAGCCATGCGCATCGTGGTGATCGGCGGCAGCGGGCATGTCGGCAGCTTCCTCGTTCCTCGGCTGGTCCGGGCCGGGCACCAGGTCGTCAATCTCAGCCGCGGGAAGAGCCAGCCCTACGTCGTCGACGATGCCTGGGGGCAGGTGCAGCAGGTTCTCATCGACCGCGACGCCGCTGAGGCCGCGGGGACGTTCGCCGGGCGGGTCGTCGCCTTGCAGGCCGACGTCGTCATCGACATGGTGGGCTTCACTCTGGCGTCGACCGTGGCACTGGTGGAGCAGTTGCGCGGCCACACCGGCCACCTGCTGCACTGTGGCTCGATCTGGAAGTACGGGCCGAGCCTCAAGATCCCGGTGACCGAGGAGGACGAATCACCGCCGTTCGGCGAGTACGGGATGCAGAAGGCGGCGATCGCGCGAATGCTGCAACACGAGACACGTTCCGGAGGGCTGGTCACCACGTCGTTGCATCCCGGGCACATCAGCGGGCCCGGGTGGCCGCCCATCGGACCCTTGGGCAACCTCGACGCGGGCGTCTGGATGGCCCTGTCGGCCGGCACCGAAATCGCCGTCCCCGGCATCGGGAGCGAACTCCTGCATCACGTCCACGCCGACGACGTCGCGCAGGCGTTCCAACTCGCCGTGGAACACCGCGAGGAGGCTGCCGGCGAGTCGTTCAATGTCGTCGCCCCGTCGGCGATGACAGTCCGCGGCTTCACCGAGATCGCCGCGGGATGGTTCGGTCAGGCAGCGCGACGCCGACCCGTCGGCTGGGACGAATTCCGCGCCGGCACCACCCAGGACTTTGCCGACCAGAGCTGGGATCACCTGTCACGAAGCCTGTACGCCTCGATCGACAAGGCCCGGACCCGGCTCGGCTTCACCCCGGCGTACGAGCCCGAGGCGGCCGTGCTCGAGGCCGTCCGCTGGTTGATCGACCATGGAGAACTCAAGGTCGCGACCGCGCTCACCAGCTAGCCCACCGATCAACCAACGAGCCCATCGATCATTTCAATCCAAGGAGCACCGTGTTCGAAGCTGACGATATTCGCGACTGGCTCGGCCTGAGCGTTGTCGATCGCGAAGGGTCCAAGATCGGAGTCCTCGAGGGCCTCTACTACGACACCTCGTCCGATACGGCGGCCTTCGCCTCGGTCAAGGTCGGGTTTCCGGGCGGCGGCCGCCTCGTGTTCGTGCCCTTGGCCGGGGCACGGGTCGCGCCGAAACAGCTGCGGGTGGAGGTCGACAAGAAGCTCGCGAAGTCGGCGCCGGCCATCGCCGTCGACGGGCAACTCGATTCCGATGCTGAGCCGGAGCTCTACGCGTACTACGGGTTGGCCTACGAGCGTGGGGCCTCGGGCGAACGGCGACTCGGTCGCCGCTGACCGAGAGCGGCGCCACGGGTGGACGACAAGAGGCAGCTCGTCGAAGCCTCTGATCCTATGATTGAAGCTCTCATCGGCGCATCGCCTTGAGATATCGAGGCGGATTCCGGGATAGGCTTTCGGTCATGGCCGATGAACCGCTCGATGCCGTCAACCGTCGGCTGCTGACCGAGCTGCACGCCGACCCCCGGGTCTCCATGTCAGCCCTGGCCCGGCGGGTCGGCATGTCCGGACCGGCGGTCGCCGAGCGCATCCAGCGGATGCAGCGGGACAAGATCATCGTCGGCTTTCGGATGGAGGTGGACCCGGCTGCCCTCGGCCTGCCGGTCGCGGCGTACGTGCGGGTCCGGCCGACCGCCGGCCAGCTACCGCGGGTCGCCGCGCTGGCCGCCGAACTCCCTCAGGTCACGGAGTGTCACCGGATCACCGGCGAGGACTGCTTCTTGATCAAGATCCACGCTCGAGCCATCGAGGATCTCGAGCAGACGTTGGACCGGTTCCTGGTCCACGGCCAGACCATCTCCTCGATCGTCGTCTCCAGTCCCGTCCCGCCCCGCGCCCTGCCCGTCGATTCGGACCCCTGAACAGCCACCTTCTGCTGGCGCACCCTCGATAGCTGGAGCGTGGAGGTCAATCGTGATGGAGCGCGACTCCGGCGATGACCAGCGCCACCCCGAGGATGTCGAACGCGGTCGGCACCTGCCGGAGCACCAGCAGGCCGATGATCGTCGCCACCGCCGGCAGCAGCGAGAGCATCAGGGCGAAGGTGGCCCGAGGCAGCTTGGCCATCGCCAACTGATCCGTCACGTACGGGATGACCGACGAGCAAAGGCCCACGCCGATCCCCCAGGCCAGCCAGGCCGGATGGGTGAAGGCCGGCGCGGCGGCTCCCAGGGTGAACGGGGTCGCGACCACCGCGGCGATCAACATCGAGAGCCCCAACCGGTCGATGCCGCTCATCGACACTCGGCCGGCGTCGACCCCTGCTCGCGCCGGACCGGCGGTCCGCGCGATCCGATGGCCCAGGATCACGTACCCGACGAAGCACAGGCAGTTGGCGAAGGCGAACACGAATCCCCACGGCTCACCCGACGCCGGACGTTCGTCAACACCGCAACTCCGGTCACGGCGACGATCAGCGCCGCGATATTGCGTCGAGTCCGGGCGCCGAGCGCGGCCAAGACGACGATTCCCAGAAACTCCACCGCCCCGACCGTTGCGAGCGGAAGCCGCTCCACCGCCAGATAGAACAGCGAATTCATCAGCGCCAGTACAGCGCCGAGCGCGAACAACACCAGACGCTGGGAACGCGATGCAGCGAGCCAGATACGCCACGGCCGGCGCCAGATCGCGAAGACGACCGCCGCTGACCCGATTCGAAGCCAGGCGACGCCGATCGCTTCGACATGGACGAAAAGCAATACCGCCAGGGAGGGCCCGAGATAGTGAAAGACCGCGCTGACCACGAAGTACGAGGCGGGCGGCAGTCGATCGACCACTCGGCCGAATCGCCCGACGGCCGGCGCCTCCACGATGTTCTGCATGAAACCGATGATCACAGGATCGGGCGCGATGGGAAATGGTCTTTCGAAGGCCGAAGGCGCAACTGCCCTTCGATCTTTAGGCTTTACGCGGGCATCTGCCACGCATTCTGGGGTCAAACGAGAACTGAGCGTACTTTCGCCGTGCCGCCAGGGGCGACAACCCTGTTCGCAGAATGCGGGCCGCTGCCGCATCGGCTCGTGGTTCTGAGGCTCGAACATGACATGTTAATATTTCGACAGACTCGGGCTGATGCTTTGCCGCACAGAAAGCGCGCTATGGCCTCGTACCAGCTGTGGACATAGCCTGTCAGCACATGGAAACTCCCGATCGTCCGGCATCCGAGTTCTGAGACCGCCTCGGATCTTTCCGACTCGCCCTATTTGTCGATTGAACGGCTCATGGGCCAGCTCGTCGATCGGGCCTCCGAGATCATCACCTCCCAGGAGCGAGTCAGGACTCTCCTCTCGGCTAATCGCTCCATTGTCGGTGAACTGTCGTTACCCGTCGTGCTGCGGCGCGTGGTGGAGGCGGCTCGGGCCGTTGCCGGTGCCAGGTACGCCGCCCTTGCGGTCATCGGCCCGGACGGCGCCCTCGAGCAATTCGTCCATGCCGGCATGGACGCGGCGACGGTAGCGGCCATTGGACAGCTTCCGCGGAACCGCGGTGTGCTCGGTGCGCTGATCAAGGACCAGGCACCGATCCGGCTTCGGCTCATCTCCGACGATCCTCGTTCGTCCGGATTTCCCAAGGGCCATCCACCGATGACCACATTCCTCGGCGTATCGGTGCGGTCTCACGCGTCGGTCTTCGGGAACCTCTATCTCGCCGAACGTCTCGATGGAGCCACGTTCACCGCCGAGGATGAAGAACTGGTGGAAGCACTGGCCGCCACCGCCGGCATTGCCATCGAGAATGCTCGCCTGTACGACGAGTCAAGCCGGCGGCAGGAGTGGTTGCGGGAATCGGGGCAGATCAGTCGGCATCTGATGTCGGCGACCGGAGACGAGCTCGCCGTGCTGGAGCGTCTCGCCGACAGCGTCAAGCGCCTCGCATCGGCCGACATCGTGATCCTGGTGCTGCCTTGCGCGGACGAAACCGGCGAGCTGGAGGTCACCGTCGCCGCCGGGGTGGACAAAGGGAGCCTGCTGGGTCTTCGCTTCCCGACCGAGGAGAGCGCGGCATGGCTGGTCATGGAAGCGGGCCACGGGGTGATGATCGACTACCGCGAGAATGCCGGACTCCGCTACGTGGACTTCGGCGGCTTCGTCCCGGTGGGACCGATCATGGCGGTGCCGCTGACGGGTGCCGGCGAGACCCGCGGCGCCATCGTGGTGGGTCGTCTCACCCATCAGACCTCGTTCACCCAAGCCGACCTCGAGATGGCTGAGGCCTTCGCCGAACAGGCGGCTCTGGCCTTGGAGTTGACGGACGCGCGGGCGAACCGGGAACGCCTGGCGGCGCTGGAGAACCGGGACCGAATCGCCCGCGATCTGCACGACCATGTGATCCAACGCCTGTTCGCCGCCGGGCTGACGGCCCAGAGCCTGGCCGAGACGACGACCGAACCCCTGATCCAGGAAGGGCTGGCGCGGACGATCGGTGATCTGAACGCGACGATCCGGCAGATCCGCACCACCATCTTCGGGCTCACCGACAATGCGGTGACCGCGACGTCGCTCCGCCGATCGGTGGCGTCGATCGTGGATCAGATGACGCAAACGCTGGGTTTCCGGCCGGAAGTCAACCTGTCCGGTCCGCTGGACACGATGGCCGACGACGCCATGGTGGGAGACGTCGAGGCGGTCCTGCGCGAGTCGCTGACCAACGTGTCCCGGCATGCGGGAGCGACGGCCGTCGTCGTTCAGGTCGCCGCCGGAGCGTCGGCACTGACGATCAGCATCGCTGACGACGGGGTCGGCATGGGCCAGATGAGTCGACGCAGCGGCTTGGCCAACCTGCGGAGCCGCGCCGAGGCTCGTGGTGGACACCTCACGATCGGTGAGGGTGACGAGAAAGGACTTCGGTTGCAATGGGCGATCCCGATCAGGTAGGAAACCAGCCAAGCAGGATCTTCATCCTGGACGACCACGAACTCGTCCGGAGGGGACTGATCGATCTGCTGGGCACGGCCCCGGACATGGTCGTCGTCGGCGAAGCCGCCACAGCCGGGGAAGCTCTACGGCGCATCCCGGCGGCCTTGCCGGACGTCGCCCTGCTCGACGCTCGGCTGCCCGACGGCAACGGCATCGACGTCTGCCGGGACATCCGCTCGAAGCTGCCCGCGATCCGCTGCCTGATCCTGACGTCCTACGACGACGACGAGGCGCTGTACGCCTCGGTCATGGCCGGCGCGTCCGGCTACTTGCTGAAGGAGATCATCGGCGCGAGCCTGCTCGAAGACATCCGGCAGGTGGCCCGAGGCCGGTCGCTGCTCGATCCGACCATCACCCAGAAACTGATGGATCGGCTGCGACAGCCCAAGCAGGATGATCCACGGATCGCCGGCCTCACCCCTCGCGAGCGGGGCATCCTCGACCTCATCGCCGACGGCTGCACCAACCGGGAGATCGGCGTACAGCTCTCCCTGGCCGAGAAGACGGTGAAGAACCACGTAACCTCGATCCTGCTCAAACTCGGCATGCAACGTCGCACCCAGGCCGCGGTTCTCGGATCGACCGTACGGCGCAACGGCAGTCAGCAGCCCTGATGAACTGATCCCGAATCCTCTCGCGCCTCGGCTAGAGTGAACGCTGTTCAGTACTGATGAAGGGGCGGATCCCACATTTCGGCCATGGGCGAGGGCCAGGGTCCTGCACTGGGAGGTTCGATGATCAACCGGCCGAGGAGACACTGATCGAGTGCCGACCGAATCCCCCGACGGCTCGTCCGAATCCGAACAAGGCGAGTTCACGCCTTATCCGGATTTCCCCGACCCTCCGCAGGACGGCCCACCGACCGAGCTGTTCTTCCTGCCGGAGGACAGATCTGGCCTGCTACCGGACCTCGTTCCACTGGATGAACCGAAACGGGCACTCCGGCCTGAGCCACCGAAGGTCAAGCCGCCCCCGCCGGTGAAGCGCGCGCCGACGTCGAAGCAGGCGGAGTCGTCGGTGAATGCCGCCGAGCCGATCGCGTCGGCGGCGCTGGAACCGTTTCGGGTCCTGATCGTGTGCCAGGCGAACCACTGCCGCTCACCGCTCATCGAGCACCTGTTGCGGCAGGCTCTCGCCCGTGACACCAAACCGGGCTGGACCATCACCTCGGCCGGTACTCATGCACGACCAGGTCTTCCCTGTCACCCGTACATCACCCGGATCCTCCGCAAGCGGGGCATCGACCCCGGCAACTGGACTTCCAGCGTTCTCGATCTCGAGAAGATCGAGAACGCCGACCTGATCCTCACGTCCGGCCTGGAACAGCGGCGTCAGGTCGTGAACATGTCGTTCGCGGCCGTCGGACGCACCTTCCCGTTGCTCGCCTTCGCCGCCTGGCTCGAGAACGACGTCGAGCATCGTGGGTGAGCCGAAAAACGGCGTCGAACTGCTCGAAAGCGCCCGACGCGGCCGGGCTCGGACGCAGCCGCTGACCCCCTCGGAGCAGAACCTGCGGGATCCGATCGGCCACGGTTACCGGCAGTTCCGCTACTGCGCGCGCAAGGTCGACAAAGCCATCGCAAGCATTGCCTCAGCCGTGGCCCCGTCGGTCACAACGTGGGGGAATCGGCTTTGAGCCGCTTCTTGCTCTTGGTGAAGGCGCCGTCGTAGTACGCCGCAGCGGCGTACCGGCGCTTCTCCGAACGGCCGATCTTGCGCATGTTCAAGATGCTGCCCAGCATCCGCGCGTTGACCTGATTCAGGGCGTTCACCGCGCTCGTGACCTGTGAACGGTGCGTCTTTCCTGACTTGATGACCAGCACGACGCCGTCAGCGGCTGCCGAGCACAGCGCCGCATCCGTCACCGGGAGCAGTGGCGGCGTATCGATGATGATCTTGTCGAAGGCCGGCCGGAGCTCGGCGATGACGTCGACCATGGCCCGGCTGCCGAGCAGCTCAGCCGGGTTGGGCGGCAGCGAACCGCTGGGCAGGATGTAGAGGCCGTCAGTTCCCCAGGGCTGGATGGCCTCGGACAGTTCCATCTGACCGACCAGGACGTTGGTCAAGCCGACGTCGCGTTCCACCCCGAAGTAGGCCCAGAGCGATGGGCGACGCAGGTCCGCCTCGATGAGCAGCACCCGATCGCCGAATTCGACGAAGGAGATGGCCAGGTTGGCCGACGTGAGGGATTTACCCTCGTCCGGAACCGAAGAGGTCAGCAGCAGCACGTCGGCCGATCGGGTGGCGTCGATGAACTGGAGATTCGTCCGTAGCTGGCGGAAGGACTCGGCCCGCACCGACAACGCGGTGTCGCCGATCAGCAACGGATTCCGCTTGGCCTCCGGATCGTAGTCGATGGACCCGATGACGGGCGCGTTGAGCAGCGCGCTGGCGGTTTGCGGATTTCGTACCGACATGTCCAGCATCTCCCGGACGATCGCGATCGCCGCGCCGAGGACAACTCCGGCGAGCAGGCCCAGGCCGATGTAGAGGCGTTTGACCGGCGCAACCGGGAACGGAGCCAAGGTCGGTCCGGAAACGGCGCTGATGGTGACCACATTGGCCCCGCGACCCTGGTTGTCGAGTTCGTCCACCATCAGGCCGAACGTATTGGCGACCCCCCGGGCAATCGCCAGCGAACGGCTGCGATCCACATCCTTCACCTCGGCGGTCACCAGCACCGTGTTGAGCTCGGCCGTCGCCTCGATCTCCTTGCGCAGTTCGGCCGTCGTCATGGAAAGGTGCTGGTTGCGGATGACCCGCGAAGCAAGCTCCTCGCTTTCCAGCAACGAGACATATGAGTTCACCCGCGCTTGGGCGAACTGGCCGGCGCTGAGGGGATTGTTTCCGTCGCTCAGCGGCGTGCTGACGTAGAAGGTGACGCTGCTCGAATACACCGGAGGGGTGAACATATAAGCAACCCCGGCCGCCACCGCACCGATCACCGTTGCCAGTAGAACGATCCACCAATGCTTGCGAAGGGCAAGGAGGTACGTGCGCAGCTCCAAGTCCGATCCCTCCAACTGATGCGCGGTCGCGCCCTGATGCGCAGTAGCGCGGCCTCAGCCCAGCGCCAGCAGACGCAAAGCCTCAAAGTAATGTACGTTGTCGTGACCGTACCGCCAACTTCGTCGAGTGATGTGGACCGGTCAACACCCGAATCCGGTTCGTTACCATCAGTGGTGATCGCCGCAGCCACGTTTCGCCGGCCCGAAGCGCTGGAGCGATTACTTCCGGAGGTGGTCCGGCAATCTGAGGCCTACGCCGGGGAAAGCTTCGTCCTGATCGTCGACAATGATCCGGCCGGCGGCGCGGCCGGCCAGGTAGGGGCCTGGGCGTCTAGAGGCGTCCGTTATGTCCACGAGCCCCACCCGGGGATCGCCGCAGCCCGCAATCGAGCCCTGGCCGAAGGTGCGGCCGCCGACCTGCTGGCGTTCATCGACGACGACGGCCTGCCGTTGGACGGCTGGCTGCAGCATCTCGTGGACACCTGGCTGCGCTACCGGTCCGCCGGCGTCTCCGGTCCGGTGCTGGCTCGCTTCGAGAGTGGCGAGCCTGAGCCCTGGGTGGCGAACTCCGGCGTGTTCGACCGAACGATCCGCACAACCGGAACGCTGGTCGGTGGCGCCGGCAGCGGGAACCTGTTGCTCGATCTCTCGCAGTTGCGCGACCGGAACCTCACCTTCGACGAGGAATTCGGGCTCAGCGGCGGCAGCGACACCATGCTGACCCACGCTTTGATCAAGGACGGCGGCCAGATCCGCTGGTGCGACGAGGCCGAGATCTACGACTACCACTCAGCTGACCGGCTCTCCCGTCGTTGGGTCGTCAAGCGCTCGTTCCGCACCGGCAACGACTGGAGCCGAGTCGCCCTCGCGTTGACCCGATCGCCGCGCGAGCGCCTGGCCGAGAGTGCGGAACTCACCGCGCGGGGGCTGTGGATCGCCGGGCGGGGCCTGCTCAGGAGCCTCCTCGGTCTGCGTGCGCTCCGACGTCCGGCGTCGCGCCACCGGAGCCTGCCAGGTGGCGTCGGGGGTCGGCGTGCTCACCGGAGCCTTCGGCTTCATCTCGATCGAGTACAAGCGCCAGCACAGCCAGAGCCCTCAGCGGCCCCGACGCAACAGTCGGCGGACCTGACGGACTTCGGCCCGCTTGCCGGGTGACACGGCGAAGACACCGACCATGTACGCCGCCGCCAGTGAGGCACCGAGCACGATCTTGACCAGCGGACGGTCGACGAGCTGCGAGCTGCCGTACGCGAGCAGGCCCGCCGGGAGCGAGATGGTCAGCAGCGCGACGATCGCCTGCCGGAACAGCCGTCTGACGTCCAGACCGGTCACGCGGCCGAGATAGATGAGTGAGGTCACCCAGTAGAGCGCGAACGCCGCCGAGTGGCCGATGGCCACGCCGACCGGCCCCCAGGGCAGGCCGGCCACGATCATGGCCATCATCAGCGGACGGGTGATGAGGTACATCTTGAACTGCCGGCCGGCGTTTCCGCTGGAGAGGAAGGCGAGATAGGTGACCAGGCCGACTCCGCGGAACACCCCGCCCAGCGCGAGGGCGACGAAGATCGGGGCCACGCCGAGCCACTTCGGTCCGAAGAGCACTGCCACCAGTGGCGCCGCCAGCCCGGCGGCGATGCAGAACGCCGGGCCGAGAGCGTAGGTGCCGACGTGCTGGGCCTTCTCCACGTACCGCTGATATGTCGGGGGATCATCGTGCACCCGCGACAGGATCGGCAGGATCACCCGGCTGGTCGGATCGTTGATCTGGTTGATCGGCACCATCAGCAACTGGTAGGCGCGGCTGTAGCGCCCAGCGGCCCGGGCCCCAGACGGCGCCGATGGTCACGTTGTCGATGTTGTTGGTCGCATAGCCGAGCATTTGGGTACCGAGGACGCTGGTGCCGAAGCGGATGAACCGCCGTACCGAGGTGTGCCGGCTCGGCAGTCCCGGACGCCAGCGGGAGAACGCGACCGACAGCGCACAGTGCCACGACCACAAAGGTGACCTGCTGCGCGACGATGGCCCAGTAGTCCGCGCCGAGCACGGCTGCGATGATCGCGACCGCAACCCCGAGGGTCTGGGCGCTGAAATCGACGGCGGCCAAGGCGTGGAAGCGCAGGCTCCGGCTCAGGTCGGCCCGGTACTGGGTCGTGATGCCGCTGACGACGAGCAGCCCGGAGAGCGCCAGCACGATCGAGTACACCCGTTGCTCGTGGTACAGATCCGCGATCAGCGGCGCAAAGACGACGGCCAGCATGGCGCAGACGGTTCCGATGGCGACATTGATCCAGAACAGGTTCGTGCGTTCTTCGTGGCTCAGGTGCTTGGCCTGAATGGCAGCCGATGACAGTCCGAAGTCGCGAATGAGTTCGGCGATGCCGATCAGGCTGGTCACCATGGCCACGAGCCCGAACGCCTCGGGGCTCAGCAGCCGCGCCAGAACGATCAACGAGCCGATCTGGAGCACGAATCGCCCGGACTGGGCGACGAGGGTTACCGCTGTACCGCGCGCCGCTTCCCGGCCGAGGTCAGCCATCGAAGGCCGCGATCATCTATGGCAGCCGCCAACGCGCGTCGTCGCCGACCAGCCGGAGATCGGCGTCCCGGCTGCCGCGGAGGGGTGGGTCGTCTGCCGAACCGAACATCAGGGTCGCCAGCGGCAAGACCATGACCGGCAACAGGAATCCGTTGTCGCCGAACACCAGGGACGTCTCCAACATGACGCACCGGCGAGGACGAACATGAAGGCGAACCAGTACAAACTCGATTCACTGCGCCGCGCCGCCCGAACGATGGCCGTCAACACGAGTGCCGCCACCATGGCCGCGAAGACCAGGCCGCCGATGACCAACAGTTGGACGACCTCGTTGTGGCCGTGGTACACGGTGCCGCCGAGTTCGCCGGAGGTGCGGGCGAGGTCGGTGTAGTAGCGAGACCCGTAGCCGAACCACGGCTGCGCAGCGCCAGGCGAGCAGGCTGGCGCCCCAGATGAAGCCACGGTTGGTGAAGGCGATCGGATCGCGGGTGGCAGCGGGACGATGCCACCATGGCATAGGCGCCGATCAGGATCAGTCCGGCGGGCAGTCGCGCCTCCCTCGCGGGATTGCGCCAGGAGCGCTACGACGACGATCATGGCGACGACCGAGTAGATCGAAGATCGCGCCGCGCTCCAGATCAGGGCGACCATGGAGATCAGCCAAGCAGGGCGAGCCGCAGCTGTCCGCGGATGAGGGCGACCATCGGGATGCCGAGAGCCAGGAACTGGCCGAGGCTGTTGCCGTGGGTGTAGATCCCCACGAGCATCGCCCCAGGGAAGCAGGTTCTTCTCCTCGGTGATCACCGCATCCGGCGGCATTCCGAAAGATCGCGTGGCTCGGCAGTCAGGACCCCGAGGCCACGGAGACGACAGCCACGACGCCGACGAGATAGCCGAGAGGCGGAGTTGCCGCAGCCCGGGCCGGAGCAACCACACCGCGACACCGGAGCGCATAGGCCAGACTGCGAGCCGGAATGGATCGACCGACAGCCAGTCCCGTACCCGGATGTAGACCCACGGCGCGAGCATCAGAAGCAGGATCCCGGCGTTGCGTCGCGGGTTGAATCGCAGAGCATTCACGATCACAAACAGCGAGAAGGCGAGCAGGGCGAGCAGCAAGGCGTCGAGGCCGCCGAGGTCAGCGCAGTCGGCGTCGCTGCTCCTGGGTGACGTAGGTGCGGTATTTCGGGACGGCGACCGTCTGGATGATCTTCGGGAACGACCGTCCAGGCCCAGGCGAGGACGAACAGGATGGACGCCAGCCGGTCCGTTTCCGGCCTCCGGATCGACATCAGACTTCGGGGCGAGCACCAGCTTCCTCCTGTTGTTCCGACCCCGAACGGCTTCACCTCCCGAATGGTTTGCCTTCGAACTTGAGCACCTGTTGCCCGGCGTGGTCGATACCGTCACCGTCACCGTCCCTGCTCACCGACGGTACCGCTGAAGACGTACACCCCGGAAGCGGAGCGCCCGGCCTTCACCGGGCCGGCAGCCGCTTGGCCGTGGGGACGACATCACCGTGCCGGGTGCATCGGACGCGTCGGTCAGATTCACCACGACCGAGGACAGATCGACCGACTTCCCGGCGCCGTTGTCGACCTTGACCGTGACGGCCAGCGCCGGCCCGGCGACCTCACCGGGAACTTGGCCTTGGCCCTGATCTTGCGGACCGATTCGAGCTTGACCGACAGTCGTTGCCGGCGTCGGCCGACTTGTCCAGCGGCTTCGCCTTCTCCGTTTCGACCGGCTTCGACGGCACCGTTGAGTTCACGGTGCCTGGCGTGGGCTGCGGTACCGGTGTCGTCGGCGGCGGAGGAAGTGTGTCGGAGGGTGACGCCGACCGCTTGGTTCGGCGCTCGGCGCTCGACTTGCCGGCCGAGCCCGAGGGCTCAGCCGAGGGCGAAGCTGTCGCGCTCGGGCGCTCGCCGGGGGCGAGGGGTCGCTGCACGCAGCGACCCCCAGCAATGCCCCGGCCAGTGCGACTGCGCCCACAGGCGCATTCCACGGTTTTTCGACATGCTCATCCATTTCAGTTTGCAGTGATGAGCAGATTATCCATGGTGACCACGACGGGGCGTTTGTCGCGCTCCCGACGAGTAACCCTGGATACCGTACGCGCCGGCGCTCTGCAACGCCGCGGTCGTATCGGTGGTCGACAGCGGGCCGGTCGCCGGCTCGGCTGTTCCGGCCTTCCACACCTTGCCGGTCAGCGTCGTGGTGCCGGTACCGGTGACCTTCACGCGGAACCGCAGGACGTCGCCGGGGCGTAGGTGACGCCGCTCACCACGACCTCGCGGATGGTGGTCTCGGTGCCGGTCACGATACGGTGCGCCGAGCGGACAGTTCCGTCGGCCGCATCCGATCAGCTTGACCCGGTACTCCCCGCCGACTGCCTGCGCAGGATCTGGGTGGCATATGCCCGCCGTCCCCGTGACCCAGCTTGTCGACCGAGATATCGGAGACGACGTTGAAGTCGGTGCTCGATACCGAGTTCAACAAGGCCGTGGTGCCGGTCGCCGGCGCCTCGAGCTTGATCTTGCCGACGCTGCCGTCGGTGGACATCCGGCTCGTGACCCACTCAGCGTCCAGGCGCCGCCGGTGTCGGCCGAACCCCAGGAGTTGGTCGTCGTCCGGCGTACCCGTCCGCGGCAACGATCGGCTCGCCGGCCTTCACCTGCTTGGTGATGCTGTCTGTGGCACCGTCGTTGTCGGTGACCGTCAGCGTGACCGAGAACCATCCGCTACCCGCGTAGCTGTGAGATGCCGTCTGCGCCGGTGCCGGTCGAGCCGTCACCGAAGGTCCAGGCGTAGCCCGGGATCGTCCCGTCGGTGTCTAGTCGGTTCCCGAGCCGTCGAAGGACAGCGCCAGGTTGTTGACCGAGGAACTGAACGCCGCGGTCGGCTTCTGGTTCTGCGGCGTGGCGACCGTGACGGAATGGGTCGACGACGTCCGTCGCGCCCGCGTTGTCGGTCACCGTCAACTTGATGGCGTAGGTGCCGCCGGCGGTGTAGGTACGCGACGTCGTGACGCCGCTGCCCGAGTGTGGTGTCACCGAAGTCCCAGGCGTAGGAATCGATGGTGCCATCCGGATCATCGGAGCCGGTGGCGTCGACGTTGCAGGTCAGACCGGTACAGGTGACTGTGAAGGCTGCCGTCGGCACAGCGTTGTTGAACGCATGCACCATCTTGGTCTTCGATGCCGAACCGTTCCGGTTGTCGGTCACCGTGAGCTTGACGTTGTAGTCGCCGTTCGCGACGAAGGTGTGGTTGGTCGTCACCGTGTTGCGGTGGAGCCGTCCCCGAACACCCACGCGTACGTCGAGATCGTTCCGTCAGGATCGGCGGAGGTCGACCCGTCGAAACTGCAGACCCGCTCCTCGCACGAGAAGCTGAAGTCAGCGGTGGGCGGCTGGTTCACCGCAGGGACCGTGACATTGACCTTCTTGGTGAAGGTGTTGCTGCCGTTCTGGTTGTCGGTGACCGTGAGGGCGACGTCGTAGGAACCGGTCGCGGTGTAGGCGTGCGAGGCATTGACGCCCGATCCCGTTGCCCCGTCTCCGAAGTCCCACGCGTAGCTGGTGATGGTGCCGTCGGAGTCCGAGCTGGCCGACCCGTCGAACGTGCAGTTCCCGTCGGTGCAGGTCTCGACCGAACGCCGCCACCGGCAGTGCGTTGACCGCCGCCGGGGAAGCGATGTAGTGGGCCCGGACCTGCGTCTGCGAGAGCGCGAACGAGTAGACCGCAACCTCGTCGATGGTGCCGGCGAAGTAGTTGCTGGCCGCCCAGGAGCGGTCACCGCCGACCCGCCAGAAGCCGTTGTAGGCCTGAGCGTTGGTAACGCTCCCGGAAGCAGCCTGGACGCCGTCAACGTACAGCCGCATGCCGGCGCTGCTCTGAGTCACCACCGCGTGGTGCCACTTGTTGTCGTTGTAGGCGGCCGGCGAGGTGATGACGTTCGCTGCACCGTTGTAGGTGCCGAAGTTCAGCTTCCCGGTCGTCGTCCATGTAGAGATGCCGGTCGTAGTTGTTGGAGAGGCCGCTCTTGGCGTCACCGAACCCGATCAGCTTGCCGCCCGCCGTTGTGGCGGTCTTGAACCACAGCTCTTCGCTGTAGACCGTCGGATTGCTGAACTGCGTGTCCGACCCGATGCTGCCGGTGGTCCCGTTGAAGGTCACCGCGCTGGCCGGTGCCGTTGTCACCGTGCTGGCCGCACCGTAGGTCACGTCACCGGCGTAGGTGCCCCTGCTGATATTGGGCGAGGCGTCCTGGGCGGTCGGTCCGGCCGCCTCATTGAGGCGCCAGTACAGGTCCGGGTTCTCGTCGTACACGGTCTGGCCGTATGCGTCGGTGGGCCTCGGCGGTACCGCCACCGAACGGCCACTCTTGGTGAAGTGGTCACGGACCTGGGTCAGGCTGAGCGCGGTCGGATAGATCGCGACGTCGTCGATGGTACCGGCGAGGTACTGGCTGGTGCCGACGTTGGCCAGCTGCCGAGGTTGTCACCGCCGACGCGCCAGTACCCGGTGTAGGCCTGGCCGGCGGTCACCGACGGATCGGTGCCGATCTTGAAGCCGTCGACGTACAGCGTCATGCCGG
>CAVRSH010000042.1:0-36202 GCA_963723815.1 uncultured Actinomycetota bacterium | reverse complement strand
CTATGTCCTCTATTCGTTCGACTACCCTACGTATTGCTGTGGCCGTGGAGAACCTGATCAAGGGCCGGCTTGCGAGCCAATATCCGCAGGATGGGTTCCTCGGCGAGGAGACCGGCCACGCCGACTTCCCCGGCAGCACTGGGATCTGGGTCGTCGACCCGATCGACGGCACTCAGCCGTTCGTCAGCGGTCTCGCCACCTGGTGCATCTCGGTTGCCTACGTCCGTGACGGTGCCGTGGTCTTCGGGCTGGTCTTCAACCCCGTCGCCGCCGAGCTCTTCACCGGCGGCGTCGGCATCCGAGCCGAGCTCAACGGTCGGCCGATCACCCCGCACCCCGGCGCGGCCGTCACCGACGGCCTGACCTATCTGGGCTGTTCACCGCGGGTCAGCGCCGACCAAGTGGTGCCGGTACTCGACCGGCTGCTCCGGGCTGGAGGGATGTTCCTCCGCAACGGCTCCGGCGCGCTCGGTCTCTGCGACGTCGCCTGCGGGCGGCTGCTGGGCTACGTCGAGCCGCACATCAACTCCTGGGACTGCCTGGGCGCGGTGGCGGTGCTGAATGCGGCCGGGGCGCGGGTCAGCGATGTGCTGGCCGGCGACGGGCTGCTGCGCGGTAACCCCATCGTTGCGGGACCACCCGCGGCCTACGACCAGCTCGTCGCCGTTCTGGGGGCACCGGACCTCAGCCCCTGAGATCCCGGCGCACGAACGCGGGAGCGCCGATAACAGGATCGGTCAGTCGCGGTCGAAGCGTCGGCGTCGCCGCCGGCCGGCATCCGGGCTTTCGACATCTCACTTATGACCACACTCCTCGCTTTCGGCCGCCGGGGATCTGGCGGCTTTATTCACCTCAAGCCCGGACCTGAGCGGGAGCGAGATGGCGGACGGGTAGTTCGGCCTGCCCACCGAGCGGTCTTATGAACTTCGCCGCCGGTTCAGCCTCCGCTCAGGCGCGGAGCTCCAAGCAACTCCATATTCGGAGCTTCCAGCAATTTTAGATCCCGATGTTTACGGTGTAAACGGCGTCAGCGCGACGCGCCGACCCGATGGCGCCAGTGGTCGACAACCAGCGGTTTACGGTGTAAACATGAGAGGCGGTGGTAGCGCAGCACGTCCCCACCGTCAACAGGTATCGGCTCGGCGGGGTGAGCCGACCTTCGAACGGGAAAGGTCTCACACCATGAAGACTCGTCGCAGGATGGTCGTTTCGCTCGTCCTGGCCACTTTGGTGGCCTCGGTGACCGGCGCCTGCGGGGGCGGCGGTGAGGAGGACGCGGGCACAACGAGCCGTCGGGCAGTAGCGGCCCGGCCTTTTCGACCAACGCCACCGGCGCGCTGGCCGCGTGGGGCTTCGACAACGCCGATGAAGTTGGTACGTCGCGGTTGGACTACGCCAAGCAGCAGTTGACCGGAGTGACGATCAAAGTCGACGCCACCCCGTTCGACGCGCAGAAGTTCACCACCCGGGCGGCGAGCGGCGACGTGCCGGATGCCGTCCAGATGGATCGGCAGTTCGTCGCCACCTACGCGGCCAAGGGCTTGATCAAACCGCTCGACGGCTGCTTCAGCGCATACGGAGTGAAACCCGAGTCGCAGTACTACCCATCGGTCGTCGACGACGTTCGATACGACGGCAAGGTGTGGGCGGTTCCGCAGTTCTATCAGCCACCGGCGATCATGCTGAACAAGCGCGTGATGGACAAGGCCGGAGTCACCCCGGCCGAGATACCACACGTCGAACCCGGACGGCCTTCTCGCCGCGGTCAGCAAGATGTACAAGGCCGAAGGCAACAACCCTTCGACGCTGGGACTGGACGCACAACCCACCGGTCAGGCCGGCTTGTGGCTCCTCGGCTTCGGCGGGCAGTTGATCGGTGAGGACGGCGCTCCGACGCTTGACAACCCGAACAACGCCAAGGCGTTGGAGGTCTTGAAGAAGCTGACCGACGCACAAGGCGGCTATGCCAAGGTCAAGAGCTTCACCGACTCATTCGACTTCTTCGGCGACAAGAACCAGTTCGTCAAGGACCAGGTCGGCGCCGAGGTCGCTCCGCAGTGGTTCGTCAACGTGCTGACTCCGTACGTCAAGGACGTGGACATCTCCGCCGTGCCGTTCAAGGACTCCAGCGGCAAGCCGTTCACGGTGGCCAGTGGAAGCGCGTTCGTGATCCCGGAAGCAGCCAAGAACCCCGACGCCGCCTGTGCCTGGATGGTGAAGCTGACCTCACAGGATGCCTGGATGGCCGCCGGGGCCGCTCGGGCGAAGACGATCGCCAAGACGCCGGGCGCCATCAATACCGGTCTGTTCACCGGTTCGCCGGCCGCCGACCAGGCCATCCGGACGGAATACGTCAAGCCCAGCGACAACGCCGGATTCGACGAGGCCATCGCGACCTACTACGACGTCGTCGCCCAAGGCAAGTCGTTCGGTTCCTCGCCCGCGGGTCAGCAGATCCAGACCGAGTTGCAGAACGCCGTCGCGTCCGCACTGCTGGGCACGAAGGCACCGGATGCGGCCCTCAAGGACGCTCAGACCGCCGCCATGCGTGCCTACAACCAGGCTCGCTGAATCGAACAGCGATGACTTCCAGTCCACCCGTTCCCAACGAGACCGACGTCGCTGCGCCGAAGTCCTCCGCTGGCAGCGGTCGGCCACGCCCGGCCAAGAAACGACTGACGAAGTTCAACCGGCGCGAGGCGCTGGCCGGATACCTGTTCATATCGCCGTGGATCGTCGGCTTCCTGGTGTTCACCCTGGGCGCCATGATCTACAGCCTGGTCATCTCGTTCAACTACTACAACCTGGCCAAGAACACGATGCGGCCGGCCGGACTCGACAACTACGCGGCCCTGTTCGACGATCCGAAGGTGGCCCTGTCACTGCGGAACACGTTGTTCTATGCGGTGATGGCCGTCCCGTTGGAGATCTGCTTCGCGCTGTTCCTGGCGTTGCTGTTGAACTGGGTCGGTCGTGGCGCCGGCGCGTTCCGCACCCTCTACTACCTGCCGAAGATGACGCCGGCCGTCGCCACCGCCTCCGTCTTCTTCCTGTTGCTGAACGGCAACACCGGCGCGATCAACCAGGGTCTGGGCCTGATCGGGATCGAGGGTCCGCAGTGGCTGGTCGATCCGGCCTGGGTGAAGCCGTCCGTGGTGCTGATGACGCTGTGGGGCGTGAGCGGGAGCATGGTCATCTTCCTCGCGGCGCTGAAGAATGTCCCGCGCGAGCTCTACGAGGTGGCCTCGCTGGACGGTGCGGGCCGGGTCCGGCAGTTCTTCAGCATCACCGTGCCGATGATCTCCAGCGCCATCTTCTTCAACACGATCGTGCTGACCATCGCGGCCATGCAGGTATTCGACCAGGCGTATCTGCTGTTCTGGCGTGACCAGACGAACGCTTCGCCCGACTCGTCGTTGTTCTACGGCGTCTACCTGTTCCAGCAGGCCTTCCGCCAGTTCGACTTCGGGCTTGCGTCGGCGATGGCCTGGCTGCTGTTCGTGATCATCATGTTCATCACGCTGATCCAGGTGAAGTTCGGCAACCGGCTCGTCTACTACGAAGGAGATCGCTGAGATGTCGGTGACCCAGCCGTCATCGGCCGCACTGCCCATCCAGGCCCAGCCGGCCGCCATGGCGGCGGCCGGCAGCACCGGCCGTGACCGGCGGCAGATCGCGAATCGTCGGCGCAACCGGACCCTGACCATCGTCACCGGCACCGTCCTGGTCGCCTTCGCCGCGCTGTTCCTGTACCCCTTCGGCTGGTTGATCTCGGCGAGTCTGAAGCCCCGGGGCGAGGTGTTCGACAACGCCCTCTTCCCCAAGACTTTGCAGCTCGACAACTACACGAAGGTCTGGGACGAACTGCCCCTGCTGCACTGGCTGGGCAACAGCATCGTCATCGCGCTGCTCGCGGCCGGCTTCGTCGCGATCTCCAGCTCGATCGTCGCCTTCGGGTTCGCCTACTTCAAGTTCCCCGGACGCACCGTGCTGTTCGGGCTGGTGCTGGCCACCATGATGCTGCCCGGTGCCGTGACACTGGTGCCGCAGTACCTGATCTGGAAGAACATCGGCCTCCTCGGCACGAACGTCCCGCTGTGGGGGATGAACCTGTTCGGCTCGGCGTTCTACATCTTCCTGCAGCGGCAATTCTTCCTGGGCCTGCCGCGGGAACTGTTCGAGGCCGCCCGGGTCGACGGGGCCTCGTACTTCGGTCTCTTCCGGCGCATCGCCCTGCCCCTGTCGATTCCGTCCTTCATCATCGTCTTCTTGTTCGAGTTCCAGGCGAGCTGGAACAACCTTCAGGCGAGCCTCATCTATCTCAACGCCGGCAGCCCCAACGACTTCACGGTGCCGCTCGGCATCGCCTATGCCATGACCAAATACAGCCCGACCAACGGCGGACACGGCGACTACCAGTACGTGATGGTGGCGTCTCTGCTCGTCACGATTCCGATGTTGCTGCTTTTCGGCTTCGGCCAGCGCTACTTCATCGAAGGCGTCGCCACCCAGGGAAGAAAGGGCTGACGGTCAGCCGAGGAGCGAGTCCGGATGAAGTTCTTGGGTGGCAACGTGGTGAGCGATGTCATCGAGGTTGGCGCTATGGCCGTAGGCGTAGGCGCGTAACGCGGCGAGTGCGTCTGCGTTGGTGAGGTCGGCGTATTCGATGAGAATTCCCACGGCGATCCAGACGTTCATGCGGTGGGCGACGGAGTGGGTTTTCATCCAGACGGGCAGCGGGCTGCCGTCCTGCATGATCGTCTCCGGGTCGTCGAACAGCATTCCGGCCATGGGATCGGCGATGTTGAGGCTGACGTCGTTGAGGGACAGTCGGTGGAGCAGGCCGGCGTCGGCGGAGTACAGATCGAGCGCGCCGAAACGCCGCAGGTTGGCGGACTTCAGTGGTAGGGATGCGACGGCTCGGAACGGGGTCTTGGTGATGAGTTCTCGATGGAACATCGGCCATCGCGCGGCCATCGTCGTCTCGTCGACGACCAGCGGCTCCGAGGTTGCCGCGGCGTCCAGGCAGGGGCCCTCACCGAGGGTGGTCTGCAGTGCTTCAGCCTGGGCGGCCGTGGCGTCGCTGGAGCCCAGCGGGACGCGTAGCCGGTCGGTGATGCTGATTCCCGCCCCGGTGATGTGGAGGACTTTGACGCACGCCTGAGCCAGCAGCATCGGCAGCACTTCAGTTGCGGAAGCGTGTGTGTCGTGGGCCTCGATGACCGCCGCCATGAACTGCTGGTCAAGGTTCACGATGGTCATTGTGTACTACTCCCGCGACCGGCGTCGCTCCAGCGGACCCGGCTCCCGGCGTATGGCGCTGTGCGGGTGGCTGGCTCCTGCCTGAGCGCAGCTGAGGACTAGGCCTCGGCAATTACCAACGAACGCTCCAGGAAATGTGGTTGTCAGCCGCTTGGGCCGGGATTGCAGCCGTGGCGGCGAGGGCCAGACCGATGAATACGGCGGCGATGAGCTTCGACATTGGGGTTTACCTCCGGGGGATGTGAGGGGCGTAGAAAGCTCGCTATCGCCGACGAACGCGAACGCTGGACTGACCCAGGCACGTCAGCGGGCCAGTCCAGTGTCGCGTTCGCTGATCGATGCGCCCCTGTCGATCGATCCCGACCGCAGAAACGTCTAACCTCGCGAACCTTTCCCGACGATAAGGCGAATTTCCGCAACCCTGTCGCAATGTCCTCTTTAGGACATTGTCCAAGAGTGGACACCGACGACTGTGCCACCTACTGAACCGATGTCGGACGGTTCTGCCACCATGCAGGCATGGTTGACTCCTACCCGCGCATCGCACAGGTCGTGCTCGACACGACGGACGTCCGCACGCTGGCCGAGTTCTACCGCCAGCTCTTCGGGCTCGAGTACCGCGAATCCGACACGCCGCCGCCCCCGGGCGAGCCTGACGATCAGGACTGGCTCGTGCTGCGTAACCCGCACGGCGGTCCGCAGTTGGCGTTCCAGCAGACCGACGGCGTTCGGCCATCGACGTGGCCGGACCCGTCGGTTCCGCAGATGTTCCATCTGGACACGGTGGTGGCCACCACAGGCCGAACTCGAAACGCAACGACAGCGAGCGCTCGACCTCGGCGCCACGCTGCGATTGGACCGCAGTGACGATCCCGAGGAACCGCTCTACGTCTTCGCCGACCCCGCGGGCCACCCGTTCTGCATCTTCGTCGGCTGATGCCTACCGGTCGATCCGGTTGATCGAGTACTCAGTTCCTTCCGGCGGGATGCCGAAGCGAGCGTTGGGCAGGTAGAGACTGCCCCGGTACGACGCGACGGTGGTCGGCACATCGAACTCGGGGTTGGTCAATGGCGTGGCGCCGACCGTGCCGGCCGTGCCGCGCTTGTTCAGCTTGACGACGGCGACCTGGTTCAGCTGTCCGGAGGGCCGACTGGCACCAGCCGATATGTCGAACGGTGATGTGTTCAAACTCGACGGGCTTTCCCAGCCGGTCCAGGGGGAATGAAGCGCCTACCGCGCTCAAAGGTCGTTCGCAGCCGGAACCTACGCCGCGTCAGTCCGCGGCCGCGGGTCAGCTCTCGTACTTGAAGGAGATCTGCAGTTTCACCCGAAAGGTCGTGCCGCCCTCGGCGTCGAGGTCCAGATCCTGTTTGACGACCTCGGCCACCCGAAGATCCCGAAGGGTGCTTCCCGCGGTCTTGACGGCCGTGACGGCTGCGTCCTCCCAGGATGTGGTGCTGGTGCCGATGATCTCGATCACCTTGTAGACGCTCACGCTCTTCCTCCAGTCGATAGTTCGTTTCGTCCCACCCTGGCAGCGATCCGTTCGCGGAGCAATGACTTCCTCGCTGTGCTGAAACAGTTGAATCGGCCGGTGACGCGCCTGGACTCCGCGCCTCGGCGCGACGACTCGAGAGGAGTTCGAGCGTTTCCGGTAGGCGCTGAGCGGCGGCGACTGGGTGAGGATCCCTACCCCGGAGCCGACCGCAGCGGCTGAAAGGTCACGAGAACCCAGCACGCTGTGCTGGCGGTACGAAGACGCCGGCGTGGGCGGCAGCGGCGGTGACGGCTGCCGCGAGATCGGCGGCCTCAGCGCTGAGCGGTTGGTCGAGAACGAGAAGTCGGTAGTACAGGGGTGCGCCGACGTGCCGGATGACCTCGTCGACGTCGGTGCCTGCGGGTAACTGGCCGCGGCTTATCGCCCGCTCGACTGGGTCGGACGAGAGTGACCCGGGTGGTCCAGATGCGTTGGCGCAAGGCCCGTACGTACGGGCTGTCGCCTGCACCGCCGAAGAGGGCGCGGACGCCTGGACGCCGGGTCGCGGTGTCGCCGGCGGGGACGCGCGCCGTCACGCCCGGTCAGTCCAGTTGACGTCGCAGACCACAGCCTTGTAGTCGGACGGGTCGACCGTCGATCGGCTCTCCGGCGAGCCGGGGCGCGGTGACGCTGATGCGCTGCCCTGGTCGGCCCGGACGGAAGGAGACGTGGTCGATGCGCTGGTCGATCAGTTCATCGGCGCTGAGGGGCGCGAACGGATGATCGGAGCGCAGCGACTTGGCGGTCGGATCGCCGCCGCCGGCGGTCCACGCATCGGTGAGGGCATCGCGCAGCGGCCGCAGAATGACGCTGTCCGGGGTGGCGTTGAGATCGCCCATCACCAAGACCGGTGCCGGCCCGTCGAGGCGCGGGTCGGTGGCGACGTCGGCCAGGGCACAAACCTGGGCGATCCGGTCGTCGTTGTAGGCCGGCTCCCACTCCAGGCAGGTGGCCACCACGGGCAACGGCCCGGCCGGGTGCGTCACGGTCGCGATGACGGCGACGGGTGGCTGCGCCCGGTGGCGGCTGGGCAGGGGCACGCGGCGGACGTCCTTGATCGGCCAGCGACTGAGCAGCCCGATGCCCAGATCGACCCCGGCCTGATCCTCGTTCTCCGGCGGCTCCGGATGATCGAGTGCCAACTGGTGTTCTAACGGTGCTTGACTCCCGGTGCGGCCTTTTCGGGCTGGTCAGTCCGCGCAGTGGGAGTGGTTCAGGCTGCGTACATCCGGAGGTCTCGGGCGAAGCGGTCGCCCAGCTCGATCAGCGCGTCCAGTTCGGGATGGCGAACGATGATCATGCCGTCGGAGATGAGGGTCGCGCGCCAGTCGCGCCGGTGGGCTCCGATCGGCAACAGATCCAGTACGCAGACGTTGTCCCGGTACTCGGCCATGAGTTGGTCGAGTCCTTCGATGCGGCTGATGTGCCCCGATCCTTCGGCCCGTTTGAAGATGCTGGCCGCGTTGAAGTGATGGGTCAGTGGCGCGGAGGTGCCGGTGATCACGGCGTCGGCCCACATCCGGAAGAGGTCACCGTCGGTGGCGTAGTTCATCACGTCGACCGTCCGGGCCCCCGGCGGCCGGGCGCCGATCTCGCCGAACACCACCTCGCCGTCGTCCTTGCGGTACCACTCCATGTGGGTGAAGCCGGCCCGGAAACCCAGCGCCAGCAGAACGTCCCGCCCCATCGCCTGACCACCGGCCAGCCAGTCGTTGTCGATCTCGCGGACCGCGACGGTCATCGGGCTGATCCACTCGTGGCTGCGCGCCTGCAGTGGTCGCGGCCGGTACCAGCTGATGTTCTCGAAGAGGACGTCCCCGGCTCCACACACGGTGTCGTAGGTGAACTCTTCGGCCTCGATGAATTCCTCCACGCTCAGCACGTCGACGTGGCGGACCATGGGCAGCACGTCGGCCAGTTCAGCCGGCGAGTCGACGCGGTAGGTGTCGGCGGAGCCCGCGCCGGCGATCGGCTTGACGATCAGCGGATAGCCGATCCGGTCGGCCGCCTCCCAGACCCCCTGCACGGTCGAGGTGCTGGCGTGGCGCGGAGTGCGGATCCCGGCCGCGTCGAGCACCTGCTTCATCAGTTCCTTGTCTCGGAACGGCAGTGTCTGCTTGACGGTCATTCCCGGCAGGTCGAGGTGTTCGCGGATTCGGGCGGCGAGGACCATGTAGGGCTCCCACAGACACTCCACCTGGTCGATCCGTGCATGGCGGGCCAAGCCCTGGAGAGCGGCCAGCACCGCGCCCTCGTCGGCCAGCGAGACGTGCTCGTAGTGGGCCAGATGATCACGCGCCTCGGGCGGCAGCACGTGGAACGGCTGGTCACCCACCCCGATCACCGTGGCGCCGGTCTGGGCCAGCGCCCGGGTGAAGTACGCCATCTCCAGCGGAAAGCCCGGCGACAACATGACCACGTTCATCTCAATTTCCCCCTGCCGATTCGCGCCCGCTCAGCGCCTCAAGACTCTGCCTTGCTCGCTCACTCGCAGCCCCGGATCCCTGCCGCTGCCGCGATCTGCAGCAGGGCTGCTCGTTCGGTCGCAAAGCAGAGCCCGGCGCTTCGCTTACCGACGCTCATCGGCTCGCCTTTGCCGATTCGCGCCCGCTCAGCGCCTCAAGACTCTGCCTTGCTCGCTCACTCGCAGCCCCGGGTGCTGCCCGCTGCCGCGATCGGTAGGGCTGCTCGTTCGGTCGCAAAGCAGAGCCCGGCGCTTCGCTTACCGACGCTCATCGGCTAGTCCGCCTCGACGAGCTCGACGCGCAGGCCGGAGATGATCCGGTCGAGGGCCGCCCGCACCACGGCGGTGTCCTCGTGGCGCACGGTGATGAACCCTTCGCCCTCGTACGAGGTCGACGCCGGCTGCCCGGGTCGGGGGAGCTTGGCGTCGACGACCAGGTGACCGAGTTCGCGTTGCACATCGTCCACGCCGTGCACGGTGTGGACTCGGCCGCGACCCTGTCCGCGCAGGTAGGCCGTGCCGGTGGCGTACACCCTCCTCGGTGGGTCGAAGGTTCCCGAGCAGGACCAGCTCGGCCCACATCGCGTAGAAGTCGACGTCGTGACTGAAGCCGATCATGGACGCGAGCTGGGCGCCGGGAGGTCGGGCACCGACCTCGGACACCGCGACCGATCCGTCGGGACGCGCGAACCATTCCATGTGGGTGAACGCGGTCTGGACGCCGAGGGCCTGCAGGGCGGCCGGTCCGATCTGCTTGATCGGGCCGTACTCGGCACCGTCGATGGACCGCGGCAACACCACCGTCCACTGCACCCAGGGCGTTCGCAGCACCTCCAGCGGGGGCGGCTGGTAGTCGGAGATGGACGCCCACAACGTGTTCCCGTCGACGGTCACGCTGTCGAACGTGTGCTCACGCCCGGTCAGGAACTCCTCGAGCAGCCAGACCTCGGCCGGGTTGGCCTGGGCGGCCCGCAGCCAGGATGCGAAGTCGTCTTCGGTGTCCAGCCGGTAGGTCGCCTGCGCTCCGGCGCCGGCCGGCGGTTTGGCCACGATCGGCAGTCCCACCTCGGCCAGGAAGCCGGTCGCCTCCTCGGTGCGGCTGACCAGCTGGTGGCGGGCGCACGGAATGCCCGCGCTGCGCAGCACCGACTTCATCCGGGACTTGTCCCGGACGTTCTGCGCGGTGTCCTCGTCCATGCCCGGGATGCCGAGCGCCCCCCGCACCTGGGCCAGCGGAACCTGCAGTTGCTCCAGGGCACCAACCAACCGCTCAACCAGACCGACCTGACCGCTGAGGCCCCGAACGGCGTCGGCGATCTGCTGCGGGTCCAGCGCATCGTCGACCTGCCAGTGACCGGCCAGGGCCGCCCGCAGGTCGGGGGACAGGTTCTCGGCCGATTCGGTGGTGATGAGGCCCAGCCGCACACCGGGTACCCGAGCGGCCGAAAGGGCGAACCGTGCGGTGGCTTCGAGCAGATACGGAGCGACGAATGCGGCGACCACCATAGCCGGAGGCTATCGGTAGCCTCCCGGCCCCATGATGGCTCCCTGCGCTTGGCCTGGCGTGTGCCAGCCCGCTTCGTCGACCCCGCCAGGAATGGCGGCCCCCGGCTCGTACGGCTCTCGGGTGAACACGAACGTGGCCACGTCCAGGTGTCGGAGGTGGCCGGTCTGGTCGCGGACCGCGCGCAGTGTCTCACCGGCGTAGTAGGCGTTCTGTCCGATCCAGGTGTCGCGGCCGGCGGCCCGGAAGGTGGAGGTCCGACTGCTGCCCGGCGCGGCCAGTCGCAGATCGCCCGACCCGATCACGGTCACGGTGAACGCCGCCGGACCCCAGTACCAGGTGCCCGCCAGCTCCAGCACGGCGGCTTCCACCGGCGCCGGCTGCCAGGGCGCCGGCAACGCGGGCTCGCGGTCGGCGAGTAGCCGGAGGAGATCATCGGCGACCTCACCCACGGGCACCCCCGACGTCGAGTTCGTCAAGACGACGACGCCGTCCCCGGTGTCCGGTTCGGCCCAGACGGAAGCAAGGAATCCAGGCATTGAACCCCCGTGTCCCACCAGGCTCCGCTCATCGATGCGGTGTAGCTGCAGGCCGAGCCCGAATCCGGAATCCCAGGCGTCACCGTCCACCACGGAGGCGGGTTGTCGCATCTCGGCCAGCGTCACCGGAGCCAGCACGGCAGCCGCGGATGGATCGGACCGTCCGCACAGGAACGTCAGCCAACGCCCGAGATCGTCGACGTTCGACCACAGCTGCGCGCACGGACCCATGGCCCCGGTGTTCACGGCCGGCTCGCGCAGCAACACGTCAGCATGCGGATGAACCGCCCAGCCGTCCGCCGCCGGATCTGAAGGGGCCACGCCTGTACTGGACAGTCCGAGCGGATCGAGGATCCGTTCCTGCAGCACCTGCTCCCACGGCGCGCCGCGGAGTCGGGCCACGACCTCACCGAGCAGGGCGAACCCGACATTCGAGTAGTGCAGCCGCGCTCCCGCCACCAACCGTGTCGGGCCATCCTGCAGCGCCGAGAACAGGTCAGCAATAGCGGATCCGCTCACTCGCTCGAACCACTCGCCGGGAAGCTCTGACGTCAGCCCGGACATGTGGGTGAGCACCTGCGCCACCGTCGAAGGGCTGTCGATCTCGGGCAGATACGTCCGCAACGGGTCGGTCAGATCGAGCTTTCCCTCGTCACGCAGCTGAAGGATCAGCACGGCGGTAAAGGTCTTGGTGATCGACGCGATGCGGTACGCGACCCGATGGGGTTCCCCGGCCACCGCCCCGACGCCGGCCGACCAGACCAGGCGTCCGTCGCGGACCACGCCGGCGACGATCGACGGAGCGCGCCCGTCGCGCTGGGCGCACGCCAGCCGGTAGTGCAACGACCGAGCCGTTGACTCGAGCAGATCCCCAGGCATGCCACGCTCCTTGTCGCCGACCATCCTCACCGCCCAGCACAGTAGTGCCCACGCCAGAACGTCTGGTTCCAGCAGGCGGGACCTTGCCACCTGGCAGCCCGAAGAGAGCTTCGATGTACTGACCGGTCGGCTGATCACCATGTACCTGCCGGATCCGTCGACGGTCATCGCGTCGCTGAGCCGGGCACTGAGGCCGGGCGGCATCGTCCTTGCTGGTCAGCGCCTGGGCGCGAACGCGGGCCTGAGACCGGACCTGCCTCAGCATCCTGGGAGGCTGCTTCCATGACTGATTCGGTCAACCGGACTGCGCCAGGCCCCGTCATCTTGGCCTTCCCGTTTCGGGACTCCTGCCGCGTACAGAACAGCCCGGCCAACCGAGTGCCGAGCCACGGTACCGATGCGCTTGGTTCCTCCTATGCGATCGACCTCGTTCCGGTCGACGAGCAGGGGAGGTCGGCACCACGAACGTGGCGCGGGCTGATCGCCCACGAGCCGCCAGAGGTCTTCGTCGGCTTCGGCCGTCCGATCCTGGCTCCGGTGAGCGGCCGGGTCGAAGCCGTTCTTGACGGTGAGCCCGATCACGAGGGCCGGCGTGCCCAACTCGCCCTGGTGGTCTACCTGCTGGGGCAATCGGGTCGGGCCCGCCGAGGCGCCGCCGGGTTGGCCGGGAACCATCTGGTCATCGCCATCGACGGGGAAGGCCCGTTTGTGCTGCTGGCGCATCTGCAACGCGGCAGCCGGCAGGTCCAGCCCGGGCAGTGGGTGGGCGTCGGCGATCCGGTCGCTCGGTGCGGGAACTCGGGCAACAGCACCGAGCCGCACCTGCACCTCCAGGTCACCGACTCCACCGACTGGACCAACGCCCGTGGACTGCCGTTCGCGTTCCGCGGCCGGAACGGGTCGGCCTGGCTCCCGACCAACTCCGAGATCGTCCGCGGCTACTGAATGAGCTGTGGACATTGGAGCCGCCTGGCCGGGCCCAGCGTCTGGCGTGCGGTGATCGGTATCTCGGCAGTCACGCGGCGGGTACGTCGACCTCGGTCGTGTAGACGATCCCGGTACGCGGCCCCTTGCCGATCTGTTCCACGCCGTTCCACTCGTTGGCCACCATGAACAGCGTGGTCCCGTTCGGTCCACCGAGGGCGACCGAGAAGGCCGGGCGCTCGAGTTCGATCCGTTGCCTGACCGTGCCGCCGGCCGACACCCGTACGGCGCCGCCCTGAGCGGCGCACCAGAGGGCTCCCTCGGCGTCAGGCTGACACCGTCGGCGCCGCCCTCGATCTCGGCCCAGACCCGTCGGTTCCGCAGGCCGTGGTCGTCGTCGATGTCGAACGCCGACACTCGGGACGCGAACGATTCGGCGACCAGCAGTGTGGAGCCGTCGGCCGTGATGGCCATGCCGTTGGGGAACGCGACGGTGTCGGCAACGATGCGGCGGTCACCGTCGGGCGTCACCACCGCGATCAGCCCGCTCTTCGAGCCGAGCTCGAAGTCCATCCCGTCGGCGCCCATCATGTCGAAGTTGATGCCGTTGACGTAGGCGGCGCCGGTCGGGTGGACGGCAACCTCGTTCCAGCCGTAATCGGAGAACTGTGACAGGTCGGCGTGGGGATGCAGCGATCCGTCGGCGTCCAGCCGGTCGAGCCCACTGCGGCCGGTCACCAGCATGATGTCGTCGGTCGTCCAGTCGAAGCAGAACGGAAACGACGTCGAGCGGGCGACGACGACAGGCTTCCCGGCGTCCGGCCCGTCGACCTTCATCGCCAGTACCTCCCCGGCGACCCAGTCCGAACACCAGAAACGACCGTCGTGCCAGCGGGCGGACTCACCCATCGCGAGCCCTTCGGTCAAGATGGTGATGTCAGTCATGAAGGTACCGACCCGTCCACACCGCCGAACTCATCGCTTGGCGGTGATGTTCACCCTTTCCTGACGGACGGACTCAGCGGCCGGGGCGCAGTGGGCATGTGCTGTTTTTGCCGTCGCTCGGTGCGAGAACGTCCCCGCGCGCCCGGCTCGCCTATCACGAGGCCGCCACTGCCGGCGCCTGACTCGATTCGGATGTGCCGAGGCGGCGGCGCAGTCGCATAAAAGCGACCAGGGCGGCGATTGCGAGGACCACCGTGCCGATGATGCTCGCTTCGACACCAAAGGTGCCGCCGCTCAGAACGTCGATCGAGCCAGGAGTGGGACCGAAGGCGAAGAGGCTTGTCGCCTCGGGGTGCCCGCTGACCGGCAGCCCGTAGACGTTGCCTTGGAAGTAGTTCCAACCGGCATGGATTCCGCAGACGAGCCAGAGCGAGCCCTGCTCGAGCGCGACGAGAGAAGCGAAGATGGCGTAGAGCGTGATGTTGATCAGAGCCAAGGGTCGGAAGTTGAGGTGGATCACGGCGAACAGGACGGAGCTCGCCACGACCGCAACCCAGCCAGGCAACTGGCGCAGGCCCATCTGGAGCATGTACCCGCGGGTGATGGCCTCTTCGGTGGAGCCCTGCAGGATGAACAGGAGCAGGAGCGGCAGCAGCGAAAGGATCGCGGAGGACCCGGTCGTGGTGTGCTGGGAAGCGCCTCTCGAGTACTGACCAAGGACTGTGGCAATCCCGACGCCAACCGACATCATCGCGGCACCGATGCCCAGACCAGCCAGAAGGCGTCCGAACGGGGCGCCCCGGAAGCCAACCGAGGTGAAGGAGCGGCCTTCCTTGAGGACGACCCACAGCGCCAGTCCGATCAGCGTCGCGCCGAAGACAAAGGCCTCGGTGTACTGGTACCGCACGTCACCCGGTGAAGGGGAGCCAAGTGCGGCGTCCCGACAATCGACGCCGATCAGGGGCTGGGGCGTTTTGCCTCAGTCGTCATCTGAACCAGCGTGGACTTCTTGAAGTCCACCGAACGTGGGTTCTCGATCATGGACAAGGTCGATGGTGCCCTGTTCGCCTTTCCGGCCGTCTCCGCGGTGTGGCCGGCCTGCCGCTGCTTCGACCAGTTCCCGGGCAACTGGTCGACAAGCGTGATCGGGGCGGCCGATATTCTGCTGGAAGCACGTGGTTGCGCCTAGGGTTCCGCCGGCTGCCCGCCTCGATCACCACCACAACGAGGGCAAGCTTGGGACTGGACCGAGCGGCGCCAGGACGGTTCCGGCAGCCAGCCGGCGGTCGCCCAGACCCAGGGGATAGAAGCCCGGAGGGACTTCTGTCAGCCTGTCCCGACTCGTTCGGGTCATCGGACGCCCGGGAGTCCCATCGTGCTCACCTCCACCAGCACCTCGGTCGGTCTCACCGTCATCGGCGCTGTGCTGCTTGCCGCGGTGCTGCATGCGGTGTGGAACGCGCTGGCTCACGCCATCGATGACCAGTTGGTCGGATTCGCGCTGATCGGGGTGGCCGTCACCGTGGGCGCGGCAGGGATCGTGCTGGCCTCCCCGGCGCCGGCCAAGGCGTGCTGGCTGTTCCTCGGGGTCTCCGCCGTGTTGCATGTGGCCTACAACCTGCTGCTGATGCGCTGCTACCGACTCGGCGAGTTCGGTCAGGTCTACCCGCTGGCCCGGGGTACCTCGCCGCTGCTGGTGGCGCTCGGTGCGGCGATCTTCGTCGGCGAGCAGCTGTCCCTCGTCCGGCTGATGGGCGTCGTGATCATCTCCGTCGGGCTGGGCACCCTGGTCTTCGCTGGTGGCGTACCCACCCGGGCCGCGCGGCCGGCGATCGCGGCCGCTGTGCTGACCGGGGCGGCCATCGCGGCGTACACAACCGTCGACGGGCTGGGCGTCCGGAGCGCCGGCACGGTCGCCGGCTACGCCGGCTGGTTGTTCCTGCTCCAGGGACCGGTTCTGCCACTGGCGGCGCTGGCGGCCCGCCGCGGTCTGTTGTGGCGGCAGGTTCGACCGCACCTGCTGGCCGGTCTGGCGGGCGGAGGGCTGTCGCTGGCCGCGTACGCGCTCGTGCTCTGGGCCCAGACCCGAGGCGCGCTGGCCCCGATCGCCGCGCTGCGCGAGTCCAGCGTCATCGTCGGCGCGGTGATCGGCGCCGTGCTGTTCGGCGAGCGATTCGGACGCTGGCGGGTCGCGGCAACGATCCTGGTCGCCGGCGGCGTCGTCCTCATCACTCTGTGAGCCGAGGAAGTCCGCCGGCGCCCCGCGTCGGTCAGCGCTGGGGCGATCCGCACTCCTCGCTGTCGACCCTGATGCCCGCGGGGGTCTCGTGAGTGCGGTGGCTGACCACGGCCAGGATCAGAAGTCCGACCGCCGACACCATGCACAGCACGGCGGGCACCAGGAACACCCCGGGAACTCCGAACCAGCCGACACCCAGGCCGCCGGCGATGCCGCCGATCGCGGCGGCGAACCGGATGGCGGAGAAATAGAGCGACGACGCCATGCCGATCCCGCTCGGGTAGAGGTCCTGGGCCACGGTGATGCCGATCCCGCCCAGAGTCGCCCACATCGCCGCGTTGAGGACGGTCGCCGCAATCAGCGTCCACTCGCTGTCGGCGGCCATGAAGCCGAGGTTGGCCCCGACCCCGAGCAAGACGTTGACGACCACCAGCCGATTCGCGCCGAACCGGTCCGCCAGGACCCCCATGATCGGAATGAAGACGAGCATCCCGACCGACTGGACCGAGATCACCACGCCACGTAGCCAGTCCGGGGTGCCGAGATCGAGTTCCATGTAGATCGGCAGGTAGGCGAGCCTGATGGTGTCGCCACACATCGCCAGCACGCACAGGCTGAGGAAAGTCACCAGCGGTACGAGGCTCGGTGGGCGCTGCGCGTTCTGGTCGGCTGCGCCGTTCGGCGGGACGACCTGATCGGGCACGGCGCGGAGGACGGTCTGGCCGATCATCGGCGCCGCCTGCAACAGCGTGCAGACGCCCGCGGCGACCAGGGTCACCCGGAGCCCGGCCACGCCGCCGATCACGCTGCCCAGCAGCGGGCCGGTCATGAAACCCAGACTGAATCCGAGCCGGACCGTTGACATCACCCGGTTGTCCGCACCGGTGGGCACATGGGTCAGTTGGTCCCGTACCGCGGCGAAGATCAAGGCACCCGTCGCCCCGGCGAAACCGAGCACCGTGAGGTTGATCAGGAACGCCATCCACACCTGGGTGGTGAACGCCATGGCGACCCACCCGATCAGGCCCACCACCGCGCCGATGCGGAACAGCGACAGCCGGTTGGACAGCCGGTCCGACCACTTCCCGACCAGGAATCCGAAGATTGGAGCGGCCAGGTTGGTGAGAAAGAACAACCCGGCCACCGGGAGCGATGCGTGCAGGTTCTGCACCAAGAACAGTGACAGCTGGGGTATGGCGATCGACAGGCCGAGGCCGGAGAAGAAGAGGCTGGCCATCGCCCGCCCGTACAGCCGCGACCGCAGCACCAGACCGAGCGTCGAACTCGACTCGGTGGTCACGGGTTGCTCGGGCACTCGTCAACCGTAGTGGCACCGCGATGCTGCTTCGGTCGATTCCAATCCGTTGACAGCATCGCCGCGACATGGGGGTCGCTGGTCGCCGCGCCTTTTCGGCTCGGATCAGGCGGCCAGGTGGAAGGTGCTCGCGAAGCGGTCGAGGAGGTCGCCGCGCCCGCGGAGCACCTCGACCACGCCGGTCGCGATCGCCCGATCCGGGGCGAGCTCGCCGGTGATGATCCGGCGGATGCCCGGACCGGCGGCGAAAGCCAGGTCGACCGGTCCGTCCCCGCGCGTGACGTCCAGGGTGGGCCCGTCCACCCGGATGAGCAGCTCGGCCGGCCCGAAGCGCGCCCCGTAGGCGGTCGCCGGCAGGTCTGCCGCCACCTGCGGCCGGAAGGCGGTGCGCAGATCCATGGTCATCGAGTCCGGTGTGATGACCTGCTCCTCCCGCGGCTCGCCCATCGCCTTGAAGCCCCACGCGCCGAGCGCGAGCACCACCGGCTCGAGCTCACGGCCGTACGGCGTCAGCTCGTAGACGATGACCCGCGAGTGCGGCACCCGGCGCAGCACGCCGGCCGCCTGCAGCTCCTTGAGCCGCGCCGCCAGGATGTTGCTCGGGATGCGGGGGAGCCCCGCGGCGAGCTCGCCGTAGCGGCGCGGGCCGACGAGCAGGTCGCGGACGATGAGCATGGCCCAGCGCTCGCCCACCAGCTCCATCGCCCGCGTGATGCCCGAGTACTGCCCATAGTCGCGAGCGGCCATGGACCTCAGGCCTGCTGGTTGGCGAACGCTTCGGGTCCCTGGGCGGCGGCGTCCGGGTCCATGTAGCCGAATTCGAGGATGTTGCCGTCGGGGTCGTTGAGCTGACGCTGGTACATGAAGCCGTAGTCCGAGGCGGGGTGCGCCTCCGAGCCGCCCGCCGCCAGACCGTCGGCGACGGCACGGTCGACCGCTTCCCGATCATCGAGGAAGATCGCGGTCGACACCGACGGGTTCACGGCCGGGTCGCCGATCGGCAGGTCGGTGAAGGTCTGGAAGTACTCGCGCACCAGGAGCATGAAATAGCTGTGGTCTTCCTCGACGACGACGCAGGCCGCGTTGTGATCGGTGAAGAGCGGGTTGATGGTGAATCCGATCGCCGTGTAGAACGCCTTCGCGCGCTCCAGGTCGGTCACTGGCAGGTTCACGAACATCGCGGTCATCGTGCTATCCCTCTCGTTGGGGCCGGTAGGTGGTCGGAAACCACACTTGCAAAAAGCAAGTACACCGTCAAGACTGAGTGGGGCCAGCTGAGGCACTGGAGTCGGTTGCGCGCATCGCAACCAGGCCGATCTGCGCGCCGCCCAGCCCGTGGGTCCACATGCCGCCGACGTAGGTCCAATTCACCAGGTCGGTGGAGACCATCGTCGGGATTCGGTGGAAGACCGGGTCACCATTCTGGTCGACGTCCGCGTCGTTCAGCGGGTCCGTGGTGCAGTACGTGTACCAGACCTGCTGCCCGCCGAGCGTCCGGCGGATCCATGGCCGTTTCTGCGCACAACGGACCAGACGGCCCCCGATGCGGCCGGATGCCGGTGAGCTACCCCTTCGGGTCGGTCCGAGATGAACGCGGCTTCGCGAGGACGAGCAGTCCGACCATCGAGGCGGCGGCACCGGCGACCATCAGGATGGCCATGGGTACGGCCGTGTCTTCACCGCCGACGCCGGCGATCGGGGCGATGACGCCGGCGGCGACCCACTGGACAAAGCCCAGGACGGCGGATCCGGTGCCGGGGTGTTCGGGGACGGCGGCGGAGGCGAGCGCGCCGCCGTTGGGCCCGATCAGCCCTTGGGCGCTCATCATGACGAAGAAGCAGATGATCGCCACGATCAGCGGGGTGTCGAACCACAGGGCGCCGATCAACATCCCGATTCCGGCGGCGAGGGCGGCGAGCTGTCCGGCCAGGATGACTCGGCGGGTGGGGATGCGACCGGCGAGCCGGGCGGCGACCAGAGCGGCGATGGTCATCCCGCCGGCGTTGGCGGCGAAAACGATCGAGTACGCGATCGGCGACAACCCGTTCATCGACTGCAGCACGAACGCCGAAGTGGCCACGTACGCGAACAGAGCGCCCATGGCGGAACCGGCGACGACCAGGTAGCCCGACGTAACTGCGGTTGCGCAGCACCTCGCGGCCCGCGGTGGCGAACGCTGCGCAGCCCGCCGCTGTGGCGCCGCCGGCGGGGGAGGGTCTCCGGTACGGCGATCAGCACGGCGATCGTCATGATGACGCCGAGGGCGGCGACGGTCCAGAACGAGACGCGCCAGTGCGACAGTTGCAGGATGACGGCTCCGATCAGGGGACCGACGATGGGCGCGATTCCGCCGACGCCGGCGATCACGTTCAGCACCCGGACGAGGCGGGCACCGGTCGCGAGGTCGACGATCACCGCCCGGCCGATGACCATGGCCCAGCCGCCGGCGAACCCCTGCACGAACCGGGCGACCATCATGACGTGATCGTCGGGCGAGCGCGCACACCACCGATGCGAGCGCCATCACCGCGACGGCGGCGATCAGCAGCGCCGGCGGCCCCGCTGGTCGGATACCGGTCCGCCGATCAGCTGGCCGAGAGCCATCCCGACGAAGAAGGTGGTCAACGTGAGCTGCACCTGGGTCGCGGTGCTCGGCAGGTCGTCGGCGACGTGCGGGAACGCCGGCACGTACATGTCCGTGGCCAGCGGCGCGATCACGGTCAGGAAGCACCACGTTCGCCAGCAGGGCCTTGCTCGAACCGGGAACCGCGTGCCGCTGACGGTACTCGCTTCGGCTCTTGGCGGCTACTGTCCGGTCATCGAGTCCTCTGCACGGGGTCCATGCAGCGCATGGTTGGTTCCTTGCTGTCCTCGATCGCAGCTGCCTTGCAGCCTGTCCGGCTCCATGGAACCCGGTCAGCGGCCGTGGGGGAGTCTCGCTCGTGAGGTGTACCGGCAGGGCATCCCAGGGTGGCGCACGGGCCCAGGTCGCCGTACCGTGATCGGCATGGACAACCGGTCAGAGGTCCGCGAGTTCCTCATCACGCGGCGCGCCAAGATCACCCCGCACGACGTGGGCCTGCCCGACGTCGGCGCAACGCCGGGTGCCCGGGCTGCGGCGCGGCGAGGTCGCCGCGCTGGCCGGGGTGAGCATCGAGTACTACTCCAAGCTCGAACGCGGCGCGACTCGCCGGCGTCTCCGCCTCCGTCCTCGACGCGCATCGCCCGCGCCCTGCAACTCGACGACGCCGAACGGGCCCACCTGTTCCACCTCGCCCACGCCGCCGACGGCACCAGCGCCGGCATGCGGCCCGCCGCCGCACCGAGCAAACGCTGGACCCCGCGACCCAGCCTGCAATGGGTCCTCGACAAGTTCACCGCCCCGGCGATCGTCCGCAACGGCCGGATGGACCTGCTCGCCACCAACCACCTCGGCCGGGCCATGCACGCCTCCCTGTACGAGCGCTCGCCGGGCGCAGCACCGAACTTCGCCCGCTTCACCTTCCTCGACCTCGACGCCGCCCGCGGCTTCTACCCCGACTGGGACGGAGCCGCCGACACCTGCGTCGCCATCCTGCGCACCGAGGCCGGCCGCGACCCCCACGACAAGGACCTGCACGACCTGGTCGGCGAGCTGTCCACCCGCAGCGACGATTTCCGCCGCCGCTGGAGCACCCACGACGTCCGCTACCACGGCGCCGGCACCAAGCACTTCCACCACCACGACGTCGGCGACCTCGAGCTCGCCTACGAAAGCGTCGACATGATCTCCGACCCCGGCCTCACCCTCACCCTCTATGCCGCCGAACCCGCCTCACCGACCGCGCACGCCCTCGACCTTCTCGCGTCCTGGACCGTTGCCGCCCACGGCACGGTCACGGAGGGGATGTAGCCGATTCAACCCGGCTGGCCGAACGCCGGCGCAGCATCGGTTGCCGGAGTGAAAGGGTGGATGGATGGAAACCAGGAGCCTGGGTAGCAGCCCCGTCCGCATCTCCCGGCTGGGCTTCGGCGGCGGGCCGCTCGGTGGCCTGTTCGAGCCGGTGGACGACGAAACGGCTGCCGCCGCCTTGGCGCAGGCCTGGGAGAGCGGCATCCGCTACTTCGACACGGCGCCGCACTACGGCATCGGGCACTCGGAGCGACTGTTCGGCGATTTCCTCCGCCGGCAGCCGCGGAGCGCGTACACGCTGTCCACCAAAGTGGGCAGACTCCTCGTCGAGCAGGATCCGGCGGGACGGACCGACGAGGCGTTCCAGGTACCGGCCACGCACCGGCGAGTCGTGGACTTCTCCCGGGACGGCATCCGTCGCAGTCTGGAGGAGTCGCTGTCGCGAATGGGTGCGGACAGCGTCGACGTGTTGTACCTCCACGACGCCGAGCCGCACTTCGAGGCCGCGCTCGGCCAGGGCTACCCGGCCCTGGCCGAACTCCGTGCCGAGGGTGTGGTCGGCGCGATCGGCGCGGGCATGGGAGACGCCACGCTGCTGGCCAGGCTGGTTGAGGAGACCGATGTCGACGTCGTCATGCTCGCCGGCCGGTACACCCTGCTCGACCAGTCCGGCCTGGACGACCTGCTGCCGGCCTGTCAGAGGCGCGGTGTGTCGGTGGTCGCCGCGGCCGTCTTCAACTCCGGCGTGTTGGCGCAAGCGCGACCGGCGGCCGGAGCGATGTTCGAGTATCGGACCGCGCCGGCACCGGTGGTGGCACGAGCCAATCGGATTGCCGACGTCTGTGCCGCACATGGCGTGACCTTGCCGCAAGCGGCGATGGCGTTCCCGCTGGCCCACCCCGCCGTGGCCGGCATTGTCGTGGGCATGCGGTCCGCCCAGGAGGTCCGAGAGAACGTCGACCTGTTCGCCGCCGAGGTACCCGCCGAGTTGTGGCGCGACCTCAGTAGCCAAGGACTCCTCGACGACCGGGTGCCGGTCTAGTGTCGTGGTCTGCTGGAACACCTCGGATACGACCGCGCTCACGATCTCGCCAAAGCTCGGACTTTCCAGAAGCGTCTCGTCGTTGAAACTGGCTGCGTGGTCCGGCGAGAGGACCGAATGATCAGGGGGAGATATGGCGCGGATAAAGGTGCTCGGCGGTACGGGCTACGGCGGCAGCGCGGTGGTTCGAGAAGCGGCGCGACGCCAGCACACCGTGACCTCGTACAGTCGGCACCCGCCGGCCGAGCCGGTCGACGGTGTCGAGTACGTGACCGGGTCGGTGCTGGACCCGTCACTGCTGGCCCAGACGGTTCAGGACGCCGACGTGGTGTTCGAGACCGTCTCGCCGCGCGGGGAGATGGAGGGTCGGCTGGAAGGGTTGGTCGACGAACTGATCCGGCTGGCCGACCAGGCCGGCGTCCGGCTCGGCGTCCTGGGCGGGGTGTCCTCGACGTTGGTCTCCGAGGGCGGCCCGCGGTTGTTCGACGTGTCTGCCGCAACCGCCGGAGGTTCTGCCGGAGATCCAGACCGGCCTCAACCTCCTCGAGGCGCTGCAGCGGGCGCCCGAGTCGCTGGACTGGTTCTACGTCAGCCCGGCCGCAATGTTCGGCGCGTGGAATCCGGAACGAGTGACCGGCGCATACCGGATCAGCGACGACGTCTTGCTCAGCGACGACAAAGGTGAGTCCTACATCTCCGCGACCGACCTCGCACTGGCCGTGCTGGACGAGATCGAGCATCCCCGCTACCACCGCCGCCGCTTCCACGTCGCTCTCTGATCGCTAGCTAGCGCTCACGCCTGGAAGCTAGTGGTCACGCCCGGAAGTTCGTCGGGACCCGCGCCGCCCAGGCGGCGCCTCGCTGCGTTCTCCTCGGTCAACATACGACACCGGTATCCCTCCCTCGTCGGCCTTGCGATGCATCCACCTGGACGACGCGGGACCTCGACGAACCTCCGGGCGCAACCACTAGCGACTCGGCGGTCTGGCCGCGCCGACGTGGGTAACGGGCAGTCCCGTCTTGTTCTCGAGGCGGCGGGGCAGGTCTTGGCGCAGCCAACGAGAGATTCGGTTCGGCAGGGTCGAGACGATGATCTCGTCGAACTGGCTTCCCTTCAGCGCGGTTTCGACGGCCCGAACCGGATCAGCGTCGCCGACGCGGCCCTCGACGGTGACACCGGCAGCCTGCAGTTCAGCGACGGCCATCTCGAGTCTCTCCTTCGCGAGGGCGCGGGCGCGCTCGGGTGAGTCGGGTACCGCGGGGATCCCTCCCATGACCGGCATGGCATGTGCTCCGAGCACGAAGTCGATCAGGGGCGTCGCCGGGACGATGATGAAGAATTCCGACGGCTCGACCTTCGCGCGTTTGCCGATCAGTTCGATCAGCTCGGTTTCCCCGAGTGTTTGATTTGCCACGACTAAGTAACGACGCATCGCCGCCTCCTTGACGTTCGACGAATGCCGAGCCTGATCCGAACATCAACGCTAGCCCTGCTCCCGAGCGCACCGATAGGGACGGCGATCGGTCAGCCTCTCGGGACTCGGCCGCCCTGTTGGGGATCGCCGGCTCGGATGAGGCCGGTCTCGTACGCGAGGACGATGGCTTGGGCGCGGTCGTGAAGGTGCAGTTTGGCCAGGATGCGGGCGACGTGGGTGCGGACCGTGTGCTCGCTGATGTACAGCACGCCGGCGATCTCGGCGTTGGTCAGTGCTCCGGCGAGAAGCTTGAGGATCTCGCGTTCCCGGTCGGTCAGCGAGTCGAGGGCCGGCGTGCTTGCCGGCGTCGGGTTCTGCACCGCGAAGTGTTGGATGAGCCGGCGCGTGACCGAGGGTGCGAAGAGGCCGTTGCCGGCGGCGATCGCCCGGATGGCGCCGATCAACTGGTCTTCGGGGGTGTCCTTGAGCAGGAAACCGCTGGCCCCGGCCGCCAGGGCGGCGTAGACGTAGGTGTCGAGGTCGAACGTCGTCAGCACCAGGATGCGGGTCGGGCTTCCGGACGCGACGATCCGGCGAGTCGCTTCCAGTCCGTCGAGTCCGGGCATCCGGATGTCCATCAGCACGACGTCTGGGTGCAGCTCCGCCGCGGCGGCGACCGCCGCGTGGCCGTCCGCCGCCTCCCCGACCACGGCCAGGTCGGGTTCGGAACGGAGAATCATCGAGAAGCCGGTCCGGAGCAGGCGCTCGTCGTCGACGAGCAGGATCCGGATGGTCACCGGACCTGCTGGGGGATCGGAAAGTTGGCCCGCACCCGGAACCCTCCGCCGTCGCCGTGGCTCGTGCTGAGGGTGCCGCCGTAGATGGCGACCCGCTCACGCATGCCCACCAGTCCGCGCGGCGCGTGGCCGTCCGCGGGCGGCGCGGCGTAGGGGCCGGATCCGTTGTCGGCGATCTCCAGCTCCAGATCAGTGGGCCGGTAGGACACCGTCACCCGGGCGCGGCTGCGGCGGGTGTGCTTGACGACATTGGTCAGCGACTCCTGCACGATCCGGTACGCGGCGAGGTCAAGTCCCGGCGGCAGCGGGACAGCGGTGCCCTGAACGACCAGGTCGACGTCCTGCCCGGTCGAGCGCAGCTGATTCAGCAAGGGGTCCAGTTGGCGGAGGCTGGCCGACGGGCTGAGTGGCGCGTGCGCCTGGTTGCTGAGGACACCGAGCAGTTGCCGCATCTCAGTCAGTGCTTCCCCGCCCATCTGCTCGATGGCGTCGAAGGCCTGACGGGACTCCTCAGGGGCGGTGGTCAGACAGCGCCGACCTCCGCGGGCCTGGACGACGATCACGCTGATGTGGTGGGCGACGATGTCGTGGAGCTCACGGGAGATGCGGGCCCGCTCGAGTTCGACCGCGCGGGCCGCCTCCTCGGCCCGCTCGACCTCGGCCCGTGCCGTCTGGTCGCGGAGGTCGCGGGCGATCCGGTCCCGCAGGGCCGAGAGCCGACCGGCGCCCCAGGCGATCATCAGCAGGAGCACCAGCACCACGAGTCCGGAGACGTCCCACTCCGGCGCTCGCAGCGCGACCACCGCGAGGCAGGCCAGCCCGAACAGGCCGCCGGCGACGGCGACTCGTCCGGGGTTGAAGGCCGCGACGACGAACAGGCTGAACATCGCCAGCAGCAGAGTCGTGTTGCCTTCGGTAGCGGCGAGCGGATCGACCAGCGAGAACACGACCAGCACACCAAGCGCGGCCAACGGTGAGGCGAGCGGATACCGCTGGTTGAACAGCAGCACCGCCGACGTCAGGTAGAGGAACACCAAGGAACGGCCCAGATGGGGCAGATCGATGGCCAGGTACTCCAGAGTCCCGACGGCAGCGATCAGGACGGGCAGCACTCGGCAGGCGCCCGGTAACACCCGTCGCGACAGCATCTTCGAATGGTAGGCAGCCGGCGTTGACCTTGGCGTCACCCTGGCTGCGTATCTGAAGGTCGTCGCCGCGGGTGACGACGGTGGCGTCCACGGCCGATGTGCGCCTACGGCGGTCCTCCCTAACGTCGCCGACATGACCATTACTCAGCGCGCCGGCATCACCAGCCCGCCCTCCGACCAGCGATTCGGCGTCAGATCGCTGACTCGGGCCCACCCCCTGACCGCCTTCTTCTTGTGCACCCTGGTGCTGTCGTGGTGGCCGTGGCCGTTGTACGCCGCCGGCCACGCCCCACTGCCGGTCGCCAGTTTCGGTCCGTTCCTGGCCGCTTTGCTGGTCCTCGGCCTCACCGAAGGTCGCCGCGGGATCCGGGCGCTGCTGCGTTCGATGCTGCACTGGCGGGTCGGCGTCCGGTGGTGGTTGGTCTTCATCGCGGTGCCGGTGGTGATCACGGCGATCGCGCTGGCGCTGAACCTGCTGCTCGGCGCCGAGCCGCCGTCGGCCGCCCAGCTTGATGCCTGGACAAGCGTCCCGCTCGTCTTCGCCGCGGCGCTGCTGGTGCCCGGCGCCGGTGGCGCCTGGGAGGAGCCCGGCTGGCGCGGCTACGCTCTCCCGCGACTCGTGGACCGGTTCGGCTGGAAAGCGTCGAGCCTCCTCCTGGGCGCGTTTGCCGCCTTGTGGCACCTCCCGATGATCCTGGCCGGGCAGATCTCCTGGTGGGACCTGCTTCTGGTCGTCGCGTCCAACGTCGTCATCGCCTGGCTCTTCCTGAGCAGCGGCCGCAGCGTCTTGCTGGTGATGGTGCTGCACGCCACCAACAACGCCTTCTCCGGCAGCTACGTCTCCCAGTTCTTCACCGGAGCCGACGCGTCCCGCCAAGCCGCCCTCACCGCCGCCATCTGGGCCCTAGCAGCCGGCTTTCTGCTGGCCACCAGGGATCGGCTATCGGCGAACCGCACCTGAATCGGTAAACGGGGTCACCGCTGGCCGAGCCGGCCGGGTTCGCGCTGGGATGCACCCAGGGGTCCGGAAGGTACTCGCCAACCCTTGAGGAGCGGGTGTGCCGTGGGCCAAGGTGAGGGATGACCAACGCACCGCTACTTCGCGCGATCGACGCTGTGACTCTTCCGGTGCCGGACCTTGATCAGGGACTGGCCTACTACCGCGACCAGTTGGGCCACGAGATGATCTGGCGTAACGATGATCTCGGTCAATCGGCCGTCCGGCTGCCGGATAGCAAGGCCGAACTCGTGCTGACCACCGACCAGAACTACGAGCCGAACTGGCTGGTCGACTCGGTTCCGCAGGCCGTGGCGACGATGGTCAGCGGTGGCGGTCGAGTCATCGTCGAGGAACGTCGGATCCCGGTCGGGCGCCTGGCCGTCGTCGCCGACCCTTTCGGCAACCCACTCGTATTGCTCGACCTGTCGGCGGGCAGCTATGTCACCGACCGGGACCGGCACGTCGTCGAAGTCGTGCCACCCGACCATTGAGAGCCGAGGGTCACCGCGTACGGATGCGGATCGGCGCTCAGATTCCGCCGTAGCTGTCGATGCGCTTCCACGAGCGGAAGGTCATCACCAACGCGATGACCCCGGCCAGCAAGGCCGGCACCCAAGCCGGACCAAGCTGGACCGGGATGTGCTGCACCTGCAGCAGGTGGACGCCGATGAACAGCGGAACCGGGGTGAGCACGAGGAGGTAGCCGGCCAGGTGCAAGGGCCACCACAAGAACTTGTTGATCTCGTCGAAGAACTGCCCCACCACGCTCGCCACAGCGATGATGCTGCCGATCTGCTGCATCCCGATCCCGAACGAGACCACGTTCAAACCGAGGGTGAACGCGTGACGGAGCGTGATCAGGTAGCCGGGCAGATACGTAGGGTCGATCCCCCCGATCAGGTCTCCAGCGCCGGTCATCCGTTCCCGTCCGACCACGGACTCGCTTGCGTCGTTGATGTAGGTGATCGTCACGTAGGGCAGCACGACGCCCAGGACGATCAGCACCACGATGGCCGCGACCCCGATTACCCGTTCGCGGGTGAAAGTGAGCCCCCGCCATTTCGCCGCCACGAGCTGGATTCTGTCAATCAATGCTCCGCCCCGAAGCCGCGACCGCGCAGCATCTCACTGACCGAGCATCCGCCCCGGCCCCCCGGTGTTCGCCGCGGAAGGTGGTCGATCAGCCCGTCAAGTTGGTGGATGTTCTCGAGTCCTTCGGTGCTGACCTCGAAGCCGCCTCACCGGTCCCAGCGACTGGCAAGTGTCGTCCTCTCGGTTCCCGGAGGCCGAGAAGTGCTTAGGCTGATGGGATATGGCAGGCCGAAGTCGGCTCACAGGATAAGGGGGCGAAGTGACGTCGCGGGTTCAGACCTCTGAGGGGGCTATTCGTCAGCCCGATCGATTGGGCGCCGCGCTGGCCTTCGGATTCATCGTGCTCTTGTTGTCGTCCGAATTGGTCTTATCCCTGCCGGATGAGATGGCATCCCCGTCGCTCGTGGCGACTTTCTATGCCGAGCACCGGGCCATTATCGTGATCTTGCAGATCCTGGGGTTCGTCGCCGCCGGTCTCTTCGCCGGTTTCGCTTGGCGGCTGCGGTCAGTCGATCGTGTTGTCGGCGGAGCCGGTCTGGTGACGGCGGGGTGTGCGTTGGTGCCCGGTGTCGTCACCTTGGTGATTGCGGCGCTCGCCGACCCGGCCAAACCGGCTGCTGCCGCGCGATGGAACAGTCTCGAACCCCGCGGCGACGACCTGCTGTTTGTCGGCATCTTCCTCTTTGCCGCTGCGGTAGCTGTTCGGCTCGGCCGCAGAATTCCATTACTCGGCGTTCTGGCCGGAATAGTGGCACTGTCATGCCTGGGTCGACTGGTGCTGGAAGCCATCGGGAAGGCCTCGTGGGGCGTTCGAATCCATCGGACCGCTGTCGTTCATGGTGCTGGTCGCCGCGATGGCCGTGTTGAGCCTACGCGGGTCGCTGAGCCCCTGACCTTCCGCGACGAGCCGCCCCCTCGAGGTGGGTCGCCGGGGCTACGCCTTCGGCGGCACGGTATTCCGGCCGATCCCGTGGAACTGAGGCGGCTGCCGCACGACGTGATTCTCAGCGAGCGGCTGCTCGCGCGCCCTCGCCAGGACCACGGTGACGCCGTCCAGCACGACACTAAATCCCACCGCGACCCGCTCAGCACGCTGCACGGCGACCTTGGAGCCCCGACGCCGCCCGCGCGCGGGCGGCCTGGCGGACCAGGTGGTCGCGTTCGGCGACGTTCGTCGCCCGGCGGGCGGCCTCGCGCGTACGCCGTGGCGGCGGCCGGGAGGTCGCCGCCGAGCTCGTGCAGGTGGCCGCGGACGGCGTGCCAGCGGTGCCGCTCGCCGATCACCTCGCGCAGCCGGTCGGTCTCGCGCAGCCCGGCGGCGGCGCCGAGGACGTGGCCGACCGCGACCGCGCGGCCGAGCACCGCGGCGGGGTCCTGGCGCACCGGGTCGTCGGTGAGGGCGACGAGGTCGTCGTACCAGGCGAGGATCTGCGGCCAGTCGGTCTCCTCGGCGCTTGCCGCGTCGTCGTGCAGGGCGGCGATGGCGGCCTCGACCTGGTAGCGGCCGGGGCGCTGAACGGCCAGCGCCGACTGCAGGACGCGCACGCCCTCGGCGATCTCGCGGGTGTCCCACAGGCCGCGGTCCTGCCGGTCGAGCGTGACGATCCGGCCCTCGGAGTCGAGCCGCGCCGGGAGGCGGGCGTGGTTGAGGAGCATCAGCGCGAGCAGCCCGCGCGCCTCCGGTTCGTCGGTGGCGAGGGTGAGCTGGCGGGCGAGCCGGATCGCCTCGCCGGCCAGGTCGACCCGGCCCGCGTGGCCGGCCGTGTAGACGAGGTAGAGCACGCGCAGCACGACGGCGAGGTCGCCGGGCTGGTCCAGGCGGCGGCCGCTGCAGGGTGCGCTTGGCCCGGCTGATCCGCTGCGCCATCGTCGCCTCCGGCACGTAGAAGGCGTCGGCGATCTCCCGGGTGGTGAGGCCGCCGACGGCGCGCAGGGTCAGCGCCACCTGGGAGGCGGGCGTGAGGTCGGGGTGGCAGCAGCAGAAGAGCAGGAAGAGGGTGTCGTCGCCCTCCTCGGTCAGGCGGCCGGCCGCGGCTCGGCGTGCGTCTGCCTCCTCGCGGCGATGACGGGCGGCCTCGCTGCGGCGGGCGTCGACGAGCCGCCGGGTCGCGACCGTGCTCAGCCACGCGCGCGGGTCGCGCGGCGGGTGCTCGGGCCACACCCGCAGCGCCTCGAGCAGCGCCTCCTGCAGCGCGTCCTCGGCGGCGTCGAAGTCCTCGCCGCGCCGGACCAGGCCCGCGAGCACCCGCGGGACGAGGGCGCGCAGCGCGCCCTCGTCCAGCCATCGCGTCGGCTCGTCGATCACGCCGGGTCAGTCGTCCGAGGGCGCCTCGGACATGACCTCCCGGACGTCGATCCACTCGTACAGCGGCTCGCCGCCCGGGCCGGGCTCGGAGGAGACGTAGGCCGCGAGCTCGACCGCGCGCTCGTACGACTCGACGTCGATCATGTACCAGCCCGCCACGAGATCGCTGGTCTCGGGCAGCGGGCCGTCGGTGGTGACCGGCGCGGCGTCCGGGCCGCCGTAGCGCACCCAGGTGCGCGCCGGCGTGAGCGCCTGCGCGTCGACGTACTCGCCGTTCTCCTCGAGCAGCTCGCTGACGTGCTTGCAGGAAGGCCATGTGCGCCTCCACGTCCTCGGGGGCCCACTGGTCCATCGGGGGCACGGGACGGTGCGGCTCCGGGCCGCCGCGGTAGTGCTTGAGGAGCAGGTACTTCGGCATGGTGGTCTCCTGGTGTCGTGGGCCGCGCCTGTCGCGGCCCTTCACCTGGTGAGCGGAGCCGGTCAGAGCTTCTCGACATGAAATCACCCATGAGTTCCGGCGCTGTCGCGTGGCGGGGGTAGCCGGGCAGGTTCGCAGGCTCCCGGCCGCGGCAGTTGTCGCGATCGAATGTCACGACCGGGAGTGGTTGCCCTTCCGCTCACGGGGGAGCAAGGTTGGTCCCGAAGGGCCGAGACGTGCCGCTGCGAGCACACCCGAGGAGGGCGAATGGATCCCGTCGAGCGAGCCCCGTCGATCGTGCGCTGGACGCTGCGGCTAGAGGATGCGACGGCGCTCGACAGCGCGGTGCAGGCTGTCGAGCCAACGATCCGCAGCGTGTTCGGCACCGGCGCGCGAGCCGCGGTGTTGCGCGGTGAGTGGCTCGGCCATGCGGTCCATCCGCTGCTGACCGACGTTGTGCTCGGCACCTGGACCTCGGCCAGTCTGCTCGATCTCTGCGGAGGGAGCGGGTCTTCCGCGGCCGCTCAGCGGCTGGTCGGGGCCGGCCTGCTGGCCGTCGGCCCGACCGCCTGGGCCGGATGGGCGGAGTGGTCGGCCGCGGGTCCGCGGGACAAGCGGGTCGGCCTTGTGCACGCCGTCACCAACGGTCTGGCCATCAGCCTGTACGCCGCGTCCTGGGTGGCCCGCCGCCGAGGACGACACGGCTCCGGGGTCAGGCTCGCGTTGGCGGGCGCGGCCACGTCGGGCGTGGGCGGCTACCTGGGTTCACACCTGGCACTGGCCGCAAGCTGGGCAGCCGCGATCCCGCGTACGACGAGGCTTCGCCGGACGAGTGATGCGCTCGTCCAGTTTCCGAACCCGGACGAGCTGACCGCGGCGCAGTCGTGCGTCAGGTGGCGTGTGTGTCGCTGGCCGGCGCATTGCTGGCCCCTCGGACGCTGTTCAGTACGGTTTGGCCCTGCTGATCCACCAGCCGGGTGAACAGCTGCTGCGCGTAGCCGAAGACCAGGGCCCAGGCCAGGATTTGCGCCGAGGTGTCCAGCGCGCTGAGGCCGGGGACGAACTCACCGCGCATCAGGAGCAGACCGAGAACCGCGGTGACGGCCCCGGTCGGCAGCTTGAGCGCCGCGAGCGCGAGTGGCACTCCGTAGCGCTCCGAGGAACCGCGGATCTTTCGGATCGCGGCCGCAGCGGCGACGGCCGCTGCGGCCAGCCCGAGCAGTTCCACGAGCAGGAGGTCCCACGGCTGTACCGTCGTCTTGGACTTCGTCGTCGATGTCTCGGGTCGTTTCGGCGGAGGTCGTCGTCGGGAACTGCGGCGACTGCTGCGTCGGGCACACCACCACAGCCGACCCGGATTCCTCGGGCGCGAAGCAGAGCGGCAGCAGGGCGGCGTTGCGAAAGCCGATCACGGCCAACGCGATCGCCAGGAACGTCATCACAACCGTCGTCGCGACGAGCACGTCGCGGAAGTTCCGGACCCTCACCTGCTCTCGCAACGAAGCCGAGCTCGGCCGCCCGCATCGCCGCGACGATCTGGACCCGATCCTGCTCGACGATGCGTTCCCTTTCCCGGTACGCCACCGGAGCCGAGATCTGCATCTGCGGATGTTCTGGATCGCTGAGGCCGATGCGAGCGCCGATACGCTGCAACTCCTCCCGCCGGGGGTCGCCTGGGACGAGGTGCCGGCGGACGTGTTCAAGGATGCTCGGCATCTGACCCACCAGATATTCCGCGGGCGCGATGTTGAGAAGGTGCGCCTCGGCGGCGTGAAGATTGCTCATCGCCCGTTCCCGAAGGGAGCTCTGCCGCGGCAGATGCAAATACCTCTTCGGGTTCAGCGGTGCGACATTTGCAGCCTGTCTGGCCGCCTCGATGTGGGTGCGGATTCCCCGAACGAGGCAGTCGCTGGCCCGCTTCGGATAGTTGGCGATGACCCACGAACAGAGTGCGTCAAGCTCTTGCGCGCGGGTGAGCGTTCCTTCCCGCCACGCCGCCGCCACGGGCCCCCGAACGCTCGACAGGCCAGGTTCTGCGTCGAGGCTTGACGCAGTGTTCTGCGGCCCACCAGCCGAGGTCGAGGCCCCGACAAGGTCAGGGTCCGTCGGCGGTCCCGGATTGCCGCTTGGATGATGCTGCCCATTCTGAGCTGGTGCCGTCTGGGTGTCATTGGGCACGGTTGTTGCCCCCTTGGGTGAGGCATATACCTCTACAGAGGCATCCCGGACTCGGCGAATACCGCCCGCGGATCGAATTCTTGCGCCACCCGTCCCGGGCCATTTCTGCTAGTGAATGATCACCGAGCGGTTGAATACGTGTCGCCGGCCATTCTTGGCTTACGCGTGGAGCAGCGATTCGGTAATCAGTAGCTGAGCCCCGCCCCAAACGGATAGAGCGGGTCCGTCGTGTCGTTGGCGACGTCTGATTGGGAGGCTCGAATGGCGTCGATTGAATGAGGTATCTCGAAGGGCAGACGGCCTCGGGGTGAGGTTGCCCCGGTGACGACATCCACGCACGCCGCTGGGGATGCGCCGACATCGGTGAGGATGGCGCTGGCGAACTCGACGAACGGAGTGAGAACGGCGGGCCGTTCCAGATTGGCGATGATCACCAGCGGGGTCGCGGCGCCGATGTCACGCAACCGGGCGACCAAGCCGGGCCGATATTCCAGCGAGCCTTGGTGGAAGAAGCGCTCCAAGAACAGGTCGTCGCGGATGTCGAATGGTGCGGGCAGCCGAATGACGGCCACGTCGGCGGCGGCCGGATCTTCGACAATCTCCCCCAGCCGAGCGGCATTCTCGGCCGGTATGCCCTCGGTGTACACCTTCAGACCCGATCGCAGCGGCAGCACGGCCGTGCCGTCGACGGGCTCGTTGCGCAGTAGCACCATCGACTCGGCCTGCGCCTGGTGACCGGTCCGGCGGAAGTCGGCCCGGGCGAAGAGCTCCTCGGCGGCGTCCTCGTCGACGAACGGGTCATCGAACAGGCCCAGCTGAAACTTGACGGTCAGCAGCCGACGTGCTGACTCGTCGAGCCGTTGTTGGGTGACGAGGCCCCGTTCGACGGCCTGCCGCAGCAGGTCAGTCCGGGCCTCGCCGCCGAGCTGATCGGCGCCCGCATCGATGATCTTGACCAGCCGGTCCAGTTCGCTGAGGTGTTCCACACCCCAGGCGCGAGCCGGCAGAGGTTTGCCGAACACGACTGTCCCGGTGACCAGTCCCCAGTCGGTGCAGATCACGCCGTCGTAGCCCAGTTGCTCTCGCAGCAGTCCGGTGAGGATCTGCTTGTTGTAACCGAACCCGACCTCCTCAATCGACTCCCCGTCCCGCTCCAGCCCGATCGGCATGCCGTAGTAGGGCATCAACGCCGAGGTGCCGACCGCGATGGCCCGCCGGAACGGCACCAGGTGGTCGTCGAACCGACCGCCCGGGTAGACCTGCTCCCGGCCGTACGGGAAGTGGGCATCCTCGCCGTTGAGCTGCGGGCCGCCCCCCGGGAAGTGCTTGGCCATCGTGGCTACCGAGGTCGGGCCGAGGCCAGGGTGGAGCTGGAAGCCCTCGATATAGGCAGCCGCAACATCGGCGACGAAGGCGCTGTCATTGCCGAACGTGTGGAACTGCCGTCCCCAGCGCGGCTCGGTCCCCAGGTCGATCTGCGGGTGCAGGGCGGAGCGGATCCCGATGGCCACGTACTCCTGCCGGGCAATGTCGGCGAACTCCCGGACCCGCTCGGGTTCCTTCAGCGCCGCCAGACCCAACGGCTCCGGCCAGGTCGACAAGGCACCGGCGGCGAATGCGGCGCCGGAGTTCTCCGTGAACGAGTGCCGCGGGTCAGAGCTCACCGTGACCGGGATCGAGTGTGGCGTGGTCGCCGCCAGTTGTTGCAGCGCGTTCGACCACCGGGCGGACTCGCGGGCTGACGGCAGCGCGTGCACGTTGACGTGGGTGATCAGCTTGTCCACCACCAGTCGCCGGGTGGAGGACCGTGCCACCGCGCCGTCGCCTTCCATCAGGCTGCCCTGCGGCCCGACTTCGATGATGTCGTGGAAGAAGAGTCCGACTTTCTCGGCCAGCGAGAGCCGGGTGAGGAGATCATCGGCCCGCGCGGCCGGCTCGAGGCGCGGGTCCTCGAACGGTGCCATCTGCTGATCGTGGTCGAGATCCCGGAAGGGGGTTCCGTCCGGGGCGGTCATCGTCTGCAGCTGTGGTCCGGGCACGTTGTCGTCCTTTCATGGGCGCGGGGCATACGGGCGGTGCCGATCTTGATCAAGGTTTTCCGGCCCGGCCGGGAACGCGCGGCTCATCCGGCGGGCCGGGCAAGGACGAGGTACGCGAGCAGCGAGCCGGTGATACCGACGATCATCACCCAGATCATAGGGACGGCGGTGAGGCTGCCGCCTGAGCTGGCGAGCGGGGCGGCGACCGACATCGCCACTGCCTGGGCGACGCCGAGGACGGCGGAGGCGGCGCCGGCGACGTTCCGGGCCTGGTCAGCGGCCAGCGCACTCGCGTTGCCGAAGATGAACGTCACCCGCGGAACGGCCGGCGTGTACGATGTCGGTCGCGAACGGCGGCACTGCGCTCTGCAGAGCCAGCGTCAACACCAGCGAGGTCGAGACCGCCGCTGCTGCGGTACCAGGCCGGCGATCAGCCGCATTCGCCGGCGCCGGACAAGCGGAGTGGCCGTGAGCCGTCATCTCGGTTGCTCAGCGATCGGCGGAACTGCCATTGGATTCCCGGCAAGACGGTCAGCATCCGGGTGAGGTGAGCTGGGAACGCGGCCGGACTCGGGCTTGATCCGTTCCGTCACCACGACTCCTTTTGCCGCCGACGGTGCCGGCTTCCATGTCGTGGTGGGCGGCCACGATTTGGTCGATGGTGTAGACGCGGCCGAGGGGGATGGTGGCCTGTCCGGTGGCGACCGCGTCCAGGAAGTCCTGGAGGACCGGCTCGGGGAGGTCGGCGGCTTCGCCGGAGTAGGCGGTGAGCCGGACGCCGTTGGGGATCCAGTCCATCGGGTAGAAGTCCGGGATCGACCACTGATCGGACAGCATCCCGGTGAAGCAGACCGTGCCGCCCGCTCGGACGGCCCGCAGGGTGTCGTGCAAGGCGTTGGTGCCCACGAGCTCGACGGCGCCGTCGACACCCGCCGGGACGATGTTGCGAACCTGGTCGGCGACGTGTCCGTTGTCGATCAACACCTGGTCGACGCCGACCTGCTCGAGCAGTGCCCGCGCCTGCTCGCGTCGGCTGGTCGCGTACACGGTCATGCCGATTCGCTTGGCCAGGACGGCGAGAGCGAGCCCGATCGAGGAGGTCCCGCCGCGGATCAGCAGCGACTGCCCGGGTTGGGCCCGGATCCCACGGTCAACGATCCGTGGGCGGTCTGCAGCATCTCCGGGACAGCGCCGAGCTGTTCCCAGGCAAGCCTGCTGCGGAAGGGCGTCACCTGGGCGGCCGGCACGAGCACGTACTCGGCGTACC
>CAVRSH010000041.1:0-101115 GCA_963723815.1 uncultured Actinomycetota bacterium | reverse complement strand
GCGAATGCCGACGGCGAGCCCTTCCTGCCCGATGCGTACACCGGGCGGATCATGCTGCATCCGTCGTGAGCTCGGACTGGCAGCGGCTGCAGATCCTCACCGCGGCCGGGGTGAACGGGGCGAGCGACGAAGGCCTGGTGGCCGCACTCAAGTTGGTCCGGGGCGCCCCACTGGCCGACGCCGCGCCTGGTCAGTGGCACTGGGCGGAGATGCTGCGCACCGACATGATCTCCTGCATCCGCGACATCGGCATCGAGCTGACCGATCGTTCCCTGCTGGCCGGTGATCTCGATCGGGCTCGGTGGGCGGCATCACGCGCCCTGGTGGCGGCACCGGGTGACGGTTCTGCTGGCCGCCCGGATCCGCACCGAACATCAGGCCGGCAACGTCGCCGAGACCGAGCGGTTGGCGCTGCAGCTTGCGGCGCAGGCGCGCAACCTCGGCGTTGACCTCGATCCGGAGACGGTGACGCTGCTGCAGCGTGTGATGGAGGGCCGGGTGCGAGCCCGTCTGGCCTGAACGACTGAGCACAAAATTGTCGGACGCGGCTGAGAGTCTGGAATAGATGACGACGCAGTACTACACCGCGACCAGCATCGACGGTTTCATCGCCGACCCCGACAACTCCTTGGACTGGCTGTTCCAGTTCAGCGAAGTGCCGGGCATGGAGGAGCACTATCCGCGGTTCATCGCCGAGGTCGGCGCCATGGCCATGGGCTCCACGACCTATGAGTGGGTCGCCGGACACACCGGATTTCTCGACGATCCGAGCAAGTGGGAATACTCCATGCCGACGTGGGTCTTCAGCAGTCGCGAGTTGCCCCGGGTGGATGGGCCGGACATCCGGTTCGTCAGCGGTGATGTTGCGGCGGTGCATGGCGAGATGGTCGAGGCGGCGGGCGGCAAGAACGTCTGGCTGGTCGGCGGCGGTGACCTCGTCGGTCAGTTCCACGATCACGGACTCCTGGACGAGGTGATCGTGACGATCGCCTCGGTGTTCCTGGGCGCCGGTGCGCCGCTGCTGCCGCGGCGGATCATCACCCCACCGCTGGAGTTGGTCGAAGCCCAGGCGTACGGCACCGGGTTCGTCAGCCTGCGTTACCGGCTGACATCTCCCACGGCGTCTCCGGCAGCACGTGGCCGGTCTCCAGCAGCGACTTGAGGTTGGACAGCACCGCCGACCAACCTGACGCTGCGAGTTCGGCCTGCTCGTCATCGGGCAAATCCTCGTGCGTCACGGTCAGGCGGACGATCGTCCCGAACGGCTCGATCGCGAAGGTGACCCTGGTCTTCGCCTCCGGACTGCCCGCGTCAGCCCAGGTGGTGACCAACCGGTGGGGTGGCGCCGCTTCGAGCACCTCACCGACCACGTCGGCCGTGCCGCGAGCCGTCAGTGCGCCGGTGCTCCCACGGCGACCCGACCTGCCAGTCGGAAACGTTGCTGTGGCCCCAGTACTCGGCGGTCAGGTCCGGCGTCGGTCAAGGCGTGCCACACCCGTTCGGCGCTGCTCTCGATGTAGATCACGTAGACGAAGGTTGGCTTGCCGCTCATGTCGTGCTCCGCTCTGTGCCGGACCGCGCTCAGCGTGCGCAGTCGAGGTTGTTCGAACTTGCTCGATCCAGCGCTCGCCGATGTCGTGCAGCGGCACCGGATTGAGGTAGTGCAGCTTCGTCCGGCCGCGGCGTACGGTGCTGATCAGATTGGCCGCCTCGAGAAGCTCGAGGTGCTGAGTCGCGGCCTGCCTGGTCATGCCGAGTCCGTCGCACAACTCGCCGAGGGTCTGCCCGTTGTTCGCATGCAGCCGGTCCAGCAGTTGCCGCCGGGTCGGATCAGCGAGCGCTCGGAAGACCGGTTCCATCGGTGCGCTCACGCGCCATGATAGGCAGGTGAGTGCCTGCATATCAAGGGGCGACATACAAGGGGCGACCCGTCAAGCCGAGAGGAAGCTACGTCCAGTCCGGTGCGCCGACCAGTTGGCGGGATCGTGCGCCGGGCCGTTGCCAGGACACCTGGTCGGCGTGCAGTTCGGCACCGCACGAGGTGCAATGGTCGGCCGACGTCGTGGTCGCACCGCAGGTGCGGTGGACGATCTCGAGCACCGGGAAACTCGGGATGCCGTTCATGCTTCGCCGCCCACAGCACCATGGCGTGCAGGATCGGCAGTAGGTCTTCGCCGGCGGCGGTCAGCACGTATTCGTCCCGGGTGCGCTTGTCGTCCCGATAGGGCACCCGCTGCAACAATCCGGCGTCGACCATGATCGCCAGCCGCCGGCTGAGCACGTTATCGGCGATGTCCAGACGGTCCCGGAAGTCCGGCGAACCGGCGCGTGCCGTAGAACGCCTGACGCGCAATCAGCAGTACCCAGGGGTCGCCGAGCACGTCCAGCGACCGGGCGATGGGCAGGGCGCTGACGACCAGTCGGAGCGCAGTGGCATCAGACCTCCGGGATCTGGCAGGAATCTGACTTGCTTCAAGCAAGCCTAGGCGTTTAGCGTGATCGCGACAAGTCCGAGACGAACCCCGAAAGCAGGGCGATGGAACCCGATCTTGGTGTCCCCGACACGGCCGACGTCGTGCCCGAGGAAACGGACCGCCTGATCCCGCCGCGGACCGGCGTCCATCCAGCCCCGCCGCGGAGCGGCATTCATCCGGCCTGGTGGGTGGCGGCGGTCGCCTTCGTGGCCCTGCTCGGCGCCGCCGGATTCCGGGCGGCGCCCGGCGTCTTGATGATCCCGCTGGAGGAGGAGTTCGGCTGGCCGAGATCCTTGATGTCGGGGGCGGTCAGCGTCAACTTGATGCTGTACGGCCTGATGGCCCCGTTCGCCGCCGCGTTGATGGACCGCTTCGGCATCCGGCAGGTGACCAGCTTCGCGCTGCTGATGGTCGCCGCGGGCAGCGGACTGACGATCTTCGTCAACCAGGGCTGGCAACTGGTGCTGACCTGGGGCTTGCTCATCGGTGTCGGCACCGGCTCGATGGCCATGGTATTCGCGGCGACGATCGCCAATCGCTGGTTCGTCGCCCGTCGCGGGCTGGTGATGGGCATCCTCACCGCGGCCGGTGCCACCGGGCAGTTGATCTTCCTGCCGGTGATGGCCAATCTGGTCGAGTATTCCTCGTGGCGGGCCGCGTCGCTCGCGGTCACCATCGCCGCGCTCGCTGTGGTCCCCTTCGTGATCATCGTGCTGCGTGACTATCCGGCCGACCGCGGTGTCCGCGCGTACGGCGCCCCGTTGGACACCGAAGTCCCGCCGCCGCCGGATCCCGCCGGGGCTGCCCGCAGGGCGATCCGCGCCTTGCGCGAGGCCGCGAGAACGAGGACCTTCTGGGCGCTCGCCGGCGGCTTCGCCATCTGCGGCGCCACCACCAACGGGATCATCGGCACCCACTTCGTGCCCAGTGCCCATGATCATGGAATGCCGGAGACCACAGCCGCGGGTCTGCTCGCCCTGGTGGGCATCTTCGACATCGTCGGCACCGTCGTCGTCCGGGCGCACTTACCGACAAGATCAATCCGCGGATCCTGCTGGTCGGCTACTACTTCTTCCGTGGCGTCGGGCTGCTGGTCCTGCCGATGCTGCTCTCGGACAAGGTGCATCCGAGCATGCTGGTCTTCATCGTCATCTACGGCCTGGACTGGGTCGCGACGGTGCCGCCGACGGCGGCACTGTGCCGGCAGGCGTTCGGGGAGAACGGCACCATCGTGTTCGGCTGGGTGTTCGCCTCGCACCAGATCGGCGCGGCGATCGCCGCCTCGGTGGCCGGTCTCATCCGCGACACGACCGGTGAGTACACCATGGCCTGGTTCGGCGCCGCGGGTCTGTGCGCGGTCGCGGCCGCGGTGTCGTTCGGGATCCGCAAGACCGTCTTCAGACAAAGCGGGTTAGGCGAAGGCTGTTCATCACGACGAAGACCGAACTCAGCGCCATCGCGGCCCCGGCGAGCATCGGGTTGAGGAGTCCGGCGGCGGCCAGCGGCAGGGCCGCGAGGTTGTAGGCGAAGGCCCAGGCCAGGTTGCCCTTGATGGTGCGCAGGGTCGCCCGGGCCAGCCGGATCGCGTCCGCCGCGACGCGCGGATCGCCGCGCATCAGCGTCAGGTCGCTGGCCTGGATCGCGGCGTCGGTGCCGGTGCCCATCGCGATCCCAGGTCCGCCTGGGCCAGCGCGGCGGCGTCGTTGACCCCGTCGCCGACCACGACCACCCGATGGCCGGCCTGCTGGAGGCGTACGACCTCGGCGACCTTGTCCTGCGGCAGCACCTCGGCGATCACCTCGTCGATCCCGACCTCGGCCGCAACGGTCCGGGCCGCCGCCCGATGATCGCCGGTGAGCAGCACCGGGCGGAGGCCCAGCCGGCGTAGCTCGTCGACCGCCTGGGCCGAGGTGGGCTTCACCGTGTCCGACACCGCGATCACTCCCTGGGCTCGGCCACCCCAACCGACCATGACGGCCGTCCGACCGGCGTCCTGGGAGACCGCATACACGTCCCGAAGCTCGTCGCCGACCCGCAACCCCTGGGCCTCGAGCAGCTCCACCCTCCCCACCACCACCGACTTGTCAGACGCAGGGTCGCCAGAGCGTGCCTGAGAGTCTGACAACTCGGCGATGATGCCGAAGCCGGGGCGGTTGTGGAGTTTCGCCAGACGCCGGAAGGGGGCCGGCTGCGCGGGCGTGTGCGGTGATCGCCCGGGCGATCGGGTGCTCCGAGCCGGACTCGGCGGCGCCGGCGATCATGATCACGTCCTGCTCGCTGACGCTCGGCTCGGGCGCTCACTGCGACCACACTCATCCGGCCCTCGGTGATGGTGCCGGTCTTGTCCAAGATCACCGTGTCCAGCCCGGCGGTCGATTCCAGCACCTCCGGGCCCTTGATCAAGATGCCCAGCTGCGCGCCGCGGCCGGTGCCGACCAGCAGGGCGGTCGGAGTGGCCAGGCCGAGCGCACACGGGCAGGCGATGATCAACACCGACACCGCGGCGGTGAAGGCGAACGAGGCACCGGAGCCCTGACCGAGCCAGAACCCGAGGGTGCCGACCGCGATCGCGATCACCACCGGGACGAAGATCGCCGGAGATCTTGTCGGCCAGCCGCTGCACCTGCGCCTTGCCGCTCTGCGCCGCCTCGACCATCCGGGCGATCTGTGCGAGCTGGGTGTCGGCGCCGATCCGGGTCGCCGTGACCACCAGCCGGCCGTGCGTGTTGACGCAGCCGCCGAAGACGCTGTCGCCCGGCCCGATCTCGGCCGGCACGGATTCACCGGTCACGGTCGAGGTGTCGACGGCGGTATGCCCGGAGACGACCCGCCCGTCGGTCGCGATCCGCTCGCCGGGACGCACCACGAACTGATCACCGACGCGCAACGCACCGATGGTGATCATGCGTCTCGGTCCCATCGCGCAGCACGGCCACCTCGGCCGGCGTCAGTTCGAGCAGGGCGCGCAATGCCGCCCCCGATCGACGCTTGGCCCGGGCTTCCAGATAGCGGCCGAGCAGCAGGAACGTCGTGATGCCGACCGCGGCTTCGAGGTAGATGTTGGCGGTGGCCGCATGCCGGATCAGCCGGAACTCGAACGGATGGGTGAAACCGATCTCGCCGGCCGCACCGAAGCCCAGCGCGTACGCCGACCAGCCCACCGCGGCCAGAGTGCCGATGCGAGATCAACGTGTCCATCGTCGCGTTGCCGTGCATCAGGTTGCAGCAGTGCGGCGCGGTGGAACGGCCAGCCGCACCAGCAGACCACCGGGACCGTAAGCGCGAAGGAGATCCATTGCCACCAGGGAAACTGCAGCGCCGGCACCATCGCCATGATGATCACCGGCAGGCTGAGGATCGCCGAGACGAGGAAGCGGTTCCGCAGCGAGCGGACCTCATGATCGACATCGCGGACGGTGTCGGCGGGCAGGTTGGCGCCGTAGCCGGTCTGCTCGATCGCGGTGATCAGATCCTGTGGCGTGGTGCCGGCGCCGATCTGAACGGTCGCTCGCTCGGTGGCGTAGTTGACGGTCGCACTGACACCGTCGATCCGGTTGAGCTTCTTCTCGATCCGGGCGGCGCAGGAGGCACAGGTCATGCCCTGCACGTCCAACTGAACGGTCTGCAGCGCCGCATCCCGCCCGACGTCGGGAGCCTGTCGAACAGTCACCGGGTCACCTCGACGGTGTACGCGGCGACGTGCAGGACGTCCGCGCGGAAGAACTCGATGAACATCACGTAGCGGCCCGGCTCCGGCACGCCGCCGACGAACTCCAGTCGCGGCCCGTTTTCTGAACTGGGCAACGAATGCAGATGCAGATAGCCCAGATCACCGGGTCGGATGATCACCGCATGCCCCAGCGAGTCGTGGGCCGGCTGCAGATCGGTCACCGGTGTTCCGTGATCGGTGATCATGGCCCCGGTGCTGGCGTTGACACTGGTGGTCAGCGTGCCGGTACGCGCGACGGTCAGACCGTTCGCGTCGGCCTGATCGGCCGCCGGCGGCAACGGCTGCGGCTGGTAGGGACCGGTCACGGACAGGTCGGTTGCGAGGCTGATGTCGCGGCCCAGGTGCGGCCGGGCGCAATTCGATGATCACGTGCCATGGGCCGGAGCTGAGGTTGAGCAGCGCCCACCAGGAGGCGCCCTTGCCCTGCTCGGGATAGATGTGCTGGAAGCCGGTGAGATCGTGCCGGAAGGCGATCAGATGCGGGTGCGCGCCGCTACCCGGATCGCCCTCGTCGGCTTCGGGCAACGGCTTGCCGTCGGGACCAGTCACCCGGAACTCCACGAACAGGTCGGCGCCGGGCTTCAGGGTCGGCCGTACCGGCGTCACCGTGTAGCCCTCCACCGTGTCGGACAACGCCCCGAAGCCGGTGTCGTGGATCTGCGCCGGCGCGAGCAGCGCCTGGGACTGCGTTCCCGTGAGGTAGGCCAGGCCGAAGACCGCGGCCAGCACGGCGACGAAGCTGCCGAGCTTGACCGGTGTTTTCATGATCACATTGCTAGGGTCGGCCGAGTCAGGCCGCAGCGACCGAGTAGCCGGCCTCGTCGACGGCCGTTTCGATGCTCTCGAAGGGGATGTCGTCGTCACTGACGACGATCAGCTGGCCGCTCTCGAGATCGACGCGGACGTCGGTCACGCCGCTGACGGCGCTGACCTCCTCGGTGACCGAACTGACACAGTGCTGGCAAGTCATGCCGGTGACGACATATTCGACGGTGACGGACATCAGAATTTCCTTTTGTGCTTGGACGGAAGGGCTACGAGCGGACGAGGCGGGCGATCGCGCTGGAGGCTTCCTTGATCTTGGTGTCGGCCTCCGGACCGCCCTGTGCTGCGGCGCTGACCACACAGTGACTGAGATGATCATCGAGCAGGCCCAGCGCAACGGACTGGAGTGCGCTGGTCATGGCCGACACCTGGGTGAGGATGTCGATGCAGTACTTCTCGTCCTCCACCATCTTCTGCAGACCGCGGGCCTGACCCTCGATACGACGCAGCCGCTTGAGATAATCGTCCTTGCTCGAGATGTAGCCGTGGTGGCTGCTGGCGGTGGTCTCCATGGTGTCCTTCCGGTTACGGTACCACCCTAGGGTATCAGGCTCACGAAGTGATCCCGAGACAAGTCGATATAGTTACTTTGGCGGCCGAACTTTCGCTCGGGTTTTCAACAGGTGCTGTGGACATACTCCCGGATCCGACGCCCTGTCAACCCCTTCGGTGTGTCGGTGACCGGGCATCTCAGATATGTCCAACGAATCTGTGTCCACCGGGGCGCATCACTATTTGTCCTAGTGAGAGCCGATATTGCGGTATAGGTGCCGCTCCCTCCCCAGGCCTGTCCGCAGGGTCTGCACAGCTTGACGGCGTGTCTCACACAGGGTTAGCGCGGTTGTCCACAGCCCTTGTGGATAGAGGTCTAGGTGCGGCTCGCACGTCGGGCGTAACTTGACCTGCGGGGGTTAGGGCGGGGTCATGGGGAGTGCGCGAAAAATAATGTCAGTTGAGTTGTCTACCCTTGCGAACATGCATTCGATTGAGCTTTCGGCGACCTCCGGTCGGGGAGTCCGCCGATGACGATCGCGGAGATGATGCCGGCGTACGAAGATGCCGGCTCGAACCGATTCGACCGTACGCCACCGCAGGACATGGAGGCCGAGCAGTGCGTCCTCGGCGCGATGTTGATGAGCAAGGACGCCATCGCTGACGTGGTCGAAGTGCTGCGCGGCAGCGACTTCTACCGGCCCGCCCACGAGCAGGTCTACAACGCGATCACGGAGCTCTACGGCCGCGGTGAGCCGGCGGATGCGGTGACCGTCTCCGACGAGTTGGGCAAGCGCGGCGAGTTGGTGCGGATCGGCGGGGCCCCGTATCTGCACACCCTGCTGGCCAGCGTGCCGATCGCGGCCAACGCGGGTTGGTATGCCGAAATCGTCCGCGAGAAGGCGATCTTGCGCCGGCTGGTCGACGCGTCGGTGCGGATCGGCCAGATGTCGTACGCGGCCGAGGGCGACGTCGATGTGATCGTCGACCGCGCCCAGGCTGAGGTGTATTCGGTCACCGAGCGGCGTTCGGCCGAAGACTACAAACCGCTGTCGGACCTGATGCAGCCGACGCTGGACGAGATGGAGGCCATCGAATCCCGTGGTGCCGGCCTGTCCGGGGTGCCCACGGGATTCGCCGATCTGGACGAGCTGACCAACGGACTCCATCCGGGCCAGATGATCATCGTCGCCGCTCGACCCGGCTGCGGCAAGTCGACCCTGGCCTTGGACCTGGCCAGATGCGCATCGATCAAGAACGGCCTCACCTCGGTGATCTTCAGCCTGGAGATGAGCCAGATCGAGATCACCATGCGGCTGCTGTCGGCCGAGGCCAGCATCCCGCTCTCGCACATCCGCGGCGGCCGGATGAGCGAGCAGGACTGGCAGCGGGTCTCGACCAAGATGGGCCAGGTCTCCGAGGCGCCGATGTACATCGACGATTCGCCCAACCTCACCATGATGGAGATCCGGGCCAAGGCCCGCCGGCTCAAGCAGCGGCACGACCTGCGGCTCGTGGTGATCGACTACATCCAGCTCATGACCTCCGGCAAGAAGGTCGAGTCCCGCCAGCTCGAGGTCTCGGAGTTCTCCCGCCAGCTCAAACTGCTGGCCAAGGAGCTCGACGTGCCGGTGGTCGCCTTGTCCCAGCTCAACCGCGGCCCCGAACAGCGGACCGACAAGAAGCCGTTGCTCTCCGACCTCCGCGAGTCCGGCAGCCTGGAGCAGGACGCCGACATGGTGATCCTGCTCAACCGTCCCGATCTCTACGACAAGGAGTCCGAGCGGGCCGGCGAGGCCGACTTCGACGTGGCCAAGCACCGCAACGGGCCGACGAAGTCGATCACCGTCGCCTTCCAGGGCCACTACTCACGCTTCACCGACATGCAACTGTGACCGATGAGGCAGCGGACGTCCTGCAGGTTGCGCCGCCCGTCGTGGCCGAGGTGCGGCTGCGGGCACTTCTCCAGGACGGCTGGGGCCTGACGCCTCGGCGGCTCCAACGGCTGGGCAGCGAGCGCGACGTCAACGTGCTGGTCGACGGGGAGTTCGTGCTCAAGGTGTCCAATCCGGCCGAGGATCCGGCCGTGGTGGACATGGAGGTCGCCGCGATGGCGCACCTTGCCGTCGCCGAGCCCGGTCTGGTCATTCCGGCCACGGTGGCAGCCGGCGACGGCGCCTTGGTCCGGCCGCTCGCCGACGAGACCGGTCGCAACTGTCAGGCTCGGTTGATCACCGTGGTTCCCGGCGCTCCGTTGGAGGGTGAGCCGATCACCACGGACCTCGCCGAGCAGGTCGGTGCCCTGGCCGGGCGGGTCGGCACCGGGCTCTCGGGGTTCTTCCATCCGGCCGCCGGACGTGTTCTCGACTGGGACGTTCGCCGGGCCGCCGAGGTGATTCGCACAACATCGACCGATCCGGCGCTGCTCGAGCTCGCGGACCGGATCGAACCGGCCCTTGCGGCCGCTCGTCTCTTGCCCGGCGGCGTGCAGCACGCGGACGTCACGCTCATCAACGTGCTGGCCGCCGCCGACCAGGTGACGGGGCTTGTCGACTTCGGCGACATGCACCACACGGCCGCCGTCTGCGACCTCGCCGGCACTCTCACCTCGGTGATCCGCAATACCGCTGACGAGCAACCGGCCGACGCCTGGAGTCTCGCCGCCGCCGTCGTACGCGGCTATCAGCGGCACCGGGCGTTGGGCGCGGCGGAGGTCGAACTGCTCGGCGAACTGTTCCTCGCCCGGCTCGGGCTGACTGCGGCGATCTCGGGCGCCCGCGCCCAGCGGCACACCGACAACCTGGCCTACATCACCCGGTACGACCGGGCCAACCGGCGCGTGCTGGACGTGTTCAGCTCACTGCGTCCGGCCGAGCTGGCCGATGCGGTTTCACCGACTGGCCGGCACCTGGACGAGCCCCGCCTCCGACCTGCCGCGACGGCGCGAGGCCGCGATGGGTGGGCGGCTCGCCCCGTTGTTCTATCGCCAGCCGCTCGACATCGTCCGCGGCGAGGGACCGTGGCTGTTCGCCCGCGACGGACGCCGCTACCTGGACGCCTACAACAACGTCGCGGTGGTCGGCCACGCCCATCCGGCCGTCACCCAGGCCGTCGGCCGACAGCTCGGCACCCTGAACACCCACTCCCGCTACCTGCACCCGGGCATCGTCGAACTCGCCGAGCGGCTGCTCGCCACCATGCCGCCCGAGCTGGACACCTGCCTGTTCACCACCTCGGGAACCGAGGCCAATGAGCTGGCCTGGCGGCTGGCCACCGCCTGGACCGGCGGGGACGGCGCGATCATCGCCGAACACGCCTACCACGGTTCCACCGGATGGATGGCCGATCTGAGCTCGAACGAGTGGCCGCCCGGCTACCGACCCGCGCGCGTGGCCACGTTCCGGGCCCCCATCGGTCCCGCAGCGGCACCTGACGGAGCCGAGGCAGCCGAGCGGATCGCCCTCGCCGCCGACCAGCTCGCCCGCCAGGGTTCGCGGCCCGCGTTGGTGCTGGCCGACAGCCAGTTCACCAGTGAGGGCATCCACAACGCCCCGCCGGAGTTCTTCGCGGGGCTGGTCGCGGGCAGCCACGGGCATGGTGCGCTGTTCCTCGCCGACGAGGTGCAGTCCGGATTCGGTCGGAGCGGCCCGCAGCTGTGGCGGTTTCGCACTGGCCGGCATCACCCCCGATCTGGTCACGCTCGGCAAGCCGATGGGGGCCGGCTATCCGATCGGCGCCGTGATCACCCGGCGCGAGATCGCTGACCGGCTCGCGAGCCAGGTACGAGTACTTCTCGACCTTCGCGGCGACGCCGGCCGCGGCCGCAGCGGGCCTCGCGGTGCTGAACGTGCTAGAGTCCGGCCGGATCCCGGCGTCGGCCGTGCGGGTCGGTGAGGACCTGCGGGAGCAACTCGCCGGTCTCCGCGAGTCAAGCTTGCCGCAGCTCGGCGAGATCCGCGGCCTCGGTCTGCTCGCGGGCGTCGACCTCCGCGCGCCGGCGGGCACGGATGCTCGGGCGTTCGCCCGCGACGTGCTGAACGGACTCGCCGAACACGGCGTGCTGGCCGGCCTCACCGGCCCGCATGCTGATGTGCTGAAGATCCGGCCGCCATTGATCTGGCAGGCCCAGCACGTCGGGCTGCTCGTCGAACGGCTGGACGCGGTTCTCACGGAGCAAACACGGTGGGAAGCCGGACCCCGCCGAGCGTGATCTGATGTCTCGAGCTTGGCTGACCGGGCTATGGTCGGGGCATGAACTTCGTCACGAGCATCATCAAAGGCGTCATCATCGCAAAGGTGATCCAGGAGCTGAGCAAGCCCGAAAACCAGCGGAAGATCAAGGACGGCATCCGCAAGGTGTCGCAGGCCGGGGGCCGCTGACCCCTCTGGACTCCGGCCTCCTGCTGGCCTTCTGGTTATCCATCCGTGACGGAACGCCAACCGGCTCGATAACGCTTGATCTCCAGGGCTCGTCGGTCGTGACTTCATCCGGGTAGCGGTTTAGCCTGGCCTGGCGGAAGGTGACTCCTCTCCGGGCCAGAGCAACCGACGGCCGCTCTGGCGCGTACTGAGGGCATGGAGTCAGAGAGGCCAACGATGGTGCGAGTCGAACGGCGATGGTTGGTGCCGGCGGTGCTCGCGGTCGCCCTGGCGCTCGGGCTCACCGGCTGCGGGCCCTCGACCGAGCCGGCCGGCGCCGGCCCGGTCCAGACGACGGCGGCCGAACCCACCGCCGCGTCGGCCGACGCCGACACCCTCGGCCACCACCACGAGCAAGCCGACCAAGAAGCCGCGCACGACCAAGCCGCGCAAGCCGAGCAAGCCCGCCCCACTGCTCGAACGGGGCGACAAGGGCCGGAAGGTCCGCGAGCTGCAGCACCGGCTGCAGCCAGCTCGAGTGGTTCTCCGGGTCGATCACCGGCGTCTACGGCAAACGCACAGTCCACGGGGTCAAGGGCTTCCAGGCGAAGCGCAAGATCGCCCGGACCGGCGAGGTCGACCGCGCGACCTGGGCAGCACTGGTCAAGCGCACCCGCGAGCCGACCAATGCCGAGCTGCACAACAGACTCGTCGCGGGGCCCGCGATCATGAGGCAGGGCTCGAGCGGCGATCGGGTCCGTGACCTGCAAGCCCGGCTCAAGCAGATCGGCTGGTTCTCCGCATCGGTGACCGGCACGTACGGCACGGCGACCGTCGCCAGCGTCAAGGGTTTCCAGGCCAAGCGGCAGATCCCGGCCACCGGCGACGTCGACCAACGCACCCTCGACCGGCTGCGCGCGATGACCCACACCCCGACGAGCGACGAGCTGCACAACCGGATCCCGAAGCCATCGGCGAGCGGCCTCGACTCCCGCTGCCTGACCGGGCGCGCGCTGTGTGTGAGCAAGTGCTCCAACTCGCTGGTCTGGGTGGTCAACGGCAAGGCTCAGCTCCGGGTCGATGTGCGGTTCGGTTCGTACGAGACGCCGACCCGGGAGGGCTCGTTCACCGTGGGCTGGAAGTCACGGAACCACGTCTCGACCATCTATCACACGCCGATGCCGTACGCGATGTTCTTCAGCGGCGGCCAGGCGGTGCACTACTCCCCGGACTTCGCCGCCCGCGGTTACGCCGGTGCCTCCCACGGCTGCGTCAACGTCCGCAATCTGACCGGGATCCGCTGGCTCTTCGACCAGGTCCGGGTCGGCGACAAGGTCATCGTCTACCGGTGATCGATCAGTCCCGCGCAGTCAAGACCACCGGCCCGGTGGGCGTGATCGCGACGGTGTGCTCGGCATGGGCACCGCGTGAGCCGTCCCGGCTCCGCAGCGTCCAGCCGTCCGGATCGGTGTAGATCTTGTCCGTGGTCTCCAGGAACCAGGGCTCGATGGCGATCACCAGTCCGGGCCGCAGGGCGAGGCCCCGTCCGCGCCGGCCGTTGTTCGGCACGTGCGGGTCGCCGTGCATCGTCCGGCCGACTCCGTGACCGCCGAACTCGGTGTTGATCTTGTACCCGGCCCGCTGCGCGACCCGGGCGATGGCGAACGAGATGTCGCCGAGCTTGTTGCCGAGTTGCGCGGCTTCGATGCCGGCGGCCAGCGCCGCCTCGGTGACCGCGATCAGCTGTTGATCTTGCGGCCGCGGCGTGCCGACGATCACCGAGATGGCCGAGTCCGACACCCAGCCGTCCACGGCGCAGGCGAAATCCAGGCTGAGCAGGTCCCCGTCGACCAGCACGTAGTCGTGGGGCAGGCCGTGCAGCACGGCGTCGTTCACCGACGTGCACAGCACCTTGCCGAACGGGCTGGCGCCGAACGACGGGTGGTAGTCGATGTAGCAGGACTCGGCCCCGCGGTCGCGGATCATCTGATGGGCGAGTTCGTCGAGTTCGAGCAGGTTGACGCCGACGCCTGCCTTCTCACCGAGCACGGTCAGCACTTCGCCGACGAAGCGTCCGGCGGGTCGCATCTGCTCGACCTCGGTTGGCGTTCGATACTCGATCATCCTGAGATTCTGCCTCACGCCGCGCAACGCAGACGGCGGTCTCGCCGCCGGACGAGTCCAGCGCGGCAGTGCTTCGGCCAGCCAGAGCACACCTGACGTGTCCTGACTCCCCCGCGGCCCAATACTCGCTGCGGGTTCGCTGGCGTCTCCGTGTTGACACCGCGATCACCGCGTGCGGGCGCTAGCGCCGCCGCGCTGGACTCGATTCCCCAAGCCCCGACGGTGCACCGTCCCGTAACGGTGGAATCGATATTATTGCAGGAATCGGACCATTTGGATAGCGGCGCGAGCATATGCCTCCGGTTCGGTGATCAGCCGGCCAGTTCGAGATCGACGATCACCGGAGCGTGGTCGGACGGCAGCTTTCCCTTGCGGGCTTCCCGGTCCACGTACGCGTCGGTGACCCGGCAGTCGGGGCTGGCGAGCACGTAGTCGATCCGCATGCCCAGGTCCTTGTGGAACATTCCCGCCCGGTAGTCCCAGTAGGTGAACGGCCGGTCGTTCTTGCCGGGTCGGGCCGAGACGTCGACCAGACCCCAGTCGATGATCGACTCCAGCTTGGCCCGCTCGTCCGGGGTGACGTGGGTCGACCCGGAGAACGCGGCGATGTCGAAGACGTCCGCGTCGTGCCGGGCGATGTTGAAGTCGCCCATGATCACCATCGGCCGGTGCCGATCATGATCATCAAGGGTGGTCCGGAGGGCCGCCAGCCAGGAGAGCTTGTAGGGAAACTGCGGGTCGTCGATCGCCCGGCCGTTCGGCACGTAGACGCTGGTCACCCGCAGCGCGCCGCAGTCCGCGGCGGCGTACCGGGCCTCGGTCATCCCCGGTAGCTGGTCGCTGACCGGCGTCAAGCCGATCCGGGAAACGACGGCCACGCCGTTCCACCGGCCCTCGCCCACATGCATCGACCGGTAGCCCAGTTGCTCGAGCTCGGCGTAAGGGAACGCCGCATCGGCACACTTGGTCTCCTGCAGCGCGGCGACGTCCGGCTGCCGCGTCTCCAGCCAGTCCAGCAGGCGCGGCAGTCGCGCTCCGATCGAGTTGACGTTCCAGGTGGCAATCCGCACCCGACCATCTTCGCCTGACCTCGGCCTGACCAGACCACACCGGCTGAGACAATCGCGGGCGTGCAGAAGATCGTGGTCATCGGCGGCAGTGGCGCGCTGGGCCGTCCGGTGGTGCAACGACTCCGGCGAAGCGGCGCGGACGCGATCGCCGCCAGCCGGCGGACCGGCGTCGACCTGGCCACCGGCGAAGGACTGCCGTCGGTCCTCGCCGATGCGGAGGTGATCGTGCACGCCGCCACTCATCCGCTGCGCTACCGGAAAGTTGATCTTGACGGCACCCGGCGGATGATCAGCATGCTGCAGCAACGCCCGGCAGACCGCCCGGCTCCGCACCTGATCTACGTCTCGATCGTCGGCTGCGACCGCAACCCCTATCCCTACTACCGGGCCAAGTACGCCTGCGAACTGGTGCTGGAGCGCAGCGGCCTTCCGGTCACGGTGGTCCGCGCCACCCAGTTCCACACCTTGGTGGCCGCGATCGCCGGAGCGTTCGGCCACGGCCCCGCCGCGCTGGTGCCGCCGCTCACGTTCCAGTCCATCGATCATCTCCGGGTCGCCGAGACGGCTGGCCGAAACCGCCCTGGCGGCGGCTCCGGCCGGTTACCGCCGAGGCCCAGATCTCGCCGGCCCGGAGCGGACCGACCCTGGCCGAGGCCATCGGCATCGCTCCGCCGCGCACGACGGCCGGCCGGTGCCGAAGCTGATCAGGCTACCGCCGATCGGCGGCACGCTGAAGTCGTTCGCGGCCGGCAGCAACCTACCGTCCGAGGGCGCCGTCATCGGCGGCCAGGCTTCTCCGACTGGGTCGTCAGCCGGTGATCGATGTCCTCGTACTCGATGATCTCCGCGACCTTGGCATTGGACGGGCTGGTCGGGTCGAAGACGTAGCCCAGCCACTCCCTGGCCAGCCGCCGAGCCAGTTGCAGGCCGATCACCCGCTGGCCCAGGGTGAGCACCTGGCAGTCGTTGGACAGGATCGAGCGCTCCACGCTGAACGAGTCGTGCGCGACCGTCGCCCGGATGCCGGGAACCTTGTTGGCGGCGATGGCGACCCCGATACCGGTGCCGCAGACCAGGATCGCGCGGTCGGCCTCGCCGGCGGGATCTTCGTCCCGGCGGCGATGGCCACGCGACGGGTACGAGCCGTCCTCGAGCTCTCCGGCGTAGACGCCGAGGTCCTCGACCGACTCGACCCGGTCGTCGGACTGCATATCGGCCAGGATGGCGTCCTTGTAGTCGAAGCCGGCGCTGTCGCTGCCGACCAGCAGCCGAACCTTGTTACCCATGGTCATCTTCCTTCCGCGTTCGACGTGCTTGCGGAGCTATCGCCGGCGACGACCTGGCCGATGGCGGTAGCGATCAGACCCAACGATATGGCTCCGGGATCGGGAGTGCCGATGCTGCGTTCCGCCAGCGGTCGAGCGCGGCCGATCTTGGGGGTGAGCGATGCGGTGGCCTCGGCCGCGGCGACGCAGGCTTCGGCCGCCGTCCGCCAGGCGTCGGCCAAGGCTGGCCCCGCCGTCCGACCTCACTCTTGAGGGTCGTCGACGAAGGGGAACAGCGCGTCGAGCATCGTCTTGTCACCGAGGCTGGCCTTGCTGAAGGTCTGCAGGTCGGTGGCGGACTGCTCGACCGCGTCGGCGACGCGTTGGGCCGTGACCTTCTCGGTGTTGCCCAGCGCCTTGCCGATCCCGTCCAGCAGCAGGCCCCACAGGATGCCGCTGGTGCCGCCGGCCTTGTCACCGAAGGCCGCGCCGGCCGCCACCAGCACCGTCTGAACGCCGCCCTCGGTCTCGGCCGCCGCCGTCGGCGGCCGCCTTCGAGCCGCGCGACATCCCGATGCCGTGGTCGCCGTCGCCGGCGATCGCGTCGATCTGGCCGAGGTACGTCCTTGTGCTCCTCGATGGTCGCGTGCAAGACGGAGACGGCCCGGCGGGCACCTCCGCGGCGGCGCGAGACTCGTCGCTGGCTTCCACCGACGGCGGTCTCCTCGACGTGGGCGACCACCTCACGACGCTCGGTGAAGCGCTCGCTCGCGACGGCGCGTGCCCCGCCGGAACGCCGGCGTGTCGGCCGGGGCCACCCAGTAGCCCTCGAGCTCCTCGTCCAACCAGGTGACCGACAGCGAGCAGCCGGCCATGTCGAGGCTGGTGACCGAGCTCTCCGACCTCCGGTGGACCGACGACCCCAGCGGCTTCGAGGAGCTCGGCGACATCGCCGAACAGGGCGAACAGCTCCTCGTACTTGGTCGCGCCGAGGCCGTTGACGAGCACCGCGGCCCGACCGCTCGCGCCGTCGGGGCGCTCGGCCAGCACGGTCTCCACCAGCCGGCTGGCCAGATCGCGCGCAGTCATCCAGGGGCGCCGAGCTGATGCCGGGTTCGCCGTGGATGCCGAGGCCGAAGTCCATCTTTCCCGGTTCGACGGTGAACAGCGGCTGGTCGGCCCCCGGCATCGTGCAGCCGGCGAACGCGACGCCGAAGGAGTAGGTGGCCGCGTTGGCCGCGGCCATCACCCGTTCCACCTCGTCGAGGTCGGCGCCGGCCTCCGCGGCGGCGGCGGCGATCTTGTAGACGGTGAACGTGCCGGCGATCCCGCGCCGTTTTCCTTGCTCTTCGAGGCTGCCCGACGCGATGTCGTCGGTGACGTAGACGATCCGGGTGTCGATGCCCTCGGCGATCAGCCGGTCGGCGGCGACGCGGAAGTTCAGCCGATCACCCGCGTAGTTGCCGAAACCCAGCACGACTCCGGCCCCGCCGTTGGCCGCCCGGGCCACCCGGTAGACCTGCTCGGCCGACGGCGAGGCGAACAGGTCACCGAGCACGGCCCCGTCGGCGAAACCGCTGCCGACCACGCCGTTGTAAGACGGGTAGTGGCCCGACCCGCCGCCGATCACCAGGCTGACCTTGCCGTCCAGCGGGCCGCCGGCGCGGACGAAACCCGACGCATCCGGCACTCGTTGCACGTATTGCGGGTAGGCGGCGGCGAAGCCGCGGATGACATCGTTCTTGAACTCGGCGGGGTCGTTGTAGACGTAAGTCATTGAAGTCTCCAGGGGAATAGGGCAGACGTCCGGGCCCGGTGTTGTCCGGGCCCGGACCGGGGTTACTTGGCCAGCACGAAGTCCTTCAGCGATTCGGCGTTGTCCTTGGTGATCAGCGTGCAGTCGAGGGCTTGCTTCTCGTCGGCGACACCGGTGCTGCCGGTCCTGATCACGCTGTCGAGTTGGGCGATGGCCTTCGTGGTGCCCTCCGCGATGGGCTGCAGGACCGTGGCGACCATCTCACCCTTGATCACGGCGGCGGCGGCATCGTTGTTGCCGTCGAAGCCGAGTACCTTCACGTCCTTCAGCTTGCCCTTGTCCTTGAGCGCGTTGATCGCGCCCAGCGCCATCTCGTCATTGCCGGCGATGACACCCTTGACGTCCGGGTTCTTGGACAGCAGCGTCTCCATCTTGTCCTGGCCCGTCTGGCGATCCCAGTTGGCGATCTCCTTGCCCACCTGCTTGAGGTCGGGGTACTGGGAGATGACGCCCTTGTAGCCGTCGGAGCGCACCTGGGCGTTGTTGTCACTCGGCTTGCCGAACAGTTCGACGTAGGTGCCCTTGTAGTCCATCGCCTTCGCCCACTCTTCGGCTCCGACGGTGGCGCCCTGTGCGTTGTTGGACACGATCTGCGCCTTGGCCAACCCGGTCTTGGCGATCTCGGCGTTGATCAGCACGACCGGGATGTTCGCGTCAACGGCCTTCTGCACGGCGGCCACGCTCTCGTCCGCCCCGGCCGGGTCGAGCAGGATGCCGGTGACCTTGTCGTTGATGGCGGTTTCGATCAGTTGGTTCTGGGTCTCGGGATCGTTCTTGTTCGCCGAGACGGTCGTCTTGTAGCCGAGCTTCTCGGCTTCGGCTTTCGCGACGTCGGCCTCGGTCTTCCAGTACGGGTTCGACGGATCGACGGTGATGATGGCGATGGTGCCGCCGGCCGCTCCGCCACCCGAGGCCGAAGCCGGAGCCGATGCGGCGGGTTCACCGCTCGAGCCACCGCACGCGCTGAGCGCGAGACTGAGCAGCGCCGCTCCGGCGAGCAGGGTTCGTGTTGCCGTGGATCTGAACATGGTCTTCCTTTCGAATCGGCACGGTCGGGACCGTGACCGGTCTTGGCGTACGGCGCCCCCGTACGGGATGCAGCGGGACTTCGATGATGTGGACGGTCAGGAGGGTGGACTGCTGGACGGGGGTGTTCCGGCTGACGCCTTGGTCTCGGCGACGGCGCGGGCGTTGATCGTGGCCCGGCGGGCCAGCCTCCGTCGCTGGACGATCTGCTGGATCTGGTCGACTGCGACCGCGAGGATGATGACGGCTCCGGTGATCACCTTCTGCCAGAACGGCGACACGCCGACGATCACCAGACCGTTGGCGAGGAACCCGATCACGAACGCGCCGATGATGGTGCCGCGTACGGTGCCGCGGCCACCGGAGAGCGCGGCGCCGCCGATGACCACCGCGGCGATGGCGTTCAACTCGTAGAACGTCCCCAGGTCAGCCGTCGAGGAACTGATGTTGGCGACCTGGAGGATGCCGACGACCCCGGCGCAGAGTCCGGAGATCACGTAGATCCGGATCTGGACCTGCTTGACCGGGACACCCGAGAGCTGAGCGGCCCGCTCGTTGCTGCCGGTCGCGTACAGCCAGCGACCGAACGGCGTCCGGGTCAGCAGGATGGAGATCGCGATGGCGAACAGGATCATCACCCAGGCGGAGATCGGCAGGCCCAGAGGTCGGCTGGCGAACACGTCGAAGAACCCGGTGTTGCCGAGACCCTCCTGGCCGCTCAACTCGTTGGTGATGTTCTGGCCGTTGAGCAGGACCTCGGTCAGGCCACGGGCCACGTAGAGCATGCCGAGGGTCACGATGAACGGCGCCAGGTTGAGCTTTGCTATCAGTAATCCGTTGGCCAGTCCGACCAGCATCCCGATGCCTATGGAGATGACCACGATGACCCAGACGCTCGGGAACATCGTGCTGTCGGTGAACGGGACGTGGACTCCGCGGAACAGATTGCCGGCCACCGCACCGGTCAGGCCGACCGTCGAGCCCACCGAGAGGTCGATGCCTCCGTTCAGGATGACGAGCAGCATGCCCAGCGCGACGATCGCGTTGAAGGCGACCTGTTTGGTGATGGTGGTGAGGTTTCCGGTCGACAGGTAGTTGTCGCTGAGGATGGCGAAGATGGCGATGATCAAGATCAGCGCGATCAGCGCCCGGCCCTCGACGAGGATTGCGTTGAGGTTGATCGAACGGGCCGGTGACGTGCCCTTCGGGGCGGGAGCGGAGCCCGCCGGGGCTGGCCGAGTGGTCGTCGTGCTCACTGGGGGGCTCCTTCTCCGTTTGCGTGTTGATACTCGGTTTCGTGCTCGCCGGAGGCGGCCATGATGTCGTCGCGGGTGGCCGTGCGAGGGTCGAACTCCTTGACCATCCGGCCCTTGCTCATCACCACGATGCGGTGGGAGGCGGTGAGTGCCTCGCCGACCTCGGACGTGACGTAGAGAACGGCGAGACCCTTCTTGGCCTCCCGGAACAGCAGGGCGAAGATCTCACCCTTGGCCCCGACGTCGATGCCCCGGCTGGGCTCGTCCAGCAGCAGCACCTTGGGGTCGGTGAGCAGCATCTTGCCGATGACCACCTTCTGCTGGTTGCCGCCGGACAGCGAGGTGATCAGCGCGCCCGGACCGGCGGTCTTGACCCGGACGTCGCGGATCTGCCGGGCGACGTTCTCGCGTTCGGCCTTCCGGACGATGAACTGGTTCTTCACGGTGTTGAGGAGGCTGGCCAGCGACATGTTCCGGCCGACCGACATCGTCTGGACCAGGCCGTCGCGCTGGCGGTCCTCGGGGACGAGGCCCACGCCCATCGCGATGCGCTCGTGGATGGTCCGGCCGGCCAGATCCTCGCCGCCGAGCAGCACCCGGCCGCCGGCGATCTCGTCCCGGCCCGCGACGGCCTCCATCAGCTCGGTCCGGCCGGCGCCCATCAGGCCGTAGATGCAGACGATCTCGCCCTTCCGCACGTCGAGCGAGACGTTGTCGACCACCACCCGACCGGTGTCGGGCTCGGCCACGCTGACGCCCTGGATCGACAGGGCGACGTCGCCGTAGTCACGAGACCCGTCGGCGGCGAGCCGTAGTCGCGCTTCCCGGCCGACCATCTGCCGGACGACCCACGGAGATCGATGTTCGGCCGCGTCCTCGGTGGCCACGAGATCGCCATCTCGGAAGACCACCGCGTAGTCGGTGATCTCCATCGCCTCCTCCAGGTGGTGCGAGATGTAGACGATCGAGACGCCGTTGGCGGTCAGGTCGCGGATCACCTTGAACAAGACCTCGACCTCGTTCGCGCTGAGGGCCGAGGTCGGCTCGTCCATGATCAGAATGCGCGTGTCGGCCGCCAGGGCGCGGGCGATCTCGATGATCTGCTGCTGTCCGACCCGAAGGTCCTGGACCAGGGTGCCGGGGCCGATCGGCTCTTCGAGTCGTTCCATCAGCTGGCTGGTGATCTCCCGCCTTCCTCGGCGTAGTCCACGGTGCCGGCCGCGGTGCGCAGTTCGCGACCGATGAAGATGTTGTCCCGGACGCTGAGGTTCGGAGCAGAGATTCAGTTCCTGGTGGATGATCGAGATGCCGCGCTCCACCGCATCCGTGGTGGACTGCAGATCGACCGGCTCACCGTCCAAGATCAACTGGCCGGCGGTGGGCTTCTCGACCCCGGACAGGATCTTCATCAGCGTCGACTTGCCGGCCCCGTTCTCGCCGAACAGGACGGTGACCTTGCCGCGGCGTACCTCGAAGTTCACTCCCTTGAGGGCGCGGGTCACGCCGTAGGTCTTGCTGATGTCGACCGCTCTCAAGACGACGTCGTCGTCGGTCGCCGTGGCTCCGTCCGGTGCGGCTGCCACGGCGCCGGCGCCGGAGGTCACGACGCTTCCTTGATGCTCACGGGCTGGATGTTGACCGGCTTGGGCTTGGGCACCGACGTACCCGCACCGATCACGCCGATGGCTCCGACAACGGTGACCTTCTTGCCCTTCAAGGCTGCGGGGTCAGGGATCTCGGACTTGATGTCGGCCTGCATCAGTTTCTTCAGCTCGTCCCCCACGTACTGGTAGTCGGTCTGTCCCGGTGCGTCGGCGAACTTGAAGCCCATCGCGTCACGGATGACCGTGCCGTTGATCGCCGTGGTGAGCGGAACGATGACCGGCGTCTCCTCGGGTACCCCGGCTACTTTGAGCCGGAGGTTCGCGTCCGTGGCGTCGATGACGGTGGCCGTCGTCTTGACCGGGAAGACGTAGGCGCCCTCCGCCGGCGACACGGCGTTGTACTTCTCGGCCGCGGCCTTGGTGTCGGCCTGCATCGCCGGCACGACCTCGCCGACCTCACTGGCCTTGTCGGGCAGCTCGGCCTTGGCCTTGGTGAACAGCTCGTCGGCCGTGGCCTTCGGGTCGAACTTCACCGGTCCCGCGGCAGCCAGCTCCTCGGGGTTGAGGAACTTCGTGTTCAGCACCATGGCCACCACCAGAACCACCAGCAGCCCGAGGCCGATGAGCCTCGCCGGCCGTAGTGAACGATGCGCTCGTTGCATCAGGTACTCCTCATCAGGGTGGAGAGACAGTGAAGTTGTCGTGGGTGGATGCCGGCCGAGCCGGTGTTACTCGGCCGGCCGGCCGGGTTGAGGGGAGACGTCGAGTTCGACCGGCCGGTGCCGGTGTCGTTCAGGAGCAGGGATCCAACTGGTCGCGAGACCTCAAGGAATCAGCGAGACCTTGATCGATTCCTTCCCACTGGCGACCAGGTCCAAACCCTTCTGGAAGTCCGCCAGGGGCAACTGGTGGGTGCAGATCTTCTCCATCGGCAGCCGGCCCGACTCGATCATCCGGATCGCGGCCGGCCAGCAGTGCGGCCCGAGGTGAGCACCGCGGACGTCGAGTTCCTTGTCATCGCTGATGATCGACCAGTCGACGGTGACGTCGCTGCCGAAGACGCTGTACTCGACGTAGGTGCCGAGCTTGCGCAGCAGGTTGAGTCCCTGGCCGACGGCCGACGGATGGCCCGTGCCCTCGATGTAGACGTCGGCTCCGTAGCCGTCGGTCAGTTCCTTGACCTTGGCGACGGCGTCCTCCTTGCCGATGTTGATCACCAGATCGGCGCCGCACTCGAGAGCAAGATCAAGTTTGTCCTGGGCCATGTCCAGGCCGATGACGAGCCGGGGGTTCTTGGACTTGGAGCCGGCGATCATGCCGAGCCCGATCGGACCACAGCCGGCCACGACCACGACATCGTCGAACTTGACGTCGGCGCGTTCCACCGCGTGCAGAGCGCAGGAGAGAGGCTCGGCGAATGCGGCGTGCGCCGGCGGCAGATCGGCGGAGACCTTGTGCACGAGGGCGTCCTTGGAATAGACCATGTACTCCGCCATCGCACCGGGGGTACGCCGCTTGAAGCCGAACATGTCGTGCGGCTGACACATCCAGTACTTGCCGTCCAGACAGTAGCGGCACTTCCAGCACGGCACGATCTGCTCGCCGACCACCCGGTCGCCGACGGCGATGCCCCAGTGCTCGGCGGCGGCGTCGTCCAGCTGAACAACTGTTCCGACGAACTCGTGGCCGGGGATGACCTCGGTCTCGGCCCAGGCCGGCCGGTTCTCGTCACCCCAGAACTTGGCCGCACCGTGATAGCACTTCAGGTCGCTGGCGCAGATGCCGACGGCCTCGACCTTGACCAGCGCCTCTCTCAGGTCCCGGGGTGGGCACGGCGACCGTCTCGAGAGCGTAGTTCTCTGGCCCGTGGCAGATTACTGCCTGCATCTTCTCGGGAATCTGATCGGCCGTGTCGGCCGCTGCTGCGGACATCGGTAGCCTCCATACTGCGTCGTAGTAGGCGATCACTCGCTTGGGATCCGTGGTTCCATCACGGACGGGGGTCTTCTCAGCAGACTATCGGGATCGCTAACATCTGTCCAGAACAAGTGTTCAGCAAACCTGAGGAGGTGAACAGATGTTCTCTTTCCCCGGGTTCACTGGGATACTCGCTCCCATGGTCGTGCGGCAGTCCGGAGGTCTCCGGCCCTCCGACGAGGGCGGCCACTTCGCGCCCTCGCTGCTCTACCGCGTCGAAGCTCTACTACGAGGAGGACGCGACCCAGGCGGAGATCGCCGTCAAGCTGCACACCAGCCGGGCGACGGTTTCCCGGCTGCTGTCCGAGGCGCGCCGGCAGGGCATCGTCCGGATCGAGGTGATCGCGCCGGGCCATCGACGGGTCGGCGGACCTTGCTGCACGGGTCTCCGCGGCGCTGGGTCTGCAGGCCGTGCACATCTCGGGCGCGCTGCCCGCGTCCACCGCCGCCAAGCCGGTCGAGGACGTGATGGGCAGTGTGCTGGCGCCGGCGGTCAGTCGGGCGCTTGCCGCCGTCGGTCTGGTGCGGGGGGACATCTTGCTGGTCTCCTCCGGGCGGACCATGTACGAGGTCGCCCAGTTCGACCTTCCGAACCTGCCGGGTGTCGTGGTCGCGCCGACCGTTGGTGGCACCGATCAGCCCGAAGGCTGGTATCAGACCAACGAGATCACCCGCCGGGTCGCCGAGCGGATCGGCGGCCGGCCGACCTATCTCTTCGCACCCGCGTTGCCGGGACCTGAACTCTTCCGGACGCTGCAGCGCGATCCGGCCATTCAGCGCGTGTTGCACCTGTGGCCGTCCGCGCGCTGCGTGCTGACCGGTGTGGGAGCGCCGCCGATGCTGCGATCGCAGGCACCGCAGTTCGTCGACGTGGGCGCGCCGGAACTGCTCGAAGCCGTCGGCGACGTCTGCTCCCGGTTCTTCAACCGGACCGGCCGGGTCGTCGCTTTTCCTGGAGCCGAGCGGCTGATCGCGGTCGACCTGGCCACTCTGCGTAGGATCCCTACCGTGATCGCTGTGGCCGCCGGACGGGACAAGGTTCCGCCGATCATCGCGGGAGCCCGGGCGCACTACTTCAACCAGCTGGTGACGGATCCGCGCACCGCCGAAGAGATCCTGGCCCGCGCATGACCGGGGTTCTTGACGGCAAGCGGGCCTTGATCACCGGGGCCAGCCGGGGCATCGGTGCTGATCTTGCGCGGGCGTTCGCCGCGGCCGGGGCGAACCTGGTGATCACCGGCCGCGACCAGGCGACGCTCACCGAACGCGCGTCGACCCTCGCTGATGATCATGGAGTCGAGATCACCCCGATCGCCGTCGATCTCAGTGATCCCGCCGGTGTCGAGCACCTTGCTGCGCAGGCCCTGGCCGCGTACGACGGCCTCGATGTCTTGATCAACAACGCCGGGATCTCCTATCCCGAACTCGTCGTCGACCTGAGTGCCGACCGCCTCGACGAGGTGCTGCAGGTCAACCTGCGGGCTCCGGCGCTGCTCGCGGCCCGGATCGGCAAGGCGATGGCCGAGGCGGGATCCGGCTCGATCATCAACCTGGCCTCCACGGCCGGGCGTCCGGGCGCTGAGCGAGCACTACGTGTACTGCATGACGAAGGCGGCGCTGATCATGGCGACCAAGGTGCTGGCGCTGGAACTCGGCCCTGCCGGCGTACGCGCGAATGCCATCTGCCCGACGGTCACGCTGACCGAGATGGGTCAGCGGGTCTGGCTGGACCACCCCGACAAGGCCGCGCCGATGCTCGACCGGATCCCCCTCGGCCGCTTCGTCTACCCCGCCGAAGTCTCGGAAGTGGCCGTCTGGCTGGCGTCGGATGCGGCCGCGGTGATCAACGGCGTGGAGTTGCCGGTCGACGGCGGCCTGCTCGTCACCTGACCGCTCCGAGGGCCGGCCGGAATAGACCCGGGCCGCCCGCCGGTTGCCCAAGGTATGCGGCTCTCTGTTCTCGACCTCGTTCCGGTACGCGCCGGCCAGTCCACGGCACAGGCGCTGGCCGCGAGCGTGCGGCTGGCCCAGGTCGGCCGACGCCGCCGGAATGCACCGCTACTGGGTCGCCGAGCACCACAACATGCCGGCCGTGGCCGCGACCAATCCGCCGGTGCTGATCGCCATGCTGGCCGGCGCCACCGAGCGGATCCGGGTCGGCTCCGGCGGGGTGATGTTGCCCAATCACGCACCGCTGGTGGTGGCCGAGCAGTTCGCACTGCTGGAGGCCGCGTACCCGGGCCGGATCGATCTGGGCATCGGCCGCGCTCCGGGCAGCGACCCGGTGACCAACTGGGCCCTTCGCCACGGCGGTCCGGAAACCGCGGACGCCGAGAACTTCGGCGTCCACGTGGACAACCTGATCGCGATGCTGGAGCCGGCCGGAGTCGGCCTCGCGCTGCAGGGCCGGACCTACGCGCTGCGGGCCACGCCGCAGGCGACCGGCCGACCCGATGTCTGGCTGCTCGGCTCGTCGGACTTCTCGGCCCAACTGGCGGCGAGCAAGGGACTGCCGTATGTGTTCGCCCACCACTTCTCCGGATCGGGGACCCAGCGGGCGCTGGCGCTGTACCGGAACGCGTTCGTGCCTTCCGATCTCGGCGCGCGACCGCTCACCTTCCTGACCGCGAACGTCGCGGTCGCCGAGAGCCAGGCCGAGGCCGAGCGGCTGGTCCGGCCGAACCTGTTGGCCATGATCAACTTGCGGACCGGCGGTGAGCTCGGGCCCCAGCCGAGCGTCGAGGAGGCGGAGCGCACCGTGATCGCCGACGCGCACCAGGAACTGGCCGCGGAGATGCGATCACGCTGGGTCGTCGGCACGGCGGACTCGGTGCGCGCCGAACTCGAACAACTTGCCGCGACCTACGCCGTCGACGAGATCATGATCCACCCGATCGCCGGCGCGTACGCCGACGACCCGCTCGACCGCAACCCCGCCCGGGAGACCACCCTTCAGCTCGTCTCCGGGTGATGCATACAGTCCTGCCATGACTTCTGATTCTCCCTTGTCGGGAACCGTTGCGCTGATCACCGGCGCCTCCAGCGGCATCGGTGAGGCCACCGCCGCCAAGCTGGCCGGGCTGGGCGCCGATGTCGCCCTGGTCGCCCGCCGCCGGGACCGCATCGAGGAGCTCGCCGGACCGGCTGGACGAGCAGGGCGGCCGCACGCTGGTGATCGAGGCGGACGTGACCGACCGCGAGCAGGCCGAGTCCGCGGTGGCTCGGACCGTCGCCGAGCTCGGCCGGCTGGACATCGTGATCAACAACGCCGGGGTGATGCTGCTCGGCCCGATCGCCGACGCTCCGGTCGAGGAGTGGGAGCAGATGGTCCAGGTCAACGTGCTGGGCCTGCTCTACATCGCGAAGGCGGCGTTGCCGCACCTGCTGGCCGCCGCCGACCAGGATCCACGGCAGGTCAGCGACCTGGTGAACATCTCCTCGGTGGCCGGTCGAGTGGCGCGGCTCGGCAGTGGGGTCTACAACGCGACCAAGCACGGCGTCGGCGCCTTCAGCGAGTCGCTGCGCCAGGAAGTGACGAAGCGCCATGTACGCGTCGCGCTGGTCGAGCCGGGTGCCGTCGCCACCGAACTCGCCGGGCACAACCGGCCGGAGGTGTTGGCGGGGCTGAACAATCGCTTCCAGGAGATGGAACGGCTGGAAGCCGAGGACATCGCCGACGCGATCGGCTATCTGGTCACCCGACCGCGACATGTCGCCATCAACGAGATCTTGATCCGGCCCACCGAGCAGGACAACTAACCGACCGGCGCGCTGATCCGCTGTCGCTCCGGCTCGGCCGTGGGAGGATCGAACGATCGGCCCGGCGACCCGATCGCCGGGATCAGGGTGGCCAGCGCGTACCCGATCCCGAAGATCACGAACGTGGGGCTCAGCCCGACCATGGCGATCGCCGCGGCCGCGAGCAGCCCGCCGAAGGGCATCGCGGCCCACGCGGTGGCGTCGGCCAGGGCACCCACCCGACCGAGCAACGGCCGCGGAATCCGCTCGAAGAAGATCGCGCCGAGCATCGGATTGAGGAAGCCCGAGGCAAACCCGGCAATGCCGTAGACCATCGCGATGGTCCACACCGGCAGATCCAGAGCTAGGGCCAGGAACGGCGGCGGTCCGGCGATCGCGAAGGCGGCGAAGTAGGTCAGCCGGCGCGGCAGCCTGGGGCCGAGCCAGCTGGCCAGCAGCGAGCTCACCACGGAACAGCCGGCCATGCAGGTCAGGAACAGGCTGATGCTGGTCACGCCATGGCCGCCGGCGTGCGCCCACACCGGCAACAGCACGGTGGTCTTGGCGACGTCCAGCAGATTGGTGATCATGATCATGCAGACCAGGCTGAACAGCAGCCGATCCCTGACCAGGAACGACCATCCGGCGCGCAGCCGGGCCAGATAGGGCTCGGTCTCGGTCGGCGACGGGGCCGCGTTCAGGGTGCGGGGCAGCCCGAGCCAGACGACGACGGCGCACAACCCGAAGCAGCCGGCGGTGACCGCGATCGCGCCGACGGCCGACACGGAGTTGATCATGATCGCCGCGATGGCCGGTGCCACCAGACCGGAACCACGCTCGATCGCACCGTACAGCCCGGTCACCCGCTCGAGCGGTGCGCCGACCGCCTCCGCGACCAATGGAATCGTGGTGTGCTTGGCGTTGTCGCCGGGCCCGCGGAGTCCACCACCGATCGCGACCATGATCAGCAGTGCCGGCAGCGAGAGGGTGCCGAGCAGATGGGCGATCGGGATCAGGCCGATGACGATCATGCTGGCCAGGTCGGCGAAGAGGCTCACCCGCCGTTGGCCGAGTCGATCGGTGATCGGGCCGGCCAGCGCCTTGACGATGACGTAAGGAGCCAGTTCGCAGGCCGCGACCAGGCCGGTCTGGGTGGCTGACCCGGTCGTGACCAGGACGAACCAGGGGATCGCTATCGCTGAGACCCGGGTCCCGATGCAGGCGATCGCGTTCACCAGCAACAGCGCGACCAGTGGAGTGTGGCGCTTGATCATGACTGCTCGTCTTCGTGCGGTTCGGGCACCGGAAAGATCTGGAATTGTGCGGTCACCAGGCGGGCGTCCCCGACCGGCTCCGACTCGGGGTCGTGCTGTCGGTAGGAACTGAGCAGCCGGTCGAGATCGGCGCCCAGCGCCAGCGCCTCCTCGGCGGTCAGCTGGAGCAGATAGTCCGACATGTTGATCGTTCGCTGCCACTGCGCCGGCAGCTCGCCGCGCGCGGCGCGGGCGCGGGCGAGCCCGGACATCGCGGCCGCGGCCACGCTGTCCTCGTAGACGTCGCCCTCGGCACTCTGCTCGCCGCCGTGCTCGCTGGGCAGGGCGGAATAGAGCGTGCGGCGGTGTGCGGCCTTCCACCAGCGGTCACGCTGATCGCCGCGCTCGGTGTCCTCGACGATGAAGCCGAACCGCTCGAGCTGGCGCAGGTGGTAGGAGAGCGCGCCGCTGGACAGCTCCAGCCGGCCGGCCAGCGTGGTGGCCGTTGCCGGGCCGTAGGTCCGCAGCAGGCCGAGTATCCGGACCCGCAGCGGATGGGCCAGCGCCTTGAGGTTGTCGGCGGTGAGCGTGATCTCGTCTTGGCTCATGACGCCAGACTAACTCTGCAAAGACTATTTTGCAAAGATATTTTTGCAAAATAATCCTTGCGATCAGGCCTGCAGCACCTTGACCTCAGCCAGCAGCTTGCTCATGCTCTCTTTGGCGTCCCCGAACAGCAGGGTCGTCGTCGGCGCGTACAGCAACTCGTTCTCGATGCCGGCGAAGCCGGGACGCATCGAGCGCTTCATGAAGACCACCTGCCGGGCCTGGTTGGCATGCAGGATCGGCATCCCGTAGATCGGTGCGCCCGGGCTGGTCTCGGCGGCTGGATTGACCACGTCGTTCGCGCCGACGACCAGCACCACGTCCGCCTGCTTGAACTCCGGGTTGATCTCGTCCATCTCTTTGAGCTGCTCGTACGGGACCTGGGCCTCGGCGAGGAGCACGTTCATGTGCCCGGGCATCCGGCCCGCCACCGGATGGATCGCGTAGTCGACCCGGGCGCCGCGCTCCAGCAGCACATCGACGAGTTGCTTCAACGTGTGCTGGGCCTGCGCGACGGCCAGCCCGTAGCCGGGCACGATGATCACCCGCTCCGCGTACGCGAGCAGGATCGCCACATCGGCGGGACTGGCCGACCGCACCGGACGGTCGCTGGTCGTCAATGCGCCGAGGGTGGATCCGCCTTTCAGCGCGCCGAACATCGTGTTGATCACCGAACGCCCCATCGCCCGGGCCATCAAGATCGTCAGCAGGGTGCCCGATGCGCCGACCAGGATGCCGGCGATCAGCAGCAGGGTGTTGCCCAGCAGGAAGCCCGAGGCGGCCACGGTGATGCCGGTGAACGCGTTGAGCAGTGAGATGACGATCGGTACGTCAGCGCCACCGACCGGCAACACCAGCAGGACGCCGAGCCCGGCCCCGACGATCGCCAGCAGCACGCCGATGAACATCGACGGCGCCACACAGATCACCACCGCGAAGCCGAGCGCCGACAGCACCCCGAGACCGCACAGAACCGGATAGCCGGCGAACACGATCGGTCGGGTGGTGATCAACTCCTGCAGCTTGAGGAAGGTCACCACGGATCCGGCGAAGCTCACCGAGCCGACCAGGATCGTGAAGGCGACGGGGATGAACTGCCACCACGGAAGAGCCGCGGGCTCGAGCGGTCCGGCGCCGAGGAAGACCTCGGACATGGTGTGCAGCTCGAGCAGGGCGACGATCGCGGCGGCCCCGCCACCGACGCCGTTGAACAGTGCGACCAGCTGGGGCATCTGGGTCATCTGCACCCGGTAGGCGCCCACCACGCCGATCGCGGCGCCGACGCCGATCGCCGCGAGAATGGGGCCGAGATGATGCAGCTCGTCGTTGGCGAGCGCGGTCAGAGTGGCGATCGCGGCACCGGCGGCACCGATCAGGTTGCCGCGGCGCGCCGTCTTGGGTGAGGACAGGCCCTTGAGTGCGAGAATGAAGCAGATCGCGGCGATCAGGTACGCGATCTGCGACCAGGTCTGGTAGCTCACTTGTCGAGCTCCCGCAGCTTGCTCGGGGCGACCGGGCGGCGCCCGGAGAACATCGACAGCATCCGGTCGGTGACCACGAACCCACCGATCATGTTGACCGCGGCCAGGACAACGGCCACCAGAGCGAGGGCCAGCGTCGGTGTGGAGTCGGCCTGACCGGCGACCAGGATGGCGCCGATCAGAATGACGCCGTGAATGGCGTTGGCGCCGGACATCAGCGGCGTGTGCAGCGTCGAGGACACCTTGGAGATGACCTCGGTGCCGACGAAGACGGCCAGCAGCACGATCGTGATCAAGGCCAGCGTGTCGCTCATGATCGCCGCACCTCCCCGTCATGCGTCACACACATGGCCGCGACGATCTCGTCGGAGAAGTCCGGGGCGAATCGGCCTTCACGGGTCATCAGCAGGATCACGTTCAGCACGTTCTGCGCATAGAGCCGACTGGCCGGCGCGGGCATCTGACTGGGGATGTTGGCTCCTCCCCAGAGCTGTACGCCGTCGAGGTTGATCACGCTGCCAGCCACCACACCTTCCACATTGCCGCCCGATTCAGCGGCCAGATCGACGACCACCGAGCCGGGCTTCATCTGCCGCACCATCTCGGCGGTGACCAGCACCGGCGCCGTCCGCCCGGGCACCGCGGCGGTGGTGATCAACGCGTCGGCCGCCGCAATGTAGGGCGTGAGCAGTTCGCGCTGCTTCTGGGCACGTTCCTCCGTCATCTCGCGGGCATAGCCGCCGGCGCCTTCGAGGGTCGGCAGGGCCAGATCGATCGCCTGGGCGCCCATCGAGCGGATCTCCTCGGCGGCGGCGGCGCGTACGTCGTAGCCCTTGACCACCGCACCGAGTCGCCGGCAGGTCGCGATCGCCTGCAGCCCGGCGACGCCCGCACCCAGCACGACGACCTGCGCCGGCTTCACCGTCCCGGCGGCGGTCATGCTGAGCGGAAAGAACTGCCGCAGCCGTCCGGCGGCGACGATCGCGCCGCGATAGCCCGCGACCAGGGACTGCGAGCTGAGCGCGTCCATGGACTGGGCCCGGGAGATCCGCGGCACGTACTCCATGCCGAACGTCGTCAGGCCTCGGTCACGTCGAACGGCCACATCCTCGGGGCGGGCGGCGGCCGGGAAGAACGAAAGGGTCGCTGCGCCCGGTCCGAGCTGGCCGACGAGTTCCGGGTCGAGCGGCTGGACACTGATCACGACTTCGGCACCTTCGAGAGCCGCCGGGGTGACTCCGGCGCCGGCGGCGGCGTAGGCCTCGTCGGAGAACATCGGTCCCGCGCCGGCGCCCGGCTGGATGGCCACCTCGTACCCGGCGGCGGTCAACTTGCCCACCAGTTCGGGCACCAGTGCCACCCGCGACTCGCCGGGGGCAGACTCACTGGCCACCGCGATCCGCACGCCACGAACCTACCCGACCGGTCCCGAATTAATCGTCGCCACGGGCCTGAGTCGCCGGTTCGGACTACCGGACCTTGACCTGGATGCTGTGATACCCGGTCGCCCCGTCAGGAGCGGGCGGGGCGAAGTCAGCGATCTGCAGCTTTCCGTCCACGTCGGTCGCCCGCACGGCGATCTGGTGGTTGCCGGCCGTGGCCGGCCATTCGTAGCGCCATTGCCGCCAGGTGTCCGGGCCGCTGGTGTCGGCGAGTTGTGCGACCTGCCAGCCGCCCTGGTCGATCTGCACCTCGACCTTGCCGATGCCCGTGTGCTGGGCCCACGCCACACCGGCCACCACGACAGTTCCGCCGTCGACCGAACTCGAGCTCGGCACATCGATCCGGGACGCCAATCTTGATCGGACCGTTGGCCGACCAGCCCAGCGGCGTCCAGTAGCCCTGGTCCTTCGTCGAACGTCGTGACCTTGAGTTCGGTGACCCACTTGGTCGCCGAGACGTAGCCGTACAGTCCTGGAACCACCATCCGCACCGGGAACCCGTGCTCGATCGGCAAGGGCTCGCCGTTCATCCCGATGGCCAGGATGGCTTCTCGGTCCGGGTCGGTCAGCGCCGACAACGGCGTACCGGCGGTGAATCCGTCGTCGCTGGTGGAGAGCACCATGTCGCTCCCGGGCAGCGGGCCGGCCTCGGCCAGCAGCTCCCGGATCGGATAGCCGAGCCAGAGTGCGTTCCCGATCAGGTTGCCACCCACCTCGTTGGAGACGCAGGTCAAGGTCGTCAGGTGCTCGACCAGTGGTTTGGCGGACAGGTCGGCGTAGTTGATCAGGACCTCCTGCTCGACCATGCCGGTGATCTTGAGCGTCCATTCGTCGGGGTCGATCACCGGCACCTGCAGGGCGGTGTCGATCCGGTAGAAGTCATCGTTGGCGGTGACGTACGGCGCCAGGCCCTGTACGTGCAGATCGGCACCGGCGGGGATGGCGGGCGCGGGCTTTGCTGCGGCCGGCAGTCCGAGCTTCTCGCGGGCCGAGTTGACCGCGGTCGCGGCACTGGCGAGAAGTTGTCCGCCGACCGCCGCGGCCGCAGCGAGCACACCCACCACCACGGTCCAGCCGAGAAAGTTGCGCCGGGCCTGCGAGTCGGGTTCGTCCGACGGCATTGCTCGTCGCGGTCGCCAGCGATGCAACTTGCCGATCAAGGTACTCAGGATCATGTAACCGAGCAGCAGCCCGACCACGATCGGCACGTAGGCGTTGACCGAGACTCCCGGCTGGGCGGCGATGCCGATGATGCCGAGCACCGCAACCACGGCGAAGACCGCCGCGCCGCCGAATCGTCTGTTCAACTCGATCTGACCGGCCAGCGCACAGAGAATCAGTACCGCGATGACGATGATCGCCAGCAGGACGGGTTTGTCCGCGTGCCCGAGGCTCTCCTTGCCGAAGTTCACCAGCGGGCCGGGGAGCAGGTTGATGATGAGTTCGCCCACGGCGGGGACCGGCGAGCCGGCCGGCGCGACCAGCCAGGACGCCAGGCCGGCGATGCCGAGGCCGGCCAGGCCGGAGATCAAGCCGGCCAGCCGCGCCCACCAGCGAGTGCCCTGCTCGATGCCCCGCTGGGCGCGCATGTGCATGGAGCCCATCCTCCGTCGTGAATCGTCAGGTCACAACGCATCACCGGTTACGGCAGCATGACGGGCGCCAAGCCGTACCGGCTACGCAGCGGCCCGGCCGATCTCAGTAGTCGCTACCGATGTGGGCACGGTGCCCCGACGGCGAGTGTCGAGGCATCCAGTTCTCGCACCTGACCGGAGATGATCATGACGATCGACGGAAGACCGAACCACATCATCGAAGGAGTCATCGGCTTCGGCAGCAATACTCCCCAGGGCCTTTTCCATTTCCAGCACGGTTCCGCCCGCCCGTGGTCGACGGACGACTCGTTCACGGTTGGCCATGCCCACCGGTGCAGCCACGCCCTCGCTCCGACGCGACCCGGCCGGGCCGCATCCGCGGTCCAGGTAGCTTGGTCGGCATGCGTCTCAGCTCCACCTCCCTGCTCCCCTGCTCGGTCGAGCGTCTGGGCGCGGAGCTGAGCCGGCCGGCGCTGCTGCACCGGATCGCGGCGCCGATGTTGATCTTCGTCGCGTCGGATCCGACCGGATCGGTCGAGCGCTGGCGGCCCGGGAAGTTCCGGTTCCGGCTCCTGGTCGGCGGCAAGATCCCGATCGGTGAGCACACGATCAACGTTCAACATGTCACCGGCGGCAGCGATGAGGTGCCGACTCGGCAACTGGTCTGGCACGACGCCGGCTACAGCGACCTGATCAAGGTGTGGGACCACAAGATCGTGCTCGAGCCGTTCCACGGGATGACCCGGTACACCGATCAGGTCGAGATCAGCGCCGGCCCGCTGACCGTTGCGGCCTGGCTGTTCGCGAAGGTGTTCTATGCGCACCGGCAGCGGCGGCTCAGCCGGCTCGTGGCGGCCGGCCTTGGTGGATGATCATGACCCGCCGCCGGCCTGCGTGGCATACCTCCCGCGCTGGGTGGCCGATCCGGGGGCGGTCTTCGACCGGCTGCAGACCGAGATCGCCTGGGAGCAGCACGAGATCACGCTCTTCGGCCGAACCGTGCCGACGCCGCGACTCACCGCTTGGATCGGCGACGTCGCGTACCGGTATTCGGGGATCGTCAATGAGCCGCAACCGTGGCCGGCGGCGCTGGCTGAGCTCCGCGATCGCCTCGAACGCGAGCTCGGGGTGGGGTTCAACTCCTGCCTGGCCAACCTCTATCGCGATGGGTCGGACTCGATGGGTTTCCACAGCGACGACGAGCCGGAGCTGGGCGACCGCCCCACCATCGCCTCGATCAGTCTCGGATCGCCTCGTCGCTTCGTGTTCCGGCATCGGGGGACTCGGGCCCGGTGGACCTGGCAGCTCGGTAGCGGCGATCTGCTCGTGATGCGGGAGGAGTCCCAGTCCGAATACGCCCACGCCGTGCCGAAGACCAGCCGCCCGACCGGTCCTCGGATGAACCTGACCTTCCGGCAGTTCCACGGGAGCGTCTAAGAATCGCCTGAACATCTGCCGTCACGGTTAACATCGGTCGCTTCCACGGGGCCTTCCTAGGTATGAGGGCCTTTCAACATGACATCCAGCAGATCGTCCTGACCCATGGCGTGATCGCCATCCGGGAAGATCCGGAACTCCGCGGGGCGATCGACTGGCAGGTGCGCTCGGGTGCGCTCGCCGCCGTGCTGCCCGGGGTCTACGCTCCGGCCGACGTCGCCCGGCAACCCCTCACTCGGATCGTCGCCGTCCCGCGCTGGGACCCGGACGCGATTCTCACTCATGAGGCAGCGGCGGTCGTCTCGTTCTGGCCGGAGCTTCCAGTCCCGGTCGTCCGAGCCAGCGTCAAGCACCGGCGCGGGATGCGCGAGGGGTACGAGTTCTCCCGTCGCCGGATTCCACCGGAACTGCTGCTGCAGCGAGGAGACCTGCGCCTGACCGCGCCCGCGCTGACCGCCCTGGACCTGTGCGCCACCCTGGGCGGCGACGCCATCGACCAGGCGCTGCGGACCCGGTTCGCCACGCTGGCCGGCATGCATCAGGCCCTCACCCTGATCGACGGGCAGACCGGCAACGGGCTTCGTCGCGACCTCCTGCTCGACTCGCGGGACGAGCCCTGGTCCTCGCCCGAACGGCAGTTGCACCGGCTGTTGAGAGCCGCCGGATTCACCGGCTGGGCCGGGAATCAGCCGGTCAGCCTCCCGGACGGGACAATGGTCTACGTCGACGTGCTCTTTCGCAAGCAGCGGCTGGCCATCGAAATCGACGGGCGAAAGTTCCACAGTGCGTCCGCCGTGTTCGAGTCCGACCGGAGGCGGCAGAACTCACTGGTTCTCGGCGGCTGGACGGTTCTTCGCCTCACCTGGTCGATGATCCAGGAGGACCCGCAACGCGTCGTCGCGATGATTCGCGACGCCATCGCGGCGGCTTCGGTGGCATGAGTCCTGGAAATTGCACTCAATTTCGACCTGCGCCCCACGTTGAAACGATTGAAGGGCTCAATCGGGTGCAATTTCCAGGGATCAGTGCGCGGCAACGGCTGGCGCCGCCTCGGCCTCCTCGTCGATTGCGGCAGCGAACTGCGAGTTGTAGAGCTCGAAGTAGTGACCGCGGGCCTCGAGCAACGTGTTGTGGTCTACCCTGTTCCACGATCTGGCCGTCCTCCATCACCAAGATCACGTCGGCGTCCCGGATGGTCGAGAGCCGGTGGGCGATGACGAAGCTCGTCCGCTCGGAGCGGAGTGCGGCCATCGCCCGTTGCACCAGCACCTCGGTGCGGGTGTCGACCGAGCTGGTGGCCTCGTCCAGGATCAGCAATGCCGGGTCGGCCAGGAAGGCGCGGGCGATGGTGATCAACTGCTTCTCACCCGCGCTGACATTGCTGCCCTCCTCGTCGATCACGGTGTCGTAGCCGTCAGGCAGCGCGTGCACGAACCGGTCGACGTAGGTCGCCTCCGCTGCGGCAAGGATCTCGTCCTCGCTGGCGTCGGGCCGGCCGTAGGCGATGTTGTCCCGGATCGTGCCGTGGAACAGCCAGGTGTCCTGCAGCACCATGCCGAGGTTGGATCTCAGAGCCGCCCGAGGCACGGTCGCGATGTCGACCCCGTCCAGGGTGATCCGACCGGCGTCGAGCTCGTAGAACCGCATGATCAGGTTCACCAGCGTGGTCTTGCCGGCCCCTGTCGGTCCGACGATGGCTACCGTGCTCCCGGGCTCCGCGACCAGGGAGAGGTCGGTGATCAGCGGGCTTTGTCCGGCGTCGTAGGAGAACGAGATGTGCTCGAACTCGACCCGACCACGGTCGGGTTCAGCCCGCCGGTTTCCTCGACCGCTCTGCTCCTCGGCGTCGAGTACCTCGAAGACCCGCTCGGCGGAGGCGACGCCGGACTGCAGCAGATTGGCCATCGACGCCAGTTGGGTGAGCGGCTGGGTGAACATCCGGGTGTACTGGATGAAGGCCTGCACGTCGCCGAGATTCATGGTCCCGCTGGCGACCCGCAGACCACCGATGACCGCGATGGCCACATAGTTGAGATTTCCGATGAAGAACATCGTCGGCATGATCATGCCGGAGACGAACTGGGCGCCGAAGCTGGATCGGAACAGGCTCTCGTTTCGGTCGGCGAAGACGGCCTGCACCTCACGCTGCCGACCGAACACCTTGACCAGGGAGTGGCCGGTGAACGCCTCCTCGATGTGGCCGTTGAGCTCACCGGTGGCCTTCCACTGCTGCATGAACAGCTTCTGGGACCGCTTGCCGATCACTCCGGTCACCAGCACCGATACCGGGATCGTGACCAGGGCGATGATGGACAGCACCGGGGAGATCACGAACATCATCACGGTCACCCCGATCACCGTGAGCAGCGAGGTCAGCAACTGGCTCAACGTCTGCTGCAGGGCCTGGGCGATGTTGTCGATGTCATTGGTCACCCGGCTCAACAGCTCGCCGCGCGTCTGCCGGTCGAAGTAGCTCAGCGGCAGCCGGTTGATCTTGGCCTCGACCTGGTTGCGCAGCGTGTAGATCGACCGCTGCACGGCCCCGTTCAGCAGGTATCCCTGGAGCCACAGGAACAACGACGAAACCAGGTAGAGCCCGAGCGCCAGCAGCAGCAACTCACCCAGCAGAGTGAAATTGATTCCCTGGCCCGGTATCACGTCCAGCCGCTGCACCATGTCGGCGAACGTGTCGTCGCCCGTCGCGCGCAAGTTCGCGACGACCTGCTCCTTCGTGGCACCGGCCGGCAGGTCCTTGCCGATGATGCCGGTGAAGATCACGTCGGTGGCCAACCCGAGGATCTTCGGGCCGAGGACGTTCATCAGATGCCGACCACGGCCAGGGCGACGACGGCGATCAAGATCATCCGTTCGGGAGCAGGTGCCCGAGGAGCCTCTTCATCGAGGCAGGAAGTTGAGTGACTTCTCCGCCACCCCCTGCCGCCGAATCCGCCCACCGCCGCCGCTCGGGCCGTACTTCGGGCGCTCGGGCGCCTTGCGCGACCTCGGGACGCGCCTCCTCGTTGGTCTCTGCTCATGCTGCGGCCTCCTCGGCGCTCAGCTGGGAATCGACGATCTCGACGTAGGTCGGGCAGCTCTCGGAGCAGCTCGTCGTGGGTTCCGCTGCCGACGATCTCGCCGTGCTCCAGCACGATGATCTTGTCGGCGTCGGCGATGGTGGCCACCCGCTGGCCGACGATGATCACCGCCGCGCCCCGGGTCTCGCGTTTCAGCGCCGCTCTCAACCGGGCGTCGGTGGCCACATCCAGGGCGGAGAAGGAGTCGTCGAAGACGTAGACCTCGGGCTTCTTGATCAGGGCGCGGGCGATGGACAGTCGCTGCCGCTGGCCGCCCGAGACGTTGGTGCCGCCCTGAGCGATCGTCGCGTCGAGCTGGTCGGGCATGTCGCGGACGAAGTCCTCGGCCTGGGCGATGCGCAGGGCCTCCCACAGCTCGTCGTCAGTGGCGTCAGGACGGCCGTAGCGCAGGTTGCTGGCCACGGTGCCGGAGAACAGGAACGGCTTCTGGGGACGAGACCGATCCGGCTCCAGAGCAGGTCCGGATCGCAGTCGCGGACCTCGACCCCGTCAACCTTGACCGAGCCGCCCGTCGCGTCGAACAGCCGAGGGATCAACGAGATCAGGGTCGACTTGCCGGCACCGGTGGAACCGATGATGGCCGTCGTCTCGCCCGGCGCTGCGGTGAAGGTCACGTCGCGCAGCACCGGAGCATCGGCGCCCGGGTAGGTGAACTCGGTTCCGGCGAACTCGACCACCGATGTCTTCGCGCAGGTCGGTGACCGGATGTGTCGGCAGCACGACCGAGGAGTCGGTGTCCAGCACCTCCTGGATGCGCTCGGCGCAGACCGCGGCACGAGGGGCGATCATCAGCAAGAAGGTGGCCATCATGACCGACATCAGAATCTGCACCAGGTAGGTGAGGAAGGCGGTCAGCGAGCCGATCTGCATCTCCCCCGCGTCGACCCCCTTCGCGCCGAACCAGAGAACCGCGACGCTGGAGGTGTTCAGGATGAACATCACGATCGGGAAGATCGACGCCATCAGCCGCCCGACCGACGTGGCGGTCTCGGTCAGGGAGGCGTTGGCCTCCGCGAAACGGGCGGTCTCGTAGGGCTCGCGGACGAAGGCCCGGACGACCCGGATGCCCGCGATCTGCTCGCGCAACACCCGGTTGACCAAATCGATCCGGGTCTGCATCAGCCGGAACAGCGGCCGCATCTTCCGAATCACCAGGAAGATCGAGATACCCAGCAGCGGGATGGCCACAGCGACCAGCCAGGCCAGACCGACGTCCACGCGCAGGGCCATGATGACGCCGCCGATCATGGTGATCGGCGCGGTGACGAACAGCGTGGCGCTGAGCAGCACCAGCATCTGCACCTGCTGCACGTCATTGGTCGTGCGGGTGATCAGCGAGGGCGCGCCGAAATGGTTGAGCTCACGGGAGGAGAAGGCCAGTACGCGCTGGAAGATCGACCCGCGGACATCCCGGCCGAAGCCCATGGCGGTCCGGGCGCCGAGATAGGTGGCGGCGATGGCACAGATCACCTGCAGCAGGCTGACCGCGAGCATCACCTTGCCGGTGTTCCAGATGAACGCCGTGTCGCCTTTGGCCACGCCCTCGTCGATGATCGACGCGTTCAGGCTGGGCAGGAAGAGCGACGCCATGGTCCCGATGAGTTGCAGGATCACCACGCCGCCCAGCAGGCGCCGGTACGGGACCAGGTAGGTGCGCATGAGGCGGATCAGCATGACGGCCGTTCTGTCGAAGGTGGATTGGTGATGCCGTGCAGGATCAGATCGACGATCTGCTCCGGCTGGGTGAATCGTTGATCGCCAAGGATCGGGTGGGTGAGCGAGAAGGTGACCGTGCGAAGCGCGCTGGCCGCATCCTCCGGCGCCATCCGAAGCCGGTCGCGATCAGGGTCGAAGAGCGCGGCGACGGCGGCATTGAGTTTCTCGTTGTCGTCGCGTTGCCGGAGCCGGAAGGCGCTCGCGTCCTTGTCCGGTGGTTTGAGGCGCATCGAATGGAACAGGGCGAACACCCGTCGCAAGCGCGCCTGGAGGACCGTCACGGCTGTTATCAGCCTCGTGTCCAGCGGCAGCGCCGGATCGATCGCGGCGAGTTCGTCGCAAGTGCGCTGATTGTCGAAGACCTCCTCGAGGACCGCGTCGATCAACGCGTCCTTGGTGGGGAAGGCGCGAAGATCGTGCCCTCGGCGACGCACGCGGCCTCCGCGATCTGGCGGGTGCTGACGTCGCGGCCGAACTGCTCGAGCAGCGGCTCGGTCGCGGCGATCAGGGCGGCCCGGCGCTCATCGAGGGGAAGGGGGGTGGCACGGCTCACGGCTGAGTAGCCTAATGAGTGAGTACTCACTCATCAAGAGATTTAGGCGCAAACAGCGCCAGTTCGGCCAAGATGGTGCCTGCCGGTTTCGGTCGATCGTCGGTTCGAGCAGAGGAGAGCATCGTGGGTTTGGGTCGGCTGTCCGACGAGGTCTTCGACGCCGTCATCTTCGACATGGACGGCACGCTGATCGATTCCGTCCCCGCGGTCGAGCGGTCCTGGGGGATATGGGCCGCCGAGCACGGGTTGGACGTCGACACGATCAGGCGGTTCCACGGCGTCCCGGCGGCCGGGGTCGTCGAGATGCTGATTCCGAAGGATCAGCAGCAATCAGCCATCAATCGGATCAACGAGCTCGAGGTGGCCGACGTCGAGGGGATCGTCGTGCTGCCCGGCGCCGCGGAGGCCTTGGCCGCCGTCAAAGGCGCCAAGAACGCCATTGCCACATCGTGTACGTCAGATCTGGCCAAGGCTCGCATCACCGCGACCGCCCTGCAGGTACCAGCGGTGCTGGTGACCGCCGACGACGTGACCCGGGGCAAGCCGGACCCCGAGCCGTTCCTCACCGCCGCCGAGCGCCTCGGGGTCGACCCGAAACGGTGCCTGGTCGTCGAGGACGCACCGGCCGGGGTGGCCGCGGCTCGCGCGGCTGGCTGCTTCACCCTGGGTGTCCAGACCACGACTCCGGCCGAGCGGATGCCGGCCGATGCTCTCGTACCGGACCTGTCAGCGGTGCGGTTCGAGGTCGTCGAGGGCATGTGGCATCCGCCTCCGCGAAGCCTGAGCCAGTGCGGGTCAGCCTGTCTTGCGACGGAAGACCCGCTTGGTCTCCACCGGACCGTGGGGATGCGGATTGTCGGACCGCGAATCGATGTGGTCCTCACCCTGGCGCCCTTGCTTGGCCTCCAGCGCCTCGCGGAACTTGCGCTTGGTCTCGTCCTCGGGAGTCTTCTGAGGACCGGGCTTACGGCTAGCGCTCATGGGACCCATTCTTAACCGATAGCACTGAGGTTGTCAGCGGAGTTGATTCAGCTCGACGACGGCCACGAACTCGGGGGCCACTGCTGGCCGGTATCGCCCTGCTGCGTTTGGCTGCCCTCCGGCTGCGTCCGGCTGGTGGCGCTGGTGTCGTCGTCGTCCATCGTGTCGCCGCCCTCGACCGCGACCAGGGTCACGGCGGTGCCGTACGCGGCAACCTCGCTCAGCGACTGGGTGATCTCGCTGCAGTCGAAGCGCAATCCGACCACGGCGTCGGCCCCGGCGGCCTGGGCCATCTCGGCGAGCCGGTTGACCGCGTCCTGGCGGGACTCGGTCAGCATCGTGACATAGCCGTCGATCGGGTTGCCGCCGCGCAGATCCGGTCGCAACTCTCGGGTGCGTGCCACCACCCCGACCACATCGCCGACCACCTCGGCGATCTCCCGGCCGGGAACGGAGTCCATGGTGACCACCGGCACCGAGTGGTTGACCAGCGTCGGTTTCTTCGCCGCGATCGGCTGCGGCGTCCATTGCGGCTGCTGCGGCTGGCCGTACGGCTGTTGCGGAGGCTGCTGGCCGTACGGGTTCGGCTGCCCATAGGGCTGCTGCGGTGGTCGGGGAGCGGAGGGCTGGCCGGCCGGCTGCCCGTACGGCTGCTGCGGCTGTCCGTACGCCGGGGGCTGCTGCGGCTGACCCCACGGCTGGCCCGGCTGCTGTCCGTACGGATTCTGGCCGGGCGGTGGCTGCTGGCCGTAGTTGCTCATGGGCCCAAAGATAACGGGCCTGGCCAGCCCCCGGTGCCAGCCTCAACCGAGCTGGGTCATCGACACGGTCACGAACATCTCGGACGCGCCACCGGAGTAGGTGCCCCGCAGCGGGGCCACGTCGCCGTAGTCGCGGCCGTGCCCGACCCGGACGTAGCGATCGGTCAGCCGGCCTCGCAGGGTGGGGTCGTACGCGACCCAACTGCCGCACCACCACTCGATCCAGGAATGGCTCTCACCGATGACGGTGGTGTTGGACGCGGCGGTGCCCGGGTGCAGGTAGCCAGAGACATACCGCGCCGGGAGGCCGACCGAGCGCAGTGCACCGAGGGCAACGTGGCCGTAGTCCTGGCAGACACCACGTCCCAGCTCCCAGACCTCGCGGGCGGTGCTGGTCACCTGGGTGGAGCCGCGCTGATAGCTCAGACGGTCATGGATCAGCCCGCAGATGTCGAGTCCGGTGAGCCGAGGGGACGGGCCGACCGCGCCGGCGGCCAGGGCGAGCAGATCGTCCGGCGACTGGGTGCGAGGGTTGACGGTGAGGTATTCGGTCATGGTGTCGATCACGCCGCGATCGCGCAGCGCCGGCCAACCAAGATCATTCGGCGCCACCCGGCGGTCGGTGTCCCAGGCAAGATCATCACCGTGCGTCTCCACGACTCCCTGGGCGTGCACGGTGAGCCGTTCGTGCGGCTCGTGCAGTTCGAAGGTGGTCACCGTGGTGCCCCAGTAGTCGGTGTAGGTGAAGCTCCAAGCGGCCGGCTCGATGCTCACCCGGCTGCTCCAGACGGTCTGGTGTTCCGACGCCGCCGGGGTCATCCGGGCCTCGTTGTAGGAGGAGAGGACCTTCGAGGCGTAGCGGAATCCGGTCTGGTGATCGATGCTCAGCCGCACGGTTACCGTGTCCCCTCGGTGATCCAGGCCGTCGGGTCGGCGGCGGCGAAGTAGTTCCTCGAGACCGTCGAGGTCACGTCGGCCGCGACATCCTGCACGGCCGACATCTCGGCGTCGAGGTTGTCCAGCAGGTCGTCGACCTCGGAATACTCGAGGTGGGCTCGGAGTTGGCCGAGCGCCCGCTCGGCCGAGCCCGATTGCCGGACCGGGACCGGGTTGTTCTGACTGACCTTCCGCAAGCTGTCCGCGGCGGCGATCAGGCCGTGCATGATCGATCGCGGAAACCGGGAATCCAAGATCAGGAACTGGGCCGCTTCACGATCGGTGTGCACACCGGGATAGGTACGCAGAAAGGCATCGTGGCCACCGCAGCCGCGCAGCACCGACGGCCAGGCGGTACCCCCGCCGGCCAGGGATGCGGAGGCCACCAGCCGCGAGGTCATGTCGACCTGCTCCAAGGATCGGCCCATCGACATGAACTGCCAGCCGTCGTCGCGCACCATGATGCCCCTCGAGATGCCGGCGAAGAGTGCGCTGCGATCACGGGCCCAGGTCAGATCGGTGTGGGCGGCGGTGACCCCCGCGCCGGCGCGGGGCAACTGCTGCCAGGTCGTGTTGATGCATTCCCACAGATCAAGGGGAATGACCTCGCGGGCCCGTCTCGCATTGTCCCGGGCAGCCGCCCAGCACGAGTTGATCGAGGTCGGCTCGGACGCGTCGTACGCGAGCACCCGAAGCAGGTCCTGGTGCATCGGGTTCTCGATCTCGTTCACACTCATCAGGGCCAGCAAGTTCCGGCACGCGTCGACCTCGTGGGCGGAGCTGTCCTCCACGAGTAGTCGCAGGTGGGTCTGCAGCAGGCGAGCGGTGTCATCAGCGCGCTCGACGTAGCGGCCGATCCAGAACAGCGACTCGGCGATCCGGCTCAGCACGATGCGGCCCGTTGGTGATCATCGCCGGCACGAGCCTGTTGCTGCTGTTCCTCCTGCTGGCGCAGGCTTTCGACGCGTTTGGGCATCACAGCCGCCGGCACCCGGGAGACGGTCAGCGGCACCTGGACCGTCGCGGTCGAGGCCGCGGCCGGCGGCGGCGGCGCTGAGGGCGGACTGAGTTGATCATCATTCTCGGCCGCGTCGTCGACCGGAGTCGTCGAGATCCGGTGAGTCGGCGGGCTGAGCACCCAGGTGTCCTTGCTGCCGCCGCCCTGACTGCTGTTGACCACCAGTTCGCCCTTGGGCAAGGCGACTCGGGTCAGCCCGCCGGGCAGCACCCAGACGTCCTCACCGTTGTTGACCGCGAAGGGACGAAGATCAACATGGCGCGGCTGCAGCCCGTCGTCGATCAATGTCGGCACGGTGGAGAGCTGAACGACGGGCTGCGCGATCCAGCCCCGCGGGTCGTCGGTCACCCGCTGGCGCAGGGCATCAAGTTCCTCCCGGGTCGCCCGCGGACCGATCACGATGCCCTTGCCGCCGGAGCCGTCAACCGGCTTGACCACCAGCTCGGCGAGGCGATCGAGCACCTCCTCGCGCGCGTCGTCATCCTCCAGCCGCCAGGTGTCCACGTTCGCGATGATCGGCTCCTGCCGAAGGTAGTAGCGGATCAGGTCCGGAACGTAGGTGTAGATCAACTTGTCGTCGGCGACCCCGTTCCCGATCGCGTTGGCCAGCGCCACGCCTCCGGTGCGCACGGCGTTGACCAGCCCCGGCACTCCGAGCATGGAGTCACTGCGGAAGTGCACCGGATCGATGAAGTCGTCGTCGATCCGCCGATAGATCACATCGACCCGCTGCAGCCCCGAGGTGGTCCGCATGAAGACCTTGCCCCGGCGGCATTCCAGGTCGCGTCCCTCGACCAGCTCGACCCCCATCGTGCGTGCGAGCAGTGTGTGCTCGAAGTAGGCCGAGTTGAAGACACCCGGGGTGAGCACGACGACTGTCGGCTGATCAGTGCCCGGTGGCGCGGCCTTGCGCAGCGCGGCCAGCAACCGGGTCGGATAGCTCGCGACGGCTCGGATCCGCTGGTTGGCGAACGCGTTCGGCATCGCCGTGATCATGGCGCTGCGGTTGGTCATCACATACGAGACTCCGCTCGGCACCCGGACGTTGTCCTCGAGCACCCGCACATCGCCATCCGGGGTGCGGATGAGGTCCACGCCGGCGACGTGGATGCGCACGCCGTTGCCGGGTTGGACACCCCAGACGGCCCGATGGAAGTGATTCGAGGACGTGACCAACTGGCTCGGGATGACACCGTCGGAGATCACCCGGGCGCCGGAATAGACGTCGGCGAGGAACGCCTCGAGGGCCTTGACCCGCTGCGCCACGCCGGCCTCGATGGTCTCCCACTCGGGTGAGGCGATCACCCGGGGCACCAGATCGAGGGGGAACGGGCGTTCCACGCCGCCGACGTCGAAGGTGACCCCGGCGCGGGTGTAGTTCTTGGCCAGCGATTCAGCGATCACCCGGAGGTCTCCGGGGCTGGACTGCTGGAGGGTGGCATAGACGGCCTTGTAGGAGGGTCGAACGCTGCCCTCGCCGTCGATCATCTCGTCGAACGCGTCACCGGTACGGTAGTTGGAGAGCACGTTCGCCATAGCCGGGAGCCTATCGAGTAGCGCGGTGGTCAGCGCCGACACCCGAAGCCGGTCGCGCACTATGCTGACGCGGGTGCCCGACCACCCCACCACGCTCGATCCCGACGAAGCAGGCAGCGACCTGCCCGAGCAGATCCGGGTGCGTCAGGACAAGCGGGCCCGGCTGCTCGCCGCGGGTCGGCAGCCCTATCCGGTCGTGGTGCCGCGCACTCATGAGCTGCGTGAGGTGCGCGCTCGATGGGGCGGGCTGGAGACCGGCGAGGAGACCTCCGACGTGGTCGGAGTCGCGGGTCGGGTGGTCTTCATCCGCAACACCGGAAAGCTGTGCTTCGCCACCCTGCAGGAGGGCCTGTCACCGACCGATTCGGGCACTCGGTTGCAGGTGATGGTGTCGCTGGCCGAGGTCGGCGCCGAGTCACTGGCCGCCTGGAAGGCCGATGTTGATCTTGGTGACTTCGTCTTCGTCCGCGGCCGGGTGATCTCCTCCCGGCGCGGTGAGCTGTCGGTGCTCGCGACCGAGTGGCAGTTGGCGTCCAAGGCGCTGCGGCCGATGCCGAACCTGTACGCCGAACTCTCCGACGAGACCCGGGTCCGCCAGCGGTACGCCGATCTGACCGTCCGCGAAGCGGCGCGCGACATGGTCCGGATCCGAGCCGCCGTCACCAGGAGCGTGCGGGAAACCCTGCATCGCCTGGGTTTTACCGAGATCGAGACACCGGTGCTGCAACTCGTGCACGGTGGCGCCAATGCCCGGCCGTTCCGGACGCACCTGAACGCGTTCGACACGGACATGACCCTGCGGATCGCTCTCGAGCTGTTTCTGAAACGGGCGGTGGTCGGCGGCGTGGACCGGGTTTACGAACTGGGCCGGATCTTCCGCAACGAGGGCATCGATTCCACCCACAGCGCGGAATTCACCATGCTCGAGGTCTACCAGGCCTGGGGTGATCAACGAACCATCGCCGACGTGGTGCAGAAGATCATCGTCGACGTCGCGGACCTGCTCGGGTCGCGAACCGTCGACACCCCGCAGGGCGTGATCGATCTCGACGGCGAATGGCCGTGGCTCGGCGTCTATCCGGGACTGTCGACCCATCTGGGCCAGGAGGTCACTCCGCGGACCAGCGCGGCGGACCTGCGCCGCATCGCCGAGGCGCGCGGGGTGGCGTACGAGGACGGCTGGAGTGCCCAGAAGTTGATCATGCACCTGTTCGGCGAACTGGTCGAGCCGACGTTGATCCAGCCGACGTTCGTCTGCGACTACCCGCCGCTGGCCCAGCCGTTGGCCCGTCCGCACCGCAGCGATCCGGATCTGATCGAGGCCTGGGACCTGGTCATCGGCGGCGTGGAACGCGGCACCGGCTTCTCGGAGCTGATCGATCCGGTGATCCAGCGGGAACGGCTCACCGCCCAGTCGCTCGCCGCGGCCGCCGGTGATCATGAAGCGATGCAGCTGGACGAGGACTTCCTGGCCGCGCTGGAGTTCGGCGCACCGCCGATGGGTGGTCTCGGTCTCGGCATCGATCGGCTGGTGATGTTGTTCACCCAGGTCGGTATCCGGGAGACGATCTTGTTCCCGCTGCTCAAGCCCGATCGCTGACGGGCCGAAGACCGACCATGATCACCACGGTCGCCGTCCAGAACTACCGGTCGCTGCGGGAACTCCGGATTCCGCTGGGCCGGATCACGGTGATCACCGGGGCGAACGGCACCGGAAAGACCAGCCTGTACCGCGCGCTGCGGCTGCTCGCCGACTGCGCCGAAGGACAGGTGATCGGCTCGCTGGCCCGCGAGGGTGGCCTGCCGTCGACGCTCTGGGCCGGACCGGAGACGATCGGCAGGGCGGTTCGCCGCGGCGAGCTACGCCGTGCAGGGTACGACCCGATCCGGACCGGTCAGCCTGCAACTGGGCTTCGCCTCCGACGGCTTCTCCTATCTGATCGACCTGGGCATTCCGATCCGGGACGGCACGTCGTCGTTCAACCTGGATCCGGAGATCAAGCGGGAGCTGGTCTGGAGCGGCGAGGTGATGCGGCCCGCGTCGCTGCTGGTCCGGCGGCGCCGGCGACTGGTCGAGTTGCGTGAGGGTCGTCAATGGACGCCGATCACCGACCGGCTCCAGACCGTACGAGTCGGTGCTCACCGAGGTCGTCGATCCGGTCCGCGCGCCCGGAGCTGCTGGCGGTGCGGGAGCAGGTGCGCTCGTGGCGTTTCTATGATCATTTCCGGACCGACGCCGACGCTCCGGCCCGCCAGGCGCAGGTGGGCACCAGAACCCCGGTGCTCAGCCACGACGGCCGTGATCTTGCCGCCGCCCTGCAGACGATCATCGAGATCGGCAACGACGCGGCCCTCGCCGAGACGGTCGAGCGACGCCTTCCCGCAGTCCTCGGTGCGGGTCCGGACCGACGCGGGCCGCTTCGAGCTCGAGCTCTCCGCGCACGGGCTGCTCCGCCCGCTGGTCGCGGCCGAGCTCTCCGACGGCACCCTGCGCTATCTGCTGCTGGTCGCCGCGCTGCTCAGCCCGCGGCCGCCTCAGCTGATGGTGCTGAACGAGCCGGAGACGAGCCTGCATCCCGACCTGCTCGCCCCGCTGGCCCGACTGATCGGCGAGGCGGGCGCGACGACCCAGATCGTGGTCGTCTCGCACTGCGACGAAGTTGATCAAGGAACTCCGACGGTTGCCGCAGACGCGCGCGGTCGAGTTGATCAAGGACTTCGGCGAGACCCGGATGGCGGGTGTCGGCCCGCTCGACGGTCCGACGTGGGACTGGGGCGGCCGTTAGCCGACGGACTCAGTCCGGCAGCAGCAGGGCGGAGTCCCCGAACTCGTGCCAGAGGTAACGCTCGGCCACCGCTGCGTCGTACACCCGCTGGGTGAGACCGACACCGGCCACCGACTCCACCAGCAGGAGGTGCGACGCCTCGGGATTGTGCCAGCCGGTGATCAGCCCGTCGACCACCCGGACCGGGCGCTCCGGCGAGATGACCAGGTCGGTCCAGCCGGAGTGCTCGGCGACCACCCCGTCCGGTCCGGTGGCCGATTCGATGGCGCGGGTGGCGGTGGTCCCGACCGCGATCACTCGTCCGCCACGAGCCCGGGCGCCGTTCACCAGGTCTGCCGTCGTCCGGCTGACCGCGTACCACTCCGCCTGCGGTGCCTCGCCGCGTCCTGCGACGACACCCCGGTGTGCAGGGTGATCGGGTGCGAAGATCACGCCTGCGGCCACCAACCGGGTGACCAGTTCGGCGCTGAAAGGGCGTCCCGGCGCTCGGCATCTCGGCGCTCCCTGGATGCACCGCGAAGATGGTCTGGTAGGTCTCGAGCGGAAACCGGTCCCGGAGGTAGCCGTAGCTGATCGGCCGGGCGTGCCGCTCCAGATACGGCAGGAACTCGGCCGGGGAACCGACACCGCGCCCCGCCAGAGCCGGTTGCCCGACCCGTGGGCGACGAGTCGGGCGCCGGATAGGGCGCCACCAGGTTGAGCGCGCCCCGGCGGGCAGCTCGATCTGCTCGTCGGGCCGCCCGTCGAGCATCGGTCGGGCGGCGCCCGGGGCGCTCCGGAGTTCGACGACCCGGGAGCCGTCCGCCAGGCGGTTGGCCAGATGCGACCACCACCCGGCGACCGGCGCGAACGGCGTCCAGCTGGCCGGGCAGGGTGGCCGAGGTGTTGATCACCAGCACGTCGCCGGCCCGAAGATGATCACCGAGTTGGTCGAACCGCGCGTGAGTGATGCGGCCTCGGTAGGCAACCAGCAGCCGGACACCGTCGCGGCGCAGACCGCGCCGCTCGGGAGGTTCGGTCGCGGTGTGGTCGTCCGGCGAGTCGAAGTGGGTGCTCGGCATGGCGGGCAGTCCGGTGATGCTCATGCGGCGCTCGTCTCGACGAGGTGCCGGAGATCACCGGCGCGGTAGCGCCCGCTCGGCAGGCCGGAAGCGATCAGCGCGGCGAAGACGGGTGTGACGGATTCCGGTTCCGGTCGGTCGCTGATGTCCTCGCCCGGAAAGGCGGCCTGGTGCATGGCGGTCCGTCAGATCGCCCGGGTCCACCGCGTACCAGGTGAATTGCGGTTCCTCGACCGCCCAGGTCAGCGTCTGATGATCGAGAGCGGCCTTGGTCGAGCCGTATCCGCCCCAGGTCTCATAGTGCTCGACGCCGGCGTCGGACGAGACGTTGATGATCACCGCGCCATCCGCCAGTCGATCGATGGCCGCCCGGATCAGCTGCTGTGGTGCCAGCACGTTGGTCAGCAGCAGATTCTCGATAGGCCGCGGCGGTCAGCTGTCGCAGCTGCGGGAGCGGGGAGCCGCCCAGGTCGCTGGCATTGTTGATGATCAGGATCGAGTGGTCCCGTCGCCGTCGCGGCGGCGATGCAGCTGCTCGCGGTGCGTTGCGTCGGTGATGTCGCCCGGCAACGCCCGGATCGATGCGCGGGAGGGCTCACCGACCTTGCCGAGCAGGCTTTCCGTGCGATGGAGTGCTTCGGCCGTGCGGGCATCGATGGTCAGATTCCAGCCTTGCTGTGCCAGTTCGACGGCCAGCGCACGCCCCAGACCTATCGAGGCGCCGGTGATCAGCGCGTTCTTCGTGTTGTCAGTGTTCATCTTGAATCTCCCATGGCTCGACGCTCATTATTCAACTTAAAGTAAGCTTTAACTCAAGCCCTCGGACTGATCGAGGCCCGGTGTAGCTAGGTCACGGCTCGGGCTCGGGGGCGGCACCACGGCAGCGGCTGCGAACCAGGCGTCATACTGGCGTGGTGGCGAGCCGAGATGAAGACCCGGGCCCCGGATTTCTTCGCTGGCGCTCGTGGGGTGCAGCCGATCGACGAGCGCTGCTGCTGCACGGTTCGGGTTCCTCCTCGGCGACCTGGTGGCGGGTCGCCGAAGGCCTCGCCGGGAACGGCTGGCGGGTCAAGGCCCCCGATCTGCCGTCGCACGGCGCCAGCCCACGGGCGGTCGTTCCGCTTACTCCACGGGTAGCGGCGGGCTGGATCGCCTCCGAGCTCTCCGATCGGCCGCTGGATCTGGTGGTCGGGTACGGGTTCGGGGCCGCGGTGGCCCTGGAATTGGCCAACCACGGCCCCGAGATCGGCCGAGTGGTCCTGGACGGATTCCCGGACCCGTCCCACGACTGGCCGGCTGAGGCCGATGCCCTCGTCGAGCGGGCCGCCATCGCCCGCCGGAACCCGACCGCTGCCCTCGAGACGCTCAAGCGGGACCATCCGGCCTGGCACGACATGGATTGCCAGCACGTCGTCCGCGATCTGGCCAGCCTCCGGACGGCGGAGGTGAGCGCCGGCATCCGGCTCGGCGATACCTGGCCACAACTGTCCAGCCTGACCGATGACCGGCCGGCGCTGATCCTGGAAGCCCTGGGCACCGGCGTGGTCCGGCACCGGGACGAGCCCAATGCCTGGGTGCAGGCGATCCTGGAATTCGCCGCCTGACCGCTGGTCAGAGCGAAGTGCGGCCGCGGGCGCCCGGATCCTTCCGGGAACCTGGATCTGTGTCGCCCGGTTCGTGCAGATAGGTGAAGTCGCCGAAGTCGTCGTCATCTTGGCGTCGCCGCGAGCGTCGGCGGCGGCCTGGCGCGGCCGGCTCGGCCGGCGGTGCCGAGGAACTCGCGGCTGGCTCCGACTGGCCGAGATCGCGCCACTTCGTCTTGGGGAGCACCGTGGTGTCTTCGTCATCAGAGGCTGAACCGGCCGCGGGCCGCTCCGAGCGGGCGTCGCCGACCGGTGTTCCGCTGCCACTGACGCGGACCACAGCGGCGCCGACGGCCGTGGTCAGTGGCACGGCCAGGACCAGGCCGATGGATCCGACGAGAATCCGGACCACCTCGCCGGCGAACTGTTCGGTCTGCAGCACCTGGAACAGCGGTCGGTCGTAGATCGCGATCAGCAACAGCACCGAGAGTGACGCGCCGGCGATCGCGAAGACGATGGTGTACACGGTCGACGCGATGTGATCCCGGCCGATGCGCATCGCCCGGGTGAAGATGTGGCGCTGGCTCTGGCGGCCGCCCCTGCCTCCGCGGCGGTCGGCGTCGGCGAGTTCCCAGACCGCGGACGCCTGAGTGATCGTGACGTCGTTGAGCACGCCGAGACCGGCGACGATGATGCCGCAGAGCACCACTGACGTCAGGCGGAGATCCGGCGCGGCGGCCGCCAGCACGAAGTCCTCCTCCGACGCCACGCCGGTGAGGTGCGCCCAACGGGTCGCCACGTACCCGAGTGTCGCGATCAGGATCAGCCCGAACAGGGTGCCGACCAGCGCAGTGGTGGTGCGAGCGCTGAAACCGTGCGCCGCGTACAGCACCACGAACATGATGGCCGACGACCCGATCAGGCCGACGGCGATGGGGTTCGTGCCCGCGACCAGCGCCGGGAACATGAACTTCACCAGGATGAAGGCGGCAAAGCCGAGCCCGATCAACGACGCGAATCCGCGCCAGCGGGCGACCGCGATCACGACGGCGGCGAAGATCAGCGCGAACGCGATGAGCGGCGTACGCCGCTCGAAGTCGGAGAACTGGTACTGGGCCGGCTGGCCGTCGGCCGGCGGCACCCGGACCAGCCGGATCACCTGTCCGACCTCGACGCCGGAGGAGTAGACCGCGGCGGTCAGCGGAACGTCGACCGCCTTGCCGTTGTCGTCGCCCTCGAGCAACGTGACCGTGGCGTTCGCGCACCGGGTGCTCACCCCCGGCGTCGATCCGGAGAGACCGTCGCAGGAGATCTCGCTGAGTTTGCTGATCCGCGCCTTCGGGTAGGTGACCCCCGCGACGCTGTATCCGGCCACGTCCTGGTTGACGTGGGCCGAGATGTTGCCCGGCCAGAGGACGATCAGGCCGGCCACGGTCCAGACGGCGAGTGGGATGAGGACGACGACGAGGATGCGCAAGGCCCGGCGATGTCGGCGGAGCTCACCCGGGTCGACGAGCGGTTGCGGGCCCGTCGCGTCGAGCCGTGCGCCGAAATGTGAGTGAGCCACCTTCTCCGCCTAGTCTTAGTCCTCGTGAGTCAGCGTCGGGGGGTCGGGCACGAGCGCGCGCACTCACAGCCCAGTTCACCCCGCCGGTCGATCCCCCGCCGGTCGACCCGCAGCCGCTCACAATCTAACCCACCTGCGGTCGCTGATCGGCCGGTCGAAATCACTGGTCGGCACCGGGCTGCCGGCGAGGGAGCGCGCGGAGCCCTCGGGCTGCTCGTCGCGGTGGTGGCACTGGGCCTGATCGGCCTCGGCTTCCATGCCATTCCGGCGGCTCTCGGGATGGATCGCATGACGTCCCTGGTGGCCGCTCCGCTGACCGCGAGCCCGGTGGCGCCGAGGGTTGTGAGCTCGGCGCCGACTCCCGCGCCGAATAGCCCGGAGCCGCCGGGATCGCCGAGGCCCAGAAAGCCCCGGCCGGTCGAGCCGACGGACAAGATTCACCTCACCCCGAAGGTGCCGTCAACCGGTCCGGGGTCCTACGTCCGGGCCAAGGTCGATGTGAACGCCGCCTCGGATAGCGGCCGGCTGATCCGCTTCGACGTCCAGGTGGAACGAAATCTGGCCATCGACTCCGATGACGCGGCCAGGCTGATCGAGAGGGTGCTGAACGACCGGCGCAGCTGGCGGGGGACGGGTCGCTGGCGTTTTCAGCTGGTGAGTTCGGCCAGTGAGGCGACGCTGCACGCATACATCGTCACGCCGGGCACCACGGACCGGTTGTGCGCGCCGCTGCTGACCCGCGGCGAGGTGTCCTGCCAGAACGGCAACCGGGTGGTGCTCAACGCGAAGCGGTGGATGCTGGGTGCCGACTCGTACGGCTCCGACGTAGACGGCTATCGGCGGTATCTGGTGAACCACGAGTTCGGGCACTCGCTCGGTCACCAGCACGTGGGATGCCCGGGCCGTGGCAGGCGGGCCCCGGTGATGATGCAGCAGACCAAGGGACTCGGCGGCTGCCGCAAGAATTCCTGGCCGCTGTCCGGCAGTGACTAGGCATGGCTGCTGACTCGGCCGCCGACCGGCTCCGGCTGCGGCTGGTCCTGCTGAGCGAAGCCCGCGAGATCGTGGCGGCGAGGCCGTCGGCCGCCACCAGCCGGCGCTGGCATCCGCAGTATCCGCTGCCGGAGACCCTCGACGCCCTTGCCTTGCTGTTCGCCGGGTACGAGGCGTCGGGGGAGATCTTGACCGGCGAGTCCGACTGGTGGATTCATCAACTCGTCGTCGATGATCAGGTCGTGGGTGACATCGGGTTCCACGGACCGCCGGCCGACGGCAGCGTCGAGATCGGATATGCCGTGGTGCCGGCCTGGCGCGGTCGAGGTCTGGCCACGCGGGCGTGCGCGCTGATTGTGGAGTTGGCGTGGCGGGCCGGCGCCCGGGCGGTGCTGGCCGAAGCCGAGCCCAGCAACGGCGCATCGCGGAAAGTGCTGCTGAACAACGGGTTCACCGCGGTCGATGATCGGCGCTTCCTGATCAACGGGCCGGCGCCGCGGTGACCGGCGCCTCCCGACTGCTGCGGCTCGACCGGCCGGTGCTGCTGTCGCCGATCCTCGGGCTGCATCGCCGCGGCGGCGCCGACCCGACCCACCGCCGACTCGGGGACATCTGGTTGCGGACCACCCGCACGCCGGCGGGTCCGGTCCTGATCAAGATCATCGGCCATGCGCAACGAGGTGGCCGCGCGGGCCTGGGGTGAGGGGGCCGAGTGGGCGCTCGACCAGCTTCCGAGGCTGGTCGGAGAAGCCGACGATCCGGGCGGCTTCCGCCCGCTGCCGGAACATGGACCGCTGGTCGAGGCGGAGCGCCGGTTCGGGCACTTCCGGATCGGACGTACCGATGCCGTGTTCGAGGCGCTCGCCCCGGCCTGCATCGAGCAGGTGGTGACCGGGAAGGAGGCTTTCCGGGCCTGGCGGATCCTGGTCCGGGAGTTCGGCGAGCCGGCTCCCGGACCGGCCGCCGATCCCGAGTCGGCGGCGTACGGTATGTGTCTGCCGCCGACTCCCGAGGCGTGGGCGCGGGTGCCGAGTTGGCGATTCCTGGCGGCCGGCGTGGAACAACGACGCAGCCGGACCCTGGTGCGTACCGCGGCCCGGGCCGCGGCACTGGAACGGACCTTGGCCGGTTCGGGCGCACATGCGGACCGGGCGCTCCGCAGCTTCCCCGGCGTGGGCCGGTGGACCTCGGCCGAGGTGCGGCAGCGGGCCCATGGCGACCCTGACGCGTGGAGCATCGGTGACTTCCACGTGGCCAAGGACATCACCTACACGCTGACCGGTGAGGCGCTGGACGACGACGCCTGCGAGGAGATCCTGGAGCCATATCGCGGCCATCGCTTCCGGGTCCAGTCGCTGCTAGGGATGGTCGGGAGCCGACGGCCACGCCGCGCGCCTCGGATGACTCTGCCGACCCACACCCCGTACGCCACCCGCGGCAGATCCTGAATCCCAGACTCCCGGAAATCGCACTCGATTGGGCCCGACAGGCCGATTGAAACGATCGAAGGCTCCAATCGCGGGCAATTTCCAGGGATCTGCGACGGGAGCCGAGCGCTGACGACAGTCAACTCCGCAGTCAGACCGGTTGCAGGGCTTCCAGGCTGGTAGAGCCGGGGAGCTGCACGGTGAACTCGGCGCCTCCCTGAGCCGAGCGGCCGGCCCGGACCCAGCCGCCGTGCTGGGTGATCGTCTGCGCGACGATCGACAACCCGAGGCCGGTGCCGGGGGTGTTGCGGGCGGTGTCGGCTCGGTAGAAACGGTCGAAGACGTGGGGCAGGTCCTCCTCGGCGATGCCCGGTCCCTGATCGGCCACCCGGAGCCGGTCGCCCTCGAGCTGGACCCGGATGGTGCCCCCGGGCGGGCTCCACTTCACCGCGTTGTCCAGCAGGTTCGTGATCGCCCGCTCCAGGGTGTCGGAGTCGCCCACGACGTAGAACGGGTCGAGTTCCACGTCGAACAGCAGGCCGTGTCCGCGGCGGCGTACCCGATCGAGCGCGGAGTTGACCACGTCGCGGAAGTCCAGCGGCTCCGGCTTGGCCGCCGTCTCGTCCCGGGCGAGTTGCACCAGGTCGCCGATCAGCGTGGTGAACTCGATCAGCTGGGCATTGACGTCGCCCATGATCGCGATCCGGTCCTGCTCGCTGAGCATGCCGGTGCGCGCGTCGGCGGAGAGCAGATCGATGTTGGTGCGCAGGCTGGTCAGCGGCGTTCGCAGCTCGTGTCCCGCGTCGGCGATCAGCTGGGCCTGGCGTTCGCGGGAGGAGTTCAGCGAGCGGAGCATCTGGTTGAACGACTCAGCGAGCATGGCCAGATCACCGCTCGCCTCGATCTTGATCGGATCCAGTTCCTTGGTGGCGGTGACGTGCTCGACCGCCTCGGAGAGTTCCCTCACCGGCCGCAGACTGGAGCGCGCCACGCTGGCGCCGACCACCGCGGCCACGATGACGCCGGACGCGCCGAAGATGATCAGCGTCAGCCACAGTGAGCTGAGGATGTCGTTGGTCGGCTGCAGCGGGCGGCCGATCACCAGTGCGTAGTTTCCGGCCAGCTCAGTGATCGGCACCGCCACGATGCGGAACGGCTCGCCACTCGTGGAGACCCCGGAGCGCGCGGAGTACCCGCGCTGCAGGCGGGCGATATTCAGTTCCTCCGGACCGAGGACGAGGTGTTGCCGCTCATCCGGGACGAAGTAGCTCTTGCCGTCCGCCCGGTACGCCGCGATGCTCACGTTCCCGGCGCGCAGCGCACTCTCGGTCAGCCCGCCGAGCCGCTGGATCTCGGGTGCTGCGGAAACCGCCGCCACCGAGGTCGCGGTGTCGACGAGTTCGCTGTCGAGCGCGTCGTAGAGCGAGATGCGCAGCGTGACGTAGCCGGCCACGCTGGTCGCGGCCACGGCAAGCGCCACCGCCACCGTCGTCAGATAGGCGACGCGCCGTTGCAGTGGCAGCGAACGAAGCCAGGCCTTCAGTGATCTGGGCACCACGGACTCAGGGTGGCGTGGTTCACGGCGGCGTCTCGCGCAGGACGTAACCGACCCCGCGGACGGTGTGGATCAGCCGCGAGTCGTCCGAGGCCTCGGTCTTGCGCCGCAGGTAGCCGATGTAGACCTCGAGTGAATTGGCGGTGGTGGGGAAGTCGAAGCCCCACACCTCGTTCAGCAGCCAGCTGCGTTCCAGGACCCGGCGGGGGTGGCGCATGAACGCCTCCAGCAGGGCGAACTCCGTCCGGGTCAGGTTGATCGATCGGGAGCCGCGCAGCACCTCGCGGGTCTGGGTGTTCAGCACCAGGTCGCTGAAGGAGAGATTGTGCGCCGACGGATCGGCCGAGTCGGCCACCGTGCCGGCCCGGCGGACCAGCGCGCGGAGCCGGGCCAGCAGCTCGTCGAGCGCGAACGGCTTGGCCAGATAGTCGTCGCCCCCGGCATCGAGCCCGTCCACCCGATCACCGACCGCGTCCCGGGCGGTGAGCACCAGAATGGGCACGTCGTTGCCGGCCGCCCGCAGCATCCGGGTCGTCTCCAGGCCGTCCAGCCGCGGCATCATCACGTCCATGATCACCGCGTCGGGGCGCACCGCGGCCAGCCGGGCCAAGGCCTGGACGCCGTCCTCGGCCGTGCTGACCTCGTACGCGTTGTACTCCAGCGAGCGTTTCAATGAGTCGCGTACGGCCTGATCATCGTCGACGACAAGGATGTGCATGCTCATTAGTATGTCCGCTCGCGCCCGCGCAGCCCTGGAGATCGTGATCCGCGCCCTCGATCGCACGACGAAAAGCGTGTCGTGCTCCCTCGGTTGCGGATAACGATCGGGCCTGCGCTTACCGACGCTCGCGGACGGAACGTATGTTCGCTCGCGACGCGCGCAGCGGCGGAAAGATCAGACGGGCGGGTGATCGCCATCAGCAGGGAGTGCAGGATCCGGGCGTCCAGGGTGCCCGTGAACAGTGACTGCAGGTGCATGTGGCTGTGGGCGGCGGTCAGCAGTTCGATCGCGTCGGCGAACGGCACGGTGAATTCCAGCTTGCTGAAGGTCATGGCGTCGGCGATCAGCGCGGTGAACTGCCGCACGCACTCGTCGGCGAAGATCAGGTACGGGTCGCGCAGCGACGGCTGCCGGGCGGCATACAGCAGCAGGTCCTGTTGCGCGAGCACGGCATCTCGACCGGAGCGGCCAACGGCCTCGAACTCGGTGAGCGCATAGGAGACCAGTTCTTCCGGGGTCCGCTCGCCCGGAGCGGACTTCATCGCCGAGATCGCCTGTTCGGCCGCGGCGTACTGACCGGCGATGTCGGCCTGGAGCAGGGCCAGCACCAACGCGTCCTTGTCGGCGAAGTTGGAATAGAACGCACCGCGGGTGAAGCCGGCGGCCTCGCAGATCTCCTCGACGCTGGCACCGATGATGCCGCGGGCGGCGAAGATCGAGATCGCGGCGGCCATCAGACGATCGCGGGTCTGGGCGCGGCGGGCCGTGACTCGGGACGGCTCTGCCGCCAACAGGTCGGTCACGTGCTCGGCTCCTTCGCTGGCAGGGGGATTCCCACAGGTCGTACCCGCAGTTTGAATACAGGTCTGTATCCAATACAGTACCGTATCGGATACATCAGTGTATCCGTGCCACGAGGGGGCTGTGAAGGTGTCGTCATTCCTGTACGGGCTCGGCCGAGCCGCGTTCCGGCGACGCATCGCAGTGCTGATCGCGTGGCTTGGCGCCCTGGTGGTGCTCGCCGGGATCGCCGGGGTGGCCGGGGGCAAATTCGAGGACAAGTTCAACCTGCCGGGCACCGAATCCCAGACGGCGCTCGACTCGCTGGCCCGCACGTTCCCGCAGGTCACCGGCACTACCGCTCAGCTCATCGTCATCCCACCTGCCGGCACGAGCGTGCGGGAGAGCGGGGTACGGAAGGAGATCGAGGCCACCACCAAACGCATCGACGACCTCGATCGGGTGGCCGGCGCCACCTCCCCGTTCAACAAGTACGCCAAAGGGGTGATCTCCGACGACGACAGCGCCGCGATCATCGTCATCCGGCTGAAGGATCAGGCGCAGTCCATTCCCGCGGCCACGATCGACGCGATGAACGACGAGACGGTGCAACTCCAGAACGCCATTCCCGGGTCGCGCACCTCGATCGGGGGTGACGCGTACAACAACAACGTGCCGAGCTTCAGCATCGTCGAAGGTCTGGGTGTGGTGATCGCGATGGTCGTGCTGTTCTTCACCCTAGGGTCGCTGCGCGCCGCGGGAATGCCGTTGATCACCGCAATCCTCGGCGTCGCACTGACCATGACGGTGATCGTCGGAGCCACCGCTGTGATCACCATCTCCTCCACCACGCCGCTGCTGGCGGTGATGTTGGGCCTGGCGGTGGGCATCGACTACGCGCTGTTCATCGTGTCCCGGCACCGCGATCAGCTCAGCTCCGGGATGGACGTCGAGGAGTCGGTCGCCCGGGCCGTCGCGACGGCTGGTTCCGCGGTGGTCTTCGCCGGGGTCACCGTGATGATCGCGCTCGCCGGGCTCTCGGTCGCCGGCATTCCCTTCCTCAGCACGATGGGCGTCGCCGCTGCGGTCGGCGTGGCCATCGCCGTGCTGATTGCGCTCACCCTGCTGCCGGCGATGCTCGGGTTCGCGGGCGCCAAGCTCAAGCCCAAGGCGCGTGCGCCCAAGGCGAAAAAGTCTGCTCAGGTCGCGACGCCCACGGCGCGGGTTGGCGTCGCCCGGCGCTGGGTCCGGCTCGTGACAAAGGTGCCGGTCCTCACCGTCGTGATCGTGGTGGCCGTCTTGGGAGTGCTGGCCTATCCGGCCAAGGATCTGCAGATCGCGTTGCCCAGTCCCGGGCACGCCGATCCGGGGAGTCACGCCCGCGTCACCTATGACCTGATCAGTGATCATTTCGGCGCCGGTTACAACGGCCCGCTGATCGTCTCAGCGACCATCGTGGGTTCCGATGACCCGCTCGGGGTGATGGATGACATCGCCGACGAGATCCGCGCCGTCCCCGGGGTGGCGAGCGTGCCGCTGTCGACGCCGAATGCGGACGCCAGTACCGGGATCATCCAGGTCATCCCCGAGACCGGACCGGATACGCCCGAGACCAAGGATCTCGTCCGCCGAATTCGCGCGCTCGAGCCGCACATCCTCCAGAAGTACGACATCCCGATCGCCGTGACCGGTTTCACCGCCGTGGCCATCGACATCTCTGATCGACTCGGCGGGGCGTTGATCCCCTTCGGCATTCTGGTCGTCGGCCTGTCGTTGATTTTGCTGGCCATGGTGTTCCGGTCGGTCGCAGTGCCGCTCAAGGCGACGATCGGCTACCTGCTGAGTGTCGGGGCCGCGTTCGGGGTCACGGCGATGGTCTTCGAATACAACTGGTTCGGCTCGCTGCTGAACGTGCACGAGCCCGCTCCGGTGATCAGCTTCCTGCCCATCTTGTTGATGGGCATTCTGTTCGGCTTGGCCATGGACTATGAGGTATTCCTCGTCTCCCGAATGCGCGAAGAGTATGTCCACGGAGATGACGCCCACGCCGCGATCGAGGATGGGTTCGCCGCCTCCAGCCGGGTCGTGGCGGCGGCGGCGGTGATCATGATCGGGGTATTCGCGGCCTTCGTGCCCGAGGGCGAGGGCGCGATCAAGCCGATCTCGCTCGGCCTCGCGGTCGGCGTGTTCGTGGATGCCTTCCTGGTCCGGATGACCTTCGTTCCGGCCGTACTCTCCTTGCTGGGCGACACGGCCTGGTGGCTGCCGAAGTGGCTGGACCGCCGACTTCCCTCCTTCGATGTGGAGGGCGCCGGCCTGGTCCACCAGGTCTCCCTCGCCGAGTGGCCGGCTCCGGACGACCGGCACCTGATCTACGCGGACGGGCTTCAGATCGGCGGCGGTGGTCCCGTCGCGATCAGCGCCATGCCACGCGAGGTGGTCGTGGTCGAAGGTCAGCAGGATGCCGACCGGACCGCCCTGCTGCTGACCCTCGCCGGCCGGATGAAGATCAGTGGCGGCCGGGCCAAGATCGCCGGTCTCGTACTTCCCGAACAGGCCGGTCAGGTGCGGTCCCGGACCGGCTATCTCGACTGCGCGACCAGCACGGATCTGCGGCGCGACCTGCGGGTGATCGCCAAGGCCAAGCCCAAGATCATCTTCATCGATCATGCCGACGTGCTCTCCGCCCACGATGATCGGGCCGCGCTGGCCAGTCTGCTCGATGATCTTGCCCTGCAATCGCCCGAACAGTCCGTGATACTCGCCGTTCGCAGCCAGTCCTCGATCGCTGATCTGGTCCGGGGGCCCTTCTCCTGCGTCACGCTCGGACACACCGACGACCTCATCGACGCTCCGGCCCGCTGAACCACGAAGATCCCTCGAAACCTCCGAAACAAGGAAACTGATCATGTTTGCGCTGGAACGAGCGACCACCACCCGCCGAGCGGGCCTGTGGACGATCCTCGGCCTGATCCTGGTGCCGCTGGTGGTTGCCGGCGGCTTCTTGTGGGCCGGTTGGAACTCCGACGACCGGCTCGACCGGGTGCAGGCGGCGATCGTCAATAAAGACGATCCGGTCAAGCTCAACGGACAGCTCGTGCCGCTCGGCCGGCAACTCTCTGGAGGGCTGGTCGCCAGCAAGGATGATCCCAACTTCAGCTGGGTGATCACCGATGCGAAGGATGCCAAGTCCGGCATGGCCGAGGGGCGCTATGCCGCCGTGGTGACGATTCCCAAGGACTTCTCGGCCGACGCGACCTCCTTCTCCAAGGACGAGGCCGACGAGGTGCACCATGCCACCATCGACGTGAAGACCTCCCAGATCTCCGGCCTCGCCGACCCGGTCGTCGGTCAGGCCATCACGGCACAGGCGACGAAGATCTTGAACGCGACGCTGACCGAGAGCTACCTGAAGAACATCTACATCGGCTTCAACTCCACCGGCAAGCAGTTCACCACGTTGGCCAGCGCGGCCGGAAAGCTGTCGGACGGGACCGACCAGCTGTCCGGCGGGCTCAACCAGACCGCCTCCGGGACCGGTGCGTTCGCCAGCGGCCTGGATCAGCTCGACGACGGCGCGCAGGAGCTGGCCAGCGGTCTCGGGCAGTACGCAGGAGGAGTGCACCAGTACGCGAGCGGGGTCGACCAGCTCGCCGACGGAACCGAGAAGTCAGCCGACGGAGCCGGGCAGCTGGCCAAGGGGGGCAAGAAGCTGGCGTCCGGAGCCGACCAGCTCGCCAAGGGTGCCGACGGGATCGCCGGCGGGCTGAAAGTCCTGCAGAACGGCAGCAAGCAGACCCAGGGTCTGGGCACGAAGTCGTACGCGAAGAACATGGCCGGTTTCGCCGGCGGACTGAAACAGTACGAGGGCTTCACCCGGGCGCTCAGCACTGCGAAGACGCCCGAGGAGGTGGCGAAGATCAACCCGCAGCTCGTCTGCCCGACCCAGCTGCCGCCGGAGGCCTGCCCGGCCTACTACGCCGGCCTCACGGCGGGGTCGACAGCGGCGTACCAGGGTCTGCAGAGCCCTGACGGCGGCAAGACCCCTGGGCTGGTCAGTGGGGCAAGCGGGCTGGCCAAAGGCGCCGCCGGACTCGACTCGATCGTCTCCGGCTTGCGCTTCGGTCCCGACGGCGACACCGGCGTGCGGGCGTACGCGAAGGGCATGAACTCGTTCGCTGACGGTGTCGGCGAGTACGCCGGCGGTGTGGCCCAGCTGGCGAAGGGACTCGGCAAGCTGGCCACCGGCACCGACAAGCTCGCTCTCGGCGGTCACGAGCTGGCGGTCGGGGCCGACCAGATCGCCGACGGGGCCGGTCAACTGGCCGGCGGCACCTCGCAGTCGGCGACCGGTGCGGCGAAGCTCTACGACGGCGTCAGCAAGCTGTCGGAGGGGGGCGCGAAGCTGGCCGACGGGACGGGCAAGTTCGCCGATGGGCTGGACAAGGGCAAGGACCAGATTCCCAGCTACGACAAGACGCTGCGCAACAAACTGTCCTCGGTGGTTACCACGCCGGTCACGACCGATACCGTGCAGAAGATCTTTCCCGACGAGGCGAGCACCACGCTGTTGACGGTGATCGCCCTGTGGCTCGGCGCGCTGGCGAGCTTCCTGATCTTGCGCGCCGTCCCGGCCCGGGTCCTGTCCTCGATGAAGCCATCGTGGCGGCTCGCGCTGGAAGGCGTGCTGCCGGCGGTCGTGGTCGGTGTCGTCCAGGCTGTTGTGCTCACCGCGGTGCTCGGCGCCCTGCTTCACCTGGACGGTTCGGAGATTGCCGGCCTGGGCGTCTTCGCGGGTCTGACGGCGGTGACCTTCGCGGTGATCAACCATGCCCTGGTGGCCTGGTTCGGCGGGGTGGGACGGTTCATCTCGGTGCTGGTGATCGTGATCGCCGCGGCCGGCGCTATCACCTCGGCCCTGCCCGAGGCGTTCGGGGTCATCGCGCCGTTCCTGCCGACCACGCCGGCGCTGGACGGTTTTCGGGCAATCGTCAGCGGCAGCAGCGGAGCGGGCAACGCGGCGGCACTGCTGGTCGGCTGGCTGATCATCGGCGGAGCCGCGAGCGTGCTCGCCGTCGCCCGCCGACGGATGATCTCCCCGCTCGCCGCCCCGCTCCCGGCCTGACCGGAGGTGCGGAGCACGAAGACGGTGTCAACCATCCCCAGCGGATCGAGCAGCCGCTCTCGCCCGGACCAGCAGGAACGGTTCACCACCCGTTTTGGCGGACCCAGCTCGGGCTTGGCGCACCGCAGACATTGGCCATCTACGCCGACTTCTGGCCGCGTTACGCGGGCCGGCGTAGGGCGGCAGCGCGATCGAGAACCCCGGGGATCGCCGCTTCGATCGCTGACAGGGTGCCGTAGAAGCCGGCCGCTGTCCCGTACCACGGATCGGGTACGCCGGAGCCGGGCTCGGCCGCCGGATCGTAATCGGTGAGCAGGCTGATGTTCGTCGCACCCGGAGCGATGGCCAGCATCTTGCGCACGTGGATGTCCTCCATGGCGATCACCAGGTCCGCGCCTTCGATCTCGTCGCGGGAGATCTGGTGGGCTCGGTGATGATCATGGCGGTAACCGTGCTCGCGCAACACCGCGGCCGCCCGGCGGTCCATCGGGTTGGCGAGCTCCTCGGTGCTGGTCGCCGCACTGGTGAACTCGATTCCCTCGATGCCGGTGTCAGCGGCAACCCGCTCTGCCACCCGTTCGGCGATCGGCGATCGGCAGATGTTGCCCCAGCACACGAAGACGACCCGGATGGGTGCGCCCTCAGCCACGGCGCTTTTGGCCTCCGTCCGGCAGGAACGCGTTCAGCACGAAGCTGACGATCGAGACGATGATCGAGCCCACCAGCGCCACCCAGAAGCCGTCGACGTACCAGCCGAGACCCACCTTGCCCGCCAACCAGGAGGTGAGCAACAGCATGCAGGCGTTGATCACGATCAGGAAGAGGCCGAGGGTGAGCAAGAGCAGCGGGATGGTGACCAGCGCGAAGATCGGCTTCACGATCGCATTCAGCACACCGAAGATCAGCGCGACGATCAGCAGCGCGAAGATCTTTCGACTGGTCGTCGGGGCAGTCAGGGTGATGCCGCTCAACAGGAAAGTGGCCACCGCCAGGGCGGCTGCGTTGGCCAGAAGTCGCAAAAGGAATCTCATGGACTCGATCGTTCCATGTGATCAAAGGGCCCGGGTCAGGGCGCGTCGCTGTCTTCGAGGCTCAGGATGCCGGCGCGCTCGTCGGCGATGGTCGTGTCGTCGCCGTGCCCGGTCTTCACAATGGTCTGGCCGGGCAGCGACAGCAGCCGGTCGGCGATACTCTGCAGCAGCAGCGGTTTGTCGCTGAAGCTGCGACCGGTCGCGCCCGGGCCGCCGTTGAACAAGGTGTCGCCGGTGAACACGACGGCCAGATCCTTGGCGTACAGGCACACTGCGCCGGGTGTGTGCCCCGGCGTGTGAATGACCTCGAGTGTGATTCCGGCCACCTCGATCTGCTGACCGTCGCTCAGGTGCCGTCCGGCGGCGTGTCATGGGTCAGTTTCCACAGCGGCAGGTCGTCGGGGTGCAGCAGCACCGGTGCACCGACGGCCGCGCCGAGAGCCGGCGCCACCCGGACGTGATCATCGTGTGCATGGGTGCAGACCACCGCCCGCACCGTGCGGCCACCCACCAGTCCGGTGATCGCCGCCACGTCGTGTGGCGCGTCGATGATCAGGCATTCGGCGTCGTCGCCGACGATCCACACGTTGTTCTCCACGTCGAACGTCTCACCGTCCAGGGAGAAGGTCCCCGACGTGACGGTGTAGTCGATCCGGGCGGTCACGACGCCGAGTCCATGATCACGACCGAGCGCAGCACGTCGCCGCGGTGCATCTTGTCGAAGGCCGCCTCGATGTCGTCGATGCCGATTTCCTCACTGACGAAGGCATCCAGTGGCAGCCGGCCCTGCAGGTAGAGATCGATCAGCATGGGGAAGTCCCGATCCGGCAGGCAGTCGCCGTACCAGCTCGACTTCAGCGAGCCGCCGCGACCGAAGACGTCCAGCAGCGGCAACTCCAGCTGCATCGTCGGTGTCGGCACGCCCACCAGTACGACGGTGCCGGCCAGGTCGCGGCCGTAGAACGCCTGCTTGTACGTCTCGGGCCGCCCGACCGCCTCGATCACCACGTCCGGCCCGAAGCCTCCGGTCAGCGCCTGCATCTCGGCCACCGGATCGGCGTCCTTGGAGTTGATCACGTCCGTCGCGCCGAGTTCTCGCGCCGTGGCCAGCTTGCGGTCGTCGATGTCGATCGCGATGATCTTGGCCGCCCCGGCCAGCCGGGAGCCGGCGATCGCCGCCGCGCCGACACCACCGCAGCCGATGACCGCCACTGAATCACCTCGGCTGACGTTGCCGGTGTTGATCGCCGCGCCCAGGCCGGCCATCACACCGCAACCGAGCAGTCCGGCCACCGCCGGCCGGGCCGCCGGATCGACCTTCGTGCACTGGCCGGCGGCCACCAGCGTCTTGTCGATGAACGCGCCGATGCCGAGCGCCGGGGACAGTTCGGTGCCGTCGGTCAGGGTCATCTTCTGCTTCGCGTTGTGGGTGGCGAAGCAGTACCACGGGCGACCGCGACGGCACGCCCGGCAGTTGCCGCAGACCGCGCGCCAGTTCAAGATCACGTAGTCGCCGGCGAGCAAGATCAACAACACCCGCGCCGACCGACTCGACGATGCCGGCGGCCTCATGCCCCAGTAGGTACGGGTAGTCGTCCCCGATCCCGCCCTCGCGGTAATGCAGATCGGTGTGGCAGACCCCGCAGGCCTGGATCTTGACCACGGCCTCGCCCGGCCCTGGGTCGGGAACGTTGACCGTGACCAGTTCAACCGGAGCCCCCTTGCTTGCGGCGATGACTCCCCGGACCTCTTGCGACACGCGCAACCCCTCTCCCGATGATGGGTTCCAAGGGGGTTGCCCCCCTTTGATGTGAATACGCAGCGTATGACCTCAGCGATGATTGGTTCGCGGCCCCCCGCGTGCGCCATTTGCTCGGACCCAGTTCACGGCCGTCATCACCTGGTCGACACTCGGTGCGCCGGAGATCGGGGCCGGGCGGCTGATGATCACCACCGGTACTCCGAGGTCGCTCGCGGCATCGAGCTTGGCTTGCGTCTGGTGACCGCCGGAGTCCTTGGTGATCAGCACATCGACCGCATGGTCGATCAGCAGGTGACGCTCGTCGTCGTACGAGTACGGGCCGCGCGATCGGATGACGGTCCAGGCGGCCGGCAGGGTGAACTCGGGTGCCTCGACGACGCGGACGATCACCCGGCGATCCGCCCACGGCAGGAACGTCTTCAAGGACTGGCGTCCCGTGGTCAGGAACGGACGCCGAGCCGCCTCGGCCGCAGCGCGGGCCGCGCCGACATCGGCGACCCACGTCCACGCGCCGGCCTGCGGGTGGTCCCGCCAACCGGGGCGTTCCAGGCGGAGTAGCGGCACACCGGCCAGCGCCGCGGCCGCCTCGGCGTGGGCGGAGATCTGTGCGGCGAAGGGATGGGTGGCATCCACCACCGCGGTGATCGGCCCGGCCCGCAGAAAGTCGACCAGGCCGTCGACGCCGCCGAAGCCGCCGACCCGGACCTGGCCGGCCGGCAGGGCCGGCCTGCTCACCCGACCCGCGAGTGAACTGATCACGTCCACGCCCAGGTCCACCAACGCCGCCGCCAGTTCACGTGCCTCACGCGTGCCGCCGAGGATCAGGACGGCCATGGTCGCCACCCGCGTAGCACGACCCCACACACCAGCGCCGCGGCCGAGACCGTTGCCGCCAACCGCGCGGCCCGGGCGATGTCGGTGGCTCGAACCGGACGTCCGTCGCCCAGCACGCCGCGGTCCTCCGCTTCGCCGTGGTAGACATTGCGGCCACCGAGCCGGACACCCAGCGCGCCGGCGAACGCCGACTCCACCACCCCGGCATTGGGACTCGGATGCCGGCCGGCGTCTCGGAAGACGATCCGCAGCGCCTCACGGGCCGACCCGCCGACGAGCGGCGCGGCGCCGGCGGCAGCCGCGGCGGCCAGGCGAGCGGGTAGCCAGTTCACCACATCGTCGAGGCGCGCGGCCGCCCAGCCGAACCGCAGATAACGCGGACTGCGATGCCCGATCATCGCGTCCAAGGTGTTCACGGCCCGATAGCCGAGCAGGCCGGGGATGCCGGCCACCACGCCCCAGAACAGCGGCGCAACCACGGCGTCAGAGGTGTTCTCGGCCAGCGACTCCACGGTGGCCCGGGCGACCTCGTCGGCGGACAGGCCGGCGGTCTCCCGTCCGACCAGGTTGCGCACCCGGGATCGTGCCGCATCAAGATCGGCTGCGGCCAGCTGTCCCGAGATGATCATGGCCTCGCGGGCCAGTGACCGGCCGCCCAGGACCGTCCAGGTGGCAGCCGCCGTACCGACGACCGTGAGCGCCGGATGCCGGGCAGCCAGCCGCTCCAGCACCCAGCCGAGCCCCGCCGCGGCGGTGACCAGGGCGGCAACGTGGACGACACCGGCCGGTCGCCGGTCGGCGTAGGTCACGGCCTCCAACCGGGCGGCGACCTGCCCGAAGCCGGCCACCGGGTGCCACCGCCGCGGATCCCCGCACAGCTGGTCGGCCAGATAGCCGAGGCCGATGCCGAGCGCAGACCAGGCCCTCGTTGATAGCGTCATCGCTGATGCCTGCCCGACACGTGATGATCACCGGCGGCGTGCGCTCCGGGAAGTCCCGGTACGCCGAGCTGCTGCTGGCCGACGAGCCGGCGGTGACCTATCTGGCAACCGGCCCGAGGGGGGAATCCGATCCGGAGTGGGCGGCGAGGGTCGCCACCCATCGGCTGCGCCGGCCGGCGAACTGGACCACGGTCGAGACGGCCGATCTGACCGGCGCGCTGCGGGCCGCCGATCAGCCGGTGCTGATCGACTGCTTGGGCACCTGGCTGACCGCGACCATCGACCTGATGGGCACCTGGGACGCGCCACTGCCGGAGTGGCAGGACGATTTCGATCGCCGACTCGACCAGGTCGTCCAGGCGTGGCGGGCGTACCCGTGGTCTGCGGTAGCGGTGACCAACGAGGTCGGCTGGGGACTCGTCTCCGAGCACCGAAGCGGTCGGCTCTTCACCGACCTGCTGGGCCGGGTCAACCAGGCCGTCGCTGCGGCGAGCGACGAGGTGATCTTGATCGTGGCCGGCCGCGCCCTGCGGCTCTGAGCCGCCGAGCGGGTTCACGCCGGCCGCCCCGATGATCATGATCGTGAAGGCCAGCTCGATCGCCGCGCCCATCACGTCGCCGGTCACGCCACCCAGCCGCCGGACGCAGTGCCGGACCAGACCGAAGACGACCAGTACGGCTCCCGCAGCCCCGATGACCGAACTCAGCACGCCGAATCCCAGCAGCCAGGCGGCCAGGCCGATGATCATCAGCACGGCCAGCCAGTCGATGATCGCGACCACGGCCGGCACCGAGCCGGCCACCGCGGCGCCGAGTCCATGATCGCGAGCCGGCGGCACCCCGCGGACGCACACCACCACCAGTGCCGCTCGGGAGGCGCAGATGATCAGCCCGGCGAACAGGGCTCCGCGCAGGTCGGTGACCACCTCGCCGAGCGCCGCCGCCTGCAGACCCAGGGTGATCACCAGAGCCACCACACCCATCGGTCCGACGTCGCCGCGGGCCATGATCGCCAGCGACCGGGCGCGGTCCCAACCCGACCCGAGACCGTCGACCGTGTCGGCCAGTCCGTCCAGGTGCATGGCCCGGGTGCCCAGCGCCAGCGCCGCCACCATCGCCCACCCGACGGCCAACGGCGGCAGATCACCGAGATCGGCGAGCCAGCCGACCGCTCCGACCGCGCACGCCAGGGGCAACACCGCCAGTGGCGCGATGATCATGGCCTGTGCCGCGGCCGGTCGATCGATCTCCGGAAGCCGACCGGTGGGGATGATCGTCAAGGTCCCGACGGCCAGCCGCAGGGAGGCGAACGCCATCATCAATCGCCGGCGGGGGCCGGCAGCAGATCCTCCAGGAGCGCGACTTCCGCCAACAGCAGCGCCGCGGAACGCAGCACCGGCAGCGCGGTGAGCGCCCCGGTTCCTTCACCGAGCCGCAGATCGAGATCGAGGATCGGCTCCAACCCGAGTTTCTCCAGCGCGAGTTGTTGGGCCGGCTCGGTCGAACGGTGTCCCGCGGCGCACCAGGCGATCATCCCGGGCTCCAGGTCCTCCGCGACTCCCGCCGCGGCCACCGAGACGATGCCGTCCAGGAGCACCGGCACGCCACGACGGGCGGCCGTCCGCAGGAACCCGACAGTGGCGGCGAAGTCGGCGGCGCCGAGCGCCGCCAGCCGTACCTCGGGATCAGCCGCGCGGTCGCCCACCCGGCGCAGTGCTGCCGCGATCACCTCGCTCTTGCGCCGCAGCCGCACGTCGTCGATCCCGGTCCCGCGGCCGACCACCTGATCGGCCGTCAAGCCGAAGGTCGCCGCAATCACCGCGGCCGCCGGCGTCGTGTTGCCGATCCCCATGTCGCCGACGATCAGCAGATCGGCACCGGCATCGATCTCGACGTCGGCGATGATCTGCCCCGCACGCAGCGCGTACCGGCAATCCGCGGCGCTCAGCGCGTCGGCGCGGTCGATCGGCTCCGACGGTCCGACATGGTACGCCGACACTTCGGCCGGCAGTTCCTCAAGATCATCATCGACGCCGAGGTCGAGCACCCGCAGGGAGACGCCGTGCTGCCGGGCCAAACTGTTGGCTCCGGCGCGGCCGGCGCAGAACGCCCGGACCATCACCGCCGTCACCGCGCGCGGATAAGCCGAGACCCGATCATGGGAGACACCATGATCACCGGCCAGGATCACCGCGCGGACCCGATCCAGCGGGCGCGGGGGGCAGACGCCCTGGCACGCCGCCAGCCAGGCCGCGAGTCCTTCCAGCCGGCCGAGCGCGCCGGTCGGGGTCGCGAGGGCGGTGAGACGCTGCCTGGCCTCGGCCAGCACAACCGCTGACGGAGGTGTGATCATCGATCAGGCTGACGAGCGAACGGTGGATGCGGCCGTCACGGCGGGCGGCGTTCGATGGGTCAGTCGGTGCACGAACTCGGCCAGCACGACGCCGAGGACGGCCCAGAGGGTCAACTGGGTGGCCAGGCTGGCCCGCCGGAACGCGTACAGCAGGCTGGCCGGGAAGTCTCCGGGCACCTCGTCGTAGCTCGGCATCAGGCCGATGGCCACGGCGACCACCGCGAGATAACCAACGACGACGGCCAGTCCCGCGTACCACGCGCCCCAGCGTTGCGCGAGCCGCCGACCGACCAGCACAGCGGTGACGGCAGCGATGACCGAGATGGCCAGCAGCGTGAAGTACAGCGTGGTGCGGAGACCGATCGTCTCGGCGTGACCGACCGCCGGCGGGTTCGGCGGATAGCCCAGGAACGGCACCAGAGTAGACGCTGACGAAGCCGATCGCGGCGACGGTCATCGTGGTGCCGCGTACGCCGAGGCCGCCGAACCGGCCCAGCGCCAAGGCACTGAGCACGCCGACCAGTCCGCCGAGCGTGACACCCGCGACCACGGTGCCGGTCAGCAGCCCGACCGTCGACTGCAACGACCGAGGCACCTCGATGGCGTGATCCTCGGCGGCCGGCTCCTCAGCCGTGCCGTGATCGTGACTGCCGGATTCCTCGATGCTGATGGCAGCGTTCACCGAGGGCTCGCCGACGGCATAGGCGACACCGAAGGCGAAGATTCCCGCGATGAGGCCGGCCAGCAGCCCCCTGATCAGGAAGCTGCGTGCGGAAATCTGGTCCGCTCCGGTCGAGGCAGCCAACTCAGTGGCACGGGAAGCCGAGGAGGTGGCGCCCGTCGTGGACCCACTCGTGCACCGCCGTGCCGGACAGCAGCGACGTGGCACCCTGCTCGGCCGACACGAAGTACATGGCGACCAGCAACAGCAGGCCGGCGAAGATCAACCAGGGAAGGACCTGGCCGAGGGACAGGGTGGGCACGGTGATGGCGGGCGGCGCGGGAACGGCCACCGCCTTCACGCGGTCGTGCTGCTGCGACATATTTCCTCCTGGGCTCTGCGACCCGTTGTGACGGAGCTCGTCGGGGGAGGGTCTGACTCGAGCAGCTGCTCTCACAGTGGCGCGACCGTGCCGGACTCTCACCGGCTTCCTGATCCCTCGCGAACTTCAGCACTGTACTGCGGGCCGGTTTGAACCGGGCAACAGGGCGCGCGTTGAGTAGGGTCGCGAACATGAAGACCGGCCGGTGGCGCGGCGCTGGCAGCCAGATCACCCGACACCCGTCCGCGGTGCTGCTGGTCGTCCAGTTGATGGGAGTCCTGCTCTATCCCTTCATGGCCGACGTCGCCCTCGGCCGGGTCGTCTTCGAGCTGTTCGGCGCGGCGGTGCTGGCCCTGGCGATCTGGTCGGTACGCGACTCGCCCGGCCCGCTGTGGATCTCGGTCACCCTCGGCGTGGTCGCCTCGGCGCTCTCCATCGCGGATGCGATCGATCACAGCAATGCCCTGCAAGGGGCGTCGGCCGTCTGCCACGCGCTGTTCTACTTCTACGCCGCCGGCAGCCTGATGGTCTACATGCTGGCCGATCGCACGGTGACCACCGATGAGCTCTACGCGGTCGGGGCGACCTTCACCCTGGTCGCCTGGGCCTTCGCGTACGTCTTCGTGTTCTTGCAGATCGTGCAGCCGGGATGCTTCATCGCCGCGGTCGACTCCGATCAACCACGGACCTGGATGGAGCTGCTGTTCCTGAGCTTCACCAATCTGTCCAGCACCGGGCTGTCCGACATCGTGCCGGTGACGGCGCACGCCCGTTCGGTGGTGATGATCGAACAGCTCGCCGGGCTGGGCTATGTCGCCCTGTTCGTGTCGCGGCTGGTCGGGCTGACGATCAGCCGGCAGATGGCCGGTTCGAGTCCCGACGAACGCTGATGGCGCCGCGACTGCTGATCATCGCGCACGCCGAGACGCCCGGCAGCCGGGCCCTGGTCTTCGGCGACGGCTCCCTCCCGGTCGGCACGCAGCGCCGATCCGAGGTGCGCGTCGGGCGGTGGGTCAGCGCTCCCGAGGCGGCCTGCCGGGCAACGGCCGAACAACTCGGGACCGCCGTGGTGATCGCCGAAGATCTGGCCGGCTGCGACTTCGGCCGGTGGACCGGACGGACACTCAGCGACGTCGGCGCCGCCGAGCCGGAGGCGGTCGTGACCTGGCTGGGCGATCCGTACGCCGCTCCGCACGGCGGCGAAAGCCTGGCCGCGATGCTCGGTCGGGTCGGAACCTACGTCGACGGCGTCGACTGGCCGGACGGTCGCAGCGCCGCGGTGGTCACCCCATTGGTGGCTCGGGCGCTGATCGTGCACGCTCTCGGCGCACCCCCGGAGGTGATCTTCCGGATCGACGTGCCGCCGCTGGGCCGCGCGTCGATCTCGCGCAGTGGTCCGCAGTGGCGGCTCCAGGAACTCACGCGGCTCCGGGAGTGAACCCGGCGACCGCTCCGATCACCGTGATGGCCGGCGGTTTGATCTTGGCCCGAAGACCGAGCTCGGTGATATCGGCGAGGGTTCCGCGGACGGCCCGCTGGCTGGGTAGGCCGGCGTCGGCGACGGTCATCGCCGGAGTCTGGGCGTCGAGGCCTTCGGTGATCAACCTCGCCGCGATGGCGCCCAGCTTCGCCACTCCCATCATGATCACCAGTGTCGTGTTGGCGCGGGCCAGCGCCGACCAGTCGAGCGTTGAGGCCGGGTCGTCGGGCGCCGCGTGACCGGAGATCACCGTGAATCCCTGGGTGAGCTGCCGATGGGTCAGCGGGATCCCGGCCAGCGCCGGTCCGGCGATCGCCGAGGACACGCCGGGGATCACGGTCACCGGGATGCCGGCGGCGGCACAGGCCTGCCACTCCTCGCCGCCACGGCCGAAGACGAAGTTGTCGCCACCCTTGAGCCGCACCACGGTCGCTCCGGTCCGGGCGTGCTCGACCAGCAACTCGTTGATCCGCTCCTGCGGGGTGAACTCGCCGCGCGGGATCTTGGCCACGTCGATGATCACCGCATCGGACCGCGCCTGGTCGAGCACGGCCAGCGGAGCCAGCCGATCACTGACGATCACCTCGGCGTGCCGGATCGCGTCCAGTCCGGCGAGCGTCAACAGGCCAGGATCACCCGGGCCGCCACCGACCAAGATCACCCGGCCGTGATCTGAGCGCAGGGTGGGTTGGGCACTCCCACTCGACGCAGTCGCGAGGACGCCGTGCCGGCGGGCCAGTACCCGAGCTTGCTGATCTTGGTCGGGATCACCCGTGGCGGTGACCAGGAGCGCCGCCGGGCCCAGGTCGTCGGCGACCGGCGGCCGACGGACCAGGGTGATCAGGCCGCGGGAGCCGAGATCGCTGACCGTGGCGCTGACGTCGGTGCCGAACACGGTGACCAACGCACCGGAATCAAGCAGCCCGGTGATCGGAGCCAGGGCGGTCGCGCCCGCGCCGCAGACCAGGACGCGACAGCCCGCGACCTCGACCGCCCCCTGGAAACTCATCCCCACATTGTCGGCCGGGACGAAGGCGGGCGGCGAGGTGTCTCAGGCGTGGTGGCGGGACTCGTGCTCCTGATGGCCGAGCGGCTCCAACTGGAAGGTGCAGTGCTCCACGTCGAAGTGCCCGCCCAGGCATTCGGCCAATCGGTCGAGCACCTCGCCGGACCGGCCCTCGCTGATGCACGCCTCGTCCACCACGACGTGGGCCGACAGCACCGGCACGCCGCTGGTGATGGTCCAGGCGTGCAGGTCATGCACGTCGACTACGCCGGCAACGCCGCGGATGTGCTCGCGGACCGAGACCAGGTCGACGCCGCGGGGCGTCGCCTCCAGCAATACGTCGACCACCTCCCGCAGCAGCGACCACGCCCGCGGCACGATCAGCGCGAAGATCAACAACGATGCGATGGCGTCGAAGCGGTACCACCCGGTGAGCACGATCAAGATCGCCGCGACGATGACCGCGATCGACCCCAGCAGATCGCCCAGCACCTCGAGGTAGGCGCCGCGGACGTTCAGGCTTTCGGCCTGACCCCGGCGCAGAATCAGCAGTCCGGCCGTGTTGGCCAGTGCGCCGACGATCGCGATGATCAGCATCAAACCGGTCTCGACCTCGTCCGGGCTGCGCAGCCGGTCGATCGCCTTGATCAACACCCAGACTCCGATGCCGACCAGCAGCAGGGCATTGGCCAGCGCGGCCAGCACCTCCGCGCGCTGCCAACCGAACGTGCGCCTGGTCGTCGCGGCCCGGGTGGCCAGGGAGGCGGCGATCAGGGCCAGCACCAGACCACTGGCGTCGGTCAGCATGTGACCGGCGTCGGCCAGCAGCGCCAGCGACCCGGAGATCAGCCCGCCGATCACCTCGGCCACGAACACCGCCGCGGTGATCGCCAGCACCAGACCCAGCCGCTTCCGGTGCGCGCCCGCGGCCGTCACGCCGTGATCATGCCCGCCCTCCACTCTCACCTCTCTCCTCCCGACTTGTCAGACTCTCCGCGCGCTATAGCCCGCCTAGAGTCTGACAAGTCGGCGAAGGGCGGCCGAGAGCCGGTCGGTGGTGTCCTCGTCGCGGACGGCGATCCGGATCCAATCGGCGTCGAGGCCGGGGAAGGTCTCGCCGCGACGGACGGCGAAGCCGTGGTCGCGCAACGCCAGGCGCAGCCAGCCGGCCGGACGGTTCCCGCGGACCGGCGTCGTGTCGACCAGCACGAACGGGGCCTGCGGGTCTCCCGCGCCGGGCAGTCCCACCGCGACCAACTGGTCGAGCAGGTACGCGCGGTGCCGGCCGATTTCGACGGCCGCCCGATCGGCGATCTGCAGCGCCTCGGGGGAGAGGCAGGCGACCATGGCCGCCAGTGCGGGCGTGGACACCGACCACGGGGGTTGCTGAGCGCGCAGGCCGGCGATGATCCGCTCGTCGCCGACGGCATAGCCGGCCCGCAGACCGGCCAGACCCCAGGTCTTGGTCAACGAGCGCAACACGATCAGCCCCGGCATCGCGCCGCCGATCATCGACTCCACCTGCCCGGGCACCGCATCCATGAACGCCTCGTCGACCACGACCAGCCGACCGGGCCGGACCAACCGGCGGATGAGCCCGGCCGGGTGCAGCACGCTCGTCGGGTTGGTCGGGTTGCCGATCATGATCAGGTCGGCGTCCTCGGGGATGCCGGCGGGATCCAGGCTGAAGCCGGACTCGGCCGTCAGGATCACTCGCTCGGTCTGGTGACCGGCGGCGATCAGCGCCGCCTCCGGCTCGGTGAACTGCGGATGCACGATCACCGGGCGTGCGGGCTTCAGTGCCCGGGCCAGCAGCGTGAAGGCTTCGGCCCCGCCCGCCGTCGGCAACACCTGGGCGGGGGAGAGCCGGTGGGCGGCGGCGATCGCCTGCACGGCCTCGTCAGGTCGCGGATACTCGGCCAGCCGCCCGACGGTGTCGGTGATCACCGCCGCGAGCCACGGCGGCGGGGCCGCGACCCGCACGTTGACCGCGAGATCGACCAGTCCCGCGACGAGGTCGCGATCACCGTGGTGGTGCAGATCATGCCCGGTCATCGGTGCCCGGCGGCGTCGGCGTACGCGTGCACCGCGTCGGCGAACCGCTGCGCCAGCCGCGGATGCCCGGCCCAGTGCACGTGCAGATAGCTGGCGTGCAGGGTCTCGTGACCGAAGCCCACCGGACGGCCGTCGACCAGCCACCCCGGCGATGGACCGGCCGCCGGCTCCACGACCGTTCGATGGAACTCGTGTCCGGTCACCCGGCTCCCCGCGGCCGCCAACAGTTGATCATGGTCGGCGACCAGCCGGCGATAGCTCAGGGTGAGCCGGGGGGACATCGTGGCGGTGGCGTTGATCGCGCCGATCATGGGCGCGCCGTCCATGGTCTCGCACAGGTACAGCAGACCGGCACACTCGGCCGCGGTCGGCAGCCCGGCAGCGATCGCCGCGGCGATGTCGGCACGCAGCGATGCGTTCGCCGAGAGGTCCGCGGCGTGCACCTCGGGGAACCCGCCGCCCAGATACAGCCCGGCGGTACCGGGCGGCAGCGTCGGATCGGTCAGCGGATCGAAGGTGACGGGCTCACAGCCGGCCGCCCGCAGGAGTTCGTCGGTCTCGGCGTAACGAAACGTGAATGCACGACCGGCGGCGATCGCGACCACGGGTCGCGCGCCGGACACCGGCCGTACGACGGCCGCGGGATTCCACGCCTCACCCGCCAACGGCGCCGCGCGATGGGCGATGGCGAGGATCGCGGGCAGGTCGACGTGGGCGGCCAGCCGTTCGGACAGCAGCGTGACGCTGGCGGCCGCCGCCACGCGTTCGGCGGCCGGCACCAGGCCCAGGTGACGCGACGGCGCTTCGATTCCCGCGTCCCGGGGGAGCACACCGAGCACCGGGAGCCCGGTCGCCTCCATGGCGCGGATGATCTCGTCGGCGTGCCGCGCCGAGCCCGCCTTGTTCAAGATCACCCCGCTCAGCCGGACCTGCGGATCGAAGGTGTTGAGGCCGTGCACGATCGCCGCCGCGGTACGCGAGACCTGCGAGATGTCCAGCACCAAGATCACCGGAGCCGAGATCAGGCCGGCGACATGGGCCGTTGACGCGAACCCTTCGCCGCCGATCTGCCCGTCGAACAGCCCCATCACCCCTTCGACCACGGCGACGTCGGCGGGTCGGGGCGTCATCGCCCCGTGCAACAGCAGCGGCACGATCTGATCTTCAGCGCAGAGATGCGGGTCGAGGTTGCGACCAGGGCGGCCGGTCGCCAGGGCGTGGTAACCGGGGTCGATGTAGTCGGGTCCGATCTTGAAGCCGGCCACCTCCAGGCCTTCGGTGCGCAGCGCCGCCATCAGCCCGGTGGCCACCGTCGTCTTGCCGTGGCCCGAGCCTGGTGCGGCGACCACCAATCGGGGCAGGCCTACCACTCGATGCCTCGCTGACCCTTCTGGCCCTCGTCGAACGGATGTTTGATCTTGGTCATCTCGGTCACCAGCTGGGCGATCTCGATCAACCGCGGATCCGCGCGCCGGCCCGTGATGATCACGTGTTGATGGCCGGGTCGGCTGGTCAGCGTGTCGATCACGTCGTCGACGTCGATCCAGCCCCAGTTGATCGGGTAGGTGAACTCGTCCAGCACGTACAGGCCGTGGCGTTCACTGAGCAGCCGCCGCTTGATCTCCGCCCAGCCCTCGGCCGCTGCCTGGGCATGATCATCATCGTCGCCGGTCTTCCGGCTCCAGGACCAGCCCGCGCCCATCTTGTGCCATTCGACCTCGCCGCCGCGACCGGTGGCGTCGTGCATGTCCGCCAGGGACTCCAAGGCGGTCTGCTCGCCGATCCGCCACTTGGCCGACTTGACGAACTGGAAGACCCCGATCGACCAGCCCTGGGTCCAGCCGCGCAGCGCCAGCCCGAAGGCGGCGGTGGACTTTCCCTTGCCGTCGCCGGTATGGATGATCAACAAGGGCCGGTTGCGCCGCTGGCGGGTGGTCAGACCGTCCGCCGGAACCTGGTCCGGTTTCCCCTCGGGCATCAGGCCGCCCGGCCTCGGACCGCACTGAGGAGCCGATCCGCCGCGACGTCGCCGACCGGCACGTGCTCAGCGCCGAGATGCGCGCTGAGCCGGGTGGCGAGGCCGAGGGTGAATCGGCCGGTTTCGCAGTCGATCAGCAACGACGCGATGCCGGCACGTCGCAGATGATCGGCAACCGCCCGGGACCGATCCACGGCATCCGGACCGTGGGTGGCCCGGCCGTCGGTCACCAGCACGAGCAGGGGGCGGCGGCGAGGATCGCGGATCCGTTCCAGCCGGAGGGTCTCCGCGGCGCAGAGCAGGCCCTCGGCCAGTGGAGTGCGGCCACCGCTGGGCAGATCGGCGAGTCGGCGGGCGGCGACGTCGATAGAGGATGTCGGTGGCAGGGCGAGGGTCGCCCCGGCGCCGCGGAAGGTGATCAGGCCGACCTTGTCGCGGCGCTGATAGGCGTCCAGCAGCAGCGACATCGCCGCCGCCTTGACCGCCGTCATCCGGCGCCGGGCCGCCATCGATCCGGAGGCGTCGACCACCAGCAGCACCAGGTTGGACTCCCGGCCCTCGGTCACCGCGAGCCGGAGGTCCGACGCGGTCAGCCGGAGCCGCTGGTCGAAACTCCGTCCCCGCTGGTCCTGGTGAGGCGCGGCGGCCCGGATGGTCGCCGGCAGGTGCACCTGTCCGTGTTCCCGACCCGCCCGACGGGCGCCAACCGTCCGACCGCTGCTGGTGATGGCCCGGCTGCGCCGGCCCGCTTCGCCGCGGCCGACTCCGGCCGCGGCGAAAAGCCTGGTCCGGTAGGCCTCGCCGGCCGTCGTCACCTTTGCCGAGTCGACCGCGGCGTTGCCCGTCGACGGGCTTGGCCCACCGGTATCAGGACCCGGCGGACCGCTGGGCTCCGCCGGCTCGGTCGGTGCGACGTCATCGCCGTCCCGAACGGGTGCGTCTTGGCCCGGACCGGCGTCCGGCGGGTCGGGTGGCTCCGGCTCCGGAGCCGGAGGTTCCTCACCGAGAAGTTGATCAAGCAGGTCCTCGTCGAGGCCCGGCGCGTCGAACGGATTCCGCCGGCGCCGGTGCGGCAGCGCCAGCCGGGCGGCGGCCCGAAGGTCGCTCCGCTCGACGTCGGTCCGGCCGTGCCAGGCCGCGTGGGCCACCGACGCCCGGGCGATCACGATGTCGGCCCGCATCCCGTCCACCTCGAACGCGGCGCACACCTCGGCGATCAGCAGGAGTTGATCATCACCGAGCCGGACCGTGCCGAGCAAGCTCGCGAGCGGCGACGATCCGCTGCCGCAGCGTCTGCTCCTGCTCGGCGTACCTGGTCAAGAAGGCGTCGGGGTCGCGATCGAAGGCCATCCGGCGACGGACCACCTCGGAACGAAGCTGCGGGTCGCGCGGCGCGGCGATCTCGACCGTGAGGCCGAATCGGTCCAGCAGTTGCGGCCGCAGTTCGCCCTCCTCGGGATTCATCGTGCCGATCAGCACGATCCGGGAGGCGTGGGCAACCGACACCCCCTCACGCTCGACGGTCGACCGGCCCATCGCGGCCGCATCGAGCAGCAGGTCGACCAGATGATCATGAAGCAGGTTGACCTCGTCGACGTAGAGAATGCCGCGATGGGCGGCGGCGAGCAGGCCCGGCTGGTAGGTCACGTGGCCGGCCCCGAGCGCCTGCTGCAGGTCGAGGGATCCGATCACCCGGTCCTCACTCGCTCCGACCGGCAGTTCGACCAGCCGCGCGGCCCGACTGGTGGCGTGCGGCTGGAGATGCGGGCCGTCGGGACACATCGGGTCCGGCTCGGCCGGGTCACAGCTGAATCGGCAACCCTCGATGACCGCGATCGGCGGCAGCACGTCGGCCAGAGCCCGGACCATCGTGGTCTTGGCCGTTCCCTTCTCACCGCGGACCAGCACCCCGCCGACCTCGGGGGCAACCGTGGTCAGCGCCAGCGCCAGCGCCAGGTCGTCGGATCCGACGACCGCTGAGAACGGGAACGACTTCACCTCACACCCTTCCTGCAGCGGTCGCGGCCTCGATGATGCCACAGCCCCGCCGGGCGGACGTGTTCCACCGGCGGCGGTCGATCGGTTCCGCCCCCACGGCGGTCGCCGTGCGGGTTAGGGTCAGAGCGTGATCGACGTGGTCGGGTTGGGGGCGCGGGGGTGGCCGGATATGCCGACGCGGCTGCAGTCGCTGGTCAAGCGCGCCGAGGTGGTGCTGGGCAGCCCGCGGCACCTGAAACTGGTGCCCGCCTTCGCCGGTCAGCAGCGCGAGTCGTGGCCGTCGCCACTGCGTGAGGGGCTGGTGGAACTGCTGGCTCGCTTCCCTGACCGCCGGATCGTGGCACTGGCCTCCGGAGATCCACTGGTCGCCGGGATCGGCTCGACGCTCATCGACATCCTGGGCGTCGCCCAGGTGCGCATTCATGCGGCGCCGTCTTCGGTCGCCGTGGCCCGGGCCCGGATGGGCTGGTCGGACGACACCGTCGAGGTCATCCGGCTTCGCGGCGACGACGTGGACCTGGTGCGACGGGCCATCTTTCCGGACCGGCGCCTGATCATCCTGTCCCGCGATTCCCGCAGCCCGGCCGAGATCGCCGCGGTACTCACCGATTCCGGGTTCGGCGAGAGCCGGGTCACCGTCCTCGGCGATCTCGACAGTGACGTGGAGTCCCGGGTCGACTCACTGGCGCGCGACCGGCGCGGTGCCGCCCCGGCGCTCAACGTGGTTTGCGTGGCCTGTGTCGGTCCCGGCTTCGGCTCGCTGGCCCCCGGGCTGCCAGATCAGGCGTTCGACCACGACGGTCAACTCACGAAGCGCGACGTCCGTGCCTCGGCCCTCGCCCATCTGATGCCCCGACCCGGGCAGTTGCTCTGGGACATCGGCGCCGGCGCCGGCTCGATCGCCATCGAGTGGCTGCGCTGTCATCCGAGCTGTCGAGCGGTCGCAGTTGAACAGCAGATCGAACGCGCGAAGCGGATCCAGGCCAACGCCCGCGAACTGGGGGTGCCCGGCCTGTCGGTGGTCAACGCGGAGGCGGAGGACATACTCGACCGGTTGCCCAGACCCGATGCGGTCTTCATCGGGGGCGGCTCGACCTCGGCGCTGATCAGTGGTTGTTGGGAAGCACTCGCCCCCGGAGGCCGGATGGTCGTCCACTCGGTCACCCAGGAGACCGAGATGATCATGGCGCACTGCCGACGTCAGCACGGCGGCGAACTGACCCGCATCTCCGTTGAACACCTGGAACCGATCGGCCGCTACACGGGATGGCAGCCGGCCCGTCCCGTCGTGCAGTGGAGTGCGATCAAGGAAGCTGGGTGACCGTCCATTTCATCGGTGCCGGACCCGGTGCCGCTGACCTGCTCACCGTGCGAGCAATCAAGTTGATCAAGGAATCCCCAGTCTGTGTCTACGCCGGAACCTACGTCGGGCCCGAGGTGCTTGCGCACTGCCCGCCCGGCGCGGTCTTGATCGACAGTCAGCATCTCGACCTCGACGCGATCATCGCAGCGTTGGTGGATGCGCACCGGGCCGGGCGGGACGTCGCCCGTTTGTGCTCGGGAGACCCGTCGCTCTATTCGGCCCTCGCCGAGCAGACCCGTCGGCTCGACCGGGCCGGCGTACCGTGGGACGTCACCCCGGGAGTGCCCGCGTACGCCGCGGCCGCCGCGCTGCTCGGCCGGGAGCTCGACGGTGCCCGAGGTGGCGCAGACGGTGATCTTGACCCGCACCTACGCGGAATCGACCAAGATGCCCGAGACGGAGTCGCTGGCCCGGCTGGCGGAGTCGCGGTCCACGTTGGTCCTGCACCTGGCCATTCGGCACGTCCGCCGGATCTGTGCCGAACTCAGTCCCCGCCTACGGACCCGACGTTCCGGTTGCCGTCGTCTGCCGGGCGACCCAGCCGGATGAGTTGATCTTGACCGGCACCCTGGCCGACATCGCCGATCAGGTGGAGGCGGCCGATCTCCGGCAAGCGGCGGTGATCATGGTCGGCGAGGCGTTGCGGACCGAGGACTTCGTGGAGTCCCACCTGTACAGCAGACGATCACGAGGAAGCTGACGCCTCCGGGGCGGTCGAACCGGCCGGAGCCGTGCTGCGTCGGGTCCAGACCCCGCCGCTGCCGACCGAGGTCTGCGACGAACCGATGATCAACAGGCAACTCATGTCGATGGTGTCCGGGTCGAGCTCGGCCAGGGTGGTCACGCTGAGATCCTCCTCCGGCCGGCCGACGTGGCGGCCGACGACGACCGGGGTCCGCCGATCGCGGAACTCGAGCAGGATCTCCCGGGCGCGGCGGATCTGATCGCGCCGGGAACGGGAGGCCGGGTTGTAGATCGCCAGCACCAGATCGGCCGCCGCAACGGCGCGGAGCCGCTGTTCGATCAGGGTCCAGGGCTTCAGCCGATCCGACAGGGAGAGCACGGCGTAGTCGCCGCCGAGTGGCGCACCGGCCTTGGCGGCAACGGCCTGCGCCGCGGTGACTCCGGGCAGCACGGTGACCGCCACATCGGCGTAGCGGGTTGCCTCCGCGGCCTCGAAGACGGCCGAGGCCATGCCGAAGACGCCGGCGTCGCCGCCGGAGACGACGGCGACCCGTTCACCTGCGCGGGCGAGATCGAGCGCGTGCCGGGCGCGATCGATCTCTACGGTGTTTCCCGACGCGTGCCGGTGCAGCCCGGCGCGCTGCGGCACCCGATCGACGTACGGGGCGTAGCCGACGACATGATCGACTGCTCCGAGGACCTCGGCGACCTCTGGCGTCAGCCAGCGATCCGGCCCCGGGCCGAGGCCGACGACGAACAGTTCGCGTCGCTGGACCGCTGCAGACTCCTCGGTCCGGCCGGCCGCCGCGCGGCCCGCCGAGTCCTGTCGCCGATCCCGACCGGGCACGATGATCATGGAGAAGTAGGGGACCTCGGCCGGATCGACCTCGACGGCCGGCAGGGTGCGCTGCTCGCCGGTGCTCGCCCGCTCGACGTAGGTGGCGTCGTCCAGACGCCCGGACTGCCGCAACGCCTCGCGGACGCCGGCGAAGGTCCGGCCCAATTTCATGATCGCGGCGGCGTCGGTGTCGGCGAGCCGGCGCGCGAGTTCCGGCACCGGAAGGGTTCCGGGAAGCACGGTGAGGATGTCCTCGTGCCGGGCGAGCGGGGTGGCGATGGCCGAGGCGGCGGCACTGATCGAGGTGACCCCCGGTACGAGTTCGCTCGGATAGCGGTCAGCCAACCGGTCATGCAGATACATGTACGAGCTATAGAAGAGCGGATCGCCTTCCGCGAGCACCACGACGGTCCGGCCGGCGTCGAGGTGCTTCTCCAGCCGTTCGGCCGACTCGTCGTAGAAGTCCTCGACGGCGCCGTAGTAGCCCAGCGGATGACCAGTCGCCCCGGTGGTGACGGGATAGATCAACAACTCCTCGATCGCCTCGTCGCGGATCAGCGCATCGGCGATGGTCCGGGCGATCGACCGTCCGGCGGTGCCGGAGTGGTAGGCGATGACATCGGCTCGGGTGATCAACTTCGCCGCCTTGAGCGTGATCAACTCGGGATCGCCGGGACCGACGCCCACGCCGTAGAGCCGACCCGTCACAGCTCCTCCTCACGGGCCAGCGCGTTCAGCGCGGAGGCCGCCATCGCGGAGCCGCCTCGTCGTCCCTTGACCACGGCGTACGGGATGCCCCACGGGTTGGCGACCAGCGCCTCCTTGGATTCGGCGGATCCGATGAACCCGACCGGCATGCCGATGATCGCGGCCGGTCGCGGTCCACCGTCGTGGATCAACTCGAGCAGGTGGAACAACGCCGTCGGCGCGTTGCCGATGGCCACCACGGCTCCTTCCAGACGCTCACCCCACAAGGAGACCGCCGCGGCCGACCGGGTGGTGTGCCAGCGCCGGGCCAGCTCGGTCGTCCGGGGGTCGTTGAGCAGGCAGCAGACCTCGTTGCGAGCCGGAAGCCGTGATCGGGTGACGCCGGCGGCCAGCATTTGGGCGTCGGTGAAGATCGGCGCGCCAGCCCGGAGCGCCGTCCGGGCGGCGGCCACGAGTTGATCATGGAACAGCAGCGCCGCTGGGAGGTGGATGTCTCCGGCTCCGTGGATCATCCGGACCGCGACCACCTGGGCAGCCAGCGGAAGTCCGGCGAGGTCGGCTTCGGCGCGGATGGTCGCGAACGACCGGCGGTAGATCTCCGGCGCGTCATGAAGGTAGTCGTAGCGCGGAGTCGGCGCGTCAGGCATGGCTGAGAACTCCGGCGATCGCTGCGGCAGCTTCGACCGGCGTCGGTGCGACGAGATCGAGATGATCACCAGCGGGTGCGCCGCACCGCCGTTCGCAGCCGCTCAGGTGCGTGCGCGGCAACGGGTGGGGCCGGGCGGCGAGTTGCATGGCCAGTGCGCGCGTGTCGACCCGGCTCTGGCTGCACCAGGGCGCTCCGACACAGGCGCTGATCATCGACCAGGCCGAGGCTTCGTCAGCGATCAACCCGGCGTCGATCAACTCAGACAATCGATCGGCGGCGTTCGGCAGCACCAATCCCCGCCACGGGGTGATCACCAGCGGGCCGGCCCCGTTGACGGTGATCACCGAATGCACCTGGTCCGGACTCAGCAGGCCCAGCGGTACGGCGACCGAGGCATGATCATCGAGGCGGCCCAAGCAGATGCCGGGATCGGCCGAGAATGCCGGTGCCGGCGGGACGATGATCAACGGCGGATCGAGCTGTCGAACATGCCAGACACCCGAGGTGCGATGCCGGTCGAGAAACCGCCGGGCGAGTTCGATCATGGTCGGCACCGCTCGCTCGGCCGACATCGGCAGGCCGTGATCACCGCCGCCGACGAGGAGCACGCCGCGGTCCTCGGCCAGGGCCCGGTATCCGAGATCGAACGCCAGGCTGCTCACGTCCCCGCGCCCGTCGTCCAGCACGAACAGGAACCGGCCGGGCAGCCCGGAGAGCTCCGGATCGCCGAGCAGCGCCCGGTCGAGTTCGGCGATCATCGGCCGCAGATCGGCTGTTCCGCCGACCAGCCCGGTGAGCGGCGAGGCAGCGATGTTGCGCACCCGGTCGTGGCCGGCCGACGGCAGAAAACCGGCGTCGGCGAGCGCAGCGGCGACCGTGTCCGGCGGGATCGCCGGCAGGCCGCGAACCTGGATGCTGCCGCGGGAAGTCAGTTGCAACAGGCCGCTGCCGTACCGGTGCGCGATCCGCCCCAGCGCGCCCAGTGCAGCGCCACTGGTCTGCCCGCCCGGCACTCGGACCCGCATCATGGCGCCGTCAGCCGCCTGATGTGGCCGCAGGATGCCAGGACAGCGGTCGGCGGGGGTCACGCCCGTCATGTTAGGTCGTGGCACGGCCTAGACTCGCGTCAGCCGTCGTCGGGTAGGAACCCGGTGCGATTCCGGGACGGTCCCGCCACTGTGAGCCAGGCACTGGCACAGTCAGATACTCACCGACGAGGGCCTACCGCATCCACCCGGGGCGCGGACCCCGGAGAAGGAGAACGCAGTCGCATGACGCGCATTGCTCTGGTGTCCACGTCGGACACCGACCTGCTGTCCGCGCGTGCTTCGGGCGCCGACTACCGCTACGCCAACCCCGGCAAGGTCAGTGTGCGTCTCCTCGGCCCCGACCTTGCCGAATCGGAGCTGATCGTGTTTCGGGTGCTCGGCTCCGCCCAGACGTACGCCGACGAGCTCAGCCAACTCCGAGCCCTCGGGAAGCCGCTGGTCGTGCTCGGCGGTGAGCAGGCGCCCGACGCCTCACTGATGGAGCGGTCCACCGTGCCGATCGGCGTCGCCGCGGAGGCGCACGTCTACCTGGCCCAGGGCGGACCCGCCAACCTCGCCCAGTTGCATGCCTTCTTGTCCGACACCGTGCTGCTCACCGGGATCGGGTTCGCGCCGCCGGCCGAGCAGCCCGTCTGGGGAGTCCTGCCCCGCCCGGAGCCCGACGCCCGCCAGGTGCGGCCGCGGATCGGGATCCTCTTCTATCGCGCCCAGCAGACCGCCGGGAACACCGCGTACGTCGACGCCCTGGCTGACGCGGTCGACGCGGCCGGCGGCATCGGCGTGCCGATCTTCGCCACGTCGTTGCGAGATGCGCCGGCCGATCTGCTCGACTACCTCGGCACGCTGGACGCCCTGGTCACCACCGTTCTCGCCGCGGGCGGCACCAAGCCGGCGACGGTGAGCGCCGGCGGTGACGACGAAGCCTGGGACGTACGGGCTCTCGCCGCGCTGGACATCCCCATCCTGCAGGGACTCTGCCTGACCTGGGACCGCGCATCCTGGGCCGCCTCAGCCGAGGGCATGTCGCCGCTTGACGTCGCGACCCAGGTCGCCGTGCCCGAGTTCGACGGCCGGATCATCACCGTGCCCTTCTCGTTCAAGGAGTCCGACGCCGACGGGCTGCCGCACTACGTACCCGACCACGAGCGGTGCCGTCGGGTCGCCGAGATCGCGGTCAACCACGCCCGGCTCCGCCATCATCCCACCCGCGGAACGCCGGATCGCCATCGTGCTGTCGGCGTATCCGACGAAGCACTCCCGGATCGGCAACGCGGTCGGGCTGGACACGCCGGTCTCGGTGATCCGCCTGCTGCGGGCGATGCGGCGCGGCCGGCTACGACCTGGGCGAACCGGGGGAACTGCCCGGCACCGGACCGCTGGAGCCGATCGAGGGCGAGCAGCCCGACACGACCGCCGGCAACGCGCTGATCCACGCGCTGATCGCCGCCGGCGGCCAGGACCCCGAGTGGCTGACCAGTGATCAACTGGCCGGACAACCGGTCCGGATCCCGGCGGCGACCTATCGGCGCTGGCTCGCGGAACTGCCCGACGATCTTGTCGGATGCGGTGGTCGAGGCGTGGGGCGAGGCGCCCGGTGAGCTGTTCGTCGATCGGCAGCCGCGGGCCCGACGGCGAGATCGTGGCCGCCACGCTGCAAGGCTGGCAACGTCGTGATCTTGGTCCAGCCGCCGCGGGGCTTCGGCGAGAATCCGATCGCGATCTACCACGATCCTGATCTTGCTCCGTCACACCACTACCTCGCGGTCTACCGCTGGGTCGAGAAGGAGTTCGGCGCGCACGCCGTCGTGCACGTCGGCAAGCACGGGAACCTGGAATGGCTGCCGGGCAAGACCCTCGGCATGTCCGCCGGTCTGCGGCACCGATGCCGCCATCGGCTCGCTGCCGCTGATCTATCCCTTCCTGGTCAACGACCCGGGCGAGGGCACCCAGGCCAAACGGCGCGCCCACGCGACGATCATCGACCACCTGATGCCGCCGATGGCCCGGGCCGAGTCGTACGGCGACATCGCCCGGCTGGAGCAGTTGCTGGACGAGTACGGCAACGTGTCCGCGATGGACCCGGCCAAGGTGCCGGCCCTGCGCGGCGAGATCTGGACCCTGATCCAGGCGGCCCAGCTCGATCATGATCTTGGTCTGGACGACCGCCCGGACGATGCGGCGTTCGACGAGTTCGTGATGCACGTCGACGGCTGGCTGTGCGAGATCAAGGACGTGCAGATCCGCGACGGGCTGCATGTGCTCGGCCAGGCGCCCGAGGGCGACGAGCTGATCAACCTGGTGCTGGCCATCCTGCGCTCCAACCAGGTCTTTGGCGGCCAGGTCAATCGGCGTTCCCGGGCTTGCGGACCGCGCTCGGGCTCGACCGAAGGTGCCTCGGCCGGCTCCGGCATCTGGAGGTGGACGGAATCGAGGCGCAGGCCCGGACCGGCTGGTCGAGGCCGTCGCCGACGCGGGCTGGTCGGCCGACGCGGTGGATGGCGTCGTCGGAGCGAGTCCTCGGGGAGCCGAACGCCGGCGTCGCGGCCGCGTTGCGCTTCGCCTGCCTCGAGGTCGTCCCGCGACTGGCGCGGACCGCGGGCGAGATCGACGCGGCCCTGCACGCCCTGGACGGTGGGTACGTGCCCGGCCGGGCCCTCCGGCTCGCCGCTGCGCGGACTGGTCAACGTGCTGCCGACCGGGCGGAACTTCTACTCTGTCGACCCGAAGGCCATTCCCTCCCGGCTGGCCTACCAGACCGGCCAGGCGATGGCCGATTCGCTGCTCCGCCGGCATCTCGACGAGACGGGCGGCTACCCGCAGTCGGTCGGGCTTGTCGGTCTGGGGCACGTCGGCGATGCGGACCTCGGGCGACGACATCGCCGAGGTGCTGGCCCTGCTCGGGGTGCTCCCGGTATGGGACGAGGCCTCCCGCCGGGTCGTCGGGCTGGAGGCGGTGAGCCTCGACGAACTGGGCCGGCCGCGGATCGACGTCACGGTGCGGATCTCCGGCTTCTTCCGGGACGCCTTTCCGCACGTGGTCGCCATGCTCGACGACGCCGTCCGGCTGGTGGCCGAGCTGGACGAGCCGGTCGACCGAACTACGTCCGCCGCGCATGCCCAAGCTGATCTTGCCCGGCACGGCGACGGGCGGCGCGCCACCACCCGGATCTTCGGATCGAAACCGGGCTCGTACGGGGCCGGCATCCTGCCGCTGATCGAGGCCGGCAACTGGCGCAATGATCAGGATCTGGCTGAGGTCTACAGCGCCTGGGGCGGATTCGCGTACGGACGTGATCTTGACGGCATCCCGGCGCGGCCGGACATGGAGGCCAACTACCGGCGGATCACCGTGGCCGCCAAGAACGTCGACACCCGCGAACACGACATCGCCGATTCCGACGACTACTTCCAGTACCACGGCGGGATGGTCGCCACCGTACGGGCGCTGACCGGGTCGGCTCCGAAGGCCTACGTGGGCGACTCGACCACGCCCGGAGGCCGTGCGCACGCGCTCGCTCGACCGAGGAGACGGCTCGGGTGTTCCGCGCCCGGGTGGTCAACCCGCGGTGGATCGCCGCCATGCAACGCCACGGCTACAAGGGTGCGTTCGAGCTGGCCGCCACCGTCGACTACCTGTTCGGCTTCGACGCGACGGCCGGCGTGGTCACCGACTGGATGTACGAGCAGCTCGCGACGAGCTACGTGCTGGACAAGCAGAACCAGGACTTCATGAAGCACGCCAACCCGTGGGCGCTGCGCGGCATCATCGAGAAGCTCGGCGAGGCTGCCGATCGCGGCCTGTGGGAGGAGCCCGACCCGGAGCTGGTGGCCGCGATGCAGCAGGTCTACCTCGACGTCGAGGGCGATCTCGAGGACGCCGGCTGATGGGCCTCGATCTTGATGATCTTGGTCCCGAGGTGATCGACTTCCTGACCGAGCGGCACCTCGCCACCTTGACCACCCTGCGCCGTGACGGCTCGCCGCACGTCGTGCCCGTCGGTTTCACCTACGAGCCTCGGCCCGGATCGCCAGAGTGATCACCAGCGGCGACTCGGTCAAGGCCGGCAACGCTGCTCGCGCCGGTGCAGTCGGTGCGCTCTGTCAGGTCGACCGTGGTCGTTGGATCACCCTCAGCGGCCCGCTGCGGGTCGACACCGATCCGGAGGCGGTGGCCGACGCCGTACGCCGCTACGCGCAGCGCTACCGGCAGCCGCGGGAGAATCCCAAGCGGGTCGTGTTGATCATGGAGGTGACTGGTCTGCTCGGTTCGAGCCGCCTCGGCTGAGTCGAGCGAACATCCGCCCGTCGGGATCGAGCTTCTCCAGCAGCCGGCTGGAGATGCCACCGAGCTGCCGGAGCTGCGCTGGAGTCAGAGCGTCGATGACGTACTCGCCGGACCGTCGCCGACATGGCCGGGTGCGGCGTGCACCACCTTGTCCCAGCCGGCCGAGGTCAGGGTGACGTTGGTGGCGCGCCGATCCTGCGGGCACGGACTGCGCTCGACCAGGCCGAGAACTTCCAGTCGGCGTCACCACGCGGGAGAGCCGGGGCAGGGTGGCGTTGGTCCGGGCGGCCAGCGCCGTCATCCGCAGCGTGCGCTCGGGCGATTCCGACAGCATGGCCAGCGCGAAGTAGTCGAAGTGGGTCAGCCCCTCGTCGCGGCTGAGCTGGGCGTCCAGGGCGGCCGGCAGCAGTTCCAGCACGGCGGCGAACCGCACCCAGTCCACCTGCTGCTCAGCATCCAGCCATGCGGTGTCGCTCATGCAGACAGTCTACAAGATTAGTTGTATCTACAACTAATGTCTGCTAGGTTTTAGTTGTAGATACAACCATAATCATCACTCGAAGAGGCTTCTTCATGACCAATGTCACCATCTTCGGCAGCGGCAACATGGGCAGCGCGATCGGCGACGTCCTCACGGCCGGCGGCGCCACCGTCGAGCACCTCACCACCTCCTCGGCTCCCGACAGTCCGGTCAACGGCGACATCGTGGTCCTCGCCGTTCCCTACCCGGCGCTGGGCGAGATCGCCGCGACCTATGGTGACCAACTGGCCGGAAAGGTCGTCGTCGACATCACCAACCCGCTGAACTTCGAGACCTTCGACTCCCTGGCCGTGCCGGCTGACAGCTCGGCAGCGGCGGAGCTCGCGGCCTCCCTGCCCGACTCTCAGGTGCTCAAGGCGTTCAACACCAACTTCGCCGCGACCCTGGCGGCGAAGTCCGTCGGTGCGAACAAGACCACCGTGCTGATCGCCGGTGATGACGCCGAGGCCAAGTCGACGCTCGCCGACGCCGCTCACCGCCGGCGGTGTCGACGCCGTCGATGCCGGAGCGCTGAACCGGGCCCGCGAACTCGAGGCAGTTCGGCTTCCTGCAGCTGAAGCTTGGCCTGCGAGCAGGTCGGTTGGACCGGCGGATTCGCTCGTTCGCTGATCGATTCGCGCCCTGAGCTTGTCGAAGTACCCGCTTTACCTACTTTCCTATCGCTGTACCTAGGAAGTTTCCTGGTACAGTGCGAGATTCCCACGTATACGTGGGAACCGACAGGCTCGGACCCATCAGACCTCGATCGAGTTGCCGCGGGTCAGCAGGTGCTGCCGCAACGTGAGGCCCGGATCAACGGCCTGCTGCCTGCGGTAGCCGGCGAAGTCGAGTTGCTCCCGCAGGCTGGCGCCGGCCCGCATCCGGTCGGCCTGGGCCGCCTCGGTCTGCTGGATCGACGCGGCCAGTTCCAGCAGCTCAACCCGGCCGTTCCGGGGCCAGGAACAACACCCCGTCGTCGTCGCCGACGACCTCGTCGTCCTCGGTGACCGCCGCGCCGTCCAGGTACGCCGAGCGCATCGGCCGGCCGGCCGGCGGCACCCGGCGCGGACCGAACGATGAACTGCCCAGGCTGAACAGCGGCAACCCGATCTCTCGGAGTTGGGCGGTGTCGCGGTGCCGGCCCCAGATGACCATCGCCGACAGCCCGGCCAGCTGGGCTTCGAGGACCATCAGGTCACCGACGCAGGCTTCGTCGTGGCGGCCGCCGTTGTCGATCACCAGCACGCCGCCCGGCGGCGCGTCGTCGATGGTCTCCAGCAGCACGTCCACGCTGCCGAGGTGGGTGATCGGCCGCGCCGGTCCGTGGAAGACCGCTCCGGGTGTCAGGGGCACGAGGCTGACCGGCGCCGTCCGCACCGGGACGCCGAGCCGGATCGAGGCGTCGGCGATGGCGGCGGTGGCCGGCGGGGCGGGATGATCGGTCATGGGCAGTCCCTTGCTGTAGGTCTCGTTGTCGTCACGAATCCGGCGGGCGCAGCAGGTAGGTGTCCATCACCCAGCCACGCGCCTCGCGAATCGCCGACCGGGTGCTGACGATCAGTTCGAGGACTTCGGCGAGACGGCCGGAGATCAACGCCTCGTCGGGCAGCCCGAGCTGGGCGCCCCAGAAGATCTGAAGATCACCGAACTCGGGCAGCAGCCGCGCACAGCTGAGATCGCCGTCCAGCATCACCACCACGTCGCCCAGCCCCGGCGAGTACTCCGTCGCGAGCCGGCGCCCGGTGGTGAGGTGGATCGGCTGTCCGATCCGGTTCAGGACGATCTTGTGTCGCGCGGCCAGCAGCTGGACGCTGCTGATGCCGGGAATGACGGTCAGCTCGAGCGCCACGCCGGCCGCGGCGACTGATTCGACGATCCGGATCGTCGAATCGTAGTAGGCCGGATCTCCCCAGACCAGAAAGCCGACCGTGCCGTGGGCGCCGACCTCATCGGCGATCGTCGTCGCATAGCTCTGGGCCCGGGCCTCGTGCCAGGACTTCACCGCCGACCCGTACGCCGCTTCGTCCCGTTCTCGGTCGGGTCCGCGAGGGGGGTCGGCGACTTCGACGATCCGGTAATGATCATGCTCGATGAACGTCCGGCAGATCTCGGTCCTCAACTCGACCAGATCGTGCTTGGCCTCTCCCTTGTCGGCGACGATGAAGACGTCGACCCGATTCAGTGCGGCGATCGCCTCGCGGGTCAGATGCTCGAGGTTCCCGCTGCCGATGCCGATCACCAGGGCTTGGACGGTCACAGCCGGTGGCCGATCCGGGTGCCGACCAGCAGCCGGGGGAGGTCGACATGATCATCGATGGCATCGGCCAGAATGTTGATCATGGTCTCGCGACGCTCACCGTAGCCGGGAGCGGTCGGCTCGGGTCGCCAGTCGGATCCGCTTGCTCGAGCGCGGTCAGCCAGCCAGCTCCGCCGGAAGTCGTCGTTCTCGAAGGCGCCGTGCCACATCGTCCCCCACACCTCGTCACGCCGCCAACCGTCGAGGAACGGCTCGGCCTCGCCGAGGATCTCGGCCCGGCCGTGGTGGATCTCGTACGCGGTGACCTCATGTCCCCGCCAGGAGCCCCGCGGTCGCCCCAGGACCTTGGCCGCGGAGAAGGTGATCTTGGTCGGCAGCAGTCCGAGCCCGTCGAGCTGTCCGCACCCCGACTCGACGTCGTCGAGGATCGTTGCCGCCAGCATTTGATAGCCACCACAGATGCCGAGGACCGGAGCGCCCCGCCGCGCCCGCTCACCGATAGCTTCGGCGAGTCCGTTCGCCCGCAGCCAGGCCAGATCGGAGACGGTCGCCCGCGAGCCGGGCAGCAGCACGAGATCAGCGCCGGCCACCACGTCGCGGTCCGCAGTGACCCGGACCTGGACTCCCGGCTCCGCGGCCAGGGCGTCGACGTCGGTGGCGTTCGACAGCCGCGGTAGTCCGACCACGGCGATCCTCAGGTCGCCGGGATGATGATCACGGCGCCGCCAGGCGCCGATGTCGAGCGCGTCCTCACCGTCGAGCCAGACGTCGGTCAGCCACGGCAGGATGCCGACGAACGGGACCCCGGTCCGACGGGTCAGATCGTCAAGTCCCGGCTGCAGCACCGCGGCATCGCCCCGAAACTTGTTGATCATGAAGCTGGTGATCATGGCGCGGTCCGTCTCGTCAAGCAGGGCCACGGTGCCGAAGAGGGCGGCCAGCACACCCCCTCGATCGATGTCGCCGACGACGGTGACGGGAAGGCTCTTGGCCTGGGCCAGGCCGAGGTTCACGTAGTCGCCCGCCCGCAGGTTGATCTCCGCAGGGGACCCGGCGCCCTCGCAGATGATCATCTCGTGCTGCTCGGCCAGTTCGTCGTACGCGTCGAAGGCGGCTGCGGCGAGCTCACCGCGACCGGTGGCGTACTCGCCGGACTCCAGGGTGCCGTACGGCCGCCCGCGGAGCACGACGTGGGATCGGCGGTCCGAGCCCGGCTTCAGCAGCACCGGATTCATCGCCGAGGTGGGTTCGACGCCGGCGGCCTGCGCCTGGAGGAACTGCGCCCGCCCGATCTCCGCGCCGTCGGCGCAGACGGCCGAATTGTTCGACATGTTCTGCGCCTTGAACGGAGCCACGTGGATTCCGCGCCGGGCGAGGGCTCGGCACAGTCCGGTGACCACCAGCGACTTGCCGGCATCGGAGGACGTGCCGGCCACGAGCAGCCCGCTGGCTCGTCCGGGGCGGCTGTCCACCGGGCGAGTCTAAGCAGCGGAACCCCGGCGCTGCACCACGGCGATGCCGGCCAGGACCAGGGCGCCGCCGACCAGTTGGATGAGGCCGGGCTGCTGGCCGAGCAGCACGAACGCGAAGACCACCGCGAAGATCACCTCGGTCAGCGCGACGAACGACGCGATGGAACTGCCCAGCCGACGGACCGCGATGATGCCGGTCAGGTAGGAGAAGACCCCGGTGACCAGGATCAACGTCAGCATCGGCAGCCACCAGCTGAACGAGACGCCGGCGAGCTGAACCGATCCGGTCTGCGCCGCCAGCGGCAGGAGTCCGAAGGCCGCGACGGTGAGGACCGCCGCCCCGCCGACACCGGTGCCTACCGTGGTGAGCAGCAGCGGATGCACGTCGTTGCCCGAGTCGCTGCCCTCACTGAGCACGAAGTAGCCGCAGAGACAGAGCGCCGCGCCGAGACCCCAGGCCACGCCGATCGGGTTCAGGCTGAAGCCGTCACGCAGGTCGAGCACCAGAACCAGCCCGATGACGGACAAGCCGGCACCGAGCAGCACCGGCAGCGTGGGCCGCTTCCGACTGCGCGCCCAGTGATAGCCGATGAGCAGGATGGGCGCTGAGTACTCCAGCAGCAGGGCGACCCCGACCGACAGGTACTGCACCGCGCTGAAGTAGCAGAGTTGGGCGCCGCCGACGGCGATGATGCCGTAAGCCACCAACCGCGCCGTCTGTCGCCGGTTGGGCAGGCCGATCCGGCGGATCAGCACGATGCAGGGCACCAGCAGCACGGCGAACGCGCCGAAGATGCGGACGGCGACCACCGCGGCCGGGGTCCAGCCGAGATCGAGCAGCGAGCGGGCGAGCGCGCCGGAAAGCCCGAAGGCGGCGGCCGAACTGAGGGCGATGGCGAGGGATCGACCGTAGGCGCCGCCCAACTGCTGGCGCGCCGGTAACGTCTTGACGGAAGTCATCACCCACTCCATTTCCCTGGCCCAGAGCAGAGCTCGTCATGACCAAAATGCGATTACACTAATGACACTAGAGGAAAACCTGTCAGGAGTCAACGTGCATTTTGCTCATGACACCGAGCTCGCGCTCGCCCAGACCGCGGCCCTGGTGAACACCTTGAGCGACGAGGGCGATGAGCTCGAGACCCGGGCCGGACTGGACGCGTTCTTCGAGCGCTGGCCGTTCTCGGGGGAGCATCTGCGGACCGCCGAGGAGCTGGCCCAGGTCCGGGCGTTGCGCGGCCGGTTGCGAGCGGTCTGGACGGCCACCGATCGCGACACCGTCGCCGCCATGGTCAACGAGATCCTCGCCGACGCGGACGCGCAGCCCTATCTCAGCAAGCACGATCAATGGGACTGGCACCTGCACGTGACCCGTCCGGATGCGCCGCTGGCCCACCGACTGGCCGCCGAGGCCGCGATGGGCTTCCTCGACCTGGTCCGCGAAGACGATCTTGATCGGCTGAAGATCTGCGCCGCCGACGACTGCCAGGATGTGCTGGTGGACCTGTCGCGCAACTCTTCCAAGCGCTACTGCGACACCGGCAACTGCGGCAACCGCACCAATGTCGCCGCCTATCGCGCCCGCAAGCGCAAGCAGAACGCGTGACGCCGTCGGCCCGGGCGGCCGTGCCGCCGTTCGCGGTGATGAGCATCCTCAACCGGGTCGCCGAACTGCGCGCGGCGGGTCGCGACGTGATCTCGCTGTGCGCCGGCGAGCCGTCCCAGGGCGCGCCGTCCGACGTGCGTCGCCGGGCCGCCGAGCTGATGATCGACCGGACCCCGCTGGGCTACAGCGAGACCTTCGGCATCCGGCCGCTGCGCCGTGAGCTCGCCGGTCACTACCGGCGCTGGTACGGCCTCGAGATCGATCCCGATCAGATCGCGCTGACCACCGGCTCGTCGGGCGCCTTCCTGTTGAGTTTCCTCGCCGCTTTCGATCATGGTGACCGGGTCGCCCTGACCCGCCCGGGCTACCCGGCGTACCGCAACATCCTCAGTTCGCTCGGCTGCGTGGTGGTCGACCTGCCGTGCGGCCCGGAGCGCCGTTTCCAGCCGGACGTGGAGATGCTCGCCGCTGCGCACGCCGATGCGCCGCTGGCCGGACTGGTGATCGCCTCGCCGGCCAACCCGACCGGGACCATGATCGACTCCGAGCTGCTCGGCCGAGCTGAGCCGGATGGTGCGGTGATCATGGTGTCCGGCTGGTGAGCGACGAGATCTATCACGGCATCACCGGCGGTGCCACAGTGGGCAGTTGCGCCTGGGAGCATGATCGACAATCGCTGGTGATCTCCTCGTTCTCCAAGTACTGGGGGATGACCGGCTGGCGGCTGGGCTGGTGCCTGGTTCCTGATGATCTTGTCGCCGCGTACGACGCGCTGGCCGGCAACTTCGCCCTCTGCCCGCCGGTTCCGGCGCAGCACGCCGCGGTTGCCGCCTTCACCGACAGCTCGTACGCCGAGGCGGCCGCCGCCGTCGGTGAGTTCAGCGACGCCCGAATGATCTTGCTGAACGCGATCGGCGAACTGGGTTGGAGCGGAGTCGCGCCGGCCGACGGCGCGTTCTATGTCTATGCCGACATCGGTGAGCGGCTCGGTCGCCATCCCGACTCCGCCGCCTGGTGCGCCGCGCTGCTGGAGCAGGAGGGCGTGGCCCTGACTCCGGGGCTGGACTTCGATCCGGTCGCGCGGCGGCCGGACCGTGCGGGTGTCCCTCGCCGCCGGCCCGGAGGCGGTGGCCGCGGCCGTCTTCCGGATCGCCCGCTTCCAGTAGGCGACATCACCAGGCGAACGCCGCCAACTCACTGAAGAGCTCCTCACCGTCCACCTCGAGCCCCCGCCCGGCGAACCAGGTGGCCACGTTGCGGCAGTCGCGGGCCAGGAACTCCATGCCCTGCGGATTGGCGATCACGTCGACCATCTGCGGCAGGTCGATGATCACCAGACGTTCGTCGGCGGCCAGCAGGTTGAACGCCGAGAGATCGCCATGGGTCAACCCGAGCCGGGCCAGCACCCGCATGGCGTCGGTCAGCTGTTCCCAGTAGCTGCGCAACAGCGGCGCCGCCGGCCGCGTCTGAGCCAGCCGCGGTGCGCTGGTGCCGTCGGCCACCGTGATGAACTCCATCAAGATCTCGGTGCCGTCCAACTGCACCGGGTACGGCACCGGCAGTCCGGCCGACCAGAGGTCGGCGAGATAGCCGAACTCGGCGCGCGTCCACTCGCCGGCCTGGATCGACCGCCCCCAGCGGGTGCCCTTGGCGGCGGCCCGGCTGTCCCGGGTGTTCCGCCTCCGGCGACCCTCCTGATAGCCGCTGTCGCGCTGGAAGAGTCGATCCTGATGGCTGCGGTAGCGCTTGGCGGCCATGATCACGCCGCCCTCGTCGGTGGCGCGTTCGAGCAGGAAGACGTCGGCTTCCTTGCCCGTCTTGAGAATGCCGAGATCGGTGTCGATGGCGGCGTCGGCGGTGATCACCCACTCCGGCCACGGTTCCGGGCCGGCGGTGATGCCGATGTCGTCCCAGGTCGACCAGCGCTGGCCGGGGGCCAGGTCGTCGTCGACGGCTGCGAACGTGAAGGGAAGATCAGCGAATTGAAATCCGTGCTCTGACATGTGAGGAATGAGCTCCTGAAGCGAAGGGGTGACGGGTTTGGCCCAGCAACTGACGGCAACCCAGAGGCAGTTGATGGACACGTCACACCTCCTTCGCTCGAAGTCATCCCTCCACACCGGAGAGCTGAAATCAGGCTGAACCAAACAAATAGGACATGCAAGTTGTTTTCCCGAGCCTGCCGGGCAGGCGGTACGTTGGGGGAAATCTCGGTCCGCGCCGCTCCCACAAGGAGAACAACCGGTCCGGGACAGCTCGCGAAAGCGCGGCGATCCCGCGCCTTGAACCGAACTTGATGCGGGGGACCCACCGCACCTTGACGAGAGGATGCACCTGTGAGCGACGCCAGTGGCATGAGCGCGGAAGTCGAGCTCATCCAGCTGTTGACACCGGAGGGGGAGCGAATCGAGCACCCCGAGTACGCCTTCACCGGCGACGACGAGCAGATCAAGAGCTTCTATCGCGACATGCTGTTGGTCCGCCGGTCGACAACGAGGCGATCGCGCTCCAGCGGCAGGGCGAACTGGGCCTGTGGCCCTCGCTGCTGGGCCAGGAGGCGGCGCAGATCGGTCCGGTCGCGCCATGTACCGGCAGGACTACGCCTTCCCGACCTACCGTGAGCACGGCGTCGCCTGGATCCGCGGTGTCGACCCGCTGCGGCTGCTGGCGATGTTCCGCGGCATCGACCCGGGCACCTGGGATGTGGCCGAGCACGGCTTCCACCTGTACGCGATCATCATCGGCTCCCAGTCGCTGCACGCGACCGGCTACGCGATGGGCATCGAGCGTGACGGCTGCGTCGGCACCGGCGATCCCGGTCGCGACGCCGCGGTGATCAGCTACTTCGGCGACGGCGCCACGAGCCAGGGCGATGTCAACGAGAGCTTCGTCTTCGCCAGTTCCTACAACGCTCCGGTGGTGTTCTTCTGCCAGAACAACCAGTGGGCGATCTCCGAGCCGATCGAACGGCAGTCCCGGATCCCGTTGTACCGCCGGGCGGCCGGCTTCGGCTTCCCCGGCGTCCGGGTGGACGGCAACGACGTGCTCGCGGTGCACGCCGTCACGGCGGCCGCGCTCGATCGGGCCCGCTCCGGCAACGGACCGACGCTGATCGAGGCCTACACCTACCGGATGGGCGCCCACACCACCTCCGACGACCCGACGAAGTACCGGCTCGCCGACGAACTCGAACACTGGCGGCTCAAGGATCCGATCGAACGGGTCCGGGCCTACCTCACCCGCAACACCCAGGTCGATGACGACTTCTTCGCCGCCATCGACGCCGAGGCCGACGAGTTGTCGGCCAACCTCCGGGCCGCGTGTCTGGCGCTGCCGGAGCCGACCCTGGCCGAGACTTTCGACTGGGTCTTCGCCGAGCAGACACCCCAGCTCGCCGAGCAGCAGGCGCTCTATCGCGACTATGCCGCGAGCTTCAGGACCGAGCACGGGGGTGCGCAGAAATGACCAGGCTCACCCTCGCCAAGGCCATCAACGCCGGACTCCGCGCGGGCGCTGGAGGCCGATCCCAAGGTCGTGCTCGCCGGCGAGGACATCGGCAAGCTCGGCGGTGTGTTCCGGGTCACCGAGGGCCTGCAGAAGGACTTCGGCGAGCATCGGGTGATCGACTCGCCGCTGGCCGAATCGGGCATCGTCGGCACCGCGGTCGGGATGGCCATCCGCGGCTACCGGCCGGTGTGCGAGATCCAGTTCGACGGCTTCATCTACCCCGCCTTCGACCAGATCGTCACCCAGGTGTCGCGGATGCACTGGCGGTCCAAGGGCCTGATCAAGATGCCGATGGTGATCAGGATCCCTTACGGGGGTGGGATCGGGGCCGTCGAGCACCACAGCGAGTCGCCCGAGACCTACTTCGCGCACACCACCGGTCTGAAGGTGGTCACCTGCTCCAACCCGGTCGACGCGTACTGGATGATCCAGCAGGCCGTCGCCTCCGACGATCCGGTGATCTTCCTCGAGCCCAAGCGGCGCTACCACGAGAAGGGCGAGGTGGACGAGTCGGCCACTCCGCCGCCGCTGCATTCGGCCCGGGTGGTGCGGCGAGGGCGCCGACGCCACGCTGCTCGCGTACGGACCGATGGTCAAGACGTGCCTGGAAGCGGCTGGCTGCGGCCGAGGACGAGGGCCGTGATCTCGAGGTCATCGACCTGCGCAGCCTCGCCCCGCTCGACATGGCCCCGATCATCGCGTCGGCGGAGAAGACCGGGCACGTGATCACGGTCCACGAGGCACAACTGACTCTCGGGCTGGGGGCGGAGTTGGCGGCCCGGATCACCGAGCGTTGCTTCTACTCCCTGGAGGCGCCGGTGCTGCGGGTGGCTGGTTTCGACGTGCCCTACCCGCCGAGCCGGGCCGAGGACGAGTACCTGCCCGATCTCGACCGCGTGCTGGACGCCGTCGACCGCTCGCTCGCCTACTAGAAGGAGTCCGCGTCGATGGCGATCCGGGAATTTCGGCTGCCTGATCCGGGCGAGGGGCTGGTCGAGGCCGACATCGTCACCTGGCGGGTGGCGGTCGGCGACCAGGTCAAGATCAACGACATCGTGGTGGAGGTCGAGACCAGCAAGTCGCTGGTCGAGTTGCCCAGTCCGTACGCCGGCACGGTGACGTCGCTCCTGGTCAACGAGGGCGACACGGTCGACGTCGGCCGGCCGATCATCGCGATCGACGACGGAGTGCCGAGTGCGGAGCCCGCCGCCGAAGATGATCTTGTGCCCGCGGCGACCGCGACGACGCAGTCCGGGACGGTCGAGGCTGATCAGACCGGCGACCAGGCGGCGGGCGGACGGGTCGCGAACCTGGTCGGCTACGGGCCCAAGACCGCCGAGACCAAACGCCGTCCGCGGAAGGTGGCGGCGGCCGATCCGACGTCGGACCAGGTGCACGCCCAGTTGGCGGCGCGACCTTCGCGACCGACGCGCCCGTCTCCCGGCGGGCCGACGGACGGAAGGCGTTGCACGCCGACGGCGGGAACGGCGGCTCGTCACCGTCCGCCCCGTTGCCGGGACCGGGCGCGGCGGCGCCCGCGCCGCAGCGGTCAGCCGGAGCGATCCTGGCCAAGCCGCCGGTGCGCAAGCTGGCCAAGGATCTCGGAGTTGATCTTGGTGCGCTGAGCGGCAGTGGCGTCGGTGGCGTGATCACCCGCGACGACGTGACCCAGCGCTGCGTCGAGCGACTCCGAACCGGCCGAAGCGGCGCCGGCCGCTCCGGCGACCACCGGCGCGTCCGAGACCCGAATCCCGATCAAGGGTGTGCGCAAGGCGACCGCGACAGCCATGGTGCAGTCGGCCTTCACCGCGCCCCACGTCTCGGAATGGGTGACCTGCGACGTCACGGCGACCATGGAGCTGGTGGAACGCCTCCGGGGGCGCCGGGAGTTCGCCGATCTGCGGGTAGCAATACGTCGTCTGAAGGTAACGA